>JBIKOL010000167.1:0-18977 GCA_044358055.1 Obscuribacteraceae bacterium (SeqCode)
GTTCTTTGTTTGCTGGCCAGAACGCTAACGGCTTTCAGGTTCAAGCCGTAGCCTTCATTTGCGCGATTTGGGATGTAAAAATCTACATTGGCGCCAAGCTGTTTCAGCACTGTAAACATAACTGATGTTGCGGTCACACCGTCAACATCATAGTCACCATATACGGTGATTTTTTCTTTCTGAGCGATAGCCTGGCTAATTCGCGCAATGGCTTTTTCCATTTGGGCAAATACCATCGGGCTAGTTTCAACGTATTTTTGCGGATCAAGAAATGAGCCAGCCTTTTCGGCGCTGTCGATGCCCCGTCTGATTAGCAGCCGTGCCAGGATTTCCGAGCCGCCGACGACCTGCAGCAATTCGCTGGACGGTTCCGCTTCTTGCGGGAATTTCCATATTTTTTTCTTAACTGCAGGCACGCTTGAAACCATAATTTATTCCCGCCCGATTGATATATAGAAATCGCTCTGTTGGTATATTCGAATTGCGCCACCAGCATTGATACCGTAGTACTTCGAATTCAGATTGATCCAATCAACCAGAATACTCGGTTTGGCAGTGAAGCTCAATGCAAAGGTATTGCTGCTCAAGGCGCATGAGCAGCGGTGATCATATGCATGGATCGCATGCGATAAATGCATTTGAGTCCTATTTTTTATTGCAGAAGTATTGCTTCTGAATATAGATACGAAAGATCCAGGTCAAGAGTTCAATCAAAACTGAAAAAATTTTTCTGACGCATTCTTTTAGTAGCAAAACAGACAGGCTGCGTGCTGCTGATTATCGATCCCGTTCCTGCCGGGAGGCTTGAGCAGCCCGTTCAAGAGCCCGGTCGTAAAAGAGAGATATTTACTTCTTGCCATGCATTTGTGACTTATAGATGTCAGTAATACTCTTGGGCACCGCTTCATTGGGCCAATTTGTCAGATCTATTTCAATCACCGTGACAATTTCTGGTGATTTCGGCCAGGGCAGCGCCCAGCCAATAAACCAGATAAGCGGAAAAGCAAGAATGTGAGCGCTTACGGCAACAGCCATAGCTTCGAATAAAGGCACGTATTCGACCATAAACTGTCGCACACGCCGGGTGAGCTTCTGAGATAATGGCTCTGTCCGGTGCGGGAAGCTGTGTGGCTCCGCGGTTATCTTGGAATCTTTATCTTGATTGAAAAACACCGGAGCTTACTGAACCTGCCGCGAAGTGTTAGTATGTGAGGCTATACTTAGAATACAATGAACATGAATTCGTTGCGTTCTCTATCACCAATAGCTGTTTTGTTTCTGGCGCTGGCACTCTCGGCGCCGGCAGGGTTCGCGGCTGCTGCAGATCCTTCCACTGCCTCTGAGGAACCGGCTTCTACAAATGAAGCTAAGGCAAAAGCCGCCGCAAAAGACGGCGAAAATACTGATACAAAAGGCAAAGAAAGCAGCGCCGAGCAGGGGAAAGCTGCCGGCGATAATCAAAATTCCGCTGAAAAAGGTGCAAAGAAATTCCACTGGCTGAAGCATTCGAAAGAAAAAGATGGCGATGAAAAATCCGACGGAAAAGCGGCTGAAGCTGCACCGCTATCGGCAACAGAGGCTGCTGCGCTGGAGGCAGCTGCTGAACGCGCCAGGCAGCTGAAGTCATTCCGCACACCCTTCAACGTTCAATCCGCAGGCAGTAGCGCTGATAACGGCGGAGCCATAGAGCTCGGAGCCGGCGGAAATTCCCTGCGCAGCCGCCTGGCTCAAAAGCTTGGAGGCAGCTGCCGTGTCTATTTCCCGGGCAAGCTGACTATTGGAAAACCGGCCGAGTTTGTTGTCAAAGGAAAGGCTGGGAGCAAGGCCGCGATTGCCATGGCGGATAAAGACAGCGGTGCCAAGCCCATCAACGGGCAGAAATTACGTCTTGGCTCGGATCGCAAGCTCATGGCAGCCGGTACGATTCCTGAAACAGGAGTCCTCACTTTGATAGTCGATATGCCAATTCAAGGTGATTTAATCGGATTGCCTGTTTTCTTTGAAGCCGTGGTCTGGCAAAAAGATGACTTTTCCGATATGGAAATCGCAACGCCTGTTAAATCAGAAACAGCTCAGGAAATTGCAGACAAAGCAAATGCAATACTCGTCTCGGGAGAGAGAGAACAAAAACGCGGACCTAGATTTACACCGGGCTCTGGTGTGCCGCTTTATCAACAAAACAATGGTAGCTTGGAATCCGGTAGACTATAGGTAAACTGATGCACTTTGTTCTGATACCACTCGATAATCGCCCTGTCACTTATCAATTTCCACAAATGATCTGCAAGGTAGCCGGTATACCTGCACTTGTGCCGCCGCTGGAACTTGTGGGCTCGCTCACCGCTCCGAGCCGCCCCGGTGGATTGAGCGAATGGCTTGGTGAAATGATCAAAGCACGTCAGCCAGACCGCTTACTTGTTTGTCTGGATAGTCTCATATATGGTGGCTTGATTAATTCGCGCCGCGGCGAAGAAAGCGAATCGGAAATTCTAAACAGGCTGAAAGAACTCAGCACATGGAAGAAGCTCAGCACAAAGACTTTGTCTATCCTGGCTCAATCGAGCATCATGCGTATTTCAGACAATTACGATAATACGGAAGAGAAAAAATACTGGTCACGCTATGGGCGCGAAATTTTTCAATGGTCTGAACTTTTGCATAGAAATACAGTCGGGATGAAAGTGCCGCCGGGAAGTCTTGCTGTTGCTGAATCCCGCATAGAACCTGGTGTCCGCGAAGATTATCTGAAAACCAGGCGCAGAAATTTCAATGCAAATAAACGATTGCTCGATCATGTCGCCAAAGGCGAAATCGACTTTCTTGTATTCAGTCAGGATGATTCGGGCGAATTTGGCTTGAACGTTCTCGAGCAAGACAAGCTGCTTAAGGCAGCGGAAAGTATGGGTATTGCGCGCAAAGTCATGTCATATCCGGGCTCTGATGAAACACTTCAGACCCTGATCGCGAGATCGATTTTGGAAAATTCGCAGAAACGCCCGCTGGCTTCCTTGAAGTTTTCCACTGAATATGGCTCGCGCACTCCTAGCAATTACGAAGGGCAAACAATCGGCGAAACGGTTGAACAGCAGACTCATGCAATCGGCCTTGCGATAACAAACGATGACGAAGCAAGCAGTGATATTCAAATTATTGTCCACTGTCTAGAACACAGGCAGGGCGATCATATTCAATTGCCCGGGCAACAATCAGATCTTCGCTTTATAAATACCGGTGATGCGGTAAGACGTTGCGTTGAGCTGCTCGAAAAGGCAAACAAACCTGTGATTCTCTGCGACGTAGCGTATGCCAATGGCGCTGACCCTGCGCTTGTTGGGGAGTTGTTGAGTAAACCTCATCTCCTGAAAAAATTGTGGTCATATGCCGGCTGGAACACCACTGGTAATACCGTCGGCTCTGCATTAGCACTGGGTATGGCTCGCTGGTATTCAGAGTTGAACGGACACAATGAGCTCAGGGAAAAAGCATTCCAGGAAGCCATGTTCGTGCGTTTTGCCGATGATTGGGCATATCAGACGCAGGTCCGTACTCAGCTTAATGGACAGGCTGTTGCGGATGGGAAATTAGCCGAGCTCATGCGTTCCTTCCTTGGACAAATTGGCAGCGCCAGTGGCTGGTCAATTCCCGCAGTGCATGTCTCTTTGCCCTGGCAGCGAACGTTTGAAATAGAAGTTGCAATCAGTCATTAAAGGCAAGCTTCTCAGAGCAAATTATTGGCTGCTTTGCGGCTCTCGGTTATAATTCGAGCTGAGCGCTGCCGTTTCGGAACCTGAATGTCGAAAAGCCTTTACTACTTGAATAAGCTACTAAGCAGCTGGGTTTGCCTTATTCCGTGCCTTTTTATTTCTGTGCTTCCCACTCTTGCCAAAACTGAGAAACTTGAACCCTGGGAAATCCTCGACAAGAAGTTGAAGTCGCAGGTTTATCAACTTAATGTCGGAATCAAGATTCACCTGAAGGGCGGTTTGTACGCGCATTTAACAGACAAATCACCGAAATTCGGCTTCGCTGTGTTCGGGACATCCACTGATGATAAAGGTTTTCGTGTCGTTGGGTCCGGCTCTTCCTTCCCTGTAAAGACGGCGCTCAGCGATCGAAGCTACTTCCTGACAAACCGGCACGTAGTTGATAGCGGTTCTGGTTTAGGCGGTGAATGCGAGCGTTTCTTTGCCGCGATGCGATTGCACGCCCAACAAACTGCCGGATTTCAGGACCCGGAAGCTCGCTTTCGAGAACTTTTGAATATCGTGAATTTGTCTCAGAAAAAAGAGATGAATCTGGCTGAAAAGGTTTTGTACCAGACTACAGTTGATGCTATCTGGGACACCTATGAAAATCACCTGTCTGTGCGGGTAGACCCCAGTCGCGCGCAATTTACTCGTTATCTAGCTCAGGCAGGCGTTGACGTAGAGACAGGATATTTCTTGCATTCTGCTGGACCTGTCAGTCAGCAAGCTTTGCAAGCACAAGTTTTCCGCTGCGCTAAATCAGAGTCTGAACCGGACCTGGCCATCCTCTGGATTGCAAATCCAGGACTGCCAAAACTTGATTTTGATGAAGAACAGCCAACTGAGGGGCAAGAAATTCAGGTGATTGGTTATCCGCTTGCCTCTGATCAGATTGATTTCGACTCTGGTTCTTATTACGCACCCACCTTCAGCACAGGCCGGATCAGCCGCGTTGCTCCACGACTGCTGCAAGTTGACGCGCCGGTATCTGTAGGTAACAGCGGTGGACCAGTCATCAGCCATCGAGGCAAAGTCGTCGGTGTGATAGTGCGGCGGGCAAGCATGCAACAGAAACTGGGTACTCAAGTAATCCAAACAGAGTTGCCCAATTTTGGAGGCGCGATCACTATTAGCTCTGTGAAGGCATTCGCTCCGGAGTTATTCAAATGAAGTTCAAGCTTACAAAATCAGCCGCGATCATGCTATGCCTACTTCTCTTTCTTGTGCATGGCTGCACAAACAGTTCGCAAAATACGACGCAAAATCAATCAAGATCATTGGCGGTGCCAGGTGCCGCGGCAATACCTGATACCAGTCCTGAAATTACAGCTTCTGTTAAAAATGAGAGTATTCCTGCCTACCAGACTGTTTTTCGCGGCGGCACTGAATGGCGGCAGGGGCGTTACCAGACAGGTATTCGTGGCGGGCAGCTTAGTGCGGTGCTTGTTTCAGGCGATCCAAAAACCTTCAATCCGTGGGTCGCTGAGGATGCCTTCTCTCAAGAATTGTGCAATCTGATGTTTCGCGGACTTGCTGATGTCGATCTCAGCAATAGTGAAGTGATACCAGATATGGCGGCAGAAATAAAAATTGAACCGGACAAAGTAACTTACATTACACGCCTACGGAAAGGACTGAAATGGTCTGACGGTGAGGCAATAACAGCAGAAGACGTTGCTTTCACCTGGAACAAGCTAATAGCCCAGGGCTTTGCCAGTGCTCCTCTTCGTGAGTCGTTACTTGTGGACGGCAAATTGCCTGCCTGTGAGAGCCTGGATGAACTGACAAATAAGTTCGTCACTGCCCGCCCTTGCAGTTCTTTTTTGCGAAAGCTTGCTGTGCTCAAAATTGCGCCAAAACATAAGCTTGAAGCAATGGCAGATTCACGAGATCGTTCCAGTTTCAAGCAACTCTGGGCAGCAGGCAGTGATACCAGTGGAATGGTAACTGATGGACCTTTCAGAGTCTCGGATTATGTCTCAGCTCAAAAGGTTGAGTTCACTCGGGCTGAAGGCTTTTACATGATTGACGCTAACGGCAATCAATTGCCTTATCTCGACAAAATAACATATCTGCTGGTTCCTGATGCGGGCTCAGTAGTGCTTGAGTTTGGGCGCAAAAATGCGGACATCGCTCATTTCCGCCCTCGTGACGAAAAATGGATTTCCTCACAGCAAAATGAGGGCGGCTATAAACTATATGATCTTGGTGTTTCTACCGGCTTATCATTTCTGGTCTTTAACATGAACCAGCGAATTGATCCGAAGCTAAATCGCCCCTTTGTGGATCCGGTAAAAGCGGCATGGTTCAACAGTTCTGATTTCAGGCAAGCCATAAACCATGCAATCAATCGACAGGGAATCGTAAATGCATTCTTCAAAGGATCAGGAAAAGCCAGTTTTGTTTGCCTGCCTCCTGAATCTCCTTACTATGATGCCGGACTGAAAGCATTTCCTTCAAATAGCAAATATGCGGCAGAATTGCTTTCGCGCGCCGGGTTTAACAAAAGCAAAGAAGGAAAGCTTTGCGACAAGGATGGCAACAAGGTTGAGTTTACTTTGCAATATCTTGCAAAAAGCAACTACTACGAGGCGGCTGCACAACAAATTGTTGATGATTTGAAGCCTCTAGGTATTGAAGTGAGCAAATTGGCTGTAGATCCCGATCAACTGCGCGAGTTGATGGACGGCAGAAAGAGATGGGAGGCACAACTCTTTTCCGTTAGCTGCGACCCGGTTGAACCAGAAAGCAGCTCGAACTTATTTTGCAGCAATGGCTCCTTGCATTTGTTTGACCAGAGAGAAGCTGACAGCACGGGAGAAATCGTTGTCAGTGACGCAAGACCATGGGAGCAGCGCATTGATGAAATATTTCAGCAGGCTGACCAGGAATTCGACAAGCAAAAACGCAAGCAGCTCTTTGCTGAGTTTCAAAAAATAGTTTATGACGAAGCCCCCTACATTTACATCGCCAGTCCTGATGTTTTGATTGGTGCCCGCCGATCAGTGCAAAACTTTTCGCCAACTCCACTTTCACAAGCTAGCATAGGTCTGCATAATCTTGAGGAAATCTATATTGACACTTACAAGGCTGCGCCGGTTGCAGCCATCACTGGTGGTGCTACGAGCAAATGAACATAGAATTTCTGGTTCCGCTAGCCGTAGGATTGTTCGCTGTGCTTATCACCGTAAAAAGCGCATGGAACTGGCGTGCAGGCAAATATCTCTGTGAAGACTGCCGCTTCAACAATTTCAATGATTGTAAAAAGCTGGAAAGACCAAAAGCGATAATTTGCCTGTCTTACAGAAAGGCAGAGAAAAATTCTGGAACTAATTAGCTTAGTCGTCTTCTGGTTCGATTTCAGCTTTCAAGCGCCCTGATTTTATTGCCGCTAGCAGAAGTGCGTGGTCGCGTTCCGTCTGGTCGGCGTAATTCAAGGCAAAATCAGTAATTGCTGAATCAAACGTCTCTCCGGCGCCAAGATAGCCGCTAATTACCGCTGCATCTCCCGAGCGGGCATGTGCTCTTGCCAGAACTCTTCCCATTACTTCTGCGATTTCGATCATTTGGGGACCGTCCCAGAGCTCCGGTTCCGGCTTTACTTTTGTATCTCGCAACTGTCTTACATAGAAATGTTTGCCCGATTCAGATTCTGTCCAGCCCAGGAACATGTCGCTGGCTGATTGGATAATTCTCTGGCCTTCCACGACTCTCTGTCCCTGGTTTTCAAAAGTGCTCTTACCTACATAAGGGGCCAGCACTGAATGACGAGCTTCCTTGATTTGCAGAATTAGTGGCTCGTTTTCGGAGGCAAGCAAGAGTGCGACCGCGCATAGCGTGCCTACGCTGCCTATACCTACAACCTTTATGGCGACATCTTCAACCTTATAACGATTGACCAGTCGTCTTGTGTGTTCCTGAAGTGATTCCTTATATAGCTCAAGTGCCTTCCTGATTTTCTCGTCGAGCTTCTTTCCTTCCGCACCGGCCGGGTGATACATCGTGGGCGGCGTGTCTTTGAAGCGGAATTTGCCACCCGATTCCTCTGCAAACTTCGGAAAGTAGTAGTCCATATTGCGCTTCATTTCGCGCTTTAGTTTCTCTTTCCGTCGTTTTTGCAAATCGCCATCTGAAGTGCTTGCGATGACACTTTGCCAGTCGACCTTCTCATACCAGATGTCGAGAATGCTCATGTGTGAAAGTTCTTCTATTTTTTCACGATAGGCACGAGCAACTGTTTCCGCTGCTTCGGAAGCATATTTTGCTTTTAGCCCGTTTTCTCTTGCTGCCAGTACAAAACTGACGGCAAGGCGCTTAAGATCCCATTCCCACGGAGCTGGTAAGGTTTCGTCGAAATCATTTATGTCAAAGAGTATGTTTCTTTCCGGAGTGGCGAAGGCTCCGAAATTCAACAGGTGACAATCGCCGCAGGCCTGCACGTTCACCTTGGGAAGCCCTTTTAGTTCTCCGAGATCCATGGCCATAAGTGCTGCTGCGCCCCGAAAGAAAGTGAAGGGACTTTGCATCATGCGTCCATAGCGCAAAGGAATCAGGTCTTTTATGCGCCCATCATTAGATTTTTCCAGAATATCAATAGGGTCCGGGCGCGAAGAAGGGGCTTTCCAGCCGGCATGCAGTTTGTGTGGAAAGGAGTCCGCCAGGATTTTTCCGCGCTCTCTGCGGTTATCCTTGGGCGAGAAGGTCGCATCGTGGAGGACAGCTTCCTCATCGGTAAACTTCTGAGACTTTTCTCTTCCCACGGTCCTCGTCCTCCTCAGCAACTAATTGGATTATTCCAATTGCAAGGATAATTTATACGCGGATTGGAAGAAAGATTTGATAACTGTTAATGGAGAAAATGAAGCTCTTAAGTAGCGCTGAGGAGGGGCACTGCCGGCAATACCAGATGAACAAAATGACAAGCCCCCCTGCCGGTTCACCCACCGGGCTCAGAGGGGCTTGCTCCTATGTACTTTCGTCACCTGGATCGATCAGAAAAGATTGACTGCCACTATGTTAAGGAGTTTTCCGGGGACCAACGAGTGGTGTGCCCCGCGCTTGAAGCGACGTCATCAATCTCGTACTTCTAATTTATCAAGATGTCAAGTATCTGTAAAGTGGCTGGAGCATTAGAATTCAAAAGAATTTTTTTGCAAGAGAAATTAGTTAGAATGTCGTGCTTTTGTGGCACTATTTCTGCTCAAAAATGGGGCTCCTATATGTAGGGGCCCCGATGAGGACCCGTTGAATCGCTTGCGCTCGCCAACGGGTCCTCATCGGGGGGCCCTGCACATGTATCTTGATAAGAAGCGGTGCTCCCGAGCTCCGCTGGCCCTGTGGCTGTGAAGAGCAGAGCGCATTCTTGAGAGATCAGGATTCTTCTTTATTCAAAATATGGATGAATTGCTTGACGATGCGCGGATCCCATTCTTTGCCGGCGCCTTTCTGCAATATCGCCACTGCTTCTGCTTTGCTTAGAGCGGGTCTGTAAGGGCGATCGCTCGTCATAGCAACATACGCATCAACAACCGCTATGATTCGTGAGGCAAGTGGAATAGATTCACCTTTCAACCCTTTTGGATAGCCTGTGCCGTCCCAGTGCTCCTGGTAAGATTCAACAGCAATACCAACCCGTTGCAAGTGTTTGGCCGGCTCCAGAATTTTTGCTGCCACGCTGGGAGCATTCTCGACAAGCAGCCATTCATCAGGGTTCAACGGGCCTGATTTGCGAAGCACTTCTTCATCAACAATCACTTTTCCGAGATTGTTTAATACGGCAGCAAGCGAAATCACTGTGGTGTCATCCTTGGACAGGCGGAATGAGAGCGCAATGCGCGATGCATAATCCGCGGCTCTGTTTGAGCGATCATCAGAGTAACCATCTCTGTTAGTAACTGCTTGAATCACACTGCCGAGCATACCGAGAATCCCATGTTCGGCTATCATCTGCAAGTCAATTTGTGTGCTGTTTAAAGCCAGCGATGCGGCGGTTTGCGCAGCTACCGGTTTTGCCGCTGGAGCGTTGCTTTCCATTGAGAATTCAATTTTGGGCACCGGTGGCGGCTTATCTACTGGCTTGCGAATATCAAACTTGGGTTGAGCTTGAGAACTTGCAGCAGCTACTGCTGCTGCCTGTGCTGCTTCTCCAGTGTCGTCGCGTGAACTGCAAACCTGATTTCTACCTCTGCCTTTTGCTAGATAGAGATACTTGTCTGCAAGCTCCATGAGCCTGGTTTTGTCCTGAGCATCTTTCGGAAAGGTTGAAACACCTACGGATGCAGTTATCTTGCCGGATGACAATCGCTTTGCTGTGGCGTCGTTGATTTTTCCTTCTTTGAATTTTGCCTGCACTTTCTCGCCACATTCAACAGATTTGAACTGTTCGATCGTGCTTTCTCTTATGCTTGTGCAAATTCTATCTGCAACAACTTTTGCTGCATTCTCATCGGATTCCGGCAGCAGAACGACGAATTCTTCACCACCGAATCGCCCTACAGTATCGACGTCGCGCACGCACTTCTTCACAATCGAAGCCGTGTGTTTGAGTGCGATGTCTCCGTTCTGGTGATCGAGGGTATCATTGACGCTCTTAAAGTGGTCAAGGTCAAGAATGATAAACGACATCGCGTGACCGAAACGCTGGTGACGATCAAGTTCTTTGTTGAGTTGCTCTTCGAAGTAACGCCTGTTGTAGAGACCTGTGAGCGGATCTGTGATTGCCTGTCGTTCTACCTTTTCAAAGAGCTCTTTGTGTTCGATAACTACGGCAACGCGATTGAGCAGATCCTGGATCATACGCATATCTGCAAGTGAAGGTGATCTTACTTGCGTGGACATCATGAACAAAGCGCCTTTGAGGCTGCTGCCCTGACGCAATGGAAACATCATAGTCATATTTGGAATTGCCGGAAGTTCAGCGCAATGTTCTCCAACTGCTTCTTTCAAATCATTGGCTGTGAGAACCAGGGCAGGTAATTGCTGCGCCAGCAGTTCTGGATTGCTCAATGATGCGTATTGAGAAGCGAAAAGGTTTTCCGCCATTTGAGCCAGTGCGCCATCTTCTCTACCATGGAATAAGCCCGCAATTTGAGGTTCGAGAAACTTATCAGTTAACCCATCCCAGATTGATACTGCTGCAAGACCAAGATCAAAATAAGTCGCCAACTGAGATACAAGTGTATGCAAAATCGGATTTACTTCTTTCAAGGACTGTTGAATCTGTTCTGAAACCGTGTTGATCAGTGATTCTCTGGCCCACTGTTGTCTGATGAGGGCGTTAGCTTGTTCGGCGCGGATAATCGACGCCAGGTTGCCGGCCACAGTAAGCGCAAGTTCTCTGTCTTGCGGACGCAGACTCTGGCTGCCCTGTTTGCGTTTCCAGAGACCAAGAACCCCAAGCTTTTCACCTTCCGACATAAGCGGAATGATCATTGCAGTATCGTGACCGAAGACGACGTCACCACGTTTGCTGTATTCGAGGTTTATAGTTTTCAGTTTGCCGCCTTCAAATACCTGCATGAAAGGATTTTGTCTCGCCGATTGCGGAATATTATCCGCATGCTCTTTCGACGAAATTTGAGGCACGAGTACCGATTCTTCTTCATTGAAAAGGAATACTTGCGCTGAAGTAAATCCGGTGTGATCGGCAAAGAGGTTGATTGCCTGCTCGATAGTGTATTGCGCGCGCTGCCCGCCTGATTCTCTAAAAATAGCCGAGATTTCATTAACGAGTTTCATCTCGTTGGCGTCTTGCTCGATTCGCATAAGGTCGAAAGACTGCTGAACGACAAGCGAGAGAACTTCGGAAACGCTTTGTAATACAGCGCCGTCTTGTTCGCTCCACTCACGTGGATTTCCGCATTGCTGCAGTTCGAGGAAGCCGTGGAAAATACCCCGGCTGCGAATCTGCGCTACAAGTCTGGCTCGCGCATCTCCCAGCTCGATCAGGGCAGCCAGTGTTGGAGACATCCGTCTCAATTTCGCATCTTGCAGTGTGTCGGCAATTGCAATAGTGCCGTTACCTGTTTCGTCAGGGAAGCGCGAGAGGAATTCCGATACTATGGCAGTTGTTTCTTGCGCACCGAGATTAGCGCTGCCCTTGAAACATTCGTGTTTGTTTGCGGCAAATTCGTTGGTAACTACAAGTTGGTCGTCAACCACCTGCCAGATTAAGCCACGATCTGCACGGCTGAGTTTAGTCAGTTCTTCGATTGCCAGGTCAAGAATCGCAGGCAAATCGCTTGAAATACGCAATTGGCTCACAATGTCTCTGATGATTTTTTGCGCATCCGGAGGAAATACTGTGCGCACTTCCTGCGTGATGTTGGTCCAGACTTCGCGTAATCCCTGGATGCCGCTCTTGGCGCTCTTCGGCTTGGCGATGGCTGCACCGCTGTGCCCACCACCATTGCCCCCATTGACTACGTTGCCCCCATTCCCTCCATTGCCCCCATTTCCGCCGTTGCCGCCTGGTCCGAGGCTGTCAAATTCAGGAGGCTTGAACACGCCCGAACCAGTCAAATTCTCGAAGTGGAATTCTTCTTCCAGCAAACTTGGATCACCAAGTTGCTGGTGCGAATGAGCTGTCGAATTGTTGAATGTCTTTGAGGCTGCCGAAGCTGCTATAGCTGGCGCCATGCCGGGTTTCTGCTGTGCTGGAACTGTCGCCGTTTGCCCCGGTTTTGTTTGTATGCTGACTGCTGTGCCTGGAAGTCCGTTGTCGTCACCCGGGCGAACAACGGTTGGCGGCTCATTCATCGTGTGCTCATCAACGCGCGGCGGCTGTACTTTCTGCGCCGGGTCCGTATCCTTTCTTTGTTTGACCAGCGGCCAGTCGTGTCGAATGTCTGATACAAAATGTGGCGCAGTAATCGGACCACCCACTTGCATCTTTGCGTCATCCAGCCTGTTGGCTTCAGGAAGGTCGATGAACTGCCAGACGCTGACTAGAAGATCGTAGGCTCGCTTTACTATATTGTGATCGATGGAGCCGACGCATTGATAAACGCGTTCGCCTGATTCATCAGAGCAGTGCCCATAGACAACCATTGAAATTCCACGGCTCAGTACCAAAAAGCAGAATTCATCCTGCTTCTCCATGTTTTCTTCGGAAAAAATCGAAACGCAAAGTGCATCTCTGGTAGAGCTGGGGTCAGGCAGCAACCATCTGGCGTTTCTTGTAGACCAGTAGACGATCACGGGAGAGAGAGCATTGAAGGTGACGCTCTTTTCGACATTGCGTATAAAAGGCAGTAATTCTTGCGCCGAGACGTTAGTAAGCGACAGTGCGCCGGAGCCGCCCTGTTGAACGAGCATCATGAAAAGCTGTGTTCTTACTTGCTCTACCATGGCATCTCGTAACGCCAATTGCCATTCGCCAACGGGATAGAAAGTCTAGCCCCCTATAGCTCCTTACCCTGAGTACTGTGGACTTAATCACCCTGCACACAGTTCGTAGCCAAACGATGCATAGCGCTCTTTGTTCACACTTGAAAACTTCTGCTCGGAGCCTGAAATCCACCAGCAGTGCAGTGATTCTCGCAGCGGACCTCATGCATGCAATCCGCTGAACTTTACAGTGCAACCCGGCTTGCTTGTTGTAAAGGCCGATACTGTTGGACAATATGGTCCTTAATCCCGGGGAAAAGATGGTGAAGACAATTTCTACAGACTCTGAAGTTTACAGACAAAATCTGGAGTTCTGGCAAAGAGCCTGGAATATGGTGAAAGTGCCGTATACCCAACTGCCGGATCTCAACTACATTCCGCGCATTCCAGCCGAGCTTGAAAGCAAGAAGACGACGCGCATTCTTGATCTTGGATGCGGCAGCGGCTGGTTGAGCGTATTTCTAGCAAGAAACGGGTTCAAAATGCTTGGTGTTGACGTGGCTTCACATGCAATCGAGCTTGCTAAAACCTGGGCCGGCGAGGAAAAACTGGACATTGAGTTTTTTGTGCAGGACATTTCTGAACTTGACTTTCCGGAAAACCATTTCGGTGCTGTAGTTGCAAATTCAATTTTTGAGCATCTTACACTTGATCTCGCGCGCCAGACTGTTGGAAAACTACTGCCGATGCTTGAACCAGGTGCTTTATTCCTTGGCTGCTTTGACTGGGTCGGCACAGGACCGGGCGAGTATTACAAACTTGATGACGGCACTCATGTTTATACCGACAAGGGCCGCAAAGATATGATGCTGCGCTGCTTCTCGGATGAAGAGATTTGCAACATATTCGGCGACTCCTGGGAAATTCAAACTCTTGAACCAGTCTCGGATCTCACCAGGCTCCTGATCGCACGCAAGCGCTAAACTTTCAATCTTCAAAAGCGAGCTGTTCGGCCAGTGTGTTTCTTTCCCAGAACACACCGTCGGCGAATCCCTGGATGCGTTTGTCTGTTTCGGCAAGCAAAAGACGCTTTTGTGTAAGTAAGCAATATAGCTCATCTTGCTCGGCGCCGAGGTAATGGCGCTGCAGTTTCTTTGCCACCACCAGTGATGTACCGCTGCCGGCAAAAGGATCAAAAACAAGATCGCCCTCATTGCTGCTGGCAAGAATAAGTTTCGCCAGCAATTTTTCGCTCTTTTGCGTCGGATGCTCAGTGTTCTCAGGCATGGACCAGAAGGGAATGGTAATGTCGGTCCAGATGTTGGACGGGTGCGTATCGCGGAAGGCACCATTTTTGGTGTCATTCCAGTCTTTGGGCGAACCGCTTTGATCTCGGTAGGGTGCGACTACTTTGCGGCGCAGCTTGACTTTGTCCACATTGAAAATATAGCTATCGGACATGGTGCAAAACCAGATGTCCTCGCTTGAGTTTTTCCAGTTCGCCTTAGCTCCTCTGCCTTTTTCTCTTTCCCAACAGATACGGTTGCGAACGATAAAATGATTCGAGGCGGCTGTGAAAATGGAAACAGAACTGAACCAGTCGCCGCAAATGTATATGGACGCCTCAGGGCTGAGCTTTTCTTTTATTTCACCGAGAAGCTCATCCAGCCATTTTGTATATTCATCGACAGAGCGGCGTGAAAACTTGCTTCCGTTAAAATTCTTCGCCATGTTGTATGGCGGGTCGAGAAAAAGCAGCTTAATTGAGCCAGAAGGCATCGCTTCAAGCATGTTTTTGTAGTCACCATGGAAGATACCATCGCGCAGCTTGTCTGCCGTAAGGTTTCTTTTGCTGAGAAAAAATTTTTTCAGTTGAGCTATTTCTATGTCGCTAATGCACAGGGTTTTGTTTTTTGGTGAACGCCCGGCGTGGCTATTCTTATCAGCCATTTCTTTACTCCGGAATCAGCTGAGCCGAACTTGCCGGCAGTATCAAAAATTTTGTTTCTCCTGCAGAGTGATTTTGCCCGCTGTTTGCAAGAGAAGCCTTCCAGTAAACATCATCTGCCAGCTTCAAGTGATAATCACAAGAACCGCCTTGAAAGCTGCGGTGCACGATTTCAACTTTGAACACATTGAGATGTTCGTCACTATGATTATCGAGCGGTGCATCGGCAAGTGAAAATGAGCTGCTGCGCATCCAGACGGTAACCTTGCGACCAGGATGCAGGTCAGAGTTTCTCTCACCAGCATCAGTCCAGATTGTCAGTCCTGGCTGTGTTGCAACCTTGCAGTAATTCTTGTTTGTTTCCAGAACTTCGCCTGCAATCAAATTCGTTTGCCCGATAAAGTCTGCCACAAAGGCGGTGTTGGGCTTTTCGAAAAGCTCTTCTGGACCTGCCAGTTGCTCGAGATGTCCCTGAGACAGCACTGCAATGCGATCTGAAAGAGCAAAAGCTTCGCTCTGGTCGTGTGTGACCATGACAAAAGTGATATTCAGTTCCTTCTTGAAACGAGCCAGTTCTGCTTGCATTTCTACGCGAATCTTTGGGTCAAGTGCTGAAAGCGGTTCGTCAAGCAAAAGCACCTTCGGCCTGTTTACGATGGCTCTGGCAAAGGCTACGCGCTGCTGTTGCCCGCCAGAAAGTTGCCTGGGAAAGCGATGTGTAATGTGCGGCAGGCGCACCAGATTTAGTGCCTCTTCCACTCGTGAAGCTATCTCATTCTCAGGACAAGCGCGCGACATTCTCAACCCGAAGGCAATATTGTCGAAAATGCTCAGATGCGGGAAGAGGGCATAGCTTTGAAAGACCATATTTACAGGGCGCTTGTGCGGTGGAACCCGGCTGACGTCTTGCCCAGCAATGATGATTTGCCCGCCTTCGTCTGGAAATTCGAACCCGGCGATCATTCTCAGCAGTGTGGTTTTCCCACAGCCTGAGGGACCGAGTAGGCTGAAGAACTCACCTTGTTCGATGTCGAAATTTACGTTCTCGACAGCCTTTGTGCCAGCAAAGGATTTACTGACATTCTTGATTTCGACAATGGCAGGGCTCATGATTCCTGTTTCCCTTTCATCTCCCGAATTTGGAAAGCGATTTGCAAGTTTAGCAAGACTTCTGGAGAATCAATATCAACTTTCAACAATTCTGCAATCTGCTCAAGCCTGTAACGCATGGTGTGTCTGTGCACGAAGAGTTCCTTGGCGGCAGAGTTGAGGTTATATCCCTGGGCAAGATAAACACGCAAGGTCTCAACAAGTTCGGTTTCCCATTCAGTGTCATAAGATTCCAGTGGTGCAAGATGCTCCTCGTAGAAGCGATCTAATTCCGGATGGTCGAACATCAGATAGAGAATTCTCTTTACGCCCAGGTCACCATATCCGGTGATGAAGTCCTCTTCAGCATGAATCATCGAACCTGTTACCAGAGCCTGTCTTGCCTCTCGATAGCCATCTGGAAGATCAAGCAATGTCGGCACGGTTCTACTTGCGCCTATCTGTATTTTCAATTTGTCGCCGACTTTCTTGCGCAACGATTCGCGCAGTTTCTCGGCGTAGTCTTTCCACTGCAACTCCTGAGTGTTCTGCACCGGCACAACAAATACGAAGGCACCTTCCATTTCCACCATCGCCTGCCTTTCTTCATTCCAGGCAAATTCGGCCGAGGGATGCTCCGGCGAAAAACGAACGGCAAAAACAAGTGAGCCGTCGCATATATCAAGCCCAAAATATTGCTCAAGTCTTTCCTGGTCACTTCCAGCCAGGTTGTGTCCCTGCAGCAGATCTTTCAAAAGACTCTTGTGAGTAACAGTGCTGGTGGCAAATTCGCGTCGGCGGTTTCCGAACTCCACCAGGGCGGCAAGAACCGCCGGGCGCAAATACTCAGCCATGAGTTCTTCATCATCGGAAGGGCGAAGCATCATTGAAAAATAACCGACCACAGCGCCTTCCAGGATAATAGGCGCCACAAGACGTCGTCCAATGCGCACCGCATCAACAAGTGAATGCGGATCTTCAAGCGAGCGCAACTCACGGTTTAGCACTTCGCCCAATTCTTCGGTCAGGGTTTTCTGCTGGTTGCTTGGAGTGGGTCCCATATTGTGCGCCGCGACAAGTTTAAAATCTGTGGTTTCGACTGCGCAGGGACGAGCCAGTTCTTCGGCCAATTGTTCAACAAAACCCGCTAAGCCATTCTCTATAACCAATCTCACAAAATAAGCATGCAAGCGCGCTGCTGCTTTTTTCACTTCGACCAGATAGGAAGCCCTCACTTCTTCAATGAGCTCTCGGCTGTCTTCCAGGTAGGGCACAACCACAAGTGGCGTTGAAGCGTCCACACATTGCTTGATCAGCTGGTCGAGCTCAAACTGAATTTCCGGCAAAACCTGACTCTTGAGCGGTGTGGTTCCTTTGCTTACCGTAGTTCGCAGGCTGCTCACCGGCTTAATTACGATAAGACCGGACATACCTTTGAGAGACTCGCCGTCGACGGCAGCCAGGGAGTCAACCTTCATCAAACCAAGGGTGCCCTGTTTTTGACCGCCGTACAAAGTAGTGACGATTTGCGATATTTGCCGGTCAAGGAACTCCTTGCCGGAAACTATATGCGCTTCCGAAAGGGCCTCGAGGTCCAGAAGGCGGCGCAGCGTAGGTTGAAGAGGTATGCGCTCTGAGACCATGCAGCTGTCACTGGTTATGATCTTCAATTTTACCGCGAACTGGTGACATATGCCTGTGCCTGATCTGACTGTAATTTACCGGGCTTTGTCTGGCCCTGCTCCCGGTCTGATCCTTATTCGACTCGTTCGGGTGATATCACATATGGAGGCAAAAATAAAATTTTCAAATAAATGCAAGATTCTTTGCTTCAGGGTATTGAGCTTGACAAGTCTTTGAGACAAAATTAATTCATTGCTAAACAAACTCCTCTCCCCCCA
This sequence comes from Obscuribacteraceae bacterium (SeqCode), assembly GCA_044358055.1. Lineage (GTDB taxonomy): Bacteria > Cyanobacteriota > Vampirovibrionia > Obscuribacterales > Obscuribacteraceae > JAIEPM01. Next base: position 18,012 of record JBIKOL010000167.1, read on the forward strand.
GTATTCGTGCGCTATTTGCACGCTAGAAGGTCTTCCTTTATGAATCAACATGTCAAGAATTTCGAAGACAGGTTAGCCGGTATCTTTGAACGCAAAGCCGAGGAATTCGCTAGATATACAGGCGAACGTCCCTCTGCTCAAATGGTGGCCAAACAAATCGCAGAAATGTACAAAGATCTGGCGCTGATGATGAGGCGTTGATTTACCAAACGAAAATTCCAGTAATTTTCTTATTGAGGCGATGAACTTTTGAAAGCGTGGCTTTCCAGGTTCATCGCCTCAAGATTAAGGAATAATCGTATTTCCACCCTTCACTATGGCTCCGGGTCTGGTTAAACTGTTTGCTTGACTACCAAGCTAAAAGGTGAACTGATGCCCGAAGCCCTATGTTATTTCATCGGAATTGCTGTTGCACTCTGGGTGACATTGCTTATCGCTTTCCCGGACCATCTGGCACCCGAAATGGGCGGTCGCAAGAAAAAATTTACCGGCAGGCATTGGGGCACTTATAACGGTGTTCATCAAAAGGAAGCCGATGAAGAAGCTGAAGACGGCATAGAAGTCGGCGTTCCGGCCAAGAAAATTCGTCACGTCGTTGGAAGTTCAACTTACGCAGGCGGTCGCGGCGTAAGCATGCGTGGTTAGAGTCTAAGTTCTAAATCTGTTAGATCGTTATAGCGTGCCGGATCTTTATAGAGTGCCGGCAAAAGCTAAACCCGGGAGCGCCGGCTCCTAAGGAACTTTCGTTTAATGGAAATGCGGGTTTCGAGCTGTCAATGGTAAGCGACGGAGTAATTTTCCGAACGTAAATGAACCCAGCACTGAATTGCTGAGTAATGATGGAGTCTTAAGCTTGCCGGTTGGCCCGAATCGCGAAAAAACTGCATTCTCCTAAACGGGATCTGGCACAAATGTGCTTTGTCACCAATGGAATGGTCGCGAGAATCGGAATCACACTGCCAGACG
>JBIKOL010000228.1:0-10126 GCA_044358055.1 Obscuribacteraceae bacterium (SeqCode)
AGCGGCATTTGCTCTTCCTCTTTTAAACCAAAATAGTAAATCCCTCATCTAGTAAGGATTTCCAGGATTGTCGACTTGACGCTGACAACCTTAACTTAACGGTATTGGGCTGGCAGCCGGCGCTCCCGGGATCTGATCTTGGGCTGATTCACTTACTACTTTGTTTTTACTGAATGATTTCGGTTATACGCAGGCAAGCTCACGATTCATTAGTGCATGGCTGAACTCGTGATCAAGCAAGATTCTCTTATTTTCCAATCCTCCGGCGAAACCCACCAGCGTTCCAGATGAGCCGATGACTCTGTGGCAGGGCACGATGATCGGAATTGGGTTCTTGCCATTGGCGGCGCCTACTGCTCTGACTGCGCGCTCATTTCCGATTTGGATTGCGATCTGCGCATAGCTGCGAGTTTCACCATAAGGAATGCTGAGTAGTGCATTCCAAACGCTCTTTTGAAAACTTGTGCCAATACAAAAATCGAGTGGGATTTCGAAACCTTTTCGGCTGCCGGTAAAATATTCTTCTAACTGGCGCTCGGCCATAAGCAAGATCGGATGCCCGTCATCGAGCCTGATATCGGAGCTTGAAAAACCGCTCAGCTCCTGGTTCTCCCAGGCAATTGCGGCAAGGCCTTTATCGCTGGCATACAGACACAGCTCACCGACTTTGCTTTTCATATTTTTTCTGGCTACGTGCATTCTTAACTCCTTTACTTTGATGATTTTTTATTGTCGGCTCGCATGCGTTTTCTAAAGACTTCCACATATGCATCGCTGCATAAGAACGCCACGGACGGTATTTCTCAGCAAGAGCGAGCATCTCGCCCTTTTTCTCAGCATTCAAGAATTTTTTGATTCCAAGATCGTTGTGAGGAAAGGCATCGGGATAAGCAAGGCAACGCATAGCAATATAATCCGCAGTCCATTCGCCAATTCCGTTCATCGAAGTGAGCTGTAAGACCGTCTTTTCATAGTCTGCTCCGGCCAACAACTTCAGCTCGCCTCTAGCATAAGCGCTTGCAAATGCAGTAATTGTCTTTGCCCGAGCCGGCATTATCCCCAACGCACTCAGGTCTTCTATTTGTGCTTTTGCAAGAGTTTTTGCATCCGGGAAAAGCAAATTGAGTTCCTCAAAAGGCGTTTGGATTCTCTGGCCGAACCTGCTTGCTAAGCGAGTGAAGAGACTGGATGCAGCTTTCACACTTACCTGCTGTCCGAGTATCGCCCGAATGGAAATTTCAAACGGGTCGAATGCTCCGGCAATCCTCAACCCGCAATGTCCTTCAGCAAGAGAACCAAGATGCTCTTCTATTATTTGTGTTCTGGCATCAAGATCAAATACCCTTCGCAGTCTGGCGATTATCGGCAAAATCTTCGGCGCCAGCGATAAGGATAAGCTTGCAATTAAAGACGATTTCGCCTCATCGAGCTCCACAGATAAATAACCAAGATGCGAATCGACCGCAACAGTCCGCATGTAAGAGCTATCGCTGACATGCTCAACACCGGCGCAAGATCGTCCTTTTAAATAGGAAAGAATGGCATTCCAATTATATGGTGGAACAAACGGCAACTGACAGACGAGCTTATCTTCGGACTTAATTTTCGATTCGCTGGATTTGCGAAGTTCCGTTGGGCTCAAACGGTAGCGTTCAAGAAAAAGATGATTGAAGCGCCGGATACTGGAGAAACCACTCGCCAGCGCGAGATCCGATATAGCCATTTTCGTATCGGTCAAGAGCCGTTTTGCCATTAGCAGGCGCTGAGTTTGAATAAATTGAATCGGTGAGACTCCCACATGTATTTCAAACACACGACGCAAATGCCGGCTGCTGACACCAAGCTCTTCGGATAACTCTTCAATCGAATCTGCTGCATAATAGTTTTCCTGAATCAAACTGATCGCCTGCGCGATCAAACGCTTGCCTGCATCTATCGGTGCATTGCCGGGGGCAAGTTCCGGACGGCATTTAAGACAGGGGCGATAGCCTTCTCCTTCGCAGGCGGCAGCTGTTTCGTAGAAGTTGACATTTTTCTGTTGAGGCGGCTTTACGGTGCAAACAGGTCGGCAGTATATTTTCGTAGTCTTGACGGCTATGAAAAATAGCCCGTCAAAGCGGCGGTCGCGCGTGAGAAGCGCCTGATAGCAGGTGTCTGGGTTAAGCATCATGACTCAATCATAGCGCAGTCAGATTCAGATACTAGCCGTTTTCGGACATGAAATTATGGTGTGAAATAATGGAAAGCTACAAGGCAGTCAGGCAATTTTCACAAATCAGACCGGATTTCTACACGTCAGAGATGATAAATATAAGCATGTTCATCTGATCGAACAAAATAAAAGAGCCCACAGCCGTAAGCAGCCCGACAGGCACGCCACCGCTGATGGTGCCAAGAAAGAAAATAAAGAAGCGGGCTACCAGAACTGGCAGCCCGCTTTTCATAAGAACAAGCTTTTCAATTACTTGAGCAAGCGCTTTTCGACAGCTTCCCAATCGACGTTGGACAGGAAGGACTCGATGTATTTCGGTCTTTCAGCTGGCTTGTAGTCGAGAAGGAATGCGTGCTCCCATACGTCCATAACCAGGACTGGAACGAAGCCGGCGACATTGCCTTCTTCGTGCAGTGTGATCCAGTGGTTGGACAGGGTCTTTGTGAACGGATCCTGGAAGAGAACCGCCCAGCCTACTCCGCGCATAGAACCGACTTTGGTGAAGTCGTTTTTCCAAACTTCAAGTGAGCTGTAAACTTCGGACAATTTCTTGCCCAGCTCGCTGCCTTCCTTGAGGTCGCCAGAGCCGCCGGACTTAAGGTTGCCGAAGTAGTATTCGTGCAATCTCATGCCGTTATACTCGAAACCAAAGCGGCGCTTGAGTTCGGAATATTCCGGGGTGCCGGACTTTCCTTGCTCTGTCAGTTCAATAATTTTCTCGTTGAGAATGTTTGTATTTTTGACATAGCCGGCATAAAGACCGAGGTGGACTTCCAGAGTTTTATCCGAAATGCCAGTCAAGTTCTTCAGGTGGCTGAAGTCGTGCTCTTTGTACGGTGTATATGAAATTTTGGTCTGCAACATGTCAATCTCCTGAAAGGATGAAGTCGTTGGAGTGCAGGGATAATTCGTTGGCTGCTATATGTACCACATATCAATTGCAAAGCTGATCAATTCTCATGTTTTCTCAAGCTAGCGCGCCGGTTGACATCCAGGCGTTTCGTGGCCTTTAAGAGACATCCAAAACTTTTGAACTATAGACTGCACGGGGATACAATGAAAATGCAGACAGACTTCTGGCGCCTGAGCGGTTAATGGATACCTCAAAATTAAATGAGCACCTGCAGCGGATCATCGATACGCAATCCTCGCTTGCTCAAGCAGGTTTTGATCTCGACTCGTTCATGAACACGCTTGTTGAACGCATGCTTGTGCTAACGCCGGCAACTGGCGCTGTAATTGAACTGGTTGAAGACGAGTACATGGTTTACAGAGCAGCCAGCGGTAGTGTCGCTCCATACTTAAATCTGAAGTTAAAAAGACAGGGCAGCCTTTCGGGGCTCTGCGTGCAGGACAGAGAAATCAAGATTTCGACGGACACAAGCGAGGATTCTCGAGTTGATGCAGAAGCCTGCAAAAGGGTGGGCGCGGCATCCATGGTGGTGGTTCCACTCTTTCGCGATGCGGAGTCCGTGGGAGTCCTTAAAGTATTGTCCAGCACTCCTTCGGCATTCTCGAGCGACGATGTGGCGACACTTCAGTTAATGGCGACCTTGTTGGGCGCGGCCCTCGGACAACAGCTCGAGGTAGACCGCCGTAAAAAACTCGAAATAGATCTTCTACAAAGGTCGCAAGAACTTGAACACCGCAACAAAGAACTGGAGGTCGTTTTAGGCGAGCTCGAGAAGAAAAGCGAAGAGCTGGCACACATGAATGAAGAGGTTCTCGAAGCAACTCGAACCAAGAGTGAGTTTCTTGCGAATATGAGCCACGAGATTCGCACACCGTTAAATGCAATTATTGGATTCACAGATATACTTCAGCGAGGCGTTGAACCTAAGCGTGAAACGGAATACCTCTCTTACATAAAAGATGCTGGGCACGGTCTTCTTGCGCTTATTGGAGATATCCTCGATTTTTCCAAGATTGAAGCAGGAAAACTTTCTATCGAATATATAGATTTTCAACTCACGCATCTGGTTGAATCAACAGCACAGTTGTTGCTAACGCAGAGCCACTCAAAACACGTTTCACTTCACACTTTTGTAGACCCAGCCCTACCCCAAGGTGTTTGTGGAGATCCGGCACGGCTGCGTCAAATTCTTCTCAACTTGCTAGGGAACGCAATCAAATTCTCGAATAGAGGCTCTGTATTCGTGCATGTCAGCTTGCAGGAAAGAATGGATGACAACGCAGTTCTGGCTCGGTTTGAAGTGCGCGATCAAGGCGTTGGTTTGAGCGAAGAAGAAATGGCAAAACTATTTCGCCCTTTCGTGCAGGCGGATGGTTCCACTACAAGAAAGTTTGGAGGCACCGGTCTCGGGCTCAGTATATGCAAACGACTGGTCGAACTTATGGGCGGTGAGATAGGCGTCAACAGCAAGAAGGACAGCGGCTCGACCTTCTGGTTCACCTTACCGTTTAGACTTGCAAAAGACGATTGCTTTAAGACGGAATTACCCACTCATCATATGAGCGGAAAGAAGATCCTTGTAGTCAGTCGATGCAACATAAATAGTGAAATTCTTTCGATGTACCTTAAGGCTTGGGATATGCAAGTACAATGCGCTTCTAATGACGAACACGCCATCGAACAAATTGAAAAAACATATTCAGCCCATGATTATTTCGATGCATTGATCGTCGATGCATCTTCTGCCAGTCATGAGCACAAGAGACTTCGCGAGCGGCTTGCTGCGAATGATTCAAGTTCGAAGATTCCCATCCTGGCAATGGTTGACGGATTTGAATTTCAGAGCGAAGTTTCGCCGGCAGGGCAATTTGCAAGTTACTTGAGAAAACCAATCAGACAAATCGATTTACTGGCCTGCTTATCTACAGCACTTAAAATTCCAGGCTTCGAAGAGTTATCTACTAACTTTGTTCTGGGCTTGCAGAACGAGAAAAGAGAATCGCTGCAATTTCGCCACGGCAGAGTTCTCGTCGCAGAAGACAACCCGGCGAATCAGCTGGTGGCGGAAGCACAGCTTAGCGAATTAGGTTTGTCAGCACGCATGGTGAGTAATGGCAAAGAAGTATTGAGCGCACTGGAGTCGGAGCCATTTCTGGCAATATTAATGGATTGCCAGATGCCAGAAATGGATGGGTTCCAGAGCGCTCGTGCTATACGCGAACTTGAAAAAGTGTCGGGCAAACACATTCCGATTATCGCCATGACTGCTGGCGCAATGGAGGGCGACCGCGATTCTTGCCTTGCGGCCGGCATGGATGATTACGTAAGCAAGCCGGTAGAACTAGACTCGTTACGCCAGGTGCTCGGAAAATGGCTACAAAAGGATGACGCAGTGTGCGCCAATATAAGTTCAGGCGCCAATGCAGTCGCTGCAAGCACAGAACAAGACAACTCTACAAAAGGCGCAGAAACCTTGAGCAAAAAACAGCGCCCTTCAATAGATATAGCTGGGCTTGCTGCTATGTTTGGGCGAGACAAAGTAAAGAAGATACTTGAGGTCTTTCTTCCAGATAGCGCGATCTCCATGAGCAAGCTACGTGCGGCAATTCACCAGCACGATGCAAAAGCATTGAACATGCTTGCTCACAAACTGGTCGGTTCGTACAGCACTTTGCGTGCAAACGAACTGGCAAAATTGAGCAGAGAAATAGAACAAGCGGCTCTTGCTGAGGACTGGGTAACAATTCAAAAACGCGCTAAGGACATAGATGAAGCCTATTCAATAGTGTATGGTGAATCGCTGAATTTTCTCGATGAAGACGGCGATGCTGAGCCAACGAATTAATGCTGCATATATCGATCCCCGGGAGCGCCGGCAGCCTGCCGGCTTTGACTCCGACAAGCTTGATCCAGCTCCGAGCGAAACCATCATGATTTGCTCCTACATTTATGTGTAGGGGCGATGCCATGCGTCGCCCTTGCATAGCGGCTCAGTGAACCTATGACTTGCTCAAAAAAGTCTTTTCCCAGTTTTCAATATTGCCCAGAACATCCCGCCTCAGCGCTTCAGGATCAGCAGCTAGAGCCGCATACAGCTCTTGCATCGAGTTCAACTCAGGCATATGTTTACTCCCCCAACGAGCCATCTCAACCATAATCGGCAGCAAATCTTTTCCTTTCTGAGTCAAGTAATAAAGTTTGCGCGATGCATTTTCCGGGTGAATTTGCTCGGCAATAATTCCTTCAGCCAACAAGCGCTTCAAGCGATCAGTAAGCGTTGTCGTAGCTATTGATTCCGGGCTGCTGAGAAATTCCTTAAACTCATGTTTATTGAAAAGGAATAGATCGCGAATTATCAAAAACGTCCACTTATCACCAAAAATGTCGAGGACATTGCTGATGACGCATTCAGATCGCTGGTTAGTGGAAGTAAGAGGTCGCATATTTCTTATTTTAGCAGGCACTTGCAATTTGCAAGCACCCGAGCTATGATTAAATCACTTGCAAAACGCAAGTACCTAAAGCCCAAAGAGGATAAGCATTTATGCTTCAGATTAAAGTTGCCAGCGAGTCCGACCTGCAGCCTATTGTTGACGTCACACTCGCAGCCTACGAAGAATACGCTACAAAAATGGGTGCGAAATTCTGGGCAGAGTACGTAGCTTCAATTAAAGCGGCACTTGCGAATGCGCAACTCACACGCATTCTGGTAACCGACACGGAGCAAAAAGCTCCAGGTGACGCTCTGGGAGCGGTAGTGTATTGCCCTCCATACGAAAAAGAAATGGGCGATAGAGTGGTGCGCAATCCCTTTCCGGAGATGCGCTTGCTCGCCATAGCCCCCTCTGCTCGCAACAGAGGCATCGCAGCGCAGCTCATTAATGAGTGCGAGGAGCGGGCGCGAAAAGAAGGTTTCTCGGCAATTACGTTGCATACTACATCGCTTATGGTCACAGCAAAATCTATGTACGAACGCCGAGGCTACAAACGCTACCCCGAAATAGATTTCAGTCCCGCCGAGAATTTTTACGTGATGGGATACATAAAGACTCTGGAGAAAACAGCATGAGCGAACAGCAAGTTCAGTCAGTAAGCAAACACGAAGGTGTGGAACCCAAACTCGATAAACCGGGGGCAGGTATTCCATTTCTTGAATTAGCGGTCGCCAAATACATACTTATGCCACTGCGCATTCTTGGCACTTCAGTGGAGCAGGCGGTAACAGATATAGAAAATGACAGCAGAGAAATTATTACACTCGCGGAAAAACTTAGCCCAGAGCAATTGGCGGAGAGGCGCTTGATTCCTCGCTTGCGCGGTCTCGAAGACAGCTCACGGTACTGGTCAGTTGCGATGACGTTGGAACATCTGATTATAGTGAATGAAGGTATTCGCACAGCAGTCCTCAGTCTTTGCGCGGGAAAAAAGCCAGAGAGAAAGGCTTCCACTGCGGCCGTTAAGCCTGAACCAAACGTGCGATCAGAAACTATCGTTTCCAGATTCAAAAGTTCATCCGACAGTTTTGTAAGCGTTCTTTCGAATTGCAAAACAGACGGTTGTTCGGAAAAATATGAGCACCCATGGTTCGGCCCGCTCACAGCCCGGGAATGGATAATTTTTGTCTCTCCACACCTGCAAATACACAAGCAACAAATCAAAGAAATCATCAAGCGAATCTAGTCCGGGATTTCATGCCTTTTACACTGTGAGAAAGTAGTTGTTAGTCGGAGCCGTCGCTGTCTTGTTTTTCGAGGCAAGGCTCTGGAGGCTTATCTTTTTCGCCTATTTTGGCATCTTTTGGCTGAAACGGAGAAACTAAAAAGAAATCCACCACCCCTGTAGCCCACACTCCTACCAAGCAGCCAAAGCAAATAAGATTGCAGAGCAGTACTAAAGAGAGCAGAACCAACAAAAATTGCCCTGATGTGGTCATCGAAACAGCCCAGACGAACAAAGCTACGATGCCGCCAAATCCACCTAAGCCACCACCGAATTCCAAAATGAAGCTTAAAGCAACTACTGTAAATACCTTCTGCCTGATAGCGTTCTCCGAAGCCGATGTTGAGGACCAGTCTTTATCGCGCGCAAGTAAATGAGAATTTCTGCTTTTGAGATAACGGGGTAGCCCTTCCCATGGACAAAAACATTGGTATGCAGCCCACTTAAACGAGCCTCCCAAACGCCTGATCCTTGCATCACAAAATATCCAAACTGATGAAATGGAAATAGCAAGCGTAAGCACGAAATACACAAGCGCCAACACTACTGCTGTAACGTGTGTCATCTCCTAACCCTGCACCTTTCTTTGCTATTACAGATCTCTAAAATTACTGTTCCCGCATGGCGGCAAATTATCACTGAGGACGGTTGTGTGGTGCTACCCACCTCATTTATTCAGGAGTTATAAAATTTGATTGGGAAAAATGCTCACTGAGCGCAAGCGTCTAAGATTCAAAACCAAACTAGTCAATAATTTCTGCAGGTTTCTCAGCCGGAACAACAATACTGACCTTGCCATAGTGGAAGCGATCAAGGCCAGCTTCTTGCTCGTTTTCTGTAACTGTGAAATGGAGAACTTTATCAATTGCTTTTACGAGTATATAGGTGCTAACGAAAGTCCAGAACCACGCAACCGCTACCGAGAGGCATTGCGACTTGAACAAAGCCATACCGCCGAACAAAAGCCCGTCGGCGCCTTGAGGGTTAATTGCTTTGCTTGCAAATATTCCAGTCGCTATCGCACCCCAGGTTCCAGCCATGCCGTGGCACGCACCTACATCTAATGCGTCCTGAATTTTGAACTTCTCTGAAAGCTTGATCGACCAGTTTGCTATAAATACTCCCACGGCCCCGATTAAAATTGCCGAGAGAATATCCACATAACCGCAGGCTGGAGTAATTGCCACCAGTCCGACAACAGCTCCGTTTGCGGCGCCAACTGCAGACGAAGCTTTTCTCTCGAAATACCCAATCAACATCCAGGTCAATGCAGCAGCTGCAGCCGCAACATTTGTTGTTACCAACGCCTGTGCTGCGATTTGATTTGCAGCAAGGGCGCTTCCTCCGTTAAAACCGAACCAGCCAAACCAGAGCAGCACTGCGCCCACCAAACTTAACGGCACGCTTACGGGTTTGAATCGCCCATCATGAGCTCGTGCTCTGCGTCTGAGACATATGCTTGTTGCCAATGCCGCTACGCCGGCGGTAATGTGCACGACTGTTCCGCCCGCAAAATCGAGCGCTCCCAAATTGCGCAGCCAACCGCCATTTCCCCAGACCCAGTGGGCTACCGGATCATATACAAACGTGGTCCAGAGCAAAGTAAAGACAATGAAAGTTGGGAAGCGAACGCGATCTACGAAAGCTCCCGCAATTAGCGCCGGAGCTATGATCGCAAACTTCATTTGAAAAAGCATGTAAGCGAGCTCTGGGATATTAGGCGCGTAAGTCTGTGCATCTGAGGAGAGATGCTTTAAAGCAAACCAATCAAGTGAGCCGGTGATGTGATTAATATCCGGACCAAACGCAAGGCTATACCCGATAAGAATCCACTGTAACGTGACCACCGCAAGAGTAGCAAAGCTGAGCATTATTGTTGAAAGCAAGTTTTTTTGCTCGCCCATGCCACCATAGAACAGACCCACTGCCGGTGTCATGAGCATGACAAGTGAGGAAGAAACCAGTACCCATGCGGTGTCGCCTGCGTTCATTGCTTATCCTCAGAGGATGGTAGGCAGTTACGATGGTAACAATCTGTATGAATCTTGCAAGCGGAAATAAACTTAAGTGACTTAACAATAATTATATGCAGTGTCTAATTTTCACCTGGACGGACACGACAATTTGATTGTAGAAAAGGAATCATCTTGCCCCGGCAGAATCAGGGTAGTATAGGCTTCGTGCGCGCCGAGGAAGCTATCCGACTTTTCTGATTGACGCATCTCAATTAGCGGCCGTCCATGCTCTTTTTCATATAGATTGACTTTTGAATGAACTGATTC
>JBIKOL010000245.1:0-8290 GCA_044358055.1 Obscuribacteraceae bacterium (SeqCode)
CCGGCAGACTCCTTATGCAGTGCGCTGAAGCATGGCGATATAAAGCGAGTCTTCGTCCCGGTAAATTGACACTTCCATTTCTAACTGGGCACACCATTCTTTAAGCACGTGCTGATCTGGAAGTAATCTGACTACAAGCTTCGGTTCCATGCGCCGCAGCTCTTCAACGAAACGGTTTCCCATCGGATGGCTGATTGCGATGCGACCATGTGCATTCAACAGTTGCCGGCATTTTCGTAGCACCGACAGTTGATCGAATATATTTCCGAAACACGCATTGAAAACAACTAGATCAAATTTGCCGAACTCATCTGGAAAGTTCAAAACATCACCCAGCCAGAACGTGATTGAAGAAAACCTTTTCTCTGCCTCTTTCAGCATTTCAGCGCTCAGATCGCAGCCGACAATTTTTTCCGGCGGCACTCCGGCTTCAAGATATAACTTGAGAAATGCACCAATGCCGCAACCGACATCAAGAATTCGCACATTTTTGTCTTTCAGAATTGCAGCAACAATTTCGCGACTTCGCTCAATCACATCAGCAGGAATTGGATTCTTGAAAAAATCCACATTCTGATCAAAATATGAACGCTGAAATTCAACGTGTTCTTCTTTCTCTTTTTCCAAGAAATCGACCTCATGCTTGGCGCAAACATTATCGCATCTCAAAAATTCACTGGTCGAGATAGATTAAAGTTGATATGTTTGTTTTAACTAGCTAGTCATGACCAAATCTCCTGTGGATAAGCAATTAAGCACAACGAGTAGCAGCTCAGATGCCGGATCCAGCGCCGGAGCCAGCGTTAAAACGTTCTGGCTCATTATTGGGCTGGTTATCATCTCGCTTTTATTGAGAGAAGTGCCTTTTGTCTCGTTTCTGTTCACGCCATTTACGCAGTTTGAGACCATGTTGCATGAAATGAGCCACGCCATCGCTTGCGTCATGACGGGCGGTTCGGTAACAGCATTGACCATCGTCGAAGATGGAAACGGACACGGCGGGCTCACTTTCACCCAGGGTGGCATTCCTTTTATATACTCGCAAGCAGGATACATCGGAGAAACGCTCTGGGGATGTTTTTTAATCGCGCTTTCTCGATTTCCGAAAACCGCCCGCTGGGTCTTAATGGGAATGGGCGTCTTAATTGGGTTGTCTTGCCTGTATTTCATGTTGGGAGGGCTTATAAGCACTCCTTTTCAAGCTATTGCCAGCCTGGCCTGGGGACTGGCAATTTCTGCAGCGCTATTCTGGTCGGGCAAAAAGCTGTCAAACCATAAGGCAAGAATGCTTCTGATGTTTCTTGCGGTTCAGTCCTGCCTGACTTCCCTGCAAGGGGTTTGGGTACTTTTGCTGCAATCCTTCGGCTTTTTCCCGGGCACCTGGTCTGATGCGACAAATATGGCAAATCACTTCTTCTTGCCGGCGCCCGTCTGGGGGCTAAGCTGGGCGGCGTTTTCCGTGTTTGCAATCAGTTTTACGATGTGGCTTACTTTCAAAGCTGACCAGCTAGACACAAAAAGAGAAAAGGCAAAGGGAATAAAGCTCAGTGCAACCGGCTCTCCACAGCAAATCGAAGCAAAGCAAAGCATCGACGATGAACTTGAAGCACTAAGACAAACAGTGGACCTTTCTCAGCCTGTGAAGCTCAAGGTCCCGAAAAAAAATCAAGGCAAAAAGTAGAATCACTGAGCCTTCAAACCGCAAAGCTCCGGTATCGTGCGCAGGGGATCGTGCGCAGGGGGATCGTGCGTAGGGGGATCGTGCGTAGGGGGACCGTGCGTAGGGGCGCCTCACGGGCGCCCGTTCAATAGCGTAGGTTCAAAGGCGCCCGTGAGGCGCCCCTGACCAGCCACAAAGCCATTGGGAAGCCAAGCGAACAGGACTACTTGTCGAAATCCGCCGAATTGCAATTTCAATTAGTATGGCTGATTGGAAAACAGCAATTTCTGATTAGCCAGACTATTTGAAATCGCGTAAACGAAAAAAGTGAATTGCTGTACTGTTCAATTTTTTTGTCACAATTTTTTCTCACTTTTGCCCGTTGGTCAAAGCTGTCTTTATGCGCTTGTCGTCTGCTGTAATCTGATCGAGTACTTTGAAGACCTCATTTTTCAACGGATGATTCAAGAATTCTTCGCGCGTTAGACCCTTGCCGAGACTCGCCTCTTCATCAAGCTGAATCTTCGAAGCATCGAGCACCATGTATTGAGGGCGATCGTTGCCCATGCGGCAATCGACAGCAATCATGCTGCGCTCGCTGCTTGAGGAACCGTCAACAAAATTGCCGAGACCAAGCAAAATCTGTACACCACGGTCCGGATGACCCTCGGACCAATTGGCATAATACGCCCCGCTCGGCATGCCTTTTCTCGAGACGAAGCCCCACCCGGCAATATTGCGTTTGCCGCAATCGCTGCAGGGAGCCAGGTCAGCGCTTTCACCTTCTTCGATTCTGATTTCTGCGCTTGGAAATCCCCACATCAATTCGTTCCTTTTAGTCACAACCGAATAACCACTCAATTAAACATGATTATCCTGCGCTGCGAAACAGGCTGAGACGATAAGGATATTTTCAAGGTGCTAATATTTGTCAGCGGTTTAATCGATGGAGAGCCAAATGCGACTTGTTGAGTGTGTCCCCAATTTTAGTGATGGTCGAAATCAGAAAGTAATTAATGCAATAGCCGATGCAATCACAGCAGTCGAGGGGGTGCGCCTGCTTGATGTCGACCCGGGAAAATCAACCAATCGCACAGTCGTAACCATGGTCGGCGAGCCGGAAGCTGTAAGCGAAGCCGCTTTTCAAGCTATCGCCAGAGCAGCTCAGCTCATCGACATGAAAACACATAAGGGCGAGCATCCTCGCATCGGCGCCACAGATGTATGCCCGTTCATTCCAATTTCCGGATTGACAATGGAAGATTGCGCCGAGCTGGCCCGCAAACTCGGCAAGCGCGTTGGTGATGAGCTGGGCATTCCAGTCTATCTTTATGCCGAAGCGGCCTCTAGCCCAGAACGGCGCAATCTAGCGGATCTGCGCCAGGGCGAATATGAAGATCTTGCTCGTCGAATGTCGAATGGTTTCAAGCCTGACTTTGGTCCAGCCAAGTTCAACGCTGAAGCTGGTGCCACCGTAATTGGTGCACGACCGTTTTTGATCGCATACAACGTTAACCTGAATACTAAGTCGAAAAAACTTGCCAATGAAATTGCATTGACAATAAGAGAAGCCGGGCGGGCTCAGCGTGACAGCAATGGCAACATTATCAAAGATGCATCAGGACAGAGCGTCAAACAAGCCGGGCTTTTGAAAGCATGCAAAGCCGTGGGTTGGTACGTCGATGAATATGGTCGCGCGCAAATCTCAATCAACCTTGTGGATTATCATCAAACATCTCTCGAGCATGCATTTGATGAATGTTGCCGGCAGGCAGAGATGCTGGGAATGCGCGTCACAGGAAGCGAAATTGTTGGAATGTTGCCACTGGAACCATTGCTGCAAGCCGGTCGACACTATTTGCATAAGCAAGGTCGCAGCACCGGTGTACCTGATTCAGAATTGATCGCATGTGCGGTTATGTCCCTTGGGCTTGCAGAACTTTCCCCGTTTGATCCACAGAAGAAAATCATTGAATACGCTATTGCAGACGAAGGCAAATTGCTGCGTAAGATGACACTGACACAATTTGCCGATGAGCTCTCCAGCGAGTCTCCGGCGCCTGGAGGAGGGAGTGTCGCAGCTTTGTGTGGAGCGCTATCAGCTTCACTTTCTTCCATGGTGGCAAATCTTACTTTTGGCAAGAAAGGCTTCGAAGCATTAAATGAAACGATGGATAATATTGCCTCGCGCGCACAAAAATTGAAAGACAGTTTTTTGCGGGCAATTGACGAAGACACCGCGGCATTCAATAAAATTGGAGAAGCTGCGCGCCTTCCGAAAGATACGCCGGAAAACAAGCAAAAGAGGCTTGAAGCAATGGAGCAGGCACAAAAGGAAGCAACGCTGGTTCCTCTGCGGGTACTTGAATTGTCTCTCAAAGCAATTGAATTTGCAGAACAGGTGGCGGAAAAAGGCAACCCCAATACTCTGAGCGATGCGGGGGTTGCATCACTCACCGCACGAAGCGCCGGCGACGCCGCATTGTATAACGTGCTGATCAACCTTCCTGGAATTGCCGACGTAGATTTTGCCCGAGGCACGCGGATTCAGGCACTTCAAATTGCAGAAGAACTCAGAAGCAGAACAACACGAATGCATGAGCAAGTTCTCACAAAGCTCTCCAGCAGCTGAAAGATCTGCTGAAACCTGCTTGAATATATATGTTTTGGAGCACCCTGAGACAAAAGAGCAATGAGCAAAACAGTTGACAAGCTGCCCGATTATTCGGCGTTAAAAAATGAATGGGAAACAGATGAGTATGTGCAGATCCAGAAACGTCTGGATAAAGCCGCAGAACTCCTGAAGCTAGACAGAGCAGTCTATGAGCCGATGCGGCACCCGAAGCGCTGTTTGACTGTCATGGTTCCCTGCCGAATGGACGATGGCTCGGTTCGCACTTTCGTGGGCTATCGCGTCCACCACGACATCGCTCTTGGACCGGGTAAGGGTGGCATTCGTTATTCAAAAAACACAAACCTTGGCGAAGTCGCAGCCATGGCGATGCTAATGACATGGAAATGCGCAATTATGGATTTGCCTTTCGGCGGAGCGCACGGCGGAGTTTGCATAGACCCGCACTCACTGAGCCAGGGCGAACTCGAGCGCATTACGCGCCGATACACCTCGGAAATTCTTTCATTGATCGGTCCTGACATGGATGTTCCTGGTCCAGACTTGAACACAAACCAGCAAACCATGGCCTGGATGATGGATACTTACAGTGTCAACGTCGGTCATTCAGTGCCTTCCATAGTCACAGGCAAGCCGCGTTCTATAGGCGGCTCCCTGGGAATGAACGAAGCAGCCGGTCATGGTGTTGCGTTCTGCGCCCGCAAACTTGCTGAACATCAGAAGCTTGTTCTCAAATCACCCAGCGTTGTAATTCAGGGTATGGGTCAGGTTGGCTCCGCTGTGGCAAACAGCTTGAACAAAGCCGGATTCTCCGTTGTTGGGGTATCCGACAGTACAGGCGGAATTTACAACAAGAAGGGCATCGATGTTGTAAACCTGCACGAACACATGGAAAAGCATGGCTCGGTCAAAGGCTTCGAGGGACATCAAGTCACCAATGAAGAATTGGTCGAACTGGAGTGCGACATTCTAGCACCGTGCGCGGTGCCCTACGTAATTACGGAAAAGAACGCCGATAAGATCAAAGCAAAAATGATTGTGGAAGGTGCCAATGCGCCAGTCACTTTTGGAGCCGACAAGATACTTGCAGATCGAGGCGTCGTCGTTTTTCCTGATATTGTTGCAAACGCATCTAGCGTTACTGCAGGGTACTTTGAGTGGGTTCAGGGCATCATGCACTTGTTCTGGACCGAAGAGGAAGTTTATGAGCGGCTTGAAGCATTGATGGAAAAAGCTTGCCAGAAAACATTCCAGCGCGCGGAAGAGAAAAAGTCAGACCTTCGCACTGCGGCAATTTCCATTGCTGTTGAACGCTTGTTCGAAGCACGCAAAGCTCGCGGATTGTATCCATAAGGATTCCGGGGCGACGCCATGCTTGCCCGCTCGACGAGCCAGCACGGGCAAGCAAGTTATGCCGATGAACCAGAGGAACTCACAGTTATAGCAAACCGAGCGCTTGAAGGTCGTGGACGGGTTCCTCGAAGGAACAGGATCCGACCGAGTGAATGAACAGTGTTCGAGCTGCGCGAATCTGCTCTGTGCTCAAAACTCGACCTTTCCAGTGAGCACGCTCGTCAAATCTAAACGCGCGAGGATCCATTTCAGCAAGAACAGGTTCTATATCACGCTCTCCATGCCAGGCGAAGGATGCCGCCAGAAGCACATTCAGGAAACCGTGCATAACTGCTCGGGGCGCATCCGCCTCATAAGTTAGAGCTTGCATGGACCGAACAGGATGATGCAAACCTGCTGTGGCTTTAAATGCAAGCTGCCGATCCGCACATGCGTTGATGAACGCAGCAGCGTCGGCAGAAGAGGGAATCGCCTCTGGCTTCAAGCCACCCATGCGAATTTTGGAAAAGCACCCATTTTTCTTGAGTTCATCGAGCATTTCCAGCTTATCTGTAGGAACTTCGCAATATACAGCTTGCTTGCAATGAAATGGCAGGGTACTTTCATAAGTGGCTATTTGATTGCGGCGCGAACATTCATACTGCTCGTTTGATATTACCGAGAGAGTTCCGGAGAACGCTTCCGCTATGTCTGGAACCTGAGCCGACGGGAGCACAAGATTTCGCAGCATCCAGGCATGCTCACCCTTGAGATAGCTGTCGAAATTGCGCACTGTAGACTCGAGCGGCAATTTTGCGGGCGGAAAAAGACCGGCATAATCAATGAAGCCTTTAAGCAGCTCATGCAGCGCGGGGGCAATTATTTTTGTGTTGGAACTACTCAATTGGGACTCCTCTCGAGGCAGAACAACATTTAGCAAAGAGCATGTTATCACATGCAAGCCGCCACGAACGTGGGCGGAGTATAAGCGGGCGTCCCGCCCGCTTCTGAAAGATACGGATCTGTTCATTATATAATTAAGCAGAACATTCACATGCGTTACCAATAAAGCATTCAATCGAGAAAGGATAAGTATATGAATTCGAAAACGAAATTCTTCGCGCTTTTGATTTCACTAATTACACTTGCAAGCAGCAGCTTCATTTCAACAGCTCCGGCTTTTGCAAAGAAAGCTACTGCGGACGCAAAACAAAATAGCGCGGCAAAAGCGGAAGCCAAACCGGAAGCGAAACCCACGAAAACAGAGACAAAAGCTGAAGCAAAAACAGAAGCCAAAACCGATGCAAAAGCGGACAAATCAGCACTTATCGACATCAATTCCGCAAGCAAAGATGAACTGCAAACCATAAGCGGCATCGGTGCGACTTACTCCGACGCGATAGTTAAAGGACGCCCTTATAAAAACAAAAGGCAATTAGTTAGCAAAAAAATTGTTCCCGAAAATGTTTATGCAAAAATTCAGGACAAAATAATTGCAAAACAGAAATAGCTAAGAGAGAAGTTCAATCAAGCGCTCTATCAGCTCGTGCTCCTCCTTAAGCGTTCCCTGGCTGTTGGGTTCTTTTGCTGCAGGTTTGGATATCTGTCCTTCCAGGTATGATTTGAGCTCGTTCAAATCCGTGAGCAATTCCAGTCGTTGCTCATTCTCGCGCACACGGACATGCCGCTCTGAAGCATGCTGTACAGCGGCTTTTGCTGCGCTTTCCATATTAGTAAGTTCCTGGGAGTTCAACGGCTGATGCATGCGGCTCATGCTAATCAGATATCTTGATCGATAAAGCGCCAGGGACAGATTTTCGACAGGAAGTAGTAATTCGATTGAGATCGATTTTTGGAATATAGCTGCAGCTAATTTGTAGTCCTTCGTATCGAGGTACAGCCTGCCTAGCTCGCACCACATTCTCGATAAATTTGCCGGCGCCACTTTCGCTTTGCTGGCAAGAACGATTGCAAATTTCATGGAAGCAATAGCTTCTTTGTACTGTCCTCGCTTAGCCGCCAGATTCGCCTCAATTTCTTTTAATTGAGCTGCTTCAGTGTAGCTGTTCGGGAAGTATTTATTCAATTCATCTTTAATAGGCAAGAGCAAAGCCTGCGCTTCGTTATATTTAGCAAAGTAAAATAGCCACTGTGCTTTTTCGAGTTGAATTGCCAGCTTAACGAGCCGGCTCTCCTCAGGCAAAGCTTGGACCGCTGCATCGAAGCTGGCAAGAGCTTCGTCTATGTGCTTTCCTTGCAAACAATACGCTCGTGCCAGATTCTCCAGAAGACCAGCCTTGAAAAAGCTTTTTCCTGGAAGCAATTTCAGATATTTTGCCAGCAGTTCTTCGTATTGCGCATACTCCTCTTTTTCCCAATAGAAGTTGAACATCGGGCGCATCAAGTGGACTTGAAAGTCGGAGTAATCATCGACTAATTCACTGGAATGATCACCCTGACGTACCCAGCTATCCATGGTGTTTAGAAGCTGTTCTTGCGCAAGCTCATACTGTTTATTAACGAAATACATTTCAGCAAGCCCTGCGTGTGGCTCGATGAATTTTGCGCAACCTGCCGAAGGAAGTATCTGTTGGATAGTAGCTTTCTGTAATTCGATGGCATTTTGAATTTTCCCCGAATTCAAATAAAAACGAGCCAGCAGCAGG
>JBIKOL010000132.1:0-25143 GCA_044358055.1 Obscuribacteraceae bacterium (SeqCode)
TGACGATCTTCCTGGCATGAAAGTATGGCCTGCTGAGAAAACTTTTCGCCCATTTCTGGTCTTCCACTCGCCCAACAAGCATGAGCCAAAGTACCAACAACTGCGGCCTTCTTTTTAGGAAAAAACTTATCAACGCTCTGAAGATTTTTCATGGATTGCAAATACGGAGTAAGCAAGCTAATCGCATCATCGCATTTTCCTTCATCGACATAAACTTGACCCAGCGACAAAACATCCTCCACGTGGTCGCTGTTTATGGGAGTATTTGGATGGTAAAGGCTTTTGTAAATCTTTT
This sequence comes from Obscuribacteraceae bacterium (SeqCode), assembly GCA_044358055.1. GTDB lineage: Bacteria > Cyanobacteriota > Vampirovibrionia > Obscuribacterales > Obscuribacteraceae > JAIEPM01. Next base: position 296 of record JBIKOL010000132.1, read on the forward strand.
CTGCCTCCGCATAATTCTTATTTCGCTGATTGATCTGGGCAATACGCCGCCAGGAAGTTCGCATCAGCTGATAATTTTCCGGGTCCAGGGACAGCACAAGTTTCGATGTTTCGATGGCTTTCTCAAGATTGCCCAGCGACACTTCAATTGAAGCCTTCTGGTTGCAGATTCTGGCTTTGTCTACGTTCCCAAATTCAAATGCGTTCAGAGCAACTTGAATATACTGATAGGCTTCAGAGTTGTGATGGTTGATAAACAGCGCGCCGGCAAACCTTTCAGCAGCTCGAGCAAAGTTCTCTTGCTCTTTCTTCGTCTTGGGCTTTTGCTCTTTAAACCAGGCCCGAGCCTTTGCAATTTTCTCTTCCGGCTTTATCCCCCGCTGCTCAAGCAGCGCCCGAACATCGTCCCATGACCTTAAAGATCGCGGTGTTTGCTTTCCGGGCGACAAATCCAGGCTAGCTCTTTTGTTTTCTATTCGCGCTTGAAACGCGACAATGAAAACCACGCCGCTTACAGCCAGAAAAATCCCAAGAAGCGCCGCAGTCTTTTTGCGCTCAGGTGACACATTCAAGCGCATTCCATCATTCTCCGTGCTTTTCAAGGCAGCCATCATCTCGTCTGCGCTTTGAAATCGCATAGCCGGATCCTTCTGCATTGCACGAGAAAGAAATACACGGACCCCACTCGGCAAGCCATCAAGCTTATGCGAACTGGTGATTGATTTGTGAACTTGCTTGTACATCACATCCATGTCGGATGTGCCAAGAAACGGAGCAGCTCCGGTAATACATTCGTAGATTACACAAGCAATCGAATACAGGTCAGACCTGGAATCTGCAGCAATGCCGGTGCATTGTTCGGGGCTCATATAATTGCTGGTTCCAAGTTGAACACCGGTGGCAGTGAGCCCTTGCCCTTGCAAAGCAAATAGATTTTTCGCGATGCCAAAATCGAGAATACTCGCTCGACCTTCTTTGCTAATCATTATGTTTTCTGGTTTGAGATCTCTATGAATCACACCTTTCTGGTGAGCATATGATAGAGCGTTCAATATCTGGTCAAAAATGGAAAACAAGAACTGAGCCTGCAATGTTTTCTGCTCGGCAAGAATTGAAGCAAGTGTCTGACCATCCACATAATCCATAACGAGATAAAGCTGCCCATTCTCAAGCGTTCCCCTCGAATAAACTTTGACGATACCGGGATGATCGAGCGACGCGGCCATCAACGATTCTTGCAGAAAGCGCTCTCTTGCCTCCTGCTGCTCGAGCAAGTGCTCATGCAAAATCTTCACGGCAAGGTCTCTGCCAAGCGCCAGATCCAGGGCTCTATAAACAACACTGAAGGATCCTGTGCCGATTTTTTCCAGCAAGCGAAACTTGCCGTCAATTACAGTTCCAGAAAGTGGGTCAGTGGCCTCGTCATGGGCAAGAACAGCTTTCTCTTTTTCCGGCTGGAAAGAACTCATCAGTGCAAGACCAGAGAATCAATCGCACGTATAATGAAATGCAGACTTTGCTGGATGCCACCATACATGACACCAACCGCAGTAAGAAGCCAGAGCAATATCGCTATTTGAATCGGCCGATCTTTCAACAAAACTTCTTCGGGATTTCCAGAAATTACATCCTCAGAGCTGGACAATTGCTGGTAGCGCATCAGACCATAAAGAACAAAGGGCACCGTAAGCATCATCCATTGTCCGTGGAAAGACTGGAAGCTGTACAGCACGTAGGAAGTAAGCAAGCTCGGTAATACAAGAGACTCCATGCGATCAAGAAGAGCAGGCGTATAAGACTGCAAAGTTTTGCGATGTTCATCAGCAGATTTATTCAAAATGCTTAGCTCACGTCTTCGTTTTTCCAGCGCCAGAAAAACTGAACCCAGCCCGGTGCAGAGCAAGAACCAGGCTGAGGTCGGCACGCTCACCGCAACGGCTCCTGCTATTGCACGGAGAAGAAATCCAGCAGCAATAGAGAGAACATCCAATATGGCTACGTGTTTTAAAACAAACGAATACAGCAAAGTCAATATTAGATAGCTCAGAACGACCAATACCAGCGCCGGACGCACAAAAAATGCAATCAGCAAACCGGCAGGTGCAAGAATGGCGGCAATAACCAAAGCAGATTGTATTGAAATTTGCCCGCTGGCAAGCGGTCTCTTCGACTTGCTCGGATGCATCTTATCAGCATGACGGTCGCGAATATCGTTAACGATATAGGTTGCACTTGATACCAGGCAAAAAGCACAGACGCAGAGGCTCGCCTTTTCCAGAAGTTGCAGATCGTGCAACTTGACCGCAAAAATTAACGGAGCGTAGGCAATCAAGTTTTTTGTCCACTGCCGCGGACGCAAGATTGCAATGCATGCCGGTAATTTTTGCGCTGGTCTTTCCGAAGGGGAGACCGTATCTGGAGCCTGCAAGCTCTAGCCTCCTGAGCCGTTCATGGAAATTGTACCCTCCAGGAGCGGGTGTCCAATCAGAGGACCCCTACATGGATTGTTGATTAGAGGTCCAAGAATTGCTGGTCCAATCCCTTATGTGTAGGGGCGACGCCATGCGTCGCCCTCTGGATTTTAATGGCTCATCGCATAAGATTGCAATTCGGGATGCAGTTTCACGCGGTCGACAAACGGCTCGACATCCTGCTCTGTGCGAAGGATGCCCTCTTCCGTGACCAGCCCGGCTATCCAATCAAAAGGTATCAGCTCGAACTGGCGATTGATTGCTCTGACACCTTGCGGAGCTGCGTCCCAAACTTCATTGCCCGGGCGCTCATGATCTTCAAAAGAGAATAGAAGATCGTCAGTGACGAATTTTTCTGTGCCTGCAAGTGCAAATACCGGGATTTTCAGCTCGCGGCAGGCAAGAGTGAGCAGCCAGGACCCGACTTTGTTTACAATTCCCGGACGGGCAACCGCATCAACGCCCATAAATGCGACGCGACAACTGGGCAAAAGCATTCCCATTGCAGAGTCGAAAGTGAAGGTTACTTCAACGCCGGCCGAAGCCAGCATATTAGCGAGCTTTCGCCCCTCAAAGCTTGGGCGAGATTCTGTACATACGACTCTAAATGGCTTTTGCTGCTTTGCATTCAGCAGGCTCGAAACTACAGTCGAACTGAACGAATATGCAAATACAGTTTCTCCAAATGGAACCAGCTTGCTTGTTGCCTCCGCGATGCTGGCAGCACTGTTGCAAAGCCTATTCTCGAATTGATCCGCAGTCTTGACGGTACTTGCTGCAAGCTCCTCTAGACTGGTGGCTGAATCAGTAGCAAACAGTATTTCGTTAGCCAGGTTAAAAAGCGGCGCGATCGCAGGCTGAGATTTTATGAGCCGCCGGGAAACTTCAACCATTTCAGCTCTGACGGCAGGCACATTTTTTGTATTCAAGTCAGTACTGACAATGTGCCGGTAGATGTTTATAGCCCGAAGCGCAAGCTCTGCGGCGCCGGACGTGAGGTCTTCAGCTATATCGGTCAGCATTTGCTCAAGTTCTCGAGAAGTCATGCTCATCCCTCGTTGTCAAAAAGTGCCAGCAATGGATCATCAACTATATCCGGACCTCTGTATTTATCCTACCCGAAGCCAGGAAATTAATGTTGATTATGAGCATGCATCTTCTGATTTCCGTGGCTGTGACCAAGGTCATGAGCCATTGATGACCTCGGATGGATTAACAGAAATGGACGAGCGCTTTATGATAAAAGTACCCTCAAGAAGCAAGAGAGGGGACCGGCCACAAGCCGGTCCCCAGCCTTTTGCACCTGCCGCCATATTTACCAGGTCGAGGAGAAAAAAACTTATGAACAATCGCGTGCTCATCTTGTGGCTGGCAGGTCTTACGGTATACGTTTCATTCACTACAACAGACACATATCGAGTACTCAAGAACGTTGAATCAGGTCAATACTGGACTATGAAATACATGGAGAAAAGCACTGATATCCTGTACAAGTTGAAGCATTCAAAATTTCTTGCTGAAGAAGCGACGTCTGGCGTCGTCAAACAATAATTTAAAATTGGCTCGACCGAAAAATTAGTGGCTTATCTTCGATGCATTAATCACCGCATCGGAAAGGTCTTTGTGCCTGTTCAGAATAATTTTTCTCGGTTCATCCATCAAGTGAGACCAGGGCAAACATTCAGTTTGCGGAATCTCTCTATAAATATAGAATTCAGCGGACGGAGAATACTCGCTCATAGATTTAAACGCTTTTTTCCAAGCGCCAAGTTTGCCACTGCTTTCTGCAAGTTCAAGCAAGAGGGGCGTCAGCCTCCGATCGGCACGTGAAAGCAAAGTTTGAATATCACTCCAATTGTGACTTTCGGGACGAACGTCAACGCCAATCTTCGACAAACGCTTTCGCAAATATTCCAATTTTTCGCCAGATCTGCGATCTCTAGCACTCCATTGATATGGAGTCTGTGCCTTTGGCACAAACGAACTGATACCAAATACGATGCGCAAGCGGCGATATCGCTTTTTGATCTCGGAGATCAGGCGAACTGTCTCGTCAAGATCTTCTTGCGTCTCGCCAGGTAAGCCAACCATGCCGTAGAACTTAACCTGCTCAATCCCGCTTGATGCAATAGCTTCCATTCCACTCCAGATTTCAGCCTCGCTGAGATTTTTTTTCATGATCTGTCGCAGCCGTTCGGAGCCGGATTCAAGAGCAATCGTCACAGACTTCTGCCCGAGTGCGACAAGCATTTTCAAAATGAGTGGATCAACAGTATCCATGCGAATCGAAGCAATTGAAATATTCAAGCCTGGAATCTCTTGCAAGCGTTCCGCCAGTTCAGAAAACTTTGGATGCTCCGTGACAGACGGGCCGACGATGCCGACTCTCTTTGTGTATTTCATCGCCAGATCGACCTTCTGCAAAACGGCGTCAATGCTTGCACCACGAAATGGACGGGTCAAATAGCTAGCCAAACAAAAGCGGCATTCCTGCGGGCAACTCCGTACAAGTTCAAGCAAGAACATATCACCCCAACTGCCGGCAGGAGCAAGAACAACAGAATGCGCAATGTAATCATCCGGGGCAGAGAAAGCTTGCTTGCTCAGCACAGGTGGTGCGGCATCATGCGCGAAGATTTGCTTTATCGGACCCTGTTTGCTTTCGAGCTCATAGCTATATAGCGAAGGGACATACAAGCCGTTTGTCTTACTCATTTCGCTGAGCAACTTTTTGCGAGATGAGGCTGAGCGGTTTTCTCGCCAGGACGAGAATAAAGAGGGGATTGTTATTTCGGCGTCACCCAGTAATATCACATCGAATATTTCAGCGAAGGGTTCAGGGTTTGCCGTCAGTGAGGGACCTCCTCCAAATATCAAAGGATGCTCTTCGCTGCGCTCACTGGCAAGCAACGGCACACCTGCTTTTTTCAAAATGGCCAGAACATTGGCATAGTCCAGCTCCCAGGATAGAGTAAATCCGATCAATGACGATTTTTCCCATCCTGACTCGGCAATGTCAGTAAAGACCCGGAAGGTCTGGACGTCGGGTTCCTGCTCCATCAGCCACCAGACGAGTTGATAGCCGAGCCCAGACATGCCGACCGCATAGCTGTTCGGATATACCCAGGACACGTCAATATCTTGCCTCGCCTTAGCGGGGCGCGGGAGCAAGAAAGTCTCATCGCTGAAAGGGTTCATAGTTTCTCCAGACGTTAGTCTAGCAAAGATTTCCGGACGGAAGCAAAGAGGAGCACCCATATTGACGCAAAAGTAACAGGCAGCTGAGGGTGCAGCTGCCTGTTGAGGAACGGGATTTCAGGTGAGGGACGGACACCGAATACGGTATCAGTTAAAAACAAACTTTAAGCAGAAACCGCCTTAGCAGATTTCTTTGTTTTCTTTGGCAAATGTTTTTGCCAATCAGACCCAAGATCAGCGAAAAACTCATGTGCATCGAGCACATCGTCATAGCCGATCTTTGGTTTGCTCGCAAGGCGTTGTATATCGAACTTTGTCCAATCGGCAGGATATGGTATATCCTCCTCGATTGGCGGCAGAGACTTGCCAACTTTGCTGTTTGACTGGCGAGTGGAATTTGCACTGGTGCCACCACTCATTCCAACCAACGCTATACCTAGTGGCTGACCGCAGTTGGAACAGCCAACGCGCACTACCACCATTCCAGGCTCTTCTCTTATCAGCTCGATTCCGTCAGCTGCATAATTGCAATTGCAGTGACGGCAAAACCGTTGCTGGAAGTACTCTTTGATCAATTCAAAACCATTGCCATGAGAACTCCCTTCTGGGATATTCCCCCCGCAACTTTCATACATACCGAACCACCAGTTCTAGTAAATTGAAACCGAATGATACCACCGCTAGTTTCACCCACCAAGTTGAACGAAACGCAGAACTCCGTCCGCTCACTTGAATAGCAAGATTATACTTCAACTATCGTAACTGAAAAGATGTTTTTTTCCTTTTTAGTGAAAATAGATGCGTAATATCAAATGTGATGGCAAATATTTTGGGTATATGCACGCCTGCGATGATATATCAGTAGCACAGCATCTTCTGATAAACGCAGAATATCTGCCTTTGCGGGGAAGTGCAGCTGATAAATCAGTACTAACAATGGTGCCGAAAGTGGTGGCGTAGCCAGTGCATATATTTTGATACCAAAATAGAATGCCACCACCTGCGCAACTATAAAACAGGCATCTCCGCAAGCATGTTGGCACCACCTGTGCAACTACACCAAGCTCACAATCGCAAATACTTCAGGGTCCAAGAGCATCCAATACCGCAATCCCCGGGGATCTTGGAAAGCGCTGATGCAAGAATGCCCCCTTGCAAGGCAAGCGCAGAAGTCCTTGACTAAAGATTGCGCGCTTAGATGAGCAACATTTAGTGATACCACTCTGCTCATAAAAGAAAAAGGCACCATTAGTGGTTGCATCATCTGAATTGGTTTAGAGGGCGCTAGAGCTAGGAAAATGCCTTGCAGTGGCATAAGCCCTTCTGCCTGCGATCAGAGTCGATTGCGCGGCAGTGGAGGCGCCCCTTCACATGAACTTTCAGCAAACGAAATAGGCTTATTCAGCTATGGAACATGCTCCATCATGTTACAGATTCGAGCGGCTCATAAATGCGGAAGGTCTGTCTTTGATATACTCATCCGTTATATATTCAGCAGCCGAACCAGCGGTTCGGAAATGGTATTTATGCGAAAGCAAGGAGTGGCTCATGTCTCAGATCGAGGAAATATCTGCGCTTGAAATCCTGGATTCCCGGGGTAACCCAACGGTAGAAGTTACCGTTCTCTTGTCAAACGGCGCAGCCGGCAGGGCAGCAGTTCCCTCAGGAGCATCTACCGGCACATTTGAAGCAGTCGAATTGCGAGACAAAGACAAGTCACGTTATCAAGGGAAAGGCGTGCTCAAAGCCATCCATAATATAAATGAAGTGATCGCTAAATCTCTTATTGGTGCCAACGCCATTGAGCAAACCGTCATTGACCAGGAACTCATAGCATTGGACGGCACAGAAAACAAAGAAAAGCTCGGCGCAAATGCCATGCTGGCTGTCAGCCTGGCTGTCTCAAAAGCAGCAGCTGCATCCATGGGTATGCCGCTTTTCCGCTATGTTGGTGGAGTTACTGCCTCTGTATTGCCGGTTCCGATGATGAACATTCTCAATGGTGGCAAACACGCCGAAGATGGGGTTGATTTCCAGGAATTTATGATTGTTCCGCTTGGTGCATCCAACTTTGCAGAGTGCTTGCGCTGGGGCGTCGAAGTCTATCACAGCCTCAAATCAGTTTTGCACGAGAAAGGACTTAATACCGGTGTCGGCGACGAAGGCGGATTTGCGCCATCATTGCCAAACAACGAAGCTGCACTCGAGTTGATCATTTCAGCAATCGAGAAGACAGGATACAAGCCAGGCGAACAGATCGCGCTGGCACTTGATCCGGCATCGAGCGAATTTTTTGAAAAGGGCAAATACAATCTGGCAAAGGAAGGTAGAAGCCTGAGCCGCGAAGAGATGGTTGATTATTACGTCAAACTCGTCGACAAATATCCAATCGTGAGCATTGAAGATGGTGTCGCTGAAGAAGATTGGGAAGCCTGGAAGTTGATGACCGACAAAGTTGGCCACAAGATTCAACTTGTTGGAGATGATTTGTTCGTTACCAATACGAAGCGCTTGCAGCGCGGAATTGACACCGGCACAGCCAATGCTATTTTGATCAAACCAAATCAAATTGGCACGCTGACGGAAACCCTTGATGCAATAAACCTGGCTCGTGAGAATGGCTATGGCTGCGTCATGAGCCATAGATCTGGTGAGACCGAAGACTTCACCATTGCGGATCTTGCGGTTGCCACAAACATCGGACAAATCAAAACCGGCGCACCATGCAGATCTGAACGCACAGCGAAATACAATCAATTGCTGCGCATTGAACGCGACCTGGCTTCATCGGCCATCTTCCGCGGACCAGCTTCTTTTGCTCAATTTAGAAAAACCCCGGGCAAAGAAAAAGCCAACGTGCGCTAGAAGCATGACACTACCTGCGGTGCGACAATCTCAAGAAAGCTGCCTGCAGGAAAACATAAACGAAATGGGTGCCTTTTGGGCACCCTTTCTATTTGCACGCTTAAGTAAGATTGAAGACTTAGAATCCAGGTTTGCGATCGCCTGATTGATCGTCAGGATCGGGCATGCGTTGCAATGCAACATCTTGCATGCCGGAATTCATGCGAACCATTGTCGAACGTGTTCTATAGCGTCCGGCATAACGTCCGTCCACATATTGATCGACTTCGCTTTCTGCAATCATTCTATTTTGTTCGAGCAATTGATAACGATCGCGAGAGCGCGCTGCCCATGCGCCTGCAGTATGGTCACCATAATAGTAGTTTGTTTTGTCCATCTGGTATTGCGTATTTGAAAACGCCGTGACTGACGATTGTGCTTCTGTCCAGCCCGGCTGCGCAAAGCGTGCAACAACCCTGCCATCATCGGCGCGAACAAAATCAACACGAGACATGACTTTGTGCCCAACCGGAACGCTCTCTACAAGCGAGTCGACAACGACAGTTACGCACTGCCAAGCTCCTTGAAGATCTACCGGGAAAGAATCGCTGCGAACAACAGCAGTTTCGCTGGAATTCCTGGCGTTATTAACAACTTGATTGGGCTCAGAGATGCTTGTGTCGTTGACATAACCTCTAAGCAAGGTGGCAGCCTCGGCGGGCAAAGCACCAACAAATGCAGAAGCAAGCATCATGGAGCCTGCAACGCCAGAGAGGAACTTTTGCATTTTTCCGACTCTGTGACGCTCTTTCATGGATGCCTGTCCTTCAAAAATTCAGGAGATTTTTTGATCGATATTTTTTCGGTCTTATCGATCGGAGAGCATGATTACTAGCGAAATCGTGTACTCAAATGCCTCCATGAAGAACATTCCCTTGAAAACAGTTTTCCAATCCTTAGCGGAATCTAAAACTGTTTTTTTAAGATTTGAACTCAACATCTATCTTTAGTCAAGAAGAAGTTTTTGCCCGGAGAGCCCACTGACAAGGCTTTTCAAGCGCTCTTTTCTCTAACCGGCAGATCGAGCGCGCCGGTTGTCAAGCGCGAAACTCTTTGATTTCCGCCTTGACTTCAATTCTCGCCGGCTCCCCTATCGCGCGTTGTCAAGAGATCGCTCGTAGTTCAAGCAATTTCTGGAAAAAAGAAATCGCTCAAACGATCATCAACCCAGGGCTAGAGTACATCTAGTATCCCCGCCAAGCTCAACATCTAGGACTAAGCGCTATAGCAGAGCAAGATTTTGGCGATGTGCGTCTATAGGCTTCCCATCATTTTGGCCCATCTATATATGTATCCCCATATGTATCCCCTGGCCGCATTCCACTTCGAGAAGCCCGCTTGAATCGAGCTCAACCATATAGAAGGCGCTTCTACTGCACAAAAGTTTCATCCTATTGACGATGCGCCTGGCAGCTTAATCTAATTAGTGACTGGAGAATGCAAGTCATCAGAGAATTCACGATCTGCAAGGAGGAGTGGAACAGACCACTGCTAGGTTTGGAAGCAAGGAATAACGCGGGAGAATCCGGTTCACCACAATGGTGGTGGCATGAGAACAGTACTTTTTAGCTTATGAGTCTAGTCAATATACAAGCAGTTGGTATCGTATGCGCCACCACCGCTTGCCCGCCATACTTACCGCTCCTGTTTTCGGATACGGCTGCAGCAACGGCAGAAGCGGTGAGCAGCAAGACTTCCGTTCTTGTAAAATAAGCACCCAAAGGTGCATTAACGCGACGATGTATGCAGAAAAATGGAAACTTACAGTACAAATTATGAGTTCGAGCCTGAGTTGCTGCAAAGCCGTCCCAGGTCTGTTAAATATTTGCCGGAACGATATGGACGCGCTGGCATGATCAAATGGTTCTTCATTTTGCCTGGCATTTGCTTTATGGCAGGCCCCCTTTTTCGTCTAATGTTAATAGTGCACGAAATAGTCAAGGGAGGCTGGAACATTCACCGTTTAGAAATCCAGCAAGCGCTCTTAGAGTTTTTTCCTGACGCTTGCTTAAATTTGTTAGTCAGTATCGCAATCAGCTGTGCAATTTCGGCTATTTTGCTTTATGTTCCCAACCGGCATCGACGGCTAGTGAGTGAAGGCTTAGCAGTCAAGGGTGTTGTGGTGGAAAACAGAATTGTTAACTTGCGGACGCAAGGACACGAATTGACAATTGCGTATTGCTTGGAAGGACAAGAGCACCGCATAAGATTTGGCGTCCACCCTGACTTTTACCAGACCATGCCAGTGGGAAGCGAACTAACACTTCTGGTCGACGACAAGGCACCTGAACAAGACAATGCAATTATCTACGCGACTTCGTGCTTTCAGGCCTCTGCAGAATCAGATCACGGGAAACTGATTAGTTAATTTTCTGGAACATGTACCCGATACCACGGGCGGTGAGTATCAAGTCCGGATTAGACGAATCGTCTTCGAGTTTTGAACGCAGACGGCTGATGTGCACGTCAACTACGCGAGTATCGATGCGGTGATCGGGTGGATATGCCCAGACCTGCTGCAAAATTTCGCTTCGCGAAAACGGCTTGCCGGAATTCGTCACGAGCAATTCAAGCAGGCTGAATTCCATGCCGGTGAGTCTGATGCGCTCGTTCTTTTTAGTGACCTGTCTTTTATTCAGATCAATTTTCAAGTTGCCAATGCTAATGACATTCGTAGTTTTGCTGGTGGTGGCATCTTGAGTGCGCTCCACCGTGCGGCGCAGAACTGCTTTGATACGAGCTTCCAATTCGCTGGGGCTGAAAGGCTTGACGACATAATCATCAGCACCAATTTCCAGTCCCTGAATTCGGTTGGACACATCGGCAACTGCAGTGAGCATAATGATCGGGGTATCGGATGTTTTGCGAATCTCGCGGCAGACTTCATAGCCATCAAGCTTTGGCAACATGACATCGAGGATGACGAGATCTGGTTGAAATGCATTGAACTGATCAAGTGCTTCTTGACCATCCGCTGCTGTTGCAACGTTGTATCCTGCCATTTTCAAGCGGGTCTCAAGGATTCTGCGGATAGAAGCCTCGTCGTCCACGACAAGAATCTTCTCCTGGCTATTTTGACCTTCCACTACTCGCTACTCCCGGTTCCAATTTATTAGTAAAAGCTTGATGCCAACAGCCGAATTTGGCAGTCGCGTCAGGGGCGGCTTTATATTTATCACAATTGGCCGATGATCTGCTGACACAGACTTCAGGTCATTGCAAACCATCAATAAAATTTGCAAGAGCTCTTGCCACAACACTTTCAAGCAAGAGTGCGACGCAATGGGCAAAACAAAACGCTGCGAACGCCTCCTTCTATATAAAGATCAAAAACAATTTAAGAAAGCGAATGCGCTTGACTTCGAAATCAACGGAATTGAAGGTCCAGACAAATAATCGTTCGGTCTTGCTTTTGACACTCCTCCCGTTTTCCAAAATCGCCGTGTATTAAATGATCACTTTTCCGTCAGATTTTGATAGCCCGAAACGCACTAAATGCGTCGAAAGTCCGGCTTGTCAGGTGAAGCAATTAATACAAGAAGATCTCAAGAACAAGAATTACAGATCGGACCATTCTCAGAGCTGTCTCTGGACAAAGATAAGGCTTGAGCCAGAGAAGAGAACGCCAGGAACGAAACAGCTATCTCTTTTCTTATTCAATATAAAGAGAAAAGACAAAAGCCCAATTAAGAGAGAAGCCGAGCCGAATAAAGAGAAAGGCCAATTTTGAAAGAAAAGCCGGATTGAAAGAAAAGCCGGATTGAGAATCACAAACTAGTAATTCCAATTTGGCGTTCTTCGTCAAAATGCACTTGGCTACGTCGTTTCAGCGTCCGTATATATCCGATGGAAATACAAAAACGCAGTTGCCAGACACGAGCGCAAAGAATTAATCAAACATCGCTTATCAAGTAATAACGGAACGTGTACAAAGTCGAGTTTCCCACATGTCACATGGCACCACCCGCGACACCGATTTTTTGACGCAAAGCACGCGTTGTCATTCCCTTGACTGGCTGATAAGCAGTCTATTTTATAAAATGTACCCAATTAGATGAAAATTGGTACTATCTCAGACGAAAAAATCTTGTTATTATCCTGGCACATTCGGGGAACTAGCTTTCTCGCTTGACAATGAATAGTGATTCTTACTAAACAAAAGCACCACCTACGGTTGTCAACCGAAAAAGCTAGTGAACTAATCAACAGCACCATGTTGAATTAGTTGAGAAGCCAAACGATCCCCAGGCGCTGGCGACTGTAAATAACGAATACAGAGTTCGAAAGTTCAATGGTGTCAACGTTACTAGCAATCGTCATGATCCTATCGTTTAAGGTTTCTCAAATCCTAGAAAGGTTTATGGCTAAAAATTTGGTTCATTCCAATCAGTCATGCTAAAGTCTTTGACGAAAATGGAATGTTTGTTATCTGCCCATTCAGGCACGTAGAGGATAGAAAGAGGAAGGATTTCGTATGAACAAGCCCCAGTTGTGCTTATCCCTAACGCTTTCACTTGCAATCCTGCAGGCTAACTTACTACAAGCAAGTGCTAATCCAGGCTCAGCGGCCATCTGGGAAAAGCTTGCCGGAGCTAACAAGAATAGCTCACAGCGTAGTCATCAGCCTCAGAAAAAAGCTCAGCAAGTGAAGAGCTCGGCAGTTAAGCGCTCGTCGCTTGCATCGGCAGGAACCTACAATGCCACTGGTATCGCCAATGGTGGTTCTAACGGTCAAGTTGCTCTGTTCTTCGGCAAGGATAAGACTGCCAGCCCAGCCACCAAGGCTCCAGGCGCTGCTCTCACAATCCATTCGTCAATGACCGAGCATGAAGCAACCCCGGTTGCAGCTGCCCCGACAACGCCACCGAAGCTGGTGGCAATGGATACCAGTATCGCCAGTGATGCAGCTGCCGTTCCAGCATCTGCACCGACACCAGCGCCAGCTGCTCCAGCCAAAGAGTCCAAGCAGTTGCTTGCTCAACTCGCTCCAGATCAATTGCTGGCTGATGCCGGCGATGCAGCCACAGCTAGCACACCGATCCCTCCGGTAGTTTCCGGAACGGTGGATCTCGAAGAGTTCAAGCCCAGCAATACCATTGAGCTCAAAGTTTCTCAATCGCGTACTTTCAAACTGCGCAACAAAATCATCCGTACGTCAATCAGCGATCCAACTATTGCAGAGCCGGTAGTCGTTGCTGAAAACCAAATGGTTCTTCTCGGCAAAGCACCGGGCGGCTCCACCTTGGTTATCTGGGACGACGCAGGCAACTCAGTTGCAATCGACGTGAAAGTTGCTCGCGATTACTCAGCATTGCAATCAATGCTCCGTGAAGTTGACCCACGCATCATCGTCAAGCCCTTCTCCGTCGGCGGTGCTGACAGAGTCGTTCTAATGGGCGATGTTGACCACCCCGAATCAATCATCCGCGCATTTGCAGTCGCTAATGCATTCATGGATGATCGCGGAATGCAAATCACCGTGTCCAACAGCCGCATCCTCGGACAGCGTCCTGGTGAACTGGGTGGTGCTGCACAAGCCGGTGGTCAGCAAGGTCAATTGTCTGCAATATCACAGGTTGACCGTTATACATTCTTCGGCAACCAGAACAACAACATCAGCAAAGCTCAAACCATCATCTCAGATGGCGGCAGAGTCACAAGCTTGATTCAAGTTCGCAAGACCCCACTCATCGTTCTGCACACCACATTCATGGAAATGAACTCGGCAGCAGTTCGTGAACTGGGTATCCAGCTCGGTTTGGCATTCACCAGCCAGAGCTTCGGCTTCGCCCTCGGTGGTAACCCATCACAATCCGCTAACAACCCGGCATTCTTGACCACACAGCCTGGTCTCAACGGAACGTATGGAACACAACAGAACCCCGGACTTCCCTGGACCTCACAAAATACAAACTTGAGTGGTCTGGTCAACATCGCAGGTGGTGGCGCGGCTGGTATCAATGCGCTGCAAGGATTGTTCCCACAGCCTGTGACAACAACAGTTGGATCAGGTGGCGCAACTATCACTTCCACCCCTCCAGGCTTCAACTTCTTCAATGTTCCTGGCATCTTCACCGGCAATCCGGTATTCGGCAACCCCGGTATCTTGATTCGTCCAGGAACCAACCCACAGTTCGGAGCCAGCACTGCACCAGTTAACTTCTTCGGTGGCGCTCAGTCACAGAATCAGTCAAACCTCGGCTTGGGCGTCATCAACGGATTGCCTAACCTCCTCGGTGGACAGGCTCTGTTCGGCAGCCCGGGTGGTGCTACCTTCCAATCCGGCGACCTCGCCAACATGTTCCAGGCAATATCGAACTTCGCTTCAGGTCAATCCTCACGCTGGTCAGTTAACCCGACCGTCCATGGAACGATCGGCTATTCGAGAAGCCGCATCCTGGCAGAACCAACACTCGTCACCATATCTGGTGAGAGAGCAGCGTTCCTCGCCGGTGGTGAAATTCCAATTCTGCAATCTATTGCAACAGCCGGTACAGCAGCTCAGTCAATCGTGTTCGAACCTTACGGTTTGAGACTCAACATGATTCCAGTTCTGTTGGAGAACGGCACAATCAACTTGCAAGTTTCTCCTGAAGAAAGATTGCTCGACCGCGCCAACGCCTTCGTACTTCCTAACCAAGCACCAGGCGGACCGCCCTCATCAGTTCCAGCGTTCACCACAAGAAAGACGCAAACAACTGTTGAAATGAAACCCGGTCAAGAGCTCTTCATCTCAGGTCTCGTATCGCAAAACAGCGGACGCAGCTTGCAGAAAACTCCTATGTTAGGTGAAGTACCGGTTCTGGGAGCTCTCTATCGCTCGAAAGCATTCGCCAAAAACGAAAGCGAACTCATCGTGTCGGTTCGTCCGGAAGTCATCCTTCCAGGCACACCTGGTCAGCTGAAGATTCCTGCTGAACTCAACAAGATGGAAGGCGTCAGAGACCTCAACCTGTTGCAAGTCGAACCTTCAGTCATCGACGAAGGCCAGTATCGCAGCGGTATGGTCGAAAAGACCTTCCAGATTCCGAATACATTGCCAATCGGAGCTCCAATTCCGGACTCCAAGTAAGCAACTGGCATACGGTTCTAAACCAGCGGGAGGCGAAAGCCTCCCGTCTGGCTTTTTGGAATTGCATTCTGGCTTTTTGGAATTGCATTCTTATATATAGCGATTGCTGACCGGCGCGATGACGCGTGTTGGCTGACGAGCGCTAGTACGAACCGGCGCGATGACGCGTGTTGGCTGACGAGCGCTAGTACGAACCGACGAGATTACGCGTGCTGGCTGACGAGCGCTAGTACGAACCGACGAGATTACGCGTGCTGGCTGACGAGCGCTAGTACGAACCAAAGCGGATGGGCATTTAGTGCGTTCACAAGTGCCTAAAACTTCGCTTTTGCGCTCAGAAAGGAAGCAGCAGAGCGACGAAATGAGGCACTTTCTGAGCGCAAGTTGACCCTTGTGAACGCATAAAGGAAGCAAGCCCTTCGTCTATAAGATTGAGTGACCAAAATGTTGGTCAAATGGTGATCTTGATCTAGTTTGCTTGTTGAATGCAATTTAGCGCTTTTTGGCAGTTGACGGTTTCTTCGCAGCCGCACGCGCTGATTTCTTTGCAAGATATGATTCACACTCGTCTGGAAATTGATCGAGAAAAATTCCCAGCACTTTGCTGACGACATTCTGGAGGAATGTATCGCGCGACTGCTCCGGCGCATAACAAATTGCCAGTCCGGCCTTGTCAACGTCTTTGAGAATGCCCTTCTCGCGCAGACGTACCATTGTCGTCATCACAGTAGTGTAAGCAATAGGTCTCTTCTGGCGCAGCAACTCGTATATATCGCGAACGGTAACCGTCGGATTCGCTTTTTTCCAGACGAGTTCCATTATCTCAACCTCGAGGTCCCCCATAAATTTACGGAGACCATCTTGATTGAAGCGAAACGACGCGTTTTCGTCGTCAAGTCTCATGCGGCACCTGGAACACGCAATTACTATCTCAAATCACATGCTATCACGAAGTGACGCTTCTGTGGGACCTTTTTGCGCACCCTGAGGCATGTCACGCGTTGCTGACAGCGCAGCTAAACTCAAGCAAGCGCTTAAAAGAACTAGCCCAGGACGGGCGTCTTCTAGTAAGATTGAAGCCAGCGTTCAAGGATAAGCAGAGAGGAAGCCCAATGCGTCCGGTAGTGTTTTTGGATCGTGACGGAACACTCAACGAAGAAATCGGTTACATCCATGATGTTACGATGTTGAACTTGATAAATGGCGCAGCAGAATCAGTCAAGAAACTGAATCAAGCGGATATTGCCGCGGTTATGGTCTCAAACCAAACCGGCGCCGCCAGAGGTTTCTACAAGGAAGAGCATATAAAAAAGCTGAACGACCGCCTCGTGAGTTTGTTGGAAGAGAAAGGCGCACATCTGGACGCACTTTACTATTGCCCGCATCTCGAGTCAGGAAAGGTGCCTGAATTTAGTATTGCTTGCGATTGCCGCAAGCCTGAACCAGGACTGGTGAAAAGAGCATTCAAAGATCATCCGGATCTTGATCCGGCACGCAGCTATGTTGTCGGCGATAAAGCATCCGATGTTGAACTTGCTAAGAATTGCGGCGCCAAAGGTATTCTGGTCAAAACAGGCTATGGGCAGGCTGTGCACGACGGTCGCTATCAATGGAAGGTAGAGCCTCATTATCTCGCGCACAACATCACTGATGCAGTGAACTGGATTTTGAAAGATCTGGAAGCACAAAGTTCATCGCCGCAAGCAAGTAGTTCCAGCAAATAACTATGTGCGGCGATGGCGGGAGCGGAGCAAGAGGCTAACTTCCGACAAAAGCGAAGGCATGTCGAAGGGCTTGGGCAAGTACAGATCTGCACCTGATTCCAGCGCCATCGATTGATCCGGATTTGAAGTAACCATCACGACCCAGCATCGATTGAACTCCGTGTCTTCTTTCAAAGTACGACAGAGTCCCCAGCCATCCATACGACGATCGGCAAGATTCGACTCGAGCAAGATCAGATCAGGGTGCAAATCACGCGCCTTATCCAGGGCCTCATTTGCTGAGTTCGTCACTTCTACGCAATAACCTTCCAGCGACAAAATTTCTTGCAGCAAGCAAGCCATAGCACCGTCAGGTTCCACAACGAGAATAGTCGAACGCGCGGCATGCTCGCGATGAACCTGCGGCTTAATGCCAGAGTCCTCAACCCAGACGCAATCAGGCTCTCGCTTGGCAAGATAACGGTTGTCCCGTGAGGCCGTCAAAACATCGACATAACTTTGATAACGGCGGCTGGTACTGGATACGATACCAATAGCAATTGAAATTAGCGGCACACGCCGGCGAATGCCACCACGCCCGGTGGAAACCAGATAACCGCGATTAGTCACCTCTGGCGGGTAGAAGCGCCGGCTTATTTCATTGAATTGCCGATTGATTATTTCTGCGATTTGCACACGCCGTTCTGGTGAAGTGATGATAAAGAAATCGTCCGCTTCAATATGTCCGGCGAAATCACCATCTGAAACAGCAGACGCGCAAACTGCGCCAAGTGCTTTGATAAGCTGATCTCCAGCCAGGTCGCCATAGGTTTCGTTATATACTCGCAAGTTGTTCAAATCAATACTTAAGGCAGCCCACGGACGATCTTGCACAAGCAATTGCTCGAGCATGCGGCGAATCATGATCGGCCCAGGCATTTGGGTAAGGGGATTACAAAGCTCTTCCTGGCGGCGACGCAAGTGTGCCAGAACACGAATCGCCAGCTCGCTGCGATCAATGTTTTCACCGAGCACATCATCAGCACCATAACGGAAGCTGCTGATTCTCTCGTTTACGTCTTCCGAGCTGTGCAGTAATACAAGCACTGGCCGAGGATGGGTCAAGGTTGCGCGTATTTGCTGGCAATACAGACGCCCGTCGCCTTCTTCCATGTGTGCAGCAAGCAAAATCAAATCAGGGTGCAAGAACGAAAGCAATTCATTGGCTTCTTCAAAGGAAGTTACTGCGTGAACCTTGGCTCCTGTCTTATCCAGAAGCGTTGCATATTGCGCAACAGCTTTTGGGTTGTGAATGATCATAATCACAGGAGTGGGCATCAACATACAGTGTGCCCTCGCCCGCGCGCAGCCTGCTGTTCAAGCGTCGCTGCAGGAATTTGCACTGTGAATGTCGTTGAACCAGGTTCGCTTGTGACATTGATGTTTCCATCAAGTGCAATCACAAGAGACTTCGTGATGTAGAGCCCAAGCCCGGTTCCTTCGGTTTGTCTTGTGAGCGGATTATCTTGACGGGAGAATTTGGTGAAGATTTGCGGAATATACTCAGCCGAGATGCCACCACCTTGATCGGTAACGGAGAACTCGACCATCTCCGGCTCATGGTGCACTGAGCGCGCACTTACAGTAACCGTAGTATCAGAGGGAGAATACTTGATGGCATTATCAATCAAGTTGGTCAATATTTGCTCCAGCCTGTCAGCATCGGCCCAAACTTGCGGCAGACCAGGCGGAATCTTCAAAACAATCTGATGCCGCTTCGATTTTTCGCTGAGATTCTGGCAAACTCGTTGCACGGCTTCTTCTAGATTCAACGCACGAATTGTCAGCTGCATTTTGCGCGATTCAAGACGCGACACAGCAAGCAAATCTTCCACCAGTCGCGTGAGTCTGTCGGCCTGATCTTTGATAATGCCAACATAGCGGCGCTGAGCAGAAGCATCGAGCCGGTCGCCGGCGCGCAAAATTGTATCGGCAAAACCCTTGATGCTGGTTAGCGGAGTGCGCAATTCGTGGCTTACAGTGCTGACGAATTCTGTTTGTGCTTGCTGCACGCTGTGCGCCTGAACGATGTAAACCACGGTCAGATTCGTCGCTTTCGCATCACCATTGATGCTGTGCTGCGAAACGGGCATCATCAAGTCAAGCCCGTTATTGCAGAAGATAGTCGAGTTTTTCAAATCAGACGGCACAATGGCGCCTGCCCCATTGCCTTCTTCAGCGTTATTTAAACGTTCTTGCAGAGCAGCGTGCCTGCCATTGCCTCCTGCCGAATCAGCTTCAGATATTGCGCTTTGATCGATAAACTCGTTGAGCGGGCGCGAAAGTATTTCGCTGGCAGGCTTGTTTATAAGACGCGCAAAGGCTGGATTGCAACGCAAGATTTGTCCATTTGCATCCGACAGCAACATTCCGTCGGCGCTGTGCTCGAACAAAACCTCAAAAATATTTGAATCGGTCCCAGCCATTAATACTTACCAGTAAGAAGAAACTCGTGCCAGAAACGATTTTTCATCGCCAGGCACGATAGCCCTAAACCTAAGTTAGCATCAGCTTTGTCAGTAAAAGCACATTACAACCTATCCTTAAGGTTTGCACTCAGATAGTCTTAGCAAGAAGATCTTGGAGACGCTCTTGAGATGTCAAATAAAGGTAGCCAAGCAATGCCTCGAAGGCCGTGGCACGTCGGTAAGTCAGCTGCCCTCCTGGTCTCCCGGAAGGAGCCTTGATATTGCGAGCGCGCCTGACTATTTCCTGCTCTTCCTCACTCAAAAGCGGAAGAATCTTCTCGAGCAAATCGGCTTGAATAGTGGCTGAGGAACGATGGGAAGCCCGCTCGTGCATCTCTTTAACATTAATAGACTGAATTATTTGCCGTTCACGCTCATACAGAGCAAATACTGCATCCCCCAGATGAGCCAGCTGGCGTGGTGAAATGAGTCTGGCTTGCTCTGGAGGCATTATTGCGTCTGCAGGCATAAACGCCCAAACCCTTCCGCTTACGGTGACTTTTTATCGTTCTTTTTTTCTTGCTCTGAAGAGCTGATTTCAGACGGCACGCTTGAGCTGCGCACAAGATCTTGCAGAACTTGAAAGAAGAAATTTGGCAGGGAAGACATTATGCGGCTGGCTCTCCACGGTTCTTTGCAGAGCCTGTACAGCCACTCGAGACTTAGTTTTTGCATAATCACTGGAGCACGCTTTACCTGTCCGGTCCAGACATCGAAGCTGCCTCCTACGCCGATTTTCACGGTATGCGGAAGCGTCGAACTGATCTGATCGATCAGGTACTCCTGCTTCGGAACACCCAGCGCGATAAGCAATAGCTGCGGCTCAGCAGCTGCAATTTCATCGATGATATTTTCCTGTTCATCCAGCGAAAAATAACCATGATGACTGGCGACAATATTGATTCCGGGATATCGCTGCGGCAGCACTCCTAGCAGTTGCTCCATCACTTCAGGCTTGCCGCCAAGCAATGCAACTCTCTGTTTGCCGGCAGCTGCACGAGCAAGGGCTCCTGCAGCCAGCTCTATTCCAGGCAGGCGAGTAATTTCCTGACCATTCAAGCGAATGGCCCAGACGACACCTGCGCCGTCAGGAACGATCAAATGTGCATGCCTGATGATGCGGTCAAGCAGCGAATCTTGCTGAGCTGCAACGACCATTTCGGCATTCAGTGTCACAACATGCATGCCGCGCCCACGTGCCCAGGCGTCTTCTATTCTCGCCAGAGCCTGTGCTTCGTCGACGACGTCAACGGGGTATCCGAGGACTTTCTGGCGGCTGCGATTTGTTGCTGACAAGGTTGACATCACTGGTGGTGCCTTTTCGAATGGTGTATCTGTTTAGTTAACATCCGAACGAGCATCCATCCATAAACGGGTACTGAAAAATAGTACCGTTTGATTGAACTAGATAGGCGATGCTTACCCTGATCTAACTTCTTGGCATGCTGAGAATTCTAGCTAATACGTCAAAGTTCTGACAAGCCAATTTTTTCGCAACTGCCGCATGGCTTTTGGCTTTCTCAGAGTAGCCCGGCAGCGCGCTGGCTACCGTTTTGAGCGCTTCAACCCAGTTACTGCCGCCGTCCTCCTTTGTAAGAATTAAGCACGGCTGCTCGAATTCAGCTAAGAGTTGCGTAACCTTCGGGTCATAGCCGATGCCGGCGACCGGGCGTCCGGCCTTGAGTGCGAAGATCAACGCATGCAAACGCATCGCGACAAGCCATTTCAATTCAGCAAAAACCCCAGCCCACTGGCTCGGCAAGTGCAGAGATGAGGCATCGAGAATGGTGCATTCTCTCCCTTTTTCATTCCAGAGTTTGGCAAATGACTGCAGTATCTGAATATCTTGATCTGCCTGCAGCGGCAGCAGAAGGAGATTATCGTCGGCTTGCAGGGCTAGATGCAGACCATTTGCGAGCTGCTGTAAATGGACCTCAGTAAGATCTGCAGAGGGCCGCAGAGAAAGCCCAACGCATCTTGAATTTTGTTTAGCGGCTCCAGCTTTTTGCAATTGAGCTTGAACGTCCGCAGGAAGCTCGCTTGCCTCCAGGTTCCAGACAGGATCTGCAGTTCGCTCAGCTTCCACGCCCCAGTTCTGCAGGTACCTCATTGAGGCATCGTCTCGCACCAGGACATGATCTGCTTGTGAAAAGAATTGGCGGCACAGGCTCTCCGCAAGCTTGCCTCGCAGAGGTCCGATGCCCTGCGCGTAGATGCACACCTGCGCCCCATGCGCTTTCGCCATGAGAATCTGCAGCCCGTAAAAAATGATTGAACCGAGACTTCGCGTATTTTGGAAGAGCCCGCCGCCTCCACTTACGAAGAGCTTGCACGGTGTCAGCGCAGACCAGAGCTCAAGCAGACTCTTCCTTTGCATTGAAGCAACGCCGTATTTTGCTGCAGTTTTTTCCGGTGCAATGGAAAGAATTTTGATCTGCTCGGGCTTGGCGAGCTGCTTCAGCTCACGACAAATTTCTTCAAGAATAGCTTCGTCTCCGAGATTTTCGAAGCCGTAATAGCCGGAAACGTATACCTGGTCTTTTTCCATTTTGTCTGAGAAGCGCTAGTAAGCTAATGTCAACACATTTTACAGCAGATACTCGCTTTCTCAGCAAAGGGGACAGCAAAAGGGACAATAGCCCGCAGCAGCCGCTGCATGTCCAGCCAAAGAAACAGGCTCTCAGCTTCTTATCCGAGCATGCCCATGGCAATGAATATAAGGCCAAATATGCCCGTGCTCAAGCTTGCCATGTATAGCCATTTTCGCTGAACAATCATCGAAATGGAAGAAAGAACGATGGCAATTTGGAAGCAAGCCACAGCAAAGGAAAAATCTTCGTGTTCCGCAAATTTATGCTCGCTTTGTTGCTGAATTTTTTCTGCTTGAGTCTTTATGCCATCCTTCTCATTGCCGTACCGGACTGACAACTTTTGAAAATCAGAGATCGCCTTATTTGCAGCCGTTGTGTTATTTTTGCCTTCAGCCTTCAGAAGCGAGGACAATACAATACTGTCGCCTTCAATAACGTGTTCTTTTGTACTTTTAGCCTGATAGTATGCCCACTCATCGGTTGCTTGCGCCTGCTTTATTATCGCTTCGTTGACAGCGTGTCCTGAAAGTAGCGAGCCACAGGCGGCAAGCACCGCCATAATAGAAGCCGTTATTGCACAGCGATTGACAAAACTAAAGGCAGGCCCACCAGCGTGTTCCACATGGTGCCTGGTGTGCTCAGCCTGCTCTAATAATTCCTGTGGTTCAGGTCCTGTTTCCATATCGCCTCCAGGTTGAGAATTTGATCGCCGGGTCGAACTCTTTCTGCGACGAATGGCTCATGCAAATGTTTCGCCGAATTAATCCGACCCATGAAATTTCTTTACCTTGGCGCACAATCAATATGCTGAGCATGAAGCCCTACAGAACTCATCCGGCGGATAAATGATAAAATCTGCAGCGAAGACCCGGGAGCGCCGGCGGCTCGCCGGCTTCTAAACGGCAAGATCGATCTGGCTTCCGCGAAGAGAAGCAGAAAGGATGAGCAAGATGTCGTCAAATGCGCTTAGCAACGAGAATTCAAGCAGCCATGATCTGCCGACACAAATTGCCACGATAGAACATTCCGGAAATTTGATCGAGCATCTAGCTTGCCGAAGTTCGGCAGCTCTGCTTGAACAAATCCAGAATTGCAATAAAAAAGGGCAACATCTAATCGCGGGTCATCCGAGCAAATTGCCTGCCAATCCGGCAAAGCGTATTGATTTTTTTGTTACGCTTGATGCTGAAAAAATAATCGAGCATTCGCGTGCAGATCAGGTAATCAGCGTGGAGGCAGGTATTTCGATTGCGGCGCTGCAAGATCTGTTGAAACAAAATAAACAGTGGTTTCCTGTTTATTTGAGGAATCCTTCGAACTCGTTGATGGAATATATCAATGATGGAGATTCAGGACCGCTTGAACATGGTTTTGGTGAGGCACGTGATCTCGTGCTAGGCATGCAGGTTGTATTGGGCTCAGGAGAACTGATCAAATGCGGCGGGAAGGTGGTGAAGAACGTCACCGGTTATGATCTACCCAAGTTATTTGCAGGAGCAAAGGGAACTTTGTGCGTTCCTTACTCGGCGCACTTGCGCCTGTTTGCTCTTCCTGAGCGGGCTGAGACAAACATATTTAATTTTCACAACAGACAGGAAGCATTTGCAGCGGCGCGCAAACTTTGCCAGTCGGGTCTGCCTATTTCTTGTCTGGAAATTTTCGGAGGTGAAATTCACAAACATTCACCTCCGCAGATTAGCACTGCTCTACCGCAATTGAGCGGAGAACAGTGCGCGATGGCTCTGCAAATTCATGGAATAAGTTCCGTGGTGGATGAACTTGTGCGGGAGACAAAGGAAATAATCGGTGGCACCGCTCTTGGTATCACATTGGAATCAGAACTGGAAGAAGTTCTCTGGACTTATCTGGCACGACCGCAATCTGATACAGACTGGACGTGGATTCAACTTGCTGCACCCAACAAAGCGCTCGAGCAGGTATTGAAAGACTTTGCCGATAAAGGCGAACTCGCTTGGACAGCTCGCCCCGGCAGGCAAAAGGCTTTGCTTCTTGTACCAAACGTAGAGAGTTCAGCTCTTGTAAGTTCGGCTGCGGAAAAATTGAGCGAACTAAAACAGAAGGCCACAGTAGCATACGCCGACAATCAGTACAATTACAAAGTACAAACCCTTCCCAGCGAAGACGCCGTCCTGGGCGAACTAAAACACAGACTCAAGCGAGAACTCGATCCGCATGCGGTCTTAAACCCGCTCGCTCTTTTGTAAGCGGCCAAACGAATCACGAAACCCGGGAGCGCCCGCGTCGCTTCTCCATCCCGCACTCGCTTCTCCATCCCGCACTCGCTTCTCCATCCCGCACTCGCTTCTCCATCCCGCACTCGCTTCTCCATCCCGCACTCGCTTCTCCATCCCGCACTCGCTT
>JBIKOL010000279.1:0-2904 GCA_044358055.1 Obscuribacteraceae bacterium (SeqCode)
TGCCGCCGGTGTTGGACGGGAAGTTGGAAACTATAACCTCATCGTTTGCGGTGAGCACGAGATCTGAGAGGAATGTGCCACCACCGGTGAGACTACCGTCGAGCTGGGCAAGAACTCTGCCGCTTTTGTTTGGGTCAATCTTGTATACAGTACCTTGAATTGTGGCTACATAAAGGACGCTCTTGCGGTCGAAGCGCAGTCCAGAGATTGTTGTGTTGCCACGAATGCGTGCATACTCGGTCATCTGACCTGCTGCATCAATGTGCCATACGCTGCCATCGACGGCGAAATAATTGCCGCCTGGGCCAGGGCACATTCTTGAAAAACGATTTGAATATGATGAGTTCAACTGAGACAGGACGCGGACCGCATAACCTCTCGGTGGCTCCGGCAGGTCAACTACAGTCATCGTTGTTGACGGGCTTTTTTCAGTGTCGAAATTTACAGTGATGTCTTCGTCACTCTCTTCGACTTCTGCGCTTGTAATATCAATGTGCAGTATCAAATGTAGTGGCACTAAAATGCGACGAATATGAATTTGTCCATCGCTTTCGTGCGAATAGGATTCGATGTCGATATGGTCGTGATCGACATTTAGGACCCTTCCGGTAACGGTATTGTGGCAACCCATGCCGTACCAGATTTGGATTTTCTGGCGACTCTCAACGAACGTTTGCAGTCTAGTTCTGAAGCTCATTATCGCATCCCCTAATATCGACAGGCGAATCGCCTTTAGGTCTCCAATGTCTTTTCGTAATCACTCTTCTTCCCGGTACCATTCATTGCGATCCACGATTAGTGCGTGGTTCCAGAATTGTTCGAGTTTGTAGTAGTTACGTTCTTTCTCCTGAAGTATGTGGACGATGATATCTTCATAGTCCAGCAGTACCCAGCGACCCTCACTCTTTCCCTCAATTGACCTGGGCTTTAGCCCAAGCTTTGCCAGTTCATCGTCTATTGCGTCTGCTATAGCTTTGACCTGGGAGGCACTCTGACCACCAGTAATTACGAAGTAATCAGCCAGTATGGTCACAGTTTTTACTTCTAGAATGAGAGTGCCAACCGCTTTCTTTGATTCGGCAGCATTGGCCGCAATGAATGCTACGTTCCTTGAGTCAGTCTGCTTTAAGGCTGAAGCTGTCCCAGTCAAACGTATTGCTCTCATTCTGTCCGCTACACTTTATTTGTTCCCAAAATGTTCGAGAATTCACGGGGTTTCTTGAAAATTGGGGAAAATTCGCTGTCAAGAAGTCGGAGAATCACCCCCAAAATACGGGCTTCTCGAAAGCATGAGTTGCTAGCAGGCTGCTACTTGGTAAGGGTTGTAAAGAGGTAGCTGACAGGACGATTGTAGCAAGTCAAAAATATTTGGCAAGCCCCTTTGTTTTCCGCTTAACAACCCGGTTGCTAAGAGAAGATGCAGACCTGCTGCGACAGCCGGTCCCCGTTCCTTTTTATGAAAACACATTTGTTCTGGGGTAATAGGTCCCGGGCGCAGAACGTTTCAAAGCTTTGCCAAGAGGACTGAAGAATAGTCTAGCGTTCAGCCCTGACAACGCCAATTGAGGAGAGCTCTTGCGCTCTATATCACAAGGTCTGTGGCGCGGATGGCCCATTACGATTGGCCTTCAAAGGGCGCCCGTGAGGCGCCCCTACCAGTGTGATGTCTAGATTCCCTATAGTGATATCTAGAATATCTAGATTCCTTCTGCGCGCCCGGATTCCTGGAAGTCCGCCCATGAATTCACCACCGCATCCGGTGCAGGGTGCTTCGTGTCGTATACAACAATAACGTTGGTGAGCGCCCTTCCCGGAGTGATGAGCACTTTACCGTCTCGAGCTAAAGCCTTGGAAGCTCCACCATCCAGGTTCATTGCTTCGTAGCAGCCAATTTCTTTCATCAGTTTCGCTTCCTGCTCGAGTGAAAGCCCGTTCAAAAACGTGATTATGAAAAGCTTGTCGCGCGATTTAGGAAAGCCAATGGCGGCGCGAGGACCAATACCCAGGACGTGGTCATCAGTGAAGCCTTCGATTTCCGGAGCCAGCCAGACTTCCCCATGTTTGACCAGGCGGGGTCCGCATGTGAGCGAGAACCAGTGCTCGTCCCAGCTGGGTGTTCCCTCCGTTCTTGCCGTAAGCATTTCCGGTTCGTTGCCGGCTTTCAGACCGAGCGTAGTGCCATAAGACTCCCACTGGCTATACTTCAAAAAGCGACCCATCGAGACCATGTTGCCCATTACGCGTTCTTCCTTGTCCTTACTGAAGAACGTGCCGTTAACCACCACCGCGCCGGGAAACTTCTTTATAAAAGAATCGAATTTTTCGTCGCCATAAGAAGCTGCCTGGCTGTTTGCGGTTTTTGCGTTGTTGGGCAAGCCAATCATGACGAAGGTGTCCGGATCCTTCAGATTGATAATCGTCTGGTAGAACTGGACGCCATTGATTTTGCCCTTGCCAAATTGGATGGGTTTGCCTTTGCCTCGAACGATTTTTCGCTCTTTCTTTTTGTTCTCTTGTTTTGGCTCGGGCAATTCATTGTCTTGCTCTGTTGGATTATTCTCCGTTTCACTCTTTTGTTCGGGTGATTGAACTAATGGCTGAGTAGAGCTAGTTGGAAGATTTGTCGAGCTCTCCTGGGTTTTTACGGAAAAAGCAATTTGAGGAACTGCCGGCTCCACTGGCTGCTCCTCCTGCCGTTTCCCAATAATGAATTGCTGAAACTCTCTGGGCGTTTTGGAGAGAAGCTGCACTGCTGGTTCTTCGAGATGCTTTGCGAGAAACTGCCAAATCGCAGCTGTGTGTGCCGAATTTGAAAAGAAGTAGATAAGGAATCCAAGATAGCTTATGTCGAAAACCCAGCGAAAGATTTCCCCAAAGACCCCTCTCTTCTTTGTTGAAGAGCTT
>JBIKOL010000230.1:0-10060 GCA_044358055.1 Obscuribacteraceae bacterium (SeqCode)
AAGCGACCCTGCCGTAAAAAGATGCCTGGTAGAATTTGTATCCGTAAGAGAACCCGAGCATGATCAGCAGGAATCCGCCGACCATCTTCAATGGTTCGATCATTTCTGGGGGAATCATGTTCATGACAAAAAATCCGTCGAAATAGTAAGAGTAGGTGAAAAGATTAAGAACCTTGACTTATTCCAGTTTACAAGGCTTTCGTCTAAAAGGGAAAGCCTTTAAGCGGCAAAGCTCACTAGAGCTTTCGACACTAGTTATTCCCAGTTCTCAGCATCTCACTTGCTTCTTCAAATCAGCAATCGGGGATCAGATACAATATAAAATCCTCGAATTCCACCCTTTCCGGTAATCGGGAGTCTGTAGGGGCGGTGCCATGCGTCGCCAGTGGGGCTAACGAGTTTGAGATTTCAGTTCCAGCAAGGAGAAAGCCGTGTCTCAGCCTTTGAAAAGAACTCATTACGCAGGTAAATTGTCTGTCGCAGACGAAGGCAAAGAAGTTTGCCTGGCGGGCTGGGTGGATGTCAGACGCGACCTGGGCGGCATGATTTTCATTGAGCTGCGCGATCCCACAGGAAAAGTTCAACTTGTATCGGACCCCAATCGCAATAAAGAAGTCCACGACAAATTTTCTACCTTCCGGACTGAATACGTCATCATCGCATCGGGCAAAATCAGCCGCCGCCCAGCCGGAAGCGAGAATGCCGAGACGGCAACAGGTTTGTTGGAAATTTATCCGACCAGTGTGGAGTTGTTGAATACCGCCCGCGCGCTTCCGTTCCAGCTTAGCGAGGGAGCGAAAGTGGACGAGCAACTGCGCCTCAAATACCGTTATCTCGATTTGCGCAGACCGGAGATGCATAAGAACCTTGTTTTGCGCCACGACATTACTTTTGCCATCAGACAGTACCTCAACAGTAACGGCTTTATCGAAGTCGAAACCCCGATTTTGACCAAAGCGACACCAGAAGGTGCAAGAGATTTTCTTGTGCCAAGCCGCTTGAACCCCGGCGACTGGTACGCGCTGCCACAGTCACCACAATTGTTCAAACAAACGTTGATGATAAGCGGTGTCGATCGTTATTACCAGATTGCTCGCTGCTTCCGCGATGAAGATTTGCGCGCAGACAGGCAGCCTGAATTTACTCAGATTGATATCGAACTCTCCTTCCCAGACGAAGAAGACGTAATGCAAGTTACTGAGGGAATGGTGGCATCAGCATTCAACTGCGTCGGCATTGATGTTAAACCACCGTATCCAAGAATGACTTACGATGAAGCCATGGCACGCTACGGCTCAGACAAACCAGACCTACGCTTCGAAATGGAAATTCGCGACCTCAGCTCTGTCGCAAAAGAATGCTCGATAGCGTTCTTGAAGCAAGCGGTAGATGCAGGCGGTCAGGTAAAGTGTATTAGTATCAAGGGCGGTGCCTCGAGTATTTCGAGAAAACAGATTGATCTCTGGACAGCCTTTGCCAAATCCGCCGGCGGCAAGGGACTCGCCTGGCTGGCACTCGGTCCCGAATTGCGCAGCTCTGGTTTGCACCAACATTTAAGCGAAGCTGAAATCACGAAGATAAAGGAACTTGCGGCAGCCTCCGACGGAGACATGCTGCTCATTGCCGGCGACAAAGCGAAATCTGTCGCTAATGTGCTGGGGCGTTTGCGCTTGAAAGTAGCAGAGGATCTCAATCTCATCGATGAAAGCCAGCACAAATTGCTCTGGCTCACTGACTTCCCCGCCTTCGAGTATGACGATAACGAAGGCAGACTCGTAGCCGTAAATCATCCGTTTACAAGTCCGAAGCTTGAACACATCAGCATGCTCGAGACAGACCCTGAAGCCTGCAAAGCCAGAGCCTACGACATCATCTATAACGGAGTTGAAATCGGCGGCGGCTCTATAAGAATTCACGCAAAAGATGTTCAAGAAAAAGCGTTCAAAGTAATAGGACTAACCGCCGAACAGGCGCGCGACAAATTCGGATTCCTGCTTGACGCGCTCGAGTCAGGAGCGCCTCCGCATGGCGGATTGGCTCTAGGGTTGGACAGACTCGTCATGCTGCTGGCTGGATGCAAATCAATAAGAGACGTTATTGCGTTTCCAAAAACCCAGTCCGGAACTTGCCTGATGACCTCAGCACCATCTGCGGCGGCACCAGAACAGCTCAAAGAACTCCAGATCGAATTCAAGCCCGCTGCAAAAGTTACAGTATCAGTACCTGATTGAATCTGCCCCCCTGCTCTGTATATGTCGGGCCCTATGCCGATGACTCGCTTGCGCTCGCCAACAGGTGCCCATCGGTCTGCGCCGCCCCCGCGTTCCGTTCGGGTTCTTACGCGTTCCGTTCGGGTTCTTACGCGTTCCGTTCGGGTTCTTACGCGTTTCGTTCGGGTGGCTTACGCGTTTCGTTCGGGTGGCTTACGCGTTTCGTTCGGGTTCTTATATGTTTCGTTCGGGTGGCTTACGCGTTTCGTTCGGGTTCTTATATGTAGGGGCGACGCCATGCATCGCCCGCAATCAAGCCCAAAATCCTGATCGTCCCATAAATTGCACCGTTGACCTGTATAGGGTGAATCTTGTTCGGAACCTAGGGAGAATATCCGTGCGCAGGCAGGCTCCTGTCATGATAAAATGCCGTTCAGAGCCTCAGGGCTTTACTTGGGGATTTCCCAGATGCGCACAGCATTTCGATTACCAAAAATCTCAATCACAGCCATTTTGCCAGCAGCAGCCTGCTTGCTGTCCTTGACTTTCATGTGCGCCTGCGGTGAAATCCGCACGGCTGCTGATTGTTTGATTTCCGGTAACCAATATTTTGCTTCGAAAGACTATGAACACGCAGCTTCGGAATACCGCGAAGCACTTAAACGCGACCCGCAAAGCTCAACAGCCTTGAACAATCTTGGCGTGGTCTTGAATGAACTTGGCAAGTACGACGAAGCAGCACAGATTCTAAAGCAAGCAGTAGAGCACGATCCGAAAAATCAAATTGCCCGATATGCGCTGGCTCGCTCGCTTACTCATTTGAAGAAATACGATGAAGCCATTGAACATGCAAGCAAAGCAGTCGAGCTAGACCCGCAAGAACTGCCTGCACACAGAGCTCTGGCAGAAGCATTATTCGCCAGCGGAGATATGCAAGCAGCCATAGACGAATATAGAGTAATAGCAAAAGCTGATGGCGACGACGATCAGGCTCATCAGTTTCTTGGTGAAGCATTGATGAAGAAGGGAGACACCGATGGTGCCCTGACTGAACTGAAACGCGCCGTCGAACTCAAACCCGACAACAGCGACGCGCGCAAAGCTTACGCTGAAGCTTTAAACGGCAAGGGCGAGCGCGAAGCCGCCATTGCACAGCTTGACGAAGCACTCAAGCAAAAACCTGATGATGCCTCGTTGAAAGAACTGCGCAGCTCATACGAAAGTGCTGCAAAATAATCGGTGCAAAATGCATAATTGCCAAGTGATGAGCAAATCTCACTGATCAGGAGCAGCTATGTCCGAATTTCCAGACGCTCATAGCGAAGCAGAAAGCGAGAAGCTCTCGGCTCTTCCCGTGCTGCCTGCCAAATATGAAATTCGCAGGGTTCTTGGCCAAGGTGCAATGGCTTTAGTCCTCGAGGCTTTCGACAGCTTGTTGCAACGCACGGTGGCGATCAAGGTTCAACTCTTGAACAACAAAAACAGCGACAGTGCATTACAAGAAAGATTCATTCTCGAAGCAAAAACGCTATTGCAATTAGACGATCAAAATGTAGTTAAAATGCTTGGCTCAGGTCTTGCCCAGGATGGGCAACCCTACATAGTGATGGAACACCTTGAAGGTTTTTCGCTCACAGAAGAAATAGGTGAAGGCAAAACGCTGAATCCAAGCAAGTTCCTGAGCATTTTCATCCAGGTCTCATCAGGCCTTGATTATGTGCACAGACAGGGAATCGTTCATCGTGATTTAAAACCGAGCAATATTTTTCTGGCGCAGGATCAAAACGGAGTCTGCGTGAAGCTGATCGATTTTGGAATTGCACGAGAACTTGAAGAGGAACAAAGCGCGGTTACTTTAACCAAAACAGCAGCCGTTATCGGAACGCCTGCTTATATGAGCCCGGAACAATGCCTTGGCAAAGCGGCAGATCTTTCATCGGACATTTATGCTCTCGGTTGTGTGATGTATGAGGCAATCACTGGCTTTCCTCCGTTCAAAGCGGACTCACCACTAGAACTAATTTACAAGCATGTAAATGCGGATTGGGAACATCTGGAAAATCTAGCAGATTCGCCGCAGTCGAAAAAACTGGCTCGGCTTGTTGATGCCTGCCTCAGCAAACAGGCCGAGCTGCGTCCAACTGCCGCACAACTCAAGCTTAACTTGCAGAGAACGCGCGACGAAATGACAAGTTCTGCCAGGCTTTATTACAGCAAAGAGAAAGCGAAGAGTAAGCGAGACTATATTGCAAAGGTAGTCGCTGTCGTGCTTGCACTTTCATGGATAAGCTTTGCAGGTATCAACCTGCTGAGGCAACAGCAAACAAAACACACCCACGAGACAATCAGCGCGATAAAAAAAGTAAGTAAGAGCGATAAGGAACTAAAACTGTTAAAGGAAGCCCAGGCAGAATACATTCGCGCTGAGAGACTAGTTCTGCAAACTCATGGTCCTTCTGAACGCGACAGATATATGTACCAATACGAGAAAGCTGCGAAGGCTTATGCCGACAGGGCCGAGCACAGCAAACAGCCAGATATTTCCGAAAAGGTTTTGCTCAAACTTTTAAAAACAGGGCGAAAGTCATCAGTCGCGGTGCAAGACGTATACAAGCGACTGGCAGACTATCTCGGCCATGTCCCCGGAAGAGAAAAGGATGCCGAGGATTATTACAAAAAAACTCTAGCAATGGTGTCCAGCGATTCGAAAGGCGATGCCGCTGATGTAGGATTTTCCTATGCGCAATTTCTTATCCGGAACAATCGCATTACAGAAGCACAAAAGGCGCTACAGGAAGCAATTCCAAAGATACAAATAGACAAGCTTGATATTATCGAAGGAACTTTGCAGCGTGGCGGCTATGAAAAGATAAAATCCCCCTCTGCATGGGCGGAACGCACCCTGGGTGATGTTCCCGCAGCTCTTTTATATGTTGAGATAAAAGGTGAAAAGTCAAAAGTGGCAGCTCTGCAGATATGTAATGACGCTATGGCTTATCTTTTGTCGCAAGATTCGCTGGTCTGCGAAGATCTTATGAAAACAGTCAAAGAGCTGCTGGCGAAGATGGAGCCAGATAGCAGCAGGGACTTTCAAGCGGAGCTTGCGCACACAAAAGTTCTTCTTGCTCAGATTGAAGAGAAAAAATTGGCAAAGGAAAAAAAATAACAATAACCATCGAGCAGCGCTTTCCGACTGTGCGGTTTTTTGCTTTTTTTCCAAGAAAAAAATGTACGAAAACTTTTTTCCGAAAAGTTTGAACTCTTGGCATGGATTCTACGTTTAAAGCAATATCTGCTCGAACTGGCCCAGGAGGTTATGCATGTTTAGCCGCGTATTTTCAGGCGCCATCAATGGCGTTGATGCTTATCGCATCGAAGTTGAAGTAGATTGCAGTGGTGGCATGGGGCAAATAAACATAGTCGGTTTGCCTGACGCTGCCGTAAAAGAATCGCAAGAGCGAGTGAGATCTGCTATTCGCGCCTGCGAGTTTCTAATTCCTGCAGGTAAAAAATGGGTGGTAAATCTTGCTCCCGCCGATATCAGAAAAGAAGGACCTTTTCTTGACCTTCCGATTGCTGTAGGAATACTGGCGTCAACAGGTCATATAGCGAATACAACGCTGGCAAATTATTGGATAATCGGAGAACTTGGACTTGACGGCCAGGTTCGCCCGGTAAGTGGCATTTTGCCTGCAGCAATAGAGTGCAAAAACAGCGGTGTCGAAAAAATAATTGTCCCTGATGCGAATGCAGCTGAAGCCGCCCTAGTGGATGGGTTGAACGTATTTGCCGTAAGCCATTTAAAGCAAGTGTTCAATATTCTGACAAAGGAAAACGCGCAAGATCCATTTTATTCAAATGTGAGAAGTAACTTCCAGCAATATTCGCAAGCAAATATCAATTCCTTCCCTGATTTCTCGGAAGTAAAAGGACAGAATTTCGCAAAACGCGCATTGATGATAACGGCCGCCGGTCGGCACAACATCATGATGGTCGGACCGCCCGGTTCAGGCAAATCAATGCTGGCGCAGAGACTACCAGGAATAATGCCTGCACTGGAATTCGAAGAAGCACTCGAGCTTACGAAGCTGTATAGCGTCGCCGGTCGGCTCGCCGAAAGAGGAGGCATAGTTACCCAACGCCCATTTAGAGCACCGCATCACTCTGCCTCACTTCCAGGTCTCGTAGGCGGAGGCTCATGCCCACGTCCTGGCGAAATATCTTTGAGTCATCTAGGAATATTGTTTCTCGATGAGTTCACCGAGTTTCCGAAAGCCACTCTCGATTCATTACGCCAACCCCTTGAGACTGGCACGGTCACCATCAGTCGTGCACATCATACATTTACCTATCCGGCTAGTTTTCTTCTGGTGGGAGCATGCAACCCTTGCCCTTGTGGCTACCGCGGAGACAGGGTTAAATTCTGCGTCTGCACACACGGGCAGGCGGAGAGATATTGGGCTCGTTTGTCCGGTCCCATTCTTGACCGCATTGATTTGCACGTACAGGTAGATCGCCTGACAGAGGTTGAACTTTCACAAGACAGCAGCGGCACGAGTACAGAGAATATGCGCCTCCGCGTCTTGCGTGCCGTCGAAATGCAAAAAGAACGTTCTGAGACAAACCCGTTCACTTTTAACGGGCAACTAAATCAAAAACAAATTCGCAAATTCTGCCAGATTGATTCTGCCTCGAAAAAAATCATGGCTCAAGCAGTGCATCAGCTTGGTCTATCCGCCCGCGCCTACGATCGCATCATTCGCATTTCGCGAACCATCGCCGACCTGAACGCATCAGATCAAATCAGCTCCGAACACATCTGCGAAGCCTTACGTTACCGCCAACTTCGCGCCAGCTGATACCGAAAAGCAAACAACTAGTAGGGGCGCCTCACGGGCGCCCAGGGAAAAGGCTCGACCAGGTAAGGGGTCCCTTGGGCCTCCAGCATTAACCAATTTGCCAAATTTAACCAAAAAGGTTATTCTTCAGATGGAAAAGAAAAAACCGCACTACGACTTACAACAAGTCAAAAATCTGTGCACAGCAGGACTCGTGAGAGCCACTACCGTGGCAAAATCAGGAGCCGCAAAAATGGGTCTCGATATGGACGACATGATCCAAGTTCTAAATTCGCTGGATCAACAGGACTTCTACAAAAGTATGACCAGTTATGAGGACCACACTATTTGGCATGACGTATATCGGCCTCAGGTACAAGACAAAAACGTATATTTAAAACTGTGCGCGCCAGGCACTGTCATCATTATTTCATTCAAGGAAAAGTAACATGAAATGCTACGTCTGTGGTAGCTCTAGCTCCAAGAATTGCACTCGAGACTTGAAGTTCACTTACAAGGGCAAGACAACAAAAATCCGCAGGGTAACGGGAGATTATTGCTCCAAGTGTGGAGAAATGATTGTTTCTAAGGAAGATGGACATCGAGTCAGCCATGAAATGACTGAATTCGTGAAAAAAATCAACAGCGGTCTTGTTGACCCATCATTCGTAAGCAGAGTACGAAAAAAGTTAAGGTTAGATCAACGAGAGGCCGCCGAAATCTTCGGCGGCGGCATAAATGCCTTCTCCAGATATGAGAACGGCAAAACGAAACCACCCTTGGCGCTGGTACATCTATTGAAGTTGCTGGATAAGCACCCGGAGCTGCTTCAGGAGCTAAAGGCAGACGCAGCCAGCTGATACCAAAAAGCAAACAAGTGGTAGGGGCGCCTCAGCGGGCCCGGGGAAAAGGATCGACCGACTACCAGATATGTGCGCGTTTTTCTGGAGCGCGCCACATGGGGGCGCCTTCTTTGATGCCGAATGCATCATAGAATTCCTGGTAGTTCATAAGCGGACCTACCGCGCGGAATTGGCCAGGTGAATGTGGATCAACGGTGATGCGGCGCTTCGCTTCATCGTCTCTGGTGTTTGAACGCCAGATTTGTGCGAAGGAAAGAAAGAAGCGTTGCTCGGGTGTTAATCCGTCTATGTTTTTACGTTTAGAGGGATCCTTTTTCAGCGCACGCTCAAGTGCATCGTAAGCGATGCTGACACCACCGAGGTCGGCGATGTTCTCACCAAGTGTAAGCTTGCCGTTTACGTGCAAACCTGGCAGAGCTTCAAATGCATCGTATTCATCCACAACCTTTTGAGCTCTTTCTTCGAATTCTTTGGCGTCCTTATCAGTCCACCATTCCTTTAGATTGCCTTCTGCATCATAATGGCGTCCTTCGTCATCATATCCATGCGTGATTTCGTGACCAATAACGGCACCGATGCCACCGTAATTGACGGCATCATCCATGCTGGCATCGAAGAACGGCGGCTGCAAAATTCCTGCCGGAAAAACGATTTCGTTTTGCAGCGGGTTGAAATAGGCATTCACCGTCGGCGGTGTCATCTCCCACTCAGTCTTGTCGACAGGCTTGCCGATGCGAACATCGCGGCGATGAACTTCAAAAGCGGAGGAACGCAGGATGTTGCCGACATAGTCATCACGCTTGAGATCAATCGAAGAGTAATCACGGAATTTAGCGGGATAACCAATCTTTTGCGTGAAACGATTGAATTTAGCCATAGCCTTTTCTTTGGTGGAATCGCTCATCCAGGTCAGCTTCTGCAAATGATCTTTAAACACTTCGCGCAAGTTATTCACAAGCTCGTTCATGCGCTCTTTGGCTTCAGGCGGGAAATACTTTTCCACATACAGCTGACCAAGGGCTTCACCTATTGAGCCATTAATGACTTTGGAGGCACGTTTCCAGCGCGGTTCTTGCACTTGCTGACCGCTTAATTCTTTGCCAAAGAAATTGAAGTTCTCTTGCTCGACTGCATCATGCAAAAATGGAGCAGCATTGTGCAAAACATGCCAGCGCAAATATGTTTTCCAGTCGTCGAGCGAGTGTTCCTTCACCATTTTATTCAAAGCTGTGAAAAACTCGGGTTGCCCAACAATGGCATAAGGTGTGGAGGAAATGCCTCTCTCGCCCAAATACAGTTTCCACGGAATATTGGCATCGCCGGAAATCAGTTTTTCTGTTTCTACTTTGTTGTAATTTTTGATCGGGTCGCGCAAATCAACTCGACTGCGGCTGTTCTTCGCAAGCTCAGTTTCAATGCTCATAACAGTTTCTGCATGTTTTGCGGCTTCCTCAGGTTTCTCACCAAGCAGTCCAAACATTTTCTTGAGATGGGCAAGGTAAGCTTCTCTCTTTGTCTTGAATGAATCGCTCAAATAATAATCTCTGTCCGGCAGTGACAAACCACCCTGTGTTAGCTGAAATGCATAAATGCCGCTGTCTTTGGCATCTGGCTGAACATCAGTATCAAAGAAAGCACTGATTCCATCTTTATGGAAAGAAGCGAGCAGTTTGAAAATGTCATCGGATGATTTTAATTGCTCGACACTTTGCAGTTCTTTTTCTATGGGTTTGAACTTTAGCTTCTCGATCGTGGCGGTGTCCATTGCCGATGCATAGAAATCACCGACCTCGCGAGTTACCGATTTTGCAGGAGCGGCTGTGTCGTTTTTGGCGGATTCAAGAATGCCATGAATCAGCGTGTTATTGCGCTCATCCAATTCGCCGAAGCTTCCCCAGCGAGATTTGTCGGCCGGAATAGGATTTTTCTTGATCCAGGTGCCGTTTGCATAGTGATAAAAATCCTTACCAGGTTCGACCGATTTATCCATGTAGTCCACCGAGAAGCGTGGCACCTTCGGCTCTTTATCTACATTCACTGAAGTAGCGCTTTGCACTGCATTTATCGAAATGAGGCAAGACAAAAGAATCGCAGCATGGGTCAATCGACTTGATTTCATGAGCACTCATCCTTTATGGAATTGTTGTTG
>JBIKOL010000097.1:0-33160 GCA_044358055.1 Obscuribacteraceae bacterium (SeqCode)
TGACGCCCAGCGAAAAGATATCTGAGCGCCTATCAACCGGCTTGGCGTTACACTGCTCCGGACTCATGTAATTGAACGTACCAACTAACTGCCCTGATTGCGTAATCTTTTGAAGAGATGGCGCAGATTCATCTTGCACAAATTTTGCGATTCCGAAATCCAGTACTTTGACATGGTCCGCATAAATGTCGACCTTCCCGGTTTCATCCTCGCCGTGCTCCGCCATGCGAGGCGCGAGTTCATCCTCGATCAACATAATGTTGCTTGGTTTCAAATCTCTATGCACAATTCCTTTTTCGTGAGCATAAGAAAGTGCATCAGCAATTTGCAAAACTATGTCTATCGAACGCGCGATATCCATTGGTTGAGATTCTCTCATTACCTTCCAGAGACTTTTTCCCTGAAGGTGTTCCATAACCATGTATGGTTGACCGTCCCAAACTCCAATGAAGTAACATGCCGATATTTTCGGATGCCGCAACAGTGCCAGTGCCTTACCTTCATTGATAAATCGCTGCAACTGTTGATCATCCGCAAGAGCAGCTTTGTGCATGACTTTGATTGCGACCATGCGCTCAAGGCTCAGGTGCTTGCCCAGAAACACCGTTCCCATGCCTCCCTTTCCCAGCACGGAAATTATTTCGAAACGCCCATCCAGGACGCTATTTACCGTTATGCCGCCGTCCTTTTCTTCTTGCGACATTGCTCTTGTCGCTGTATCGCTGGGATTGCGCGGCTGGCCGGCGCCCTGGTTCTCTGCGGAGGGAGCTAATGGCTTTCTGTCCGTGGAAGCGACGGTGCTGTCATGGGCGCCTCCTTGCGACGGTCTGGTTTTATCGTTATCGTCGTCGTTCATTTTTGCAGCTTCACTGGCGTCCGATTTGAGCAGTGGCGCCGGGAAGGAACCCTGGGCTCAATTTCTCCAGCCTAATTTAATACGGGGCAATTCAATTTTGGATTCATAAGCAAGATCGTCTTCGATGCTGCGCAGTACTGCTTGAATTATCGGATTGGAGTGCTTCATCACAACTGCTGTTGGAATCAATTTTGCTCCAAGCAACGTTTTCAAATCCTCACCTGAAGCACCGACGTGAAAATGTTTAATCCCATTTTTAATGCAGTAATGGACGTTTTCTATCCATGACAGGAAATAAAGTTTGTACTCTCTTCCTGCATCTTTTTTCATGGCGAAATATTTTGATGAAAGGTGCTGTGGTTCTTTGAGCAGCAGCTCCCATCCGAGCAAGTTCTCCCCATCAAAATAAAGTGTGTATTCCGCTGCAGGTACAACCTTGCAAACATTTCTGAAATAATCCCGGCTTTGCTGACCAAAGCTCAGCTCACTTGATGCTACCTGTTCTTTGTACATCTCATAAATTTCGTCGCTGTACTTTTCGACATTCTTTGTGCGCACCACGCGAACGCGTGATGCATTCTTCCAGGCACGTTTGAGATAACGTTTCATATCGCTGTCGAGAGTGGACAGGTAATCTTCAATGCTGTTGAATTCGATCGACAGTACCGAAAAGGGCTGGCTGGCAATGAAGCCGAATCCGTCGAACAGATTATTCGGAATCTTAGCAAGTGCTTCTTCTGTAAATTGCCAGAACATCATTCCTTCCGCGCCAGTTTTGCGCCTGAGTATTTCTAAGGAACGCGCCAGCATCAGCCATGCTTCATTGAGCAGGTTTTCGTTCAAGTTTGGAGTAACGCCAATCTGCCCCCATTCTCCTTCGACGAATCCAATGAGCAAAACCTTTGGACTCAACAAGTTTGGAATTTTTGTCTCGATCCAGATGCCTATTTCTTTGGCTTTCCCATCCAGAGTTGTAGCTACTGGGTAGCGCGCCACCATAAGCGGTGCTATAAGGATTGGTTGCTGATCTTTGCGGATGACGATACTGTAGAATTCAAAGCCCTCCATTCCGCTATCATCGACAAGCTTTATCAATTCGGGTGGATCCGGATGATTTTGGAAGAGAGTTCTCCATTGCATGTTATCTACAGGCATGAGCGATGGAACAATCTCGGCAAGAAGATCTGTTTTCTTTGCTTTAATTGTGGTACTTGCAAATGCCATCAATGCTTTCCTTAATCTCGTTCGCTGCCGCCGCTTTTGTTGCTTGCCATTGCAGGTACACGAGCGCTTTCTGGATTTTGCTTGTCCAGCTCCTGAGTTTCCATCTGCGAAGGATGCTCTTTTTCGCTTCCGACAATTGCAATTCCCGCGCTTAGAATAATTCCGCCCAGCCAGGCAAGTGATGTAACATGTTCGTGGAATACAATCGCAGAGGTAATCATAGTCAGCGGAAAACAAAGACTCGACACAGGGTATGCAATGCTTAATTCCGTCTTGCTCAGAATTTTACTCCAGGTTAGAAGTTGAATTGGAGACAGAATAATAACCATCCATGTCCATGGCAACTGAATCAGGCGAAAATAAAATCCAAGTTCATTGCCGAGCGCATTTCCTGCTGCAGCAGCGCCCATCTTTTCAAAAATCATTACCGCAACATCTGTTGAGAGCAGAACAAGGAAAAGGGCGGGAATTATTGGGCTGCGAAATAACGAGTTCATTGCGGCATCTCCC
Source organism: Obscuribacteraceae bacterium (SeqCode) (assembly GCA_044358055.1). Lineage (GTDB taxonomy): Bacteria > Cyanobacteriota > Vampirovibrionia > Obscuribacterales > Obscuribacteraceae > JAIEPM01. The sequence continues at coordinate 2,591 of JBIKOL010000097.1, forward strand.
GAGAAATCAGAATCAACCCGCCAACTATAAAAAGTATTCCCAACCATCTGCGCTTGCTTATGTTTTCTCCGAAAAGAAATTTGCTTGCAAGCGGAACAGTCATATATGATGCCCCCATCAGTGGTGCCCCTATCGAAAGAGGCAAAATTGTGAGAGCAAAATACAAAGCAAGTGTTTGGGGCACATACATCGATGCACCAATCAAGGTCCACATGATTTTGCGATTCGGTACGCGGTGCGCATTTTTATAAGCGAGTTGTGAGGCGGTTTCGCACAGAATGTTTAGCGCCATACTCAGAGCTGCTATCAGATACACAAAACCTCCTGCGGCTTCGCTGTAGTTTTGTGCATAGCTGTCAGCGCGTCGATGATGGCGAGATTGCTTTTTTCATTTAGCGCGCTTGCTGCTATAAAATCTTGCTCCGTGATCGATGGTTCGAATAGTCGCCCAGCATCAATTCGTTTTATAAAGTTCTTTAACGGATTGGGAGCGCGTTCGCCACAAACGTCGGCACCAACGATGTTCGCCTGCTTATTTATGCTTGATAATATTGACAACAGGTCCTCCAGGGGCAATCGGCCCTGCTCCCAGTCTGATTGTGCATCGACTTCCCGTAGCACATCCTTGTCAATGGCTATATAGACGTTCTTCCCTGCAAGAAGCTTCGAGATTTCTTCCATAACTTTATCCACCCCCAGCTTGCTGACCGTTGGGAATTGCAAATCCGAACCTAGTGAAGAGGGCGTGCAGATGGTCCGAGCTGAGCCGTAGCTAATATTCCTGTTGTCCGCTTTCACAAGAGGAACTCGAACTGTTCTTTTTTCAAATGGAATAATGACCAGCCTTCCGCTCAACAAGTGGCTGAAGGGAGAGAACCAGAAGTCACGTCCCTTCAAGTCATCGCTGTTTTGCCCGATTAAAATTACTTTTTCAACCCAATCAAGTTTAAGAACATTTGCCACCCAATTGCCACAGTGGTAGCGCGGTGGCAGTGCAAACCAATCAGGATGATTGTCGAATAGTACGACTGTAAGCGGTTTCGCTGACTCAGGAAGCTCTTCAATAAATACGGAAGACAAATGATTTAAATCACCTGTTCCGTAAAAGACGATTTGCTTAGACTGCGGATCAGACATGAGTGATTGCACATGCTGTCTGACTATATCGAGTCCATGGCGACTGGGCCAGAGCCGTAGCCCTTGTTCATGCTGCCTCAGCGATATGACATTGTCGACACTGGAAAACAGGCGTTTTTGCGCCGGGATGCTTCCATCGATGTCCAAATTGCTAATTTGCCAGCGCATTGTTTGCACTCGCTAAGAATGATCATCTTGAATTTTACCCTTTTGCTCATCTTTCAAGATTTGAAGAGGTACATATTATTGTCTATTAACATAGTCAAGTGCCCGGGCCGCTAAAATTGCGTCGAGAAATTCACATTGGGGACAGCTATGACTGCTGAGCTTAATTCGGTCACGCGGACGAAAACGAATTCGAAAATATTCGCCTATTCGAATTGGGACATTGTGCCGGTAATTTTTGGTGTACTTCACCTCGCTTATGTCGTCTTTATGTTCCTCGCATTCAAGCACACTCCCTGGTGGGGAAATCTTGCGATGGGACTCATATACGCAGTGAGCATTTCCTGGAATATCAATGGCATCGCGCACAACTTTATCCACAACCCTTATTTTCGCTCGAATGCACTGAACCGTTTGTTCAGTCTCGTTGAGTCTCTTGCGATTGGTTTTTCTCAAACGTTTTACGATGAAGTTCACCTTCGGCATCACATAGGCAATAGCGACGAGCAAGATGCAAATGGCGACACGATTGATTGGCTTTCAATTTATCGTTATAGCCATGATGGCAAAGCAGAAAATGTCTGGGCATTTACTTTCCTTGCCTATTTCCGTGATGATGCAGGAGAAACGCTTGCTGCGCTCGAGAAGAGAAATCCTGCGGATGCTCGCTGGGGAAAATTTGAAGTTGCCTGCTGGCTTGGAATGTGGGCCACCTTCGCTGTGCTGAATTGGCAATTCATGTTGTTTTTCATTCCTTTCTATTACTTAGGCCAGTCGCTATCTTCTTTGAATGGTTTTTATCGTCACTATGGTGGCAATCCAAATCTTCCGATCGCCTGGGGCGTCAGCAGCTATGACTGGCTCTACAACGTGACCTGGTTCAACAATGGCTATCATGCAGAACACCATTACAGACCGCGTGTCCACTGGACACAGATGAAGCAGTTGCATGAGGAAATCAAAGGCGAACAGGAAAAAGCTGGTGTGCGCGTGATCAAGTTTCCCCATATGCTTGGCTTTCTTGATGGCAGCTTGAAAGGCTTAGAACAAAGCAAATTCTTTGCGCCCAAGGGCTGGAAATCGAAGCGAAAAGGCGCCGATGCAAAATTGCAGGCGAAGAGAGAAGAACGCGAACTCGTTGGTACGCGCAAGTGAACAGGCAAGGAGAGCGAATGATGTCTTCTGATACTAGCCAAATTACTCGCGTTTCGACCGACTCGAAACTGTTTGCATTCTCAAGATGGGATGCGGTGCCTGTTATATTTGGAATATTGCATGGTGTGTATGTTGTTGGCATGTTTCTTGCATTCAATCATGTGCCATGGTGGTGCAATGCAATTTTGGGAATCATTTACGCTTACAGTATTGCCTGGAATGTGAATGGCATCTCTCACAACTTCATCCATAATCCTTATTTCCGCTCGAACTTCTTAAACAGAATGTTCAGCCTGCTTGAGTCGCTTACGATGGGATTCTCGCAATTGTTCTATGACTACGTGCACATGCGCCATCATATGGGTAACAGCGATCGCAAAGACGAGAGCGGCGACACAGTTGATTGGATTTCGATTTACCGATATAGCAAAACCGACAAGGCGGAAAATGTCTGGTCATATTTCTTGTTGAGCTTCTTCCGCGATGATGCGGTAATGTATTTTAAGGAGATCTACAAAAAGTCCCCGTTTGATGCGTACTGGGGTTTGTTTGAAATCGTTTCCTTTGTTTTACTCTACGCTGTGGCATTTGTGTTGAACTGGAAATTCATGGTTTTCTTCCTGCCATGTTGGTATTTGGGGCAGAGTCTATCTGCCCTGAACGGATATTACCGGCACTGGGGTGGTAATCCTGATATTCCGATGGCCTGGGGCGTCAGTTCATACGATAAATTCTACAACTGGACCTGGTTCAATAACGGATATCATGCCGAGCATCATTACCGCCCTCGAATACACTGGACTAAAATGCATGAGTTGCATGAAGAAATTAAAGACGAGCAGAAGAGAGTTGGAGTACGTGTGATTGGACCAATGCATGTATTCGGTTTTCTGGCGCCACCACCGGTGGAGCCCGAATCTGCTGCGGCGGCAACTGTACCTATACCATCCAAATCAGAATCAAAGAAGGATCTTGTTGAATCAAGACGCTAATTATTCTAAGGGTGCTAGAAATTCGACTGTTTGTGTTCTGCAAATTCGAGCAAAGCGGCATCTTTGCCGGCGGCAGCGATCAGGGAAATGGCGAACTTTCTTTGTTCGTTCGGAATAGCGATCGGTATTACCAGCTGGGGTAGACCGCCAAAAGAGGCGATCGAGTTCAGTAGCAAGTTCTTTCTTCGATTATCGGAAAGAATCTTCTCCGACGCGTGCGCTTCCGGCGCCCAACCGCAAACTACTGGAACACATAAGACGGAATCCGAAAGCAGCTCGTTCAAGTAGCTCACAACCAGCTGCCTCTCCTCGCGGGCCTGCTCGCATTCCGCTTGAGTTACTTTGCCGCATGCAAGAAACCTTCCTTTTATGGCTTCTGCCATCTTTGGATTTGTCTGCTGGAGCCATTCGCCGTGCAGCTTCCATGCTTCATAAGATCTGATGGTGCCAAACAAAGTAGACCATTTCTCCAGTGCATTATTTGCTAATGAAATTGCGCCGGGATTTTTTAATGAAAAAACTTGTTCGCAAGCTCTCGTGAAAGGTTCTCTAAATTGTTGGTCTAAGAGTTCCATACTGTCACGGATGAGCACCACATTTGATGGCAAAGGTGAATCGCTGCTGATTTCCGAGAGAAGTACGCGACCAACCATCGCTAAAATCTCAGGGGAGCGCGCCATCCAAGCTACGGTGTCAAAAGACGGACCAAGCGGCACCACACCTGATGCTGAGATCCTTGCATGGCTTGGGCGAAATCCATATATGCCGCAATATGCAGATGGAACTCTGACCGAACCCGCTGTATCTGTGCCAATTGCAAAATCGCATAGCGATGCTGCAACTGCTGAAGCAGAACCACTCGATGAGCCTCCAGGTATACATCCGGCTTGGTTTGGATTCACTGGTGTACCGTAATGCGCATTTATTCCATCGAGGCTAAACGCCAATTCATCAGTGCAGCTTTTGCCAATGAGGTGAGCCCCTGCATCAAGTAGCATCTGCACAGCGCGTGCATTCTTTTCCGCCACATGGTGGGTTCGTTTCCAATCAGGATTGCCGGCCCCCGTAACGTATCCCGCCACATCGAAAAGATCTTTGGCGACGAATTTTCTGTCCGCAAGAATTCCTGTTTTGCAAGTGCGAATGTCGAGCGCTTCGACAATACCGTTGAATCGATCAGTCATTTTCACACCTTTGCAGCTATGCTTGACGCAAGCATTGATTCTATCGCCTTGTCATGTCGCTGAGCTAGTCGTCTGTTTTTTGCTTCTCCTTTGAGCATACATGTATAATCTTGCAGATATTGGAAATCGGAGAGAGTCATGCATCCCTGGCACGATGTAGAACTTGGTGATCAAGCACCAGAGATACTTGTTGCGATTATTGAGGTCCCCATGGGATCGAACGTGAAATATGAGTTGGACAAGAAAACCGGTTTGATCAAAGTCGATCGCACACTCTTCAGTGCAGTTCATTACCCCGCAAATTACGGATTCTTTCCGAGAACATATTGCGATGACAATGATCCGCTGGATGTACTCGTGTTGGGAAATGAACCTCTAGTGCCTTTGTCCTTGCTTCGCGCCAAGCCGATTGGATTGATGAAGATGATAGATCAGGGGCAATCTGACGACAAAGTGATAGCGGTACATTATGACGACCAGGAGTTCGCTCATTATGATTCGATAGATCAACTGCCGCAACATCGCCTTAAGTTAGTACAACGCTTTTTTGAGGACTACAAAATTTTGGAAAACAAGGCCGTTAAAGTCGAGAAATTTCTCGGTCCAGATGCTGCGCGTGCGGCAATTCGCGAATCAATGGGAATGTATGCCGATAAGTTCGCAAGTTAGATCCGGACCCCGGGAGCGCCGGCGGCTCGCCGGCTTATAGATCGCCCGATCGAGTAGTTAAGAAGCCGGCGAGCCGCCGGCGCTCCCGGGGGTCTCTTCCACGATTCCTTAAGGCTGGCTCCCCTATAGTCTCCTCAGGGTAGAGGCAGCAGGGATTATCCCTGCTTTGGTGGGGCTTACTAATTTGGCTAACGAATCACGGTCAGAAGTCGGCGATGCGCCTCGTTCAGCATCAGACTCAAAGCAAATAAGCGGCGCTCAACAAGAAGTTCAAGACACTCTTTCGAACGGGAACGCCGGCGCCGGTTCATATGATCAGATCAAGCAAAACTCAGCTGATTTAGAGAAGCAAGGAACCCTTCCGTCGTTCAGCCTCGATGATAAACATTCATCTGCTCAGTCTTCTTCTGGACAATCGGACAAGAAATCGCAAAGCACAACTGCTGTCGACCAATCGAACTCTCAAGTCGGAGCTGCTGTCGACCATTCGAACTCTCAGACCGGAGCTGCTGCCGACCAGTCCGATGTTCATCCGACCGGTATTAGCAAGGGCAGACAAAGCAGTGCAGATTCTGAATATTCGAATCGCTGCGCCGGTGCTGAGCAAACCGTAGCAGATGGAAGGCTGCTACCAACCCTCTCGATTGAGTCTGCCGGGTTACCCGTTTCAGACTCAATGTCCACGGAAAGCGCATTTCCTGTGAACAACAACGACGGTGCAAACGATCGGACGTTCGTCACTGCAGCACATGGGCTTACTAAGGTATCTATTGATAAAAATAGCAAGTACCAGCTTCTTGACGAGGGTTTTGCGGAAACGGATTCTAACCGTGACGGCAACCTAAGCAAGGAAGAGCTGCAGACCAGGCTGAGTGCTAGTGAGCAAAGCGGCAAGTCTGATGATAAATCCGCAAGCCTTCGCTACCAGGCACAATATGTACTCGACAATTACGACTCAATTGCAAATAAGAGCAAAGAGCTTGACCCTCATGCTACCGGTGTAAGCAATGAAGGTTTGGCGCAGTACTACATGGAACATGCAAAAATTACAGTTAACACTCCTGATGGGCAATCATTCCCTGCTCACCTGGAATCTGGAGACAGGAATAAAGATGTTGCAGTTTTGAAAGCTACTGATTTGTCAGCTGAGCAAAAATCTGCAGTTGGAAAAAATTTCGAAATGGCAGATACAGATGCTAAACCCGGAGACTACGTTAACGCTTTGGGATATCCTGGAGGAGATACACGTGCTTCCAAGATGTGTTACGTACCAAATCAAATTTCGGGAATGGTTACCGGTGAAAAAAGAAGCGGCGACCTCATAAGTGGAAATGTTCAAGACACCAGGATGGTCACATTAGAAGGCATGTCTGGTGGACCAGTTCTTGATCCGGACCACGGTAATAAAGTTGTGGGAATAAATCACGCAAGCGTAAACAAAACTACGCACAGTGAAATGGTTCCTGCTTCAGCGGTAAAAGAACAACTGGAAAAAGCCAGACTCGGAAAACGTTGATCGACTGATTCCCAACTATTTCTCTCTTGGCTATGCTTTGTGGCTTGTTTCTTTGTCCGAACTCGCGGAAGGCGCTTGAACGAAAAACACATGGCGTTTATGAATAAGGAATGCTGCGGCAATAGGCGTGCCGATTGCAATTCCTAATGCAGCCAAAACAATAGCCATCAAGACATAAGAGACAAGAGTCTGCAGGCGGTCCAGCCGTTGTCCCAGGCTGTCCAGAGGTCCTGCAACTTCTTGCAAGGGGGCTCTGATTTGTTCGATGGGCTTTGTTAATTCATTTACCTGAGTACGTACTGCAGTGAGATCTGCGCGGATGGATTTCAAATCTTCTCGCAGGCCGGACAGGCCTACTTCCATTTGCTTCACCTGACCCCCGACGCCTTCCAACTGACCGTGCATTCCAGCCATTTTTTCTCCGACGCTAAGCAATTGCACTTGCACTGCGTCCATTTTGTCGCCGACTTTTCCAATTTGTTGGTTTACAGCTCCGACTTTGTCACCAACGCTGCCCATCTTGTCACCGACGTTGCCCATCTGTTTTTTCATGGCTTCCATCTGATCGCCGACGCTGCTCAGTTGTTTGTGAGTGATGTCCATCTGGTTGTCTACGTGAAGCATCGTATTTTGCAACTGGAGCATCGTAGGTTGCAGAGTAGTGACTGGAATTTCCAGTTTTTTTATTTGTTCGTAGAGCCGCAAGTTGATGGATTCGATTTCCGTTATTTCTTCCATCGTTTGTTTAATGGGGTGGAAGCCGTGTATGACTGGGGCTTCGGGCAGCTTCAATTCTTTGCGAATTTCTGCGTTTTCGTCAGCTTCGCTCTGTACCGTATTCTTGTGATGAGTTGGATGAGACAGTCCTTTTGCCGTGTCGCCGTTAGTTGTAGCTGTTTGCGCAAGTGCCGGACTAAATGCGCTTGTCAAGCAAGTGCAGGCTGCTAAATATAAAGCGGCGAGAGCCACTGCAGATATGGATTTTGTCACCGTTGTCCGGTCCATAAAAGTGAACGTATTCCTAAACGAACGCTCAATAGTGATTATAAGCTGCACTCAGCAAAATAACCAGCGCTGTTAGACTTGCTGTACTCGGATGAAAAGAGAGCTGCGCTGTCTTGCCATGCTATTATTCGACGCGATTGATCTGCTTGAAGCAGTAAAGTTTCCTGGCCATGGAAAAATCAGCGATGATAAAGGCTTTATTGAAAACGTCTAAAAGTGTCTGCCGAAAGCTTCATACAGGCAAAGTAGTTTTATTTGCGGCGCTGGCTTTTTGCATTGGCACCGCGCCGGAAAGCATCGCAGCTGCCGCTGATTCAGCTGCAGAACCTGTTGCAGCATCTGAAAACAAAGTTGTTCTCAGCAAAGCTGACCTTGCCACCGCCAATGGTTCCGCTCGCATCGGTGTAAGTCAGGGAAATATCTGTTGTGTTTTGACTTCAATTCAAACACGCGTTCAGCTCGAGCCGGATAAATGGGTTGGCGATGATGAGGCTACGAGCTGGACTACATGGCTTACCGCATTTGACGACAATCTCTACTCGAACTGGTTGAAGAATGCACCATTGAATGCACAAGAAACTGTCGGAATTCGCATAAATCCGGACAGCACAGTTGCAGTTACGAACAATACATTTTTTCCCGGCAAAGACGTTAAAGACTCCAATGCTCAAGCCAATTTTGAGGCTGCCATAGTCGCGTCTGTAAATGAAACTCTCAAAATGGCGAAGCCAATGCCCGCCACCAAGAACAAGCTCAAGGAAGTACACATGTCTCTCACATTTATGCGCGGCTTAAAGGCAATTCCGCGCGTAGGTAAAAATGAATATGGGTTTCTGGCGCTTGTTGGCGATAAGGACTTCACAACTGTGTATGAGCGCACCAGTGATGACGGGCGTTTTCCAGGGATACAAATAATGACTGACAATGCCGACCCTGGAAAAGTAGTCCCGCTGGAGCAAGCTGCTTTTAATCAAAAAGTGGCGGAAGCAGCACAAGAGTAATCGAAATCCTGAGATCTAAAGCTGAATTCGAAAGACTGATCTTGCGCATTAGCTGAAACAAGTATTAAGACGGGGCTTTTTCGCTTTTGCGGTACTAAACTTAGAATTCGATTGGGTTCGCTTGCGAGGGACTGAGTATGGATCTTTCAGGAAAAAAAGTATTGATATTTGCGGGTCCTGATTTTGAAGATCGCGAGCTGTTCTACCCTCTTTATCGATTTCAGGAATCAGGAGCTTCTGTGAAGGTCGCAGGCATAGGCGACAAGTCATACAAGGGCAAGTACGGTATTCCCATCGAAGTCAGCGGAAACTCACAGGATTATGTGAATGAAAGGTTTGACGTTGTAATTATCCCCGGCGGTTGGGCTCCCGACAAAATTCGTGCTCATGAACCAGCGCTAGAAATTGTGCGGAAAGCTTCTCGAGAAGGTGCAATTATCGGAGCTATTTGCCATGCTGGATGGGTTCTTGTTTCTGCAGACGTCATAGCCGGAAGAAAAGTCACTAGCTACAAAAACATAAAACAGGACATGATCAACGCTGGGGCAGAATGGGTAGATCAGGAAGTTGTCGTTGATGGAAATATCATCACCTCTCGCACACCAGCTGACCTGCCAGCGTTTTGCCGTGAACTCATCAGTGCTGCCGCTCACGCAAAGGTAGCGGTAAACAAATAGTTGTGTTTGAATTGATCACGACTCCGCAAACAATGGTGTCAAATTTGGAATGATGCATGCAAAGTCTGTTTATCAGCTCTTCTGGAAGTTGGCTCTGGCAATCATTTTGATAATGCCAACTGCTCTTGCTGAAAATAATGCGGACTTCTTTCCCAATCACTCGAGTTTTGATTCTGAGGGGCTAATAAGTAAGCTTGATCCATTAGATAGGCAGCTAGTAGTTATTACTGGTAAGAGCGAGCTCACAGAGCCAGTTGTGGATGCAATATGCAAGGGACTGGCACTGCTGCCCGCAAGCACGAAACAGAGATTCATAGATTTCGGAGTAAAAATAGCAATTACTCCGACCTTATCGCAACTGACTGGTGGCGATGGCGCATCCCAATATGAAATCCGCAACAAACGAGTAATCATCTGTGAGCGTGGCTCCGATGGAACGAAAAGTGATCTCTCCAGATTGCACATCACCGTATTGCACGAACTGGGTCACGCCTACGATCACTTGTTAGGTTTTCCTTCCAGGAAAGAGGAGTTCAAGTACGCATATAATAGCGACCTTCCCGGCGTTCCCGAGCAGCACCGTGGAATACTTTCACATTTCTTGCAGCCGGGTCAGAAAGGTCCTAGCGAATGTTTTGCATCGCTTTTCGCTTGCCTGTACTATGAAGGCAGCGACCGCCGCTTGACCGCGTTAAGAGCAGATTTCCCCAAATCTCTTGCATTAATGAAGAGAGAGTATCAATAACTCTGCCACGTTAAACCATGGTCTAAAGCGTATTTTCCAATGCATAAATTAGTGCTTTGGACAATTGCTGCAGTTCATTAATTATGATTCTCGAAGGTATCCTTATTTGAACTGTTCGGGTAGGTGAGGTATAAGAGGATTTTATGCTCTTCGCCTGTGGGAATCCTGCGTACATAAATATTCGAGGGGAGACTCGTCAGCATGTCAGCCGACGACGATGAGAAGACGAAAGCTTCTAATGAAAGCGCCGGTGAGCGAACAGCCGCTTCCTTTGAGCATCGGACTTCCATTGCCTCTGAGCCAAAAGGGGCCCCCGACACAGCCACCAGAGCTATAGATGCTGAACATAAGGAAGGCGGCATAACTGTTAATAGTGTATTGGACGGACGTTTCGAAATCATATCTGTGCTGGGGAAAGGTGGAATGGGCACCGTTTTCCTCGGAAAGCATTTGTCTCTAGATCGCATGGTTGCAATAAAGGCTATGCATAAAAGCGCGCTAGCTGAAGGGCAGGAGCTGCAAAGATTTCTCAATGAGGGAAAGGCTCTTGCTTTATTGAGACATCCCTCGATTACAGAGTGCTACTTCATCGGAGTGGCAGACGGGCAGCCGTATATGGTAATGGAGCATCTCAGAGGCAAAAGCCTGTGGAAATTAATGAGAGAGGAAAATCCTCTCGACATTTCCAGAGTAATCGATATTACTGTCCAGATAGCTGATGCACTTGCTTATGCTCATGAAAAAGGAATTGTCCATAGAGATTTGAAGCCGAGCAATATTATGCTGGTTGAAGACGAGCTAGCGCCGAAACCTTCCAATGAGCTTGGCGATGAAACAGGAAAGATTCTTGCTTACAACGATAACGTGAAGGTACTTGATTTTGGAATTGCAAAGTTTGTGCAGGACGATGCCGGCTATGCTCAAAAAATCACCCAGTCAGGACAGCTGGTGGGCACTTTTAATTACATGAGCCCTGAGCAGTGCAACGCTAAGTCAGTCGATCAGCGATCAGACATTTTCTCTCTCGGTGTTGTCCTCTATGAGTTGCTTGCTGGTAAATTGCCGTTCAAGGGAGATAGTCCGCTTGATACACTCAATAAAATAACTAGCGATGATGTGCCGATGATTGAAAGGCAATTGCCGCCTGGCTTGTACGGAGTGCTGCTGAAAAGTTTGAATAAAAATCCCGATAAGCGGTATCAGGGCATGAATGAATTTAAGTCTGATCTTCTGCTTGTTAAGAATGGGAATACTGATGTTCTTGGAAGATTGCTTGCTGTGGAAAAAGCCGCCAAACGCAAGTTAGCGAAGCACTTTCCTTATTTTGCGCTTGCGGCTTTACTGTTATTAGCTCTGTGCGCTGCTGGTTATTTGGTCTTTAAGACTAAGGAGTCTGCGAGAAAGCAAAATATTGCAAAAGCTCCTCCCATCTCCCGTCGCTCGTTTGACCCGGAAGCACACAATAAGGTTGAAAAATACAGGAAAGCTTATTCCATTTCAAATGATAAAAAACAATTTGATGCATTAACAGCTACAATAGACATTTTGGAAAAATATGACCACAAGCAACTTCCTAAGGAGGACTTAAATACCTTAAAGATGTATTTGTACTATAGAGGAAATGGCTACGACATAATGTGCCAGCCTCCAAATAAAATAGAAGCCTCCAAAGTAGTAGCAATGTCAAATAATTATGTAAAAGCAGCTGAACTTATTGAAGAGAGCAAGTTAAGAAGCAAAGTTGACAAAGATATTCTTGATGTAGAGTATATAAAAATAAAAGCAGCTACAGAAGCGTTTCCGGGCGACCATGCCAGCACTTACAAACTCTTGAATGACTTTTCTGTTATAACACGAGTGTGCAAGGGCAAAGATTCAGCTGAGTTCGCTTTGGTTAAGCAGCAATTGTCTGAATTTCTGAAACAGCATCCTGAATGCAAAGACTTGGATTAATAGACATGGCCAATTTCCGTTTGTTATTTATTTCCGTTGTTCTCGCGTTTAGTTCAGTGCCTTTAGCTTCCTGCCAAATGCCCCAAAAACCGTTGACAGATTGGACAATTATTAGCGATTCGCCGTGGGTTAAAATTAGCGGAGAGAACAAGCTATTTAAAAGGTCGCGCGGCGACGGTTTTTTTGTCCATATAAGAATCACAAATAGAGCAGGCAAGAGTCTCTATTTCGACGACAAGTTCGCCCCTTTCTCGATGAACCAGTGGTGCACAAGTCAAACCCCTATGCGTGGAGTCATTGATGAGAGGCGAGCGGTGGTCAAACCGTTAAGTTCTGAGGAAAAAAACAAATTCTTGCAATTGCTGGAGAAAAGACGGACAAATGCTGAAGCTACTGATCAATCGTCAATTTACAGTCTGGAATCCGGAAGCTCTTATGATTACTACGTGTCTTTCAGTAATGGTGGAATTCCAAGTGTAGAACAGCAAAGCCGGGGTGCTAAATTCGTAATCATTGTGCTGGATGGTCGACTATTAATCAGCGACGGACAGCAGGTAAAGGTAATTGCTCGACTTGATTACGGCGATAAAAATGCAGATGGGCAATCTGCGTTCAACCCTGAGATACCTGTCTCGATTCCCATTAAGTGGAACAAGATTCCAGAGCCAGCTCACGTTTTCGACTATAGTGCAACTGGGGCTTATGAGAATGCGGTGCAGCAATTCACTGAAAAAATTGCAAAGGATTCAAAAGATGCTCAGTCCTATTTGTCGAGAGCTGATTTCTATGCGAAGCTAGGAGAATATCAGAAAGCGATTGACGACTGTAATAGAGTCATTTCGTTCCTGAGCAACAAGAACTCAAAATTCGCCGAAGCGTACAGCGCTCGTTCCAAATATCGGGAAAAATTAGGGCAGCTTGATGTTGCCAAACAAGATGGCATTGTGGCAAAAGAATCTGCGCAGCTGAGTTCCATCTATGAGTATCATAGGAATCGCGCAGATTCTTTCAGCGAATCTCTTTCGTCAGGCAAACATGCGCAGGATGCAGCTGATTATGCCAATAGAGCACACGAATATTTTATGATGGGGGAAAACAAGAAAGCGCTCGATGATATCAACAAGGCAATCGCACTGATTCCCGGTATGGTCAACTATCCAGTCTTGCGGGCTCAAATATATAATGCGGAAGGAGAGTATGACAAAGCGATTTCTGATTGCAACAAAGTTCTTATCTCAATGCCTGAGGCTTACAGTCAACGTGGCTATGCCTATTTGAAATTGGGAAAACTGCAGCAAGCTCTTGCTGATTGCAATCAGTCCTTGCTGGAAGCAAAGAAAAGTGGGCTCACAACCGACTACCAGGTTGACATGCTGGGCAAGCGAGGGCAGGTTTATATCGCGCTTGAAAAATACCAGGATGCCATCTCCGATTTTGATAAAGCGCTTTCCTTCAAGCCTCAACAGTTCATATATAAGCAGGAATGGGAGCCGCTGATTGGCGAAATACATTATTTGCGCGCTCAGGCATACCAAAAGCTGGGCAAAACAGCACAAAGCAAAATTGAGCTAAGTAAGGCTCGACAACTAGGATTTGTGAGCGATAAACGCTAGCGTGATAATTGCTTAGTTACACAATTACTCTACAATCTCCATTCTCACGCCAAGATTGAAACCTATCATGAAATAAGTTGTTTCAGGATAGTAGGGGATGTTCGATGATTAAAAGAATCAGCTCATTAAGCCTGGAGGGATTCAGAGTAATAACGCTCGTGCTGTTTCTGAGCGTGCAATCCACCTTCTCTGCAAACACGAGCAGTTCAACTGGCGAAACACCGAGTGAGCTGTCTGTTCTAAACACCTGGATGGAGAATGCGGGCAAAACTGCAGTTGGCAACGACCTTCTAAAGGTACTGAATACATCAACCATCTTGTTGAAGCAAAATCCCAAGAATGCAAAAGCCTCTTTTATGCGCGGTTATCTCTATGGCATTATTGGCTGTACCGGCTATGCAATTGCGGATTTGTCCAAAGCGATCCAAGATGATCCCTCATATGCTGCAGCTTACTCAGAGAGGGGCATTTGTTATATGGATTTGAAAATGTACGATCGTGCTAAATATGATCTTGAAAAAGCAATGTCCTTAAATCCATATTCTGCAGATGCCAGATTCGCGCATGGAAAGCTGATGTTAGAGATGGACAGACCGCAAACAGCTGAGAGTGATTTTCGAGCTTGCCAAAATGGCGCATGCAAATTCAACCCGGTTTTGCCCGGAGAGTTACCGTCGAATTATTATAATGGTGTCGATTACTATTTAGGTGTGAGTTGCGAAGCTCAGGGAAAACTCGACTCGGCGCTCAAGTATTTCAAAACAGCGGCTAAAGCAAAATCGATGGGCGGCAGCGGTTACATCAAGCGCTATTCGGACCAGCCTCTGGATGCAGCGTTTCGGGTATCCAAACTGGAAGTGGGCTTATAGATTCACTAGATCGGCAAGTTCCGTTCACTTTGTTCAAAAAGTTCAAAGATAACTAAGTGCTAATATGCGGATACTACGATTTACCTTCCGAGAACGCTGTGGCAAGATTCGCAGTCGGGGGAAATATCGGGGCAGGTATCTTAGGGGAATTTTAAATGGATTATGCGTCGATGACGCCTGATTCCGGCGCGCAGAAAAGCAGCCAGGATGAGGCGTCAAATTCAGCATCAGCCCGCCTGTTCTTTGCGGGTTTTGATTCCATGCGTGCTGCAAGTTCGCTTGACGGGCGCGCAAACGAAAATAGAAAGACAGAAGGTCTGACAGACGGATTGGATTTGTTGAGCTTAGCTCGGCCAAAAGATTCTTCCGACTGGTCGTCGGGTCATTTCAATAGCCCGGCTGACGGTTCGAGAATTGAATATAAGGAACGCGGCGGTGCCCCGGATAAGCCTGCTCGCGTGTTTGTTGGAGGACTCGCGCTAGCGGAAAGCTACGAGCCGCTATTTTCTTCGGGTCCACCGCAAGCCGGCTCGGAGTATTTCGTCTGGCTCAGAGGTCAGGGAAAGACAGATTGGACGCCAACGCAGCAACCACTTGATGCCGATGCGCGTGATCTGGCTGCGATGATTTCCAAGGCTGCGAAGAACTCCGAAACCGGAAAGGCTGATCTTGTATTGCATTCATACGCGACAGTCGTTTTCCAGCGCATGCTGCAATTGCGTGGGGAAGACAATATTGACGATGCACTTTCGCACGTTTCGCATGTAACTATGTTGAATGCGAATTCTCATGCTGAGGGTGGAGAAAAACTTGCGGGACCAGAGTTCGTTCAACGAGCCCAGGCAACCAAGCTTTTTGTTGACGGGCTCGATGCTTATGATTCACAAATCAAGCTCTGGGAAACGACAGCAAAAGTTAATCCGTTTTTGGCTTTGCAAATGTACGGGCTGATAAACACCGCGAAATTTCAGCGCAGCGCCGGATTGAATCTCGCAATAAAAGAAGTCGTTGACATGGAGCGAAAGGACTTATCAGAGCCATGGCAAGCTAAAGATGAGCCGCTGCGGAAAGATGCGCAAAGGGAACTTGAGCAGAACGCTAAAAATTCGGACTGGCAGGAAGCTGTGATTCGACGCTCGCGCGATGTTTTCGTTCTAGACATGAAAAAATCTGATTTTGACTATCTTAGAAATTCAGGCATTAAGCTGGACATCGTTCAGGGCTCGGAGGACAAGCTTTTGCCCTGGGCGGGAACTCGTGGAATGCTTGAATTGATGGGCGTCAATGCGCCGGAGAAAGCACCTGCTCCGGGAGCAGAATTTAAGAGCCCTGATGGATCTATTCGCATGCAAATGGCGAAGGGCGATCATTATTTCCCGCTAAAACACCCGGACGAATTGAGGAAAATTTTGGCTAAATCATGAAGATATTTCAAGCTTTTGCAATGAGAGTAGAGCTGCCGACAGCGGCAGAGCGACAGGAAGAAGGCTTCGCGGATTTAAGCACTGCAGAAGATCGTGAGAGAGGAACTCTTTCTCCTTATGCCGTGCATCTGGCACCAGATAGAAGATACTGGACTAAATTGAAAGGACCGGTGCCAGGTCGGCTTCTAAAAGGAACTCTGCCGGAAACGCATAGAGCCCGCTTCCTTCTTAGGATGCCACGTGAGTGGAATGGAGGACTCGTCGTAGCGGCATCCGCTGGTGTGACTGATCAGCACTGTTACGATCTCTATCTATCTGATTTCGTCTTGCAGAAAGGTTACGCATTTGCAGTAACAGACAAGGCAGTGAGAACGGCCGCTCTTGATCCTGGCACTGTGCTTTTTGCACACACACCGGAGAGCAGTATTGCACACTGGAGCGAGCGGCTCGATTCACTGGCTAATCTGGCTATCGAAGAATCTGCTAAATACTACGGACGAAAGCCCGAGCAAGTAATTGCATTTGGAGTATCAAATGGGGGTTATATAGCACGCCGTGCTGCCGAGTCTCAGACCGGGCTTTTCAGCGCAGCGCTCGATGTTTCTGGAGTGCTATGGCGAGCAGACAGAAACAATCTTCTGCGAGAAATTCCAAAAGCGTTGCGTGCCTCTGAGCAAGACCCGTGGAATGAGGATCTGTTTGAAGAGTCGGGCATGCCTGATTTCAGCGGACAATGGCATGACCTGGCCAGGCAATATCGTGATGTATACTGGCATGCGGTTATGCATCTTTTTCTCGGTGACTTTGATTCACAGTATTCGGGAAGTCCAGAGCTCTATGATCTGGACTCACGCCCAGATTATGTTCATGATGCAATTCGTGCTGTGGAAAATAGCGGCGACCTGCAAGTGCCTTGTATCTCACTTGCAGGAAGTCGGGATTTTCTTATTAGTTGTAGGAACCATGCACTGGGCTACAGTGATCTAGTTAAAAGCCGAGGCAAATCTTCCTTACACGAACTGCGGATCATAGAGAATGCAGCACACGTTGATTCGAATGGTTTACAGTTTTCATTCCTTACTCCGCTGATGCCACATGCACACGAGGCATTCGATCGGCTTTGCAGTATCCAGTTGGAACAAGGTTTAGCTTGCATCTGATTTAGTTACCTGCCGTGGAATGGGCTGCAGCCGATTTCAAAATTTCTTGTGCAAGTTTTTGCTGCTCTTTGTCGGACGAATTAACCAGCTGGCTAATCGCTGGGCTGGCATCAAGCGCATCAGTGACAGAGAACTGTGCATCAAATGCGGTGGCGCCTCCGACATCACCTTTTGACGTAACGTTCGTGGCGGAAATCTGCGGACACAAATTATTCTGTTCAAAACTTGCATTCGAGTTCGAAGTGAGCAGAAGCTCGTGTCCTTCCGGTACCACTAAGTCTTTTTTATTCGGCAGAGTTACTTTTACGTCACCGGTGTGCTTTGAGCAAATATTGTAGACGGCAAGATCTTTGCCGATATGCATGATGTACGCCACCGCTTTCGGTGCGATACTCACATTTGCACTTTCGGTGCTTACGCGAACATTTTTGTTGTGCGCAACAAATGAACTGCCCTGGCCAAGCTTCAGCTCAACTAAATTTTGCTCGTCGGCACCGCTTGCGTTAGTGGAAACAGCATGGTTTGCAGCAGCTTCTGAGCCGTTAATTGTCCCTTGTGCATTAGGGGCGCTAGCCACAATCTGATTCGCTGTCTTTATGGAGCTGCTGCTGGGAGAGCTTGGAGCGTTAGCTTGTGATGCTCCAGCGGAGCTTGCCGTGCTGGCGCCAGCGCTGCTCTGACCCGCTGTCACCAATTTCAAATCTGATGTCTGGATCGTAATTGAACCAAATTTGCTCGACACCATGTCTGCCAGAGGAATTGTAAAAATTCCATCCGGTCCTTCGTGTCCTTCGAAAGGTCTGGTAGTACCCCAGGGGTTTTTGATCACGACGCACAACTGCCCGTTGACCATCTCTGTATTGATGATAGTCAGGAAGTGTTGGTCTTGCCCGTAATCTGTCCCGACCAGTTCATTATTGCCTAGTGCGGTCTGGATAAGAGTCTGCCATTGTTGTTCCGTGTAATTTTTTAATTGAATCTGTGTGAATGGTTGACCTGTCAACAACTGAAAAGTATTTTTCTGAACCCATCCAAAAGTGTGTGTGTCAATCAGTGCGCCGAACGGTGTTTTGTTTCCAGCTGGATTTTTGTCCCCCGTCTTGCTTGTCGCATTCATTACTTGCACGGTCGCCATTCCAAGTACCGCCAAGTAGCAGCCGCCTCCTTTCGAGTAGCTGAATTGAGCTACCTCACCCGGAGTCAGTGTTACCGTGATTGGTGTGGAGTAGCCGGGAAAAGTCACCACAAATGTGTTACCTTTCTGCTGAATCATGTTCATGAGAGTTTGGGCACCGTCATGGGTGTTTAGCAATCCGTTAATTGCAGAGATAAGGTAGCAATCATTCAATTTCCATTGAATGTTAGTGCTGGATGTTGGGCCAGGGGGTGAACCGTTAGGACCAGGGGTCGTACCATAGAGCGACCAGGTGCCGTTTTGCATGTCACTAAGCAAATTTTCGTAGGCTGTTTGGTAGTTAGCAATCAATTGAGCCGCATCTTTGTCGCGACCAGAACTACCATTGTTAGAAGGATCCTTCACTACATTTACTATTTTATTCTGCGTGACGTAATAGAATTTATGGACATCGTGTTCACCTTCTAGCGCATACAGGTATCTTGCGATAGCGGCCAGTGCAGCTGCTTGATTAAATGGAAGGTTGGGCAATTCGAGAAGCTTGCCTATCTCAGCGAGACTGAGCTTACCATTCTTGGCACCAGCCATTGTGCACCATTGCTGGAAGTTCTCCTCAATTACACTTGCACATGCCTTTTGCTGTTCAGCTGTGTAAGCTGGTTTTGCGGCCTGTTTTGTGCTCACTGATTTTGCAGATTTATCATCGGCGATCAACATGACGTGTGTTAGTTTTTCGCTATCTGCCTGTTTAGCAAACTCGTTTCTAATGGAATTAGTCTGGTGCGGTGCATTGATTGGCGGAACTTCTCTCAGAGACTTCGGCATATTGCTTCTGACCGTCTCTGTTGTGTGCTGTTGCTGAACAGCGGCGAGGGACAGCGAATTGGAACTCAATATCACTGTGCAAGTCAAAAGCCCCAGCAGTCTGCTTAACTTAATACTTGATCTATCCATGAAACTCATTGTTTTTCTTACTCCTGTTTTTTGCCTTATTCCATTTGTTTTGCTGGATTTTTCTTTCTTGACATCGATTCGATACTAGGACTCAATTGTGGTGAGTGTGTGAAGAATTCCTGGCAGCGGAATCACTGGCAAATTCACGGAAAGGCAATGCCAGCTTTGGCTTCGGGAGAATCGGAGAGTGCTATTTCGAATGTTTTAGCGTTTTGCTTGAGCCGCAATCATAGTTAAAACCTATGTATTGTGCGACTGAAACGTCTAGTTGTGCTGGTTTAACACGAGCCGCCATTCATTCTCAAGCTCAGGCGATATAGGTTTACCCCATCCATGCATTTCAGCAAAGCTCGAAACTGTGAATAGTAGCATATTACTCCCGCCCCAGAGCATTTTTCTAGGTTCTACAATGACTCGTGTACCAGGCTTGAATTCCAGTATTACGGGATCATCTCCCTCCGCAGGAACAGTTTCTTCGTACTGAAGAATGTATTCGTTCTCACTGACTTTTGTTGCGTCTACCCAAATCCAGGCATCAACAGACTTATTGATCTTTTTTACGAGAATCTTCTTTCTCATACAGCAATCCGGCCCGGTTTTATCCAATTGCACTGTCATCCTGTCTATACCCACCAGTGCTTTGGCTAAATCTTGAGCTACTTGCAGAAACTGGCCGGCAAGGAGGTCCTTTACGCCCAATTCTCAGTCTAAATCACGATCCCAGATTATGCTCGTGCAGGCAGGCGCAGACCTCCCCGGTGAATGGAATTGGACAATTACCTCTGGGTCCCTAAGATTTCTCGTCTGCAACCAGCTATCGTGCTCCAATTCGAAAACGTCAGGCGGTCTGATTTGCGAAATGGAACATATATAAGGTCCTGGCTCCAGGTCAAATTCGAGTCCAAAAAACATCATGTGTGGTATTTCTGGTCGATAAAAAAATAAATCATGGCCGCCACCAATGGACAGTCTACCGTTACTACATATTATTGGCGCCGTCGCAGTCCTGAATGCTTTGACCTTCACTTCTTCAGTCGTAATAGCTGTATCAAAGTTATTACCCTCGCCGAGATCGCAAACCACTGCTTGCTTGAGCGAAACTAAATGCTTGAGATTCTCAATGTAGTCTTCCCAAAGGTCTTCTTTAATTTGATACGTTTCTGGATCAAATATGCACAGCAGCCCCCGTTCTGCCCGGACGCAAATCCGATTCGGCCGAATTCTCTTGAGCTGTATGGGCGCGGCAATGCCGCTCTCTTCAAAATTCCAGTCAGCGCGCCAACCGTGCTTCGAGCAGGACCATCTAGAAGCAACAATCGCAGCCGCATCAGTGCCGGCATTCTCATCTATCCAGCTCCCCCACCGCTTTTTGCCTATCTGTACGAGAATCTCGTGGAGTAATGATTCGTCAGAATTTTTGGTGACTATGGAACCGTCTGGAAGAATAATCGCTTCTGGTTCTTGCATTTTTTTATCCTGTGATCGATCTTATGAGCCTGCTAGCCAAGATCCTGCTCTGCTTACTCAGCGATTTCTGTTTCTTTTGCTGATTTCTCGATTTTGAATCGGTTCACTGAGAGAAAATAAGCTCGCAATGTTCAACGGATCCGGTCCAAAAAAGGAACAAGACTCATGTGAATCAGAGCCAATTGGCTTGCACGCTTTTTCTTTGAAACTTGCGAGATCGCACTCCTGGCATCGAACTGAAATATGTTCATTCCGTTTGCCGCTGATTGTGTATTTCAATCTCATGCTTAGCAGCTTGCTAAATTGGCATGAGGCTGCTCCCATAGGCTTTTTAGACCCGATGTAACTCCAGACATCTTGAATGGAAGAAAAACGATCCAAGCGCAAAATCGAAAGACCGTTTTCAGGCCTGCCTGTATTCTTGTATTGCAATTTCCTGATGAAGTCTTCTGAATCAATACTCAATCGAGCAAACTCGCCAGTCATTTCCGACGGCAGTCTGATGATTACGCGGATGACTATTTCGTCAGGCTTGGGCTCGTCCGACTCTGGCATATTTTACTGCTATGCCGGAACAGCGATTACATTTTTCGCAAAGGCGGGTTTATCTATCTTCGTTTTGTTTTTGTAGAGCTGGTATGTGCCCATATGGTTGATAAAAACTTTGAAGCTCTCACCATTGTTTTCCCAAGTCAGCACAATGTCACCATTACTGGTGACTGCAATATGCGGAGCTGGAGCATGGCAAAACTCTTTCATAAGTTCAACAGCAGCCGTTTTTGATTTTGTAGAAGGAAGAATGTCTCCGTCATCAGCAAATTCTTGAGCTTCCTTGCAAAGCACGTCTAGGTGACGAATTCCTTCGTCTAACCATTCTTTGTGCGCTTTGTTCTTGAACCTATCCATTTTCCTGCTTTTAGCTCCTGATCTGTATATTACCTCAAAGGGATTCGATTGGATACTTAAAAGTGCCCGACTCATGGTGAATGCAACAATGCTGTGCTTGATTAGCTACGGTGGTCAGCCCTCGGGCAAACGGCGAGAACTCAAAGCAAGGAATCTGAAGCAGGTGTTTCGCCGTTTACCTCTTCGAGCTTACCTACGGGAATCAAGCACTGGCCTGGGAGAGCTAATGTAGGCTGCGGCATAAACGTGTCGAGCGCCACGTAATTTATTCCTCGCCGATGTTCATGTTTTCAGGGCTCCACCTTGAATCTAAAGCAAGGAAATTGAAGCAGGCGCTTATTTGAGATTCGCATTTCGTCCAGGTATTTGTTGGTCAATTTCTGCTATCTCTGAGGAGCCAAAACTTTGCAAAAGGAAGGTTTTATACTCTAAGCGCTCCGCTTCCAATGAATGCAAGGCTATCTGTTGATTTGCGGTCCTAGAGACGGTTGATCCTTTTGAGTCGTGCAGTTGCATCGTCGTAGAAATATATCCGATGTAGTTTTTCTTGAGCACTTCGAAGGTATCCCGAAGGATCTTTGCTAATACTGCTGACTCGCCATCATATTCTCCTTTAGCCGCTGCAGGCTGGAGCGATAAATTTCCCGCTTCAAGATCGCAACAAACAGAAAAGGTTTTTGCATCTTTCTGATTCCCAAACTCGACTTCATCGAACTGTTGCAGTAACGATTTCCACTTTTTTTGCGTACCTAATTTTTGAACAATAAATTGAATGTCCGGGTTCGCCCCTGAATTATCCTGAATCATCTTATGCCAAAGGCGCTGTAGGAGTCTTTTCTGCTCGTCTGATAGAAGGACAGCTTTTGCTAAAGGCTCTTGCTTCGGAGGGATACGTGCCTCAATCTTATATTTACTTGGCTCCGATTGAAGGTCCTTTGGTGTGGGTTTGTATCGCTCAAATTGTTTTGGTTGCGATGGAACGGTACTTTCGGAGGGAAGCTCTGGACCTCCATAATACGGTGAAAAATCACCCAGTTTCATTGGCTGGCAAAGACTTTGAGTCGTTGCCAAAACATACAGAAAGCAGAAAATGAGATTTCGTTTTCTCACAGCCGCAGACTTGTCACTGAATCTCTCTCAATTCTATTACACCGCGCCGCACTTGAGTGTAGTTTGAAATTTGAACGCCAAATGAGATCGACAAATGCCGAAGTTCATCACTCGTAGAAATTTTCTCTACGTTTCTAAATCAAAATAAAAATTCCCCTGGTTTCCGTTCGATTAGGCCACCATTGGGCCACCAGGGGAATATTCAAAGTCTCGAAAAACTTAGCGGGCGACGAGTCTCGAACTCGCGACCTACAGCTTGGGAAGCTGTCGCTCTACCGACTGAGCTACACCCGCATGGGATACATTGATTTTAGCAAAAAGCGATTTGGATAACGTCTTGACTTCTCTCCTCGGGCTAAGGGGTATATCGACTATCGTTGCTCAACGGGCGCCCGTGAGGCGCCCCCTTGTACTTCATTCGTCCTGCTCTGAAACCTAAGGCTTCTGCGATGCTAACTAAGGCTTTGAAGGCTTCGATGACGCGAACTAAGGCTTCTGCTGCAATGCCGCAGTCGGGTTGGGATATTCGAGATGTGAGCCTTGTTGTTCAGCCAGTGCGGTAAGCCGTTTTAGCCAGCTTTCCACATTCTCGTAGTTCTTCGCGTAATCATATGCGATATCTTTCTGAGAGCATCTGCTTTTGCAGATCACTTTCCATTTGCCATCGCCGAGCGATTCAAAGGCGATTTCAACTTGTTCTCCGGGGGATCGCCAGCTGTTTCCAGTGGATGCAGTCATGCTTGTGCGATCTGTTTCTTCCGCAACCGATTTTAAATTAGGCACCACCATTAGTGCCTCGCGGCAAATTCTGCGAATGTCTTTTAGCGCTCCATTCAGCTCTACGACGCGAGTTTGTTCGAGTTCCCAAATTTCTTCGTAGCGTCCCTGCGCGACAAACAGACGCATTGTCAAATCAGTCAACAAAAACAATAGAGCCATGAAACATCCGAAAGAGAGCCCAATCACAAGGGCGGATTTAATTGCAACGTCAATGGCGCCTACTTGATCTGAATGATCCGGACGCAAAACAACCAGAGTAATGAACGACAGCAATCCCACGCCGCCACCCACCCCGAGTACGGAGACGATAACGGCCCTGATAATTCGTGCAAGATAGCGTTGCATGTTTTACGCCAGGTTCAACGGTGATTTCTCACCGCTTTGCTATTTTGACTAGTAAGTTGCGTGGAGCGGGGTACCTATGATTATGAATATGCCCAGATCCTTCCAAAAGATGCAAGTTTGAGTTAAAGAGGCTGCAATGCTGGCAGCGGGATTTCGTTGCGAAGAGGGCGACGCATGGCGTCGCCCCTACTCATATTAAGGCAATGGGATTCGGCAATGGGATTCGGCAATGGGTTTAGGCAATGGGATTAGGCAATGGGAGGCAATAGGTCTAGGCAATGGGTCCGTCTGACTAGGCGTCAGCTTCCGGTTCCATGTCGCAGTCTTTCTCTTGCTTTGAGCACCAGCGCAGGTATTTGGCAAGGATGTAAACGGGCGGAAATGCCAGCAAGGCGACTAAAAGCTTTCCTAATAGGCTACATACGGTGGCTGGGTTCATTTTCTGTCCTCCGAGGAAGTGATTGGGGCTGGGTTTCCTCTATTTGGGTTCGTCTTTTGGAAGCCTATTTTTTTCGGGCTTCCCTGGCGATTACTTGACTATAGCTGCTCATCCTCATCGGACTCTTGAATTTCAGCATTACTTTCGGAAAGTTCTTCTAATTCCAGTGGAACGACTTCAAGTTCTTCCACGTGGATAGTCATATTTGAATTCTCCTTCTCGGAAGCCTCATCGCTGTTTTCCATGAGCTCGCTGCTGTCCAGCTCTGCATTCTCCGCAGCGATGGCTTCGCCGGCGGCTTTGGCTTGCGCAGCCAGGCGCGCCTGGGCTTTGTCGGCGGCTGTGCGCTTTGGGAAAAGGCGGGTGCGGCATTTCGTGCAGAAGCAATAGCTGCCTTCGCTGAGATGCCCAAAGTCCGCCATTTTGAAGCCTACAGGCAGGTAAGCTTTTGTTGCAACAAGACGGCGTTCCAGACCCTTCAGCCTGCGCTGATAGATGCGGACGAATTCGTGTTTGCAAGTTGGGGCTTCCTGGTCCATTGCGGGCTGAATCCAATTCGTGGATGAGGGAGGTTCAGTTTAGCATGTTTGATTTGATAGAGCTTTTTACACGGGCGACGCATGGCATCGCCCAAATGCCGGTTGGGCCAAATGCAGGTTTGGGTTAAATGCCGGTATGGCCAACTACCGGTTTGTGTCCGGCATTTAGCGTTCTTTTATCACTGGAAGTTCGCGGATCAATTTCCCTTTCCAGAAAATGATCACGGAAAGCTGGTGATCAGTCTTCACAATATTCGGAGAAGAGAAATACAACGATCTTGTTTGCCCGGGCAAAATAGGATGCCCCGCGCCCGCTGCAGACACTGTTACTGAGCCAGTGCGCTTCTTGCTTGTATTGTCGAAGAACACCACCGTTAGAGCGAGCTCTTCTAAAGCTTCGTCCGAAATGCTCTTCAATTTGATTTCGCCTTCTGGCGTGAAGCTGCCTTTGGATAGCCAGATTCGTGATGCTGCAAGTGCTATCGGTGGGGACCCAGGAGTAAATTGTGCCGATGCTGTTGTCTCTTTTTCTGCGAGATCTGGATTCATTTCTTTTTGAATTGCTTTGATTTGTTCCGCCACGCGTTCTGCTCGGCCCTTCACTGTCAGCGACTCGTCTTGCTTGCCGAGCCTTGCCAGATCTGCAGCCCAATCGTTGAGCGCTTGCTCTAACTTCTCCAGGACTTCGTAGTCTTTTTGTGTAAGTGTTGTCGCTTCTTCCAGCGATCGAACCGCACCTGCATAGTTCTTCAATTTCAAAGCTATTTCTGCAAGCAGCTCAAAATTCTCAACGGACTTTTCACGGTCAGCCAGTTCTGATGCGGCTTCTTGTGCTCCCTGGAAATCGCCGATCTTCATGCTCATATCAATGAGTTTGTGGCGTGCTTCCAAATTATTCGGATCGCTTTGATATACCTGGCGGAAATGTACAATTGCATGACTGAAATCATTGTTCTTAGAATACAAGTTTCCGAGAGCCATACGTGTTGCCGGCTCGTCACAGACAGGAAGGCTTTTCTCCAGAAGCACGATCGCTTTGCTGTCATCGCCGTTTTGTGTTTCTTCAATTGCAGCTTGCTGGCGGTACAGATCAACAAGCATGTGTGCCTGTTTCGTACTCATGCTTCCTTCAAGGGTGCTGAGCATTTCCATGTGGTCGAGCGCTTGCTTGACCTGATTTTTTCTTATATCGGACTCAACCCAATCGGAATAAATAGCTTTACGCTCATCGATGAAATCAGTTGCAGGGCAAAGAGTCTGGGCTGACGCCAGTAATCGTTCTGCCTCTTCGAAGTCATTTTTTTGACGATAATACTTGGAGAAATTTTGCACAACCGGTCTTACTGTTTCACACGGCGCTTTGACTTTGATTGCGGTATCAAGGGCGGTGCGACCCTCGGCAATGCGATCTGTGCTCAGATAACATTGCGCTAACCAGGGAAGATATACATTCCCTTCCGTTTGTTTTTGTGCGATATCCTCAAGAATTGGCAAGGCTGCGGCTGCGCGATTTGCCTTGATCAACTCTATAGCGTGTTCAAGAGGAGTCTTGGGCATGCGGATGAACAGGCATGCTGCCACGATAATTGCAAGCGCGAGTACTAGCCACAGCCAGTTCAGGGTCCGGGCTGAACGCTTTGCGCTCAGCTCTTCGGTTCCGGTTTCAGTCTGTGTGTCGCCAGCGATTATGAAGGCCTCCTGTGCCAAAATACCATTAGCACCCTGTTAATTAAATCATGTTCCGCGGGGCTTAACTGTTTCTATTCAGTAACGCCCTGCAAACTGACCTGCTCCTCCCAAACTATTAGCGAAGTGCATTTATAATGTAAGCATGATAAATGAAATCCAATTACAACCTAGCTGCTTATTTCTGGAAGCTCCGTTGCAAGGCGAGAACTTTCGCCTGCGCATCTGGGGCAAAACTGCGGGGGCGCGTGGTGTAGCGCTTCTGGTGCATGGTCTCGGCGCGCACAGTGCCTGGTTCGAGGCGGCCGCACGCGAACTGGTTCAACGCAATTACCTGGTTGTTTCCTACGACCAGCGGGGTTTCGGAAGCCGAAGCCAGGTGCCGCTTAACTCATATAAGGAATGGCTTAGCGATCTTGTCGCTGTATCCAAGTTTGTACGTGGACAGTACGATTTGCCCTTCTATCTCATGGGCAATAGCATGGGAGCTCTGGTGGTAATGGCTGCCAGCCAGGCAATCAAGCCGGATGCCATTGTCATCTTCTCTCCAGGATTCGATGGGCATCCCGATGCTTTTACGGCCTGGTACAAGATCAAAACAGTAGTTTCGGCTCTGCTGTTTCCTGGCAAAGAAGTGATACTTCCTTATGCATTCGAGACAGTTTCCCGTGACGCCGGTGTGCGCACCTGGTTAGACCAGGATCCCCATAAACGAGTCAGCGTGCCAGGTTCTATGCTTTTGCAGTTGCTGGGGTTGTCTACAGCGACGCAAGCTAATTTGAAGGAATCTCACTCACCGATTTTGATGCTAACCGCCGGAATAGATAAGGTGGTGAATAACGCAACCAACGAGAAGCTCTTCCGCAGGCTTTCCGCGCCGCGCAAGAAGCATGTGCACATGACAGATTGTTGGCATGATTTGATGTTCGATCCTCAAATTGATGAAGTGGCAGATGAAGTCGCCAGCTGGTTGCAATCGCTTTCCAAATCCGAGAAAGTGGCTTCAGCAGAAGGATAACGGCGTTCCTCTCAAGCCAGCTCCAGGGCAATTTGATTAGTAGCTGAGCTTCGCAAGCTCGATCGAAGCGAGCTTCGGCTAAGGAAAATATCAGTATTTTTCGTCGAGAAAGAAAACTCGTTCTACCATAGAAGTAGATGAGTCGATGTTCAAGATGAAGCCGATGTTATGAATAAAAATTTCCGATAAAGGAATATGAAAAAACTCTTTACGAACGTCCAAAACGCCCGTATTCATCGCTTACAAGCTCTGGGAAGATTACATAAAAACAGCGCAATTTGTGACCTCTCGATAACTAAGACTATAATTGGACTGATCTCTGGTTTACCCACACAACGCACAGTTAGAGCCCGTGCAACTTAATAAAAAAGGGGGAGTCGTGGCGCAGTCTCTCGCACATCTCTTGATAGAAAGAGTAGAGAAATCCGGTTCTGGCGTAGCACTTCGCTACAAGGAGAACCGTGCCCCTTACCGAGATATGAGTTGGACAGACCTCTCTTCTCTGGTAAACGAAATGGCATTCGGTTTGGCGGCTATGCAAATCGAAGCTCAAGACAAAGTTGCGATTATGGCACCGACTTCCTATCACTGGGTCGCGGCCGACCTTGCTACGCTGACTGCAGGTGGCGTTTCGGTGCCCATTTATCCGACAAGTTCGAGTTCTGATATTGAACATATCCTCAATAACTCAGAGGCGAAAATCGTATTTGTCTACAACGAGAATTTGATGAATCGAGTTCTTGCAGTCAAGGCAAGAACCCCAAATCTGCAGAAGTTGGTGCTGATGACTGCACCTGCCAAAGGCAAGTCATTGTCCGAACTTGATGTGGAAAAAGATGGTGTCGTTGGTGTCGAACACGTTCTTACATTGGGACGTGCTTTGAAAGCCGAGAAGGCAACGCTCATCGAAGAACGGCTTAAACAGCTGAGCCGAGAAGCGCTCGCCACCATCATTTATACTTCAGGTACAACAGGAACACCGAAGGGTGTTATGTTGACGCACAACAATGTACTGAGTGTACTCGAGGACCTTCCAGAAATTTTGCAAGTAGGACCCGGGGATACATTCCTTTCATTCCTGCCCTTGTCGCACGTTTTTGAACGGGTTTGCGGTGAGTACTACTGGATATTCTCTGGTTGCACCTGTGCTTACGCCGAAGGCATCGAGCATGTGGCGAAGAACATGGGCGAAGTGCAGCCGACTCACATGCTGGTAGTGCCGCGCATCCTCGACAAAATTTATACGAAAGTCAAAGCCGGCATTGATGGTGCCAGCGGCAGAGCTCGCCGTCTGATTGAGTGGTCAATCGAGGTGGGCAGGCAAGCTCAAGTTCACAAAAACAGCGGCAAGCGTATGCGCAAGATGTTGAAAGCGAAGCTCTGGCTCGCCGAAAAGCTTGTGCTCAGCAAATTGCGCGATCGCATTGGTGCAAACCTGAAGCTTATCGTCACTGGCGGTGCACCGGCAACTTCGGAAGTGGTTGAGTTCTTCAATTCCATCGGTATCAACGTACTTGAAGGCTATGGTCTGACGGAAACCGCCGCGCCGACTAACGTGAATCGTTCTGAGAAAAACAAGTTTGGTACCGTTGGTCCGAAAATTGCATCATTGCAGGTCAAGCTTGCTGATGATGGCGAAATTTGCTTCAAGGGTCCAAGCATATTCGGCGGCTACTATAAAGCCGACGAGCACACGAAAGAAGTGTTCAATGATGGCTGGTTCCACACTGGTGACATCGGACAAATCGATAAAGATGGATACCTGAAGATTACTGACCGCAAGAAAGATATCATCGTCAATTCTGCGGGCAAAAATATCGCGCCGCAGAAAATTGAGAATGTGCTGAAGACAATTCCGCTTGTTTCTCAGTCGGTGGTGTTTGGTGATAAGAAGAAGACGCTTGTCGCTCTGCTGACTCTGGAAGAATCTGCCACAGTTGAATTTGCCCGCGAGCGCAACTGGCCGTTTAAGGACTTCGCGGATCTGGCAAATAGCGCGGAGCTCAAGAAATACCTCAAGCAGGAAATCAATGAGCGCTGCCGCGGATTGGCTGATTACGAGCGTGTATTCAATTTCGCGGTTCTTCCTCAGGAATTGTCTGTCGAGAATGGCGAGCTGACTGCCACTTTGAAGATTAAGCGCAATGTGCTGAATCAGAAGTACAGTGAGTTGATTTCTTCGCTCTATAAAGAAGAAGCAGTTCTTTCTCGCTAATCTTGGAGCATTTTCAATGTTCGCTAAGGGCGCCTTTGTGGCGCCCTTTCGTTCCTGAGTTTCCGAGATGGTGAGTTTATCGATCTCCGGGAGCGCCGGCGGCTCGCCGGCATCTAATTAATCAGATCCCTGATTCGGGTCGGAGTTATGAGCCGGCGAGCCGCAGCTAGCCTCGTAATGGGGACCGTGCGAGTGCAGCGAGTGCGGGTTGGAGAGGCGAAGCGGGCGCTCCCGGGTGAACATAAAAGGGACCCCCGAGAGGATCCCTTTCATGGTATCGGATTTCACCGTTTAACTTGCGATTAGCTCAGCGCTTTCTCTGATGCTGTTCTGTCAGCTTTGTCGAGGGCGATTACACGGAGTACTCTTGAGCGACCTGCTTCGAGTACGAAGAGTGTGCCGTCCTGGCTGAATGTGATGCCGGTTGGATTGACCAATCCGTTGAGGAATGTGTCTACGCGTCCGTCGCGATTGACACGATATACAGTTCCAGCACGACCTGCGGTGACATAGATTCTGCCGAGCGCATCCATTGCGAGGTTGCCGTCGAAGCCGTCAGCGAAGTTGAATGCTTCCGGTTCTGCAACTTGAACTCTGGCGAGTTCTCTGCCTTCAAGTGTGCGCTTCACTACTGAACCTGTGGAGTGTTCGAGTCCCCAGAGGTGTCCATCTTGATCGACCAGCAAACCTTGCGTGCCATGTCCGGCCCCG
>JBIKOL010000104.1:0-32026 GCA_044358055.1 Obscuribacteraceae bacterium (SeqCode)
CCGGTGGCAACAACAAAAGTGACCGGCATCTTTCCTTGCTCTTGCGCTTCAACGAGCTTCTGAATCAAGTCTTCTTTGCTCGTGAATGAAAGCACATGATCATCGGGCTTGGATGGTGCGGAGCAGAAGACGACAGTATTATCACCACACATTCGCTTTAGTTCTTCGGCAGTTTGAATGTCATCGAGACCATTGAACTTATTTACCTTGTTTCCGTTCGCATCAGCCCAATACTCAATTCCAGAGCCAGAGGCTGTTGTTCCCCCGTCAACATAAAATTCCTCCTGCCCCTCATGCACATGCCCGCGCGAACCTATGTCGCTCATTGCGGTTGCCTGGAAAATCTGCCCCGCATAATTTCTCATTCCATTTTTCGCAACAGTCTGCTGCGAGTATTTATCCGGTTTAAAATCAATTGCCGGTAATACAATTTGTTTTCCATCGGGCGCAGTCCAGTGTCCGCTCAGCGCTTGCTCGGCGATGAGGCCTGATGCAACAGAGGGTTTGGCGAACCATGTTCTGGTTTCCAACGATGCGATAGTACAAGTTCCAAACACGCCTTGATCCGTTGTACTGGGAAATGCAGCCTTGCTCATTACTTGTTCTGCGAGCATTAAACGCAAACTCCTGCCTTGCGGCGCCCCGTCGATAAAGGCTGTTCCTTGCGGGTTGAGCAATGAATCACAATTTTGCAAGGTCTTATCCACTTCTGATTTTTCATCAAGCCCGAGAGTAGCGGCTCTGTCGAGAAAGGAGTTCATGTCATTCAAGAACTTAGTTCTCTCTGTGGTATCGAGCTTTTGTGCATCGTTAGTCAATTTGTTTTGAAGCGCAATGGTATCGCTGCTCCAAGCATGATTTGAATCCAAACTGGGGACCAGCAAGTTTCGAGACCAGGACTCCTTCTCATCCGGATTGCTTTCTACGCGCACTTTGACTTTGTCTTTATAATCATCAATGTCAGAGCGCTCTGCGGGTGAATCGCCAGCCCGGTCATCAATCAAAATTTTCGCTTTATTCAACTTCTCGCCAAATACATCTGCAAAGGAAATTGTTGCGGCACTGTCTTGTGAACAGGTTTCTGTATTAGCATTTGAAAAGCTGTCAAACGTCATTATAGAGCGCCTCCATGAGGGTGGCTCCATAGCGTAGTAATAAATGAAATTGAGATCCGGACGAATACGTATAAGTCTTGTGCAAATTCTGTGAAAGGGCAGCATAGCCTAAAGTAGTCTATAGCGCAAGACGTGCTTAGCATGCGCTTCTCGTGAAGAGTTGCAGTCACACGCGTGTTTGCAGATTAGTACAAATTAGCGATCAATCGATTACGATATTGCACTTTTGGAAGGTGGTGATCAAAGAAGGGCGACGCATGGCGGTCGCCCCTACACATAATCATCGGAGAAGGACCAGGGCGACGCATGGCGGTCGCCCCTACACATAAACTTTCGCGAACTATTCCGGACCTTAAGCTCTGCCTGAGTGCTGCTGCGAACTCTGCAGAAACGCAATCACGTGCTTGTTGGCGGCAGATTCTTGCGCAAAAGGCAAGGTTGCGCGCCAGTTTTGCAGTTGTTGTTGTCTGTGCGTGTGATAGCCATTGATAATGCCCAGTGAGCGCAGATATTTTCTGGCACTGGTAGCTTCAGCTTCAATTCTGTATTCGTCAGTTCCATCAAAACGCAGGAAGAAACTCATCTGTGCCGTATGAGGAGCCAGCTGCGCACCATCAGCATTAGCAGCAGAATGGCGTTTCAGCTTCTGCCCCATGCGAATTTTGCTCAGGGGATCATTTGCATTGAACGGAGATACAAATACGCTTAGATGCGCATCAGGAATATCCATGAGAACAGCAGCGAGCCATTCAAAGCTTCCATTCTCCGGCAGCTGTTCAATAGCCATTGTGCTTGATTTGCGGTCGCCGACTTGCATAGTGCGATCGCTCGGTCTCAGCACCATATCTCTGAAGCTGGGTTCCCATCCTAAATTTCCAATATTGCGCCAATCACGACCAAGCTGACCTCTACGCTCAACACCATTGAGTTCGCCTGAAATAAGTTGGCGCACTTCGAAACTGTTCATCACCTTCGGCGAAATCCCCAGCGTGATCAAACGCTCGAGAAGACGATCCAGCACTTGTTGCAGCTGTGCAAGAGGCGGCGCTTCGTCTTTGGCGATTGGTTGTTCCCCACAGATAATCATGTGTGACGCAACCACAAACATTTCCTTGCGTCGTCCGTTATCCGCCTCCGGAAATATAATTTGAAAGCGAGTATTTTGATATTGCGAAAGCGCTGCGAAAAGCATTTCCAGCAGCACAGACTGTCCGCTCATTGAAAGCCGCGAAGGCATGCTGCAACGCAAAATTCTCTGGAGTTCACCCTGACGATTGTGCACAACACCATCGATAGAATCTTGCGGGTCCTTTCCACCAATGTAATCCAGACGTAAGCCGGAGTATTCGTTGATACTGAGAATCTGGTTGAACTCTCTTCGGGGCAGAAGCCAGCGTTTAATAAACAAGGGCGGCTGACGTTTGATGAGTTGAACAATCAAAATGGTGTAGGTAAAAAGAGACGAACCCAGGACCAATCCGACTATCCAGCTATTGAGCATTTGAGCGCCCAAAATGCCGAAAGGAATGCTTATGGCGGCGGAAATCGCACCCAAAAGGTAAGTGTTGAGCTTTTTGGGTCTTGTAAATCCCTTACGAGCTTGTTCGAGAATGAGCATCAACTTTCCCCTGCGCGGCACGAACTTCATGCATCCAGTTGACCACGCCAATGATCAACTATATTTGTGAACTTACCGTGTAATTCAGAAAAGTCGAGGCGGTTTCTCCCACGCTGGAGCCGCTGAAAACCGGAAGCGTGCAGAGTTGAGGGCTTCCGCAAAGTAAAAATTCGCACATTTGTTCACAGATCTCCGCATTTTATCGTGTCATGTTCTTCGGAAGCGGCAGCCCTGGGAGCGGACAACTTTAAGTAAGCCGCCGGTAGGGTTCCTAGTGTAAACCGTGATCGATAAGCGCGGAAATATGGGATCTCTTCCTAACAATTCCCCGTTAAACTCACTGCGCTGAGCTCTGCCTTAATGCGTGGCTTGCAATTTTTGAAGTTCTTCCTTTGCGATGTTTGCTTGTTCTCTAAATTTAAGGTCACTGTACATATCGTAGGCTGCCTTGTAATGACGCATCGCAAGATCTCGCTTTTTTATTCTTACATAGAACTTAGCCGCATCTAAATGTTGATCTTCTTCATTAGGTCTTGCCTGTTTCACAGCACTTTCATAGTCTTTTGCAGCCTGTTCAATTTTTCCTAGCGCTTCATAAGACTGCGCCCTGGCTCCGTATCCTTCGACACGAATATAGTTTTCCGTTGCGACAGGTAGAAAAGCATCTACGTCTGAAATCACACCAGCATAATCTTTCAGCTTTAGCTCTAATTTGCATCGCATGAATCGGAGTAGGTATTGTTTCGGATATTCTTTTATAGCTAAGCCGTATTCCGCCATAGCTTTAACGTTATTTCCTTGTATCTCGTATCCGCTTGCGAGGGCACCATGTTTGCCAAAAATGCTTTCTGGCAATATTGCCCTTTCTCTATGGCCTAGTGCTGAGGAATAAAGAGAAAGTGCTAAACCCAAAGAAACTTTCTGTAATCGATTCAACTTCGTATCCCCACAAAGCAATTAGCCTAGTTTATGATTCCGATTATTCGTACGCTAAGCTGTGGATTGTACCTACAAATTCAGCGTCCTTTGGCACCGCTGTATCTATAGTTGCCGTACCTTCCCCTCTGGCCTTGGTTCATTAAAATAATACTCCTTTAGAATGCTCGGATTTGTTCTTATGTCTACAGGCACACCCGGGTCATAGTTTAGCGCTTTCTTTTATAGCGCATGGGTTTGATTTTTTAACAGAAGTAGCCCTAGCAAAGTATCCTGTCCGCCTGGACAGAAAGGGGTGATATGATGAGCCGGGATTGGCGGTGGGAGCGAGGTTTTCATGAAGCGACTTTTGTCTTCTTCTCTGGCTTTTGGGTTGCTTCTCGCATCAGCAGCGGGCGCAAGCAATGAGACTCCAGCAAGAGTTCCTCAGGGTACAAAGTTGGCTGCAAGTGACAGCCATGAGAACTCACTGGTTCATTGGGAAAGCTGGACAAGCGACTTATTCGAGCGCGCACAAAAGGAAAACAAGCTAGTCATTCTCGATCTCGAAGCAATCTGGTGCCACTGGTGCCATGTGATGGATCAAAAGACTTACAGCAATAAGGATGTCGCGGCTGAATTGAAAGAGCACTACATTTGCGTGAAGGTCGATCAAGATTCACGCCCGGATCTTTCAAACCGCTACGAAGAATATGGCTGGCCGGCGACAGTCATTTTCAACTCAAAAGGAGAGGATCTCGCCAAACGGTCCGGCTTCGTCGAACCTGATGAGATGCTTACTCTCCTGCGCTCGCTGGCCAAAAATCCAGTTCCCGAAGAAGATAACAAGAAAGCAGAAATCAGTTATTCAAAAGATGCAGCATTGAGCAAAGCACTGCGTGCGGAATTAAGCTCCAACCACAAAAAATACTACGACAACAAAGAAGGCGGCTGGCAAACCGTGCACAAATTTCTCGATGCAGACAGCGTTGAGTATGCACTCACCCTTGCAAAAGAAGGCGACGCCAAAGAAGCGCAAATGGCAAAACAGACCATGCTCGCTCAATTGAATCTGATCGATCCCGTCTGGGGCGGTGTCTACCAGTACTCCACCGGCGGCGATTGGAAGCACCAGCATTTTGAGAAGATCATGAGCGTGCAGGGAGAGAATATGCGCATCTACTCGCTTGGATATTCAATGTTCAACGATCCACGTTTGCTTAAAGCAGCGGAGAGTGTAGAGAACTATCTGCGCACCTTCCTGATGAGCCCGGATGGCGCGTTCTACACAAGCCAGGACGCAGACGTCAAACAAGGACAGCACAGCGGCGAATATTTCAAATTGCAAGATGCACTACGCAGAAAGCAGGGGATTCCGCGCATCGACAAGCACATCTATGCAAGAGAAAACGGCTGGGCAATAAGCGGTCTTGCGGCGCTTTATATGGCGAGCGGAAACGCAAAATATTTAGCCGAAGCAGAAAAAGCGGCGGACTGGATTGTCAAAAACAGATCCCTGCCTGGAGGCGGATTCAAACACGATGCCAATGATGCCTCGGGACCATATCTTGGAGACTCTCTTTTCATGGGGCGCGCTTTGCTGAGCCTTTATCAAGCCACAGGCAACCGTAAATGGCTGGCTCTGGCTGAAGGTGCAGGCGATTTCATCAAGAGCAACTTCGCCAACGAAACTGGCAAAGCCGGCTTCCTTACAGCCAAAGCCAGCGGGACGATGCACGCACCCGAACCATTGCTTGACGAAAACATTGCGCTTGCCCGATTTGTAAATATGCTCAGCTATTACTCAGGCAAGGAGGAGTACAAAGCAATGGCTGACAACTGCATGCGCTATCTTTCGACACCGGAAATCGCACACAAGCGCAAGATTTTGATTGCAGGAATTCTTTTATGCGATCGCGAAATCAACACCCCGCCGCCTCACATAACAATTGTAGGATCCAAAGCTGACCAAAATGCCAAAGCGCTATTCCAGGCAGCAAACCGTTTTCCCTTCTCCTACAAACGTGTAGAATGGTACGATGCAAAAGAAGGCAAAATGCCCAATCCTGATACAGAGTTGCCCGATATGCCGAAAGCCGCTGCCTTCTCTTGTGCAAATCAACGATGCTCACGGCCGGTATATACAGCAGCTGAAGTTCCTGAATTGATCGACAGAACACTCAAAGCGAAGTAAGAGGAATTCCGCATGTCTGAACCAGTAATAGCAGATCGCAAACCGTGCATACTGGATCTTGCAGCGGGAACATACTTCTATTGCCGCTGTGGGCGTTCCAAATCTCAACCATGGTGCGACGGCTCCCACGCCGGAACAGATTTCGAACCACAAAAAATAGAGCTAACGGAAGCAAAACGCATGGCTCTTTGCCTGTGCAAACACACCAAGCATGAACCACAATGTGACGGATCACATTCTCAATTACCCTGAGCCAATTTTGTTCAAAGGGTTCAAGCGGCTTATCAGCTGCTTACTATGCATTCTCCTTTTTCCGCAATTTGCTTTAGCCTTCGACCACTCGCACAAGTTGTTCGGAGCTGAACTGAAAAAATATGTCAGCCCGGATGGAGTCTTGTATTCACAGTGGAAAAGCGACCAGGCGGGTCTCAAGAAATATCTTGATTCCCTCAGCGAAATAAGCGCCACAGACTATGAGAAATTTACAGGTGATGAGAAGAAGGCATTGTGGATAAATGCCTACAACGCACTGGCAGTGAAATTGATTCTCGATCATTACCCGATTCGCGGACAGAACCCAAACTATCCAGCAGAGAGCATCAGACAAATTCCGAACACATGGGATGCTATTAGCTGGAAGATTGCAGGTAAAAACGAAACGCTCTATTCGATCGCGCACGACATACTGCGCAGAGAACGTGATTGCCGAACTCATTTTGCCATCGCTCCTGCAGCCCGTGGCGGCGGCACCCTGCTGAAAGAAGCTTATGACGCGCGCACAATAAACAAGCAGCTCGACAAAATCACAAAAGAGTACATGAAGCGGCCGGAAAATTTGCACTGCGATATTGTGAAATTCACGATTACCGTTTCTCGCATTTTCAAATGGTTTCCCCTGGATTTTCTTGTCCCCAACGCAGATGGAAAAATTCCGATGCCGCCACCAAAAGATGATGATGTCGTGCGGAATTATGTTCAGCAATTTTTTTCTGGCGTGATCAAATCAAAGTTAAAGGGAAAGACCATGCAGATAATCTATGGTCCCTACGATTGGACGCTCAACGATGCGGCAAACAAAGACAGCAAGCCAACTGAAACCATCATTAACGACTAAAAAATCACGCAACCTACCCTGCAAGGTGTGCGGTTCTCCCATCCGCTGTTCTCCCATCCGCTGTTCTCCCATCCGCTGTTCTCCCATCCGCTGTTCTCCCATCCGCTGTTCTCCCATCCGCTGTTCTCCCATCCGCTGTTCTCCCATCCGCGGTTCTTCCATCCGCGGCGCTATGCACCGTTTTTGTGCGCAGTTCCTCATCCGCGGCGCTATGCACCGTTTTTTGTGCGCAGTTCCTCATCCGCGGCACTACGAGCTGTTAAATTGTCCTCGAAAACCCTTGCTGGGTAGGCAAAAAGGGGGGTGCCCTTTCTGCGTTCACAAGAGCCCAAAAACAGTATTTTGCGCTCAGAAAGGAATCAACAAAGCGAGAATTTGAAGCACTTACTGAGCGCAAACTACCCCTTGTGAACGCAGAAAAGAAGCACACCCTCGAGCGGTTCGAATCTATCTATTGCAGTTGCTACGAATTTGCTCCAGGCACAATTGGTCGTGACCTAATCGCCTGATTTTGCTGGAATAGATGGAGCGGGTTTGCTCAATGCTTGCATAATGAAGTTACAAGCGAGAACCTGCCGCAGGCTGATACCAACATTCGGCACAGGATCGGGCAAAAGATATGGACGAAACGTATTGGAGCAATTATCAAAATGCCCAACCAAGTGCAAGACTTTTCCACGTCCAAAACTAAACTCAAATGCTACAACACCAGCAAGAACAGGGTCGGGCAGCACTCGAAATTGCGGATCTTGATGCGCCAGCTTTGAACTCCGCGCTATTATATGCACGCGATCCGGGGACAACACTCTCACGCACTGACTTAATTTGTCCAGCTTCCATGTGAAACGTCGCCCTTCTACACCTTTTAACAATGGCGAGTCCGCATCTATTGCAAACGCATCTGTAATTACCCCGTCCGTATTGTCGCCGTTCCATTTTACGAATCCCGGAAAGGCGCGTTCTAACACATTTTGCAAGGTCCAATCAGTGCTGATCAAATAACCGCCATAGCCAACAAAATCGCGGATCTTCTGAATTGTTTCTCTAGGCACTTCCCCTGCACAATCGATGATCATGATTTTGCATTTGTCGAACGGATAATTTCCGAGGTCCTTGGTCTTCACAGTCTGGTACTTCAGCCCAAAAGAATGCAGAGGCTTGCTCGAATCATCCCACTGTCCTTTAACCACAACAATTCGGCCAGGCTCACTTGCTTCTGCTGAGGCCGAGAACTGAGGGTAATTGCTTTCGAGAAAAGACTTGAACACCGGCGGCGGTGCCGGAACGTTGATTGCCGCCTGCTGAAGAAACCAGTGAGCCTCGTCGTCAACCTTCTGGATAGCGGCAGCCCGTGCAGCGTTTTGAGCAGACATGGCGGAATAACTTGGAGGACGGCGAACGTCAACCGCTGTGGCATTTCCATGCAACAATGCCGTTCCACCCGAAAGCTTTGGCTCGTCGGACCCTTCGCCCGACTTAGCTGCTGCAGTCTCCTCTGTTTTCGGCGGAAGAGACTCGACTGGCGCCGGTGTCTGAACCATAGGAGGTTTCCGTGGAGCAGGCGTGTCTTCTTCCCAGTCCGAAGCCATGGCTATGGGCATAGCCATTCCAAGAACCAGCAAAAACGCCAGGCATTTTTTCACAAAATCAGTCCTTCACAAAAGCGCGTGGGGCGACGCTTTTCAGACGTAAGAGCGAGAAGACCAAATCAGACAAAAAAGCAGACGATATTCAGGCTCGACGGTTCCATTATATATAAGGAATGGGTTGTGCTAAGCTTGACCGGCTTTTATCCCGGGATATTTCATTATGCCTGCTGACCTGAATTTGCTGAACCCAAAGCTGGCTGCTCGTTCACTTTCTAAGGAAGAGATTGTTTTAAGTTTTGAAGATGTCCTTCCAGCAATCCACATCTCTATTTTTGCCTTTTTGTACTCACTGAAAATGAGTAAGAGCTACTAATTGCTGGCAACGAGATCCGTCCGCGGAAATTTTGGTTGCTCGATGTATTTGGTGGAAGCGCCCGCTGAGTTATCGATAGCCTTGAAAAAGTTCAAGGCCCATTCGAGATCTTCTTTCTTATCGGAAAAGATGTGCGTAAGAGCGAGACGTCCCGGCACCAGCAGGATTGAACTGAATCTCCAGGCTTGCCCGCGCTCTGGATCACCAGTGATGAACGTTCGGCGCCAGATTTTTCCTTTGGTATCTTCATCAACAAGATTGCCGATGTTCTGTTGAAGCTCATCAAGCTCAAGCACAGCCTCCTCAACAGGCATGATATTTCCAGCTTGATCACCATAAGTAGGATAGGTGGTAAACCAAATAACAAGATTATCGCCGCTGTACTGCCATGTATGATTCATCGTCTGGGGATCGAAAGTGGCTGATTCGGAAAAACTTCCGGGAATCATAATCGACCAACCCTGATCGAGAATTGCTTTTACTTCTCTGCGACGATACCCAATGGGTGCAGTCTTTGGAGCACTGGCGGCATGTTTGCTGACCACAGCAGTGAGCTCATCTTCGGCCTGGAGATAGCCCATTATTTCCAGCCATTCAGCCCAGGGATAATTCAAGGATGGATCTAGTTTGCATGCTTCGCGAAGCAAATTCAAAACGGTGCGTTGAACGGCCTCATCGCCGTCTGCTACCGGACGGCACCAGTGCACGTCAGTCCACATGTGAGTAAGCGCACGATTCAACAA
The DNA here is from genome assembly GCA_044358055.1 of Obscuribacteraceae bacterium (SeqCode). Taxonomy (GTDB): domain Bacteria; phylum Cyanobacteriota; class Vampirovibrionia; order Obscuribacterales; family Obscuribacteraceae; genus JAIEPM01. The sequence continues at coordinate 9,662 of JBIKOL010000104.1, forward strand.
AAATTGAGGAGTGATACCAGGTTCCAACCAGGGGAAAACGTCCGCACCAGCCTGAGGATTTCTGGCGACCTCTTGAAGCCATTCTTTTGAACGCGGACCCATCGGAGTGATCAATGGATGCTCACTAAAGAACTGATAGGACGGCGACATGGAAAGATTGAAACTACCACCACTTGCCGACATTGCCAGCGCGCTCGAGGCCATTGATCCGAGCCAGGCAAACATCTCTTTGTATATTTCGTCTGGGTCGCCAGTGAAAAAGACTGCATTTTGCTTCTCTCCATCTGCCGATTCGCGAGCCCAAGCAAGGTCGAATTTCTTGGTAAGCGCCCAGATCAATTCACAAAGAAACAAGTGGTATCCGGGGCCAACGCTGCTGCTATCTGCATTGATGTGAATTGTGCTTTCTTCAGCGAACCAAATTTTCATTGGGTCGGCGGCTGGATGAAAGCGAACATGAACCCGGGGGTAAGGATCAAAAGGACCCTGCCCTAAACCGGCACCAGTTGCCATACCCGGGAATTCAGCTGACATCCATTCCCAGGCACTGTTGAACCATTCTTCAAGCCCAACTGCAGCCGGCAGCTTTCCCCTCAAACTCAAACCAACGCCCATTTTTCTCGCCCTCACATCAGCAGCAAGATTGTACCACTCTCATAAAGAGCGGTTCGGAATCGCCGGGCATTCCTGCGGCTATCCCTGGGAGCCACGCGTCGCTGCTTCGACCCGCACTTGTTCTGCTCGCACGGGTCCTCATTCAGCAACTAGCTGTCATCCTGGCGGCTTCTAAAGAAGCGGATCGATCTTGCCGGTGTAAAAGCCGGCGAGCCGCCGGCGCTTCCGGCGCTTCTGGCGCTTCCCGGGATGCGCTTTTACACCGGTCCGTATGATCAAGAAATCTTGCGCTTGCGAGTGACGTCGCGCGCTTCGTCCTCGTTGATAGCTCTTCGCAGAGATGCCAGTGCCTGAAGATTCGGCCAGATAACTTCCTTCATCTCGTCCAGTTCATAGCGGCCGATTTCGGAGCGTTCATAACGGCGACAACAATCTTCCCAGAGCTCGAAGAGCTTTTTGGGATCTGCTGTTTCTCGAGCTCGTTGTTGATACTCGATTAGATCAAAGGGTTCCATTGCCGTTATGCCTCCGCTGGCATTTTCATCTTGTAGGATGATTTTTTTGGTTCAGCTTGTCAAATCCACAAAAGGAGTTGAAACCTATTCAAGAGATGTGTTTTTGACCAGACAAGGCATTGCAATTTGATTTATGCATAATATCCAATACCTATATCTCCATGTTAACCAAATCTCAGACTCCGTCAATAGACTCAAAAGACAAAGCCGAAAGCGGCTAAAAGCTGCAAAGCCTTGGCTCTCCAGCATTTGTGGGAAGCCCATTTCAAATCTCCAAAAAAGATTTTTTCGATTATCAACACCAAATATGGAGTCAAATTATTGCTCTTGCAAAGTGCTACCACAAGTGGTGATCTCTTTATTTGCCTTAGATCGTTTATTTGCCGCCGCAGACGGGATAACTAAACCCGAGTTCCCGGGTTTCCCAGCAAGGTGCATGTACAAAACCAGAACGCGAAGATCTTCCATTTACTTTTTGGTCTGCTTTCGAGCCCTGCTTTTTTCAAAAGTCGAACGCCAATAATCGCTCAATATCGCATGCATCGACTGTGGCAATGATGCGCCAGACCGAGCTTTAAAAGACGCAAAAGACAGGCCCACTAACGCAAGAAAGATATGGCCGAGTTTCGTAATAAGCTGCCAGACAGTCCGTTCCTTTGAGAATTCTCATCAAACTGTGCAATTGTGCATGTCCAATTGCACGAATATGCGGGTAGTTACATTCACAACGAATGAAAGCCTGGGGGAGGGCGCAAGTACATGACAGTAGTCGAACAAGCTCGTCGAATAATTGGCAGCCTTGCTCGCCACCGTCATCTCAATCAGGAAGCCCCGGGCGCTTTTCGCCGATGCAACAGCTCGCACACAAAGGCAGATTCCAAAACTTTGGTGGGCCGGGTTGGTCATGGGCTGGTTCCTCTAAATCGGTGCAACGCCTCAAAAGGCGAAACTGCACCGCAAGCCGTGGGCATGAGCGCACGGTTCGGTAAATACTACCTGGAGAAAATCGCCAATCTCGAAAGCTAAAATCGAGAAGGCTGGTTTCGCCAGAACCTGAAAGATGACGGGCGTTGGGCCCGTCTCTGGAAGGTAAGACAAAAAAATAGGTCAGGGTCGTAGCTGTCGCTACAGCGAGTCGACTTTGCCGTTTGCGCTTCATTCAGGGGAGCGCAAACGGCGAAGTGACCAACCCAACCAACAAGTTTCCCAACTGGCTCAAGTAAAAACCCACCCAAAAAGGGTGGGTTTTTACTTTCTGAAAAAAGCCCTAGCAGAACTTTCACCAGGCTACGGGACAAGTTCTGCTAGGGTTGGCTTTGGTTTACTACTCAGAGTTCTTGAAGATGGAACTGAGTGATCCACACACTTTAACAATAAACAGTCTGGCGCAAACGTTGTGTAACTTGAATCAAAAGAGGCATTAAAATATCGGAAATTTTGCAATCTTCTCAATATGTAAACGTTCCTTATAAGGATAAACCGCTGCAAAACGTAGTCAAACAGGGCAGTTCCGAGAACGTACTTGCCATTAAATATGGTGTCACAGTAAACGGCAAATAAATTACTTACTCAAGCATATTAACGCTCCGTTAAAACACCTTGCAATCCAGAAGCGAAGATCTAATATCGTGTTATTAGCTTTCAGGCGCACAGATCATGGAAATATTCATCTACTTAACAGTAATCTCTTTGCTCACAACATACTTCATATATATCAACGATCGGGGAGAACGCATCAATCGTCTTTTGAATGCAAAACCTCACTGCGCTGAGCTGCCTATCAGCCGTGTATCACATCAGTAGCACGTAAACGTATTTCTACAGAATTTTGATAAAGGCAGGTTTTTTATTCACTGCATTTTTCTTGGAAGAAGAGTAAAACAGAATCAGACTCGTTGGAGGAACACAAATCTCTGTTATGTTAAAAATAGATACTAGTAATAAACAACAAAACGAAAAAGAACTTGAAGCCGCCTTAGATGACAGTATCCAGGCGGCTTTTGCATTAGGTATATCGGAACGCGATTTACTGCATCGCATTGAAGAAAAAATGCGTTTGAATTCAAACGATAAATTGGCACTGGCGGAACAAGAAAAATGGAAGCTCTACAATCCTGAAGCGGGTCCTTAAACTAGACCAGATTGATCTGCCAGGGCGCCGCCTCGAGGCGCCTCTAAATGAACAATTAAGGCCTCGTTTAATTCCAAATTTGCTGATTATTGCAGTGCAAAATCAGCCCAGGGGGACTCGTATTCTTATGAAAAAAACTATCGTAATAAAATTTGGCGGCACTTCCTTGATGACAGTGGAGCGTATCAAAAAAGCCGCGAATATCGTTGCCAATTCGGTATTAAGTGGACAACAAACAGTAGTCGTTGTTTCAGCAATGGGACACAGTACTGATGAGCTAATAGATCTGTGTCACGATATTACGTCGGTTCCGGACAGGCGAGAGCTTGACGCATTGATGGCTACCGGAGAACAAGTATCAGCGACCCTGATGACCATGGCACTTCAATCGATAGGGTTATCTGCGAAGTCGTTCAGTGGAATTCAAGCCGGAATCTCAACGGATGAGCAATTTGGCAATGCCACCATTAAAGCGGTCAACACACAGATATTGCTGAATCAATTACACAAAGGCATAGTCCCTGTGGTAACCGGATTTCAGGGAGCCAATCGCAACGGAGAAATTACAACAATTGGAAGAGGTGGTTCAGACACTACAGCGATAGCTCTAGCAGCAGCACTATATGCTGAGAGATGCGACATATATACTGATGTTGATGGTGTTTATTCAGCAGACCCGCGCGTCGTAAAGTCAGCTTGCAAATTTGATAGGCTCTCCGCATCTCAAATGTTGGAGCTGGCAAAATCAGGAGCCCAGGTTCTGAATGCGCGGTCAATGGAAATAGCTCGCGATCATCAAGTTCCGGTTCGCGTGAGGTCAACCTTCTGTCCATCAGACGAGGGTACGCTTGTTGTGGTTGACAAAGATTACCGCGAGCGTGAATCAATCGCTGGTATTGCAATAAATCCCTCCTTGAGTTGTCTCAAGATAGACTTGCGCAAGCTAGAGTCGGGTACCCAAAGGCGGCTGAGGAATTTTTCCAGTCTGCGCTCGCTAAGCAAACGCAATTTGCTGGCGCTGCTTTCTGAAAAAAATGTATCTGCTGAATTTATGGATCCATTCCGGCTCAATCCCTTTCAGCTTTACCTTCTTGTTCCAGCTTGCGATGCCAATTTAGCAATTACAGCGCTTGAAGAGCAGACTGAACTGGAGATCAAACAACTGTCTCTCTGTAATCATTACGCACCTGTATCAATTGTGGCTCCACCGATGAACAATCAGCTGCAGCAGAAGGCAATCGATGCTCTTCTCGATAACAACATAACGATTGCCGGACGAAGCAGCAATATGCTGCGACTTACATTGCTGCTGCCAAGACTCTCTCTGAGCCACGCAGCAAATCTGCTTCACCAAACTCTAGTTCAGACTTCGGTTGCGGCTTGATAAAAAATCATGTCAGAAGGGTGGTGCCTGGCGCCACCCTTTTGCTTAGTTGGGCAAGTGATCAAGCAACTTGAATGATCAAGCAACGTGAATAATGGGGCGCTTGGACTCGGTGGGTTCAGCAGAACGCAAAACTTCCCGCGTAAGCATTGCTGTTTCACCTTCACCCAGGAATATATATTTGAACGTATACGCAATCGGATGCCCGTCCGTCCAATTAAAATACGCATGAGGAATTTTCTTTGTTCTGTTGCGGATGTCCAATAATACAGCTGCAATTGCGTTTGGAACCGCAGGATTTGAGCAGCGCAAGATCCTGAATCCATGCTCCACAGTCCCTTTAACTTCGAGAACATCTTCAGCGAACTCGGAGGCATCTGAAAGCAGGACTTCAAGAAAAATAAAATCACCCTCGTCTTTTTGCACACTGTGAATTCGGCGCGAACGAGCTTCCTTGTCTTTGAAATCACGCATGCCATAGCGGTGCGCCAAAATGCGAATTTCTCCCCAGTGATTGCTTAGCGCCTCATCAATAAACTCAACAGCTTTCTCGTCAAATAGTACTTTATGCACGCGCAACTCGGTAGAACGCGCAGCTCTTGAACTGACCGAAGCAAGTAGAATGCTGATAATGAAAAACAGGGCAATATGCACGCCTTCCGGCCGCTCAGACATGTTAGTGAATGAGGTGTAAATGAAGATGAGTGAAATAAATACAAAGGGAATTCTGAGCTTGGGAATTGTATTCCAAATACTGGTAGTTGCAGCAATTGCTGCTGATGTAATCAAGACAAGAACACCGGTGGCGTAAGCAGCTGCCTGGGCATCAACATCAGCCTTAAACAAAATTGTCACTCCAAATGCGACAGCGGTAAAAAAAACGACCAGAGGACGAATCGCAGCAGCCCAACTGGGAGCCATTCCAAATCTAGGCAAATATTTAGGCACCAGTGTTAACAAGCCCGCAATTGCGGAAGCTCCGGCAAACCATAGAATCAATATCGTGCTCACATCGTAGATGGTACCGAACCCGTCGCCCATATATTTATGAGCTAGATATGCAAGCGCGCGGCCTGATGCCTCACCTCCCTCCTGATACAGAGGAGCCGGAATCATGAATGTTGTAACAACACTGCTAGCTATCAAGAAAATACTCATTATGAAGCCGGCGGTGGCGAGCAACTTACGCGCATTCCTTATCCGTCCCAACGGCGCGGCATTAGTATCCGTCGGATCACCTTTAACCAGTGGCATGACTGCAACGCCCGTCTCAAAACCAGACAGTCCTAGAGCTAACTTAGGAAACATCAAACAAGCAGAGCCGAGCATCGTCAGCGGATTTGGGAATTCCTTCGCGAACTCCAATTGCCAATTAACTGCAAAGCTATGATCAAGGCACAACAAGTAAATGCATTTCACCAGAATGACTGCACTCAATCCTAAATAGCTAGCGACAATAAAGAAGGACAACCCGATCGCCTCTTTGAAGCCTACAAGAAACAAAGCCCCAAGCGCTGCCAGAAGTGCAAGTGTTACCTCAACCTGCAAGCCTTTGCACCCCTCAGGAATGAGAGGATTGCCTAAAATGTGGGCCGAGGCATCCGCCGCTGACAATGTAATCGTGATAATAAAAGCCGTGGCAGCAAATCCTAATAAGGCTAAGACCAATAGTTTGCCCTGCCAGCCGGGAAGCATTCTCTCGAGCATGGCGACACTACCCTGCCCGTTGGGGCTTTCTTTTGCAACGATGCAATAAGCCGGCAGCGCACCAAATATGGTGACAAGCACAAGAATCAGAGTCGCAATAGGCGAGAGTACGCCGGCAGCCAGGAATGCAATGCCTGGCTGATAGCCTAATGTTGAGAAATAGTCAACACCGGTAAGGCACATTACCTTCCACCAGGCATCGGTGTGGTGTTCCTGGTGCTCCTCAGGTTTGCTGCCCTGAAGAAACCATTCTTTTAATCCTGCACTTGACTCTTTGCTGACCACTTTAGGGGTACTTTTAATAAGAAATTACTGTTGAAAATAGATTATGCTTAGCGGGAGAGCGTGTGAATTTTAGCACTCAATCAATAGAAAACTATAAGTCCAAATAGCTATGAATTGCTCAGCTTTTAGTGCATGATTAATAGCGATAATTGCAGGGTTAAGCATGATTTGTGATAAAGAAGGCTGCCATGGGGAAATGCAGGACGGGGTCTGCCAGAGTTGCGGTAGCCTGATTCATGACCGTCGGAAATCCGACAACGCCCAGGCCGTAAATCGATTGCTTAAGGTCTCTGCTCGCCTGAAACAATTTGACCTCATCGCGGAACAGGAGGGTACTGGGAAGGATGAGCTTCTCAGAGCCTCTGACACCCTGGCTTCGGTTGTTCCGAATAGCTATGAAGCCTGGAAGGCCAAGGCTGACTTGTGGTTGGCCGCCATTCTTCAGCTTGAAAGTCGGCACACAGCACCTGATGCGGAGCTAAAGCTAATGGGAGTTCCTCTTCTTGAAAATGATCTCCGAGACGCAGCAGAGGCTGCCCTTCGCCAGTGCGCTCACTTCGCCCCCAACGTGGAAGAGCGAATTGCCCTGATTGACGAAGCAAATCGAGTAAGAAAGATGAGTTGGTTTTAGCGGGAGTAAAAACATGCAAACGCATGAGCCTACAGAGCAAACTGAAATTCAATCAGAATCAGGAGCTTCTCAAAATCAATCAGCTACAGTTAAGCAGCTGATTTTTTCAGCTTTTAGAAATGTCACGCCCGCTCGACTTGCACTCCTTTTGTTCGCGAATTTTGCCCTTGCTTGCCTCTTTTGCGTTGCTGCTGTTGCCACAATACGACAGCATTATGACGCGGTTAAGACACTGGGACGCGATGCAGCCCCGTCGGTTGTTGCCGCGTATAAAATTAAGAGCGCAGTCGCGGCGATGGACGTTGATCTCTCCAGTGAGCTTCTTTACAAAATTGGTGATGAAGACATAGCCGACATGCAGCAGGATTTTGACAAGCGTCGAGTCGAGGTCGGTAAGAATATTATTGCAAATGCTAGAAACATTACCTATGCGGCAGAGCAAGCACCGGTAGAAAGCATACAAGCTGGGTTTGGCCAATTCCTTGCACAGTCTCAAAAATGCAGGGACGATTTGGCCAGTGGCAAAAACGAGGCTGCGCTGGCTGATTATTGGGCGGCCATGAAGCTAAAAGACCAGCTCCTGAACGATGCAGAGAAGCTTCAGAAAGCAAACAGTGGCGTGCTTGAAAAAACTTATGCAGAGGAAAAGTCAGCTACGAATTTGGCTAGAGGGCTGGTGTTCGTGCTGGGCACCATTCTTATTTGCATGCTTGTCTATACTCAAACGTATTTAACAGCTAAATTTCATCGGAGGTTTTGTCCTCCACTTTTGCTTGCAATTGCAGCGCTTATATTCGCATTAAATCACATCACAAATGGTCTTGGAGATAATAGCAAAGCTCTTGTGGTGGCGAAGGAGGATGCCTACGACTCAGCGTTGTCTCTCTTAAATGCGCGCGCCGTATCATACAATGCAGCCGCTGCTTCATGCCGAACGCTGCTCGATAAAGAGAATGCGCTCGAGCACAAAAAAGAATTTGAGCACTTTGCCCAGATGATGGCCCAATTTGATTCCAAGCATACCCTGGAAGGAACAATTGAGCACGCAAAAGCTGAGCTGAGCAAAGGAAAGAGAGTTTCCACTGCCGGAGCCTCCGGCTTGCTTATCGATGAAATATCTAATATCTGTTTTCCTGGGGAAGCAGATGCGGCGTTCGAATCACTGCAACATTTTGGTCAATTTACTGATGCCATTGGAAAAATGTTCAATTTAGAGAGTAGCGGTAAACATGCAGAGGCAGTGCATCAATGCTTGAGCTTTGCGCCAAGTGCATGCAAGCAGCCATTGCAAGAGATGGATGCGTCCATTTTGCGAGCATTACAGATAAATATGGATGAAATGGATACCGCTATCAATCGAGCATTCAAAGATTTGAATCATCTTGAAATAGATGCTGAGCTTGTCTGCGTTTTTGCTGCCATATGCGCGTACTTCGGACTTATGCCAAGAATGGAAGAATATGTTCATTGCCAGGGGCAGCACAAAGAGTAATTAACGCAGTATTTTAATCTTGACAGTAAATTGATATGTCGGAGTGGGGCAATCGATGATATGGTTTACCAACTAGCTTACTAGTTAAACCCCAGTAAACAAACATAGCAAGTGGAAATCAAGGAGATCCCCGAAGATCCGGAAGCAACCGAGCCGAACAAAAAGGCCCGGGAAAGTCTCTTCCGCACGACGCGTCGATTTCTCTTTGGCGCGCCAATAGCAAGCCAAAATGAAGGCGAGACCTTGTTGCCCAAGTTTTTGGCTCTACCTGTACTTTGCATGGATGCAATTTCATCGGTGGCTTACGGAGGACAGCAAGTTCTGCTTGCGCTCTGCGCAGCAGGCCTGTGGCTGCCAAAGCATGCGCAACTCTATACCGAATACACAATGACAATCACCTGGCTGATTGCATTGCTGCTGATTGTCGTTTCCGCGTCATACTGGCAGACAATTTTCGGCTACACAAATGGAGGCGGTTCTTACACAGTTTCAAGAAACAATCTCGGAACATGGCCCGGTCTTGTAGCGGCGTCAGCCTTGCTTATTGACTACACATTAACAGTTTCTGTCTCTGTTGCATCGGGAATGCAGAACCTGAAAGACATCCCTGCTCTGGCACCTCTTCACATCGGCAAACACATGGTTGCCTATTGCATAATGGCAATCTTTGTTATGACATTTGCCAATTTGCGTGGCTTGAAAGAGTCTGGCCGGGTGCTTGCCGTTCCGGTTTATACCTTCATTTCTATGTGTTATCTGATGCTCCTGGTGGGGATTCTGGGTCCATCATTCGGCTGGCAGTTCCACACTGAATTTGCAAATCAAGTGGCTCCTTATGCTGATAAAAACATTGCGGGGCATGCAGCCGAAGCAATCAGCCTTGTAGTGTTGTTGCGTGCTTTCGCCAATGGCTGTTCAGCAATGACTGGAATTGAAGCTGTCAGCAACGGTATTCCAATTTTCAGAAACCCGAAGCCATTGAATGCGGCTAAGACATTGCTTGCCATGGCATGCATTTTGGGCACCGTGTTTATCGGTGTGTCCTGGCTGGCGATGAAATTTCACGTTGTTTACTGGGAGCAAAACGGCGTAACTGCCCCCTCAGTAATCGACCAACTTACGGGTACGGTTTTTGGTAAAACCGGACCCTGGAGTTGGGCTTATATGCTCACGCAAATTTCCACAGCGATGGTTTTAGTTATCGCGGCTCAAACTAGTTTTGCGGGGTTTCCTCTTCTGGCATCAATGCTGGCAAGGGATGGCTTTTTGCCGCGCCAATTGATGAACCTTGGAGACAGGCTGGCTTTCAATAATGGAATTATTCTTTTAGGAATTTTTTCCTCGACGCTCATTGTTATGGAAAAGGGAAGCGTTGACCTGCTGATTCCTTTCTTCGCCATCGGTGTGTTCATTGCATTTACCTTGTCTCAAACCGGCATGGTGGTGCACTGGTTTAAGTCGAAAACGGCGGGCTGGCAACGTAGTGCATGCATTAATGCCATGGGAGCTCTAGCTTGCTTTATTGTTGTTATTGATATTGCAGCCGAGAAATTTTTCGAAGGTGCATGGATGGTACTTGTCATAATTGCGGCTCTGCTTTTTATGTTCAAGAAAATATCCGCCCATTATGCTCAAATGGTGAAGCTTCTCAGTCCCAAGAATTACCATCCTGAAAACCGAACAGTGAATAATACCGTTCTGGTTTTAATTCAAGGTGTTCATGTAGGCTCTTTGACGGCACTCGATTATGCAAAATCCATTAGCCCCGATTGCACGGCTGTCTATGTGGGACTGGAGTCGGAGAGAACAGAGCAGTTCAAGAAGATGTGGCAAGAATATGTGCCTGATACGAACCTGGTCGTTTTGGATTCTCCCTATCGAAGCTTAATCGATCCGATTACTCGATATTTGGATTCGGTGCATGCCGAAAAACCTAATCATAGAATCACGGTAATAATCCCCGAGTTTGTCACGAGTAAATGGTGGCAGGGCCTGCTGCACGGAAATACGGGGCTCTTGCTAAAGCTGGCATTGCTCGGCAGACAAGACGTTATAGTTGCGAACGTCAGATACTGGTTATCTGACAGCTAAGTTTGCCAATCAAAATAAAGTTCCTGAATGCAATAAAAAATGCTCGACAATCGGGCCGAGCACCAATATCGGAAAATAGCTCAGACCACCCATAACAAAGACCGTACCAATAAAAACAGCGGCAAATGTAGGCGTGTCAGACGGCATCGTACCTGAAGTTGGCATTCTGGTTGGCTGTAACGCGAATCTGCCGGCCAGCGCCAGAGCCGGGATGGAAAGCGCAAATCTGCCTGTGAGCATGGCAATAGCTGTAGTCAGGTTGTAAAAAAGCGAGTTTGCACTTAATCCAGCGAAATTTTGTCCGTTGTTGGCATTAGAGGAGGCGTATGCATAAACAATGGAACTGAGCCCGTGCGGGCCTACGTTGGTGCTCAAACCTGCAAGCCCATCTTTTGCCACCACGGCAATTGATGAAAGTATAAGCACCGTGAGTGGAGTCACTAGCATGTAGAGCGCTACAAGCCTCATTTCGGTAGGTCCGATTTTTTCACCGAGATACTCGGGTGTTCGACCAACCATAAGGCCGACCACAAACATGGTGACGAGAACCCAAATGATAATTCCATAAATTCCACCGCCCAATCCTCCAAAAATGAACTGGCCAACAAGCATGTTCACGAGCGGCACCATGCCGCCCAGAGGGGTGAAGCTGTCATGCATCGAATTGTAGGAACCGGTGGATGTGTTCGACGTCGTCACGGCTGTCAGAACTGATTGAGCAATGCCGAATCTCATTTCTTTTCCCTCGAAATTCTCCTGAGGAAAAACATGCGCACTGGCGTTGATGAGAGGGTTGCCGACGCTTTCAAACTGGTCGCAGGCGACTATTCCAATGGTAAAGAGAATCAACATCAGGATATAAAGAGTCCATCCATCCCGTTTTCGGTCCGTCATGCTGCCGAAGGTGTAAGTAAAAGCCGCGGGCAGCACTGCAATTGCTAACATTCCAAACATATTTGTAAGAGCGTTAGGATTAGCATAGGGGTGCGCACCATTGACGTTAAAAAAGCCACCGCCATTGGTGCCGAGGTTTTTGATAATTTCAAGAGCCGCGACAGGACCCTGCGCAATTATCTGCTTGCTTCCTTCTAAACCGACAGCCTCTGTGTATGCTTGAAAATTCATCGGCGTTCCCTGGGATATGAGAAACAATCCGCCAAGAAAAGAGAGGGGCAGCAAGATCCAATAAAGCGAGCGCAAAAAGTCAACATAAAAATTTCCCAGCCTCTCATCTCTGGAGTTTGCAAAACCCCTGATGAAGGCGACGCCTACGGCAAGTCCGGCAGCTCCGCCAATAAAACTTCCTGAGGTTAAAGCCAGCATCTGGCTGGCGTAACTCATGGTAGTTTCGCCCCCATAAGCCTGCCATGTTGTTGTCGTTGTAAAACTAATTGCAGTGTTCAATGCGAGGTCTGCTGTCATTGGAGTGCTGATGAATTTTCCGAAATACCATGGCAGAAGCCCCTGGCACATCATCGTCACGAACAGAATAGACGTGCTCCAGAACGTCAGCAATACAAAGGCCCAGGAATACTCTTTCCAGTTCATCTGCGCTTCTGCATCAATGCCACAGACTTTGTAGGTCAGTCGTTCCACGGGCAAGATTAGCGCATCAAGAAAAGTCGGCTCTTTCTTAAACACTCTGGACATATAGGCGCCGGCTGGCTTGACCATGAGTGTAAGCATGGCTACAAAGACAAAGTATTGCAAGAAATGATTTGCAGTTATGGACATTTAGTTCACCTTCAGCCTGTCCAGCTCGAGGTTCAGCAATAAGACGTTTACTCTTGGCTCTCCCAATACACCGAGTTCTCGTTGTTTTACATTCCTTTTCACCAGGTCTATTACGCTTGCTTCCGTTAAGCCACGCGAACTAGCCACGCGCTTTACTTGCAGCAAAGCGTTTGCAGGTGAAATATCGGGGTCTAATCCCGACGCCGACCTTGTGACCGCATCAACGGGCACCGCTGCGTCCGCTGCCAGCACATTTTCCTTTCTATAATCATCTGCTAGCTGTTTTACACTGGAAAAATCTTTGCTTCCCATAATAAGCTTGGCTGAGCTAGGGCACAAGTTTGTACCAGAAGATGCTTCCGCTGCATAGCCGGCTCCTGCAGCAGACGGACGGGGGTGGAAATACTTCGCTTGCGCGAACCTTTGCCCGATCAGGCTGGAGCCGATGATCTGGCCGTCAGCTCCTTTGATAAGAGAGCCTTGAGAATTGAAGGGAAATAGCACGTTGCTTGCTGCACTCAGCATGCCAGGAAATAGAACTCCTGTCACAAGCGTGATTATTAGAGTAAGAAAAAAAGAATTGAGCAGCGGCTTAATCATTATCTTTAACCAGTTGGAGCGAGGTGCAATAAAACTACGATTTGATCAATCAGCCACATACCTGGAAAAGGCGCAATTATGCCTCCTACTCCGTATATGAGAATATTGCGACGAAGCAAAGCTGCAGCGGACATGGGGTGATATTCGATGCCACGAAGAGCAAGTGGTATCAATGCAACAATGATCAGCGCATTAAAAATTACAGCAGAAAGAACTGCTGATTCAGGAGAATGCAAAGACATGAAATTGAGTCTCCAGAGAGGCCCGTGTCCACCCTGTCCAGCTGCCACATACATGCTTCCCAACATAGCCGGAAGAATGGCAAAGTATTTAGCAACATCGTTTGCAATCGAAAAAGTTGTAAGCGCCCCACGAGTCATCAACAACTGTTTTCCTATAGCTACTACTTCAATTAGCTTGGTTGGGTCAGAATCAAGGTCAATCATGTTGCCGGCTTCTTTAGCCGCTTGCGTGCCGCTGTTCATCGCCACTCCGACATCCGCCGCAGCAAGTGCCGGGGCGTCATTAGTTCCATCGCCGGTCATTGCTACCAGACGGCCACCGGTTTGTTCCTTCAAGATCAATTCCATCTTTGTTTCTGGTGTCGCCTGAGCGAGGTATGTATCAACACCGGCTTCCTGAGCTATGGCCGCCGCAGTAAGCGGATTGTCTCCGGTAATCATTATGGTATGGATCCCCATCTTGCGAAGATGGGCGAATCGCTCCGTCATGCCACCTTTGACGATATCCTTTAGATAAATGACACCAAGAGCACCTTTCTTGTTGTCTGCTACAGCAAGAGGGGTTCCTCCGATTTGAGCAATCTTCGTGATTTCAAGTTCTAGTTCTGAGGGAAGCTTCTGTCCGTTGGTCGCGACATATTTTGCGATGGCGTCCGTGGCGCCCTTACGAATCGACCTACCATTCAGGTCCACACCACTCATTCTGGTGTGAGCACTGAATGCTATGAATTTTGCCTGGCTATCATTTACTTGAGCTGATGACTCAACAAGCTGGTTTGCCAGAGCAACGATAGAGCGCCCTTCCGGTGTTTCGTCTGAGAGAGATGACAGACGCGCAGCCTCAGCCAGCTCTCTTTCTGTGACCCCTGGAGCTGGAACAAATTTGACGGCTTCCCTATTTCCGATAGTAATTGTGCCTGTTTTATCCAGTAACAACGTGTCAACATCACCAGCAGCCTCGACGGCTTTACCACTCATAGCCAGAACATTGTGCTGCAATACGCGATCCATTCCTGCGATGCCAATTGCCGACAACAAGCCTCCAATAGTTGTTGGAATCAAGCACACCAGTAGCGAAACTAACTGAAACAGATCGGGGACCTTTCCACTGCGTCCCTGCGCAACCGAATAGATGGAAAGCGGTAATAACGACGCGACTATGACGATAAAAATTATGGATAGAGCAGCAAGGAGAATATCAAGTGCTATCTCATTAGGGCTTTTCTGTCGTTGTGCACCCTCAACAAGAGAGATCATGCGGTCAATAAAGGTCTTGCCCGATTCAACTGTAATACGGATGCGCAAGCTATCCGAAAGAACGGTGGTACCGCCAGTGACGGCACTCCGATCGCCACCACTTTCTCTTATGACTGGAGCCGACTCCCCTGTAATTGCACTTTCGTTAACAGTAGCGGCGCCCTCAATTACCTCGCCGTCGCTGGGAATCATCTCGCCGGCTACTACTACTACAATATCCCCTTTGTTCAGCGCAGCAGCTGGAACAATTTCCTCCCGCCCGTCCTCATGAATGAGCCGAGCGGTAGCATCCTTTTTACCATGACGCAACGCGTCGGCGTGGGCTTTGCCTCGTCCTTCCGCCATCGCCTCTGCAAAATTGGCAAATAAAATAGTAAACCAGAGCCAGGCAGTAATTTGTATTTCAAACAATAATTGTTGCCCAGAGCTGCCTGTGGCTATATTGCGAACAAGGATAATGCTGCAGACGACGCTTCCGACTGCAACACAAAACATAACTGGATTATTCGCTAGTAAGACTGGGTTGAGCTTGAGAAAGGAATCTCTGGCTGCTCGTTTGATGATCTGAGCTTCAAATACTGCTTTCTTTTTCTTTTTTTCTGGAAGAAGACTCATGATCGTTTTCTGAAGTTAGGAGCCCCACGAACAGCCCGCGGAGCAAGTAGAGCAACAAGCCGAGCGCAGCAAAGCCTCCAAGAATCCAGTCAAAATTCATCTTGAACTCCTTGCACTTTTCCTTTCACGAAATTCCAAGTGATAGCTGAAAGACAAATGAAAGAAATCGACCATAAGATACCAGTTCACTCGACAAAATACACCTCTTGTCTTTCTTTTGATGGCATTTATCTGCGCTTGATATCGGCATCGGCAGGCTAGTGCCTACTGGGAGCGCCACCATCCTGGTGGCTTCTGGAAGAGAACGATCTCTGAAGGCGACAGCGTTGTAATTTCCGCATTGAATTCGCCATCGTAACTATTCAGGTAGTCTTGAGTCGAAATTCCAGCTATACTGAAGGACAATTTCCTAATCCTTTCAAGCTTTCTTGACATAACCCTATGAAACTACTGTTAGCCGAAGATGACGATCTGGTT
This sequence comes from Obscuribacteraceae bacterium (SeqCode), assembly GCA_044358055.1. Classification (GTDB taxonomy): domain Bacteria; phylum Cyanobacteriota; class Vampirovibrionia; order Obscuribacterales; family Obscuribacteraceae; genus JAIEPM01. The sequence goes on from JBIKOL010000104.1 coordinate 25,438, forward strand.
GCAGATTCTCTAAGCAGAGCACTGGTAGGCGCAAATTATCAGGTAGAGCGAGCTGCCGATGGATTGCGGGCGGAAGCGCTTTCCACAAGCGAAATATTTGACCTGATCATTCTTGATCTTGGACTGCCAAAGATGGATGGCCTTGAATGTTTGAAATCGATCCGCAGAAAGATGGTTAGAACTCCGGTGTTGATCTTAACTGCCAGAGACGCTCCGGAAAGAAGGATCGAAGGGCTTGATGCGGGCGCGAACGACTATGTGATAAAGCCTTTCCACCTTGGTGAATTGTTGGCAAGAATCAGAGCGCTTTTGCGGCTGCCGGCACAGAACATAAATTCGGTAATTGTTGGGGAGTTGCACTGGGATGCCAGATCGCATTTACTCCGACGTGGCAATGACGTAATTGATTTGCCGCCCAAAGAGCATGCGATGCTGGAGGCACTCTTCCAAAATCTAGGATCGCTTGTCACTAAACAACGCCTTGCTTTGATTCTGAGCGAAGAAGGCGTGCCGGCATCATTTAATTCGGTGGATATTGTGGCGCATCGTTTACGAAAAAAACTGGAACCTTATGGATTCAAGCTGAAGACAATACGGGGGCTTGGCTTTCTTGCAGAAGCATAATTCCACGTATTCCATGCGTTCAACACTTTTGCTCTGGCTGCTGGTGCCGCTTATCTGCCTGGTTACTCTTTCGAGTGTTGTTGCCAATCATTTTGCAGTCCAGTTCGCCAGCCAATCGTTTGACTCATTCTTGCTAAATTCAGCCGATTCGATTGCCGCACGTGTCCGCGTTAATCCATCGAATGTGGTGCTGTTAGATCCAAATGTATCCACTCGCAATTTATTTTGCCATGGAGGTTTGGACAAATTCTATTATCAGATTGTGGGAGAGGGCGGAAAAATTCTGGCTGGCGATGGCTGTCTACCATCAAGTCAGGTGTCTCGAGATGCAATGCCGGTTTTTGCTGAGACATCAGTCGAAGGCGCCGCAGTAAGATTTTGCTCTGTTCCAATTGATGGGCAGAAAGAAAAAATGTGGGTGCAGGCTGGCGAGACCCTCAACAGCAGAACCAATCTGCTGAGAGAATTGTTTTTTAGCATTCTGATACCACAAGTGGTGCTCGTCATTTTAGCGGCAATTGTTGTCTGGATTGGTGTCGGCCAGGGGTTGAAGCCACTAAACCGACTGGGCCATGCTCTGGAGTCACGCAACAGACCGGATCTTTCTCCTGTGGATATCGGTAAAACTCCAGAAGAATTGATTCCGGTTTTAAACTCGTTGAACCGTCTGTTTTATATTGCTGACAATTACTGCCGCTCGCAGCGAGAGTTTGTCGCCAATGCTGCTCACCAACTGCGGACTCCTGCCACTGCTTTAAAGACATACATTGATCACCTCTCACAAAATAAAGATGAGGCTGGCACTTTGCTCAGCCAGCTTGCTAAAGCATCAAACAGGCTGAGCGAAATGGTTAACCGCCTGCTAGTTCTAGCCAGAGCAGAATCTCGAGAAAAAGAACATGGGCAGGCGTGCGACGTTGTTCCAGTCATTGGTGATGCAGCTACTTCAATAATTCACCAGGCATTAAACCGTGAGATCGAATTGCAATTCGACTTGCCGCAGACGCCGCTTTACGCTTGTATAGGAGCGGCGGATTTGATGGAGATATGTGTAAATCTTCTAGATAATGCAGTCAAATACACTCCAGCAAAAGGGTCGGTCTGGGTTGCGGTCGATGGAACTGAAGACAGTGTTATTCTCACAGTGTCCGACAGCGGACCAGGCATAGCTGATCTTGATAAACCAAGAGTTTTTACGAGATTTTTCAGATCAAGCGAAAACACGGAAACAGGATGCGGGCTCGGCTTGTCCATCGTTAGAGAGCTATGCCTTAACGCAAACGCCAGCGTAGAGCTTTTGGATCGGAGCGGAGGGGGCTCAATATTTAAACTAATTTTTCCCCGCAGCATTAATTCAAAGACGGTAGCAGAAACTCCACATACAAATACAACGCCCAAACTAATCGCCGCAAATACCAACGAAAGTAGGCACCACTTATGATGCGAGCCGGAATTTTCAAACAAAATCATATACTTATTAAGTGTTTGTCGGCTCTGACTTTTCTTTATGTAGCGCAAGCGGCTAATGCTGATGTTTTGCAAAAGTCTGATTTTATTGATACTAACCGTCCAAGCTTCTGTCAGTCAGCGTTTGTAGTTCCGATGGGTACGATACAACTTGAAAATGGTACCTTGTATCAGCATTTTCAACACGGACTGACTTACTTTGATATTCCTGAGAATGAAGTTCGGCTTGGCTTGATAAAAGGCACAGAGCTGCAAATGTTCACGCCAAATATGATTTTATACAACCAATCACGTTCAACATTCGCCGGTGCAACCGGGCTGCAAGAAGTAGGGCTCAAACACCAATTTGGCTCCGGCCCCTTCAAGCGACTTACAGCATCGTTCGTGGGTGGGGTGGACATTCCTACTGGAAGTAAGCTTCTCACAGGAACAGGAGTAATGCCGGTTTTTCGCCTGCCATATACGATTCAGCTTAGCCCGAATTGGGCTTTTTGCGGAATGCAATCGATAGTAGTCACACAACCTCACGGAAATATTCAATACCAGCCATTTGTGATGTTCACTAGAGCGTTGGGCAGTCGAGCCTCAGCATTCGTTGAATATGCAGGATTTTTTCAACAGAATTCGCATGCACCCGGCCAGTCGATAGCTCACTTTGGCGGAGTTTATAAAATAACAAAGCACAACCAGGTGGATATTCAGTGGGGCTTCGGAATGTCAAAAACAGCGCCGGCCGCATTTGTTGGAGTAGGTTATTCTTATCGATTTGATGGCTTGCCCTGGGGAAATAAAAAACCAGAGCCTAAAGCGCAGAGCTCTCAGCCGCAGCAAACTCCGGGTCAAAACACCCAAACGCCGCCTTTGCACTGATAATCTTTTGAAATCTATGCCCATCCGGCTGATGCTAACTGCTTGACGGCCTTATTTTGCTACGCGTTCACGCGCAACTCTGCGAATCCAGCGCTGGAAAGCAATTATCGACCACACAGATTCAACAATTCCAAACGGCCAGGCTCCCTGCAAGAATCCATAGACTGATGCCATCAGGCATGAAACTGCAAACAAAAACACAAAAACAGGAGCCTTTTCTTCAAGAGAATAGAAAAGCAACATCAGGCAGACTGAAACCAAACCATAAGCAGTAAGTGAATCCATCTTATTTCCGTTTGCTGTCGTTGCAAGCCTTACCTGACAGATCAATAGACAGGTCTTTGCCTGTGGCAAAAAGTGAAAACAGCGGATGAAAGTTAAAGTCAACTCTTTCGATATTTCCGCATCTATCATATTGCGGTGCAATGCCAACCTTGCCTGCATGCGAATTAGCATTTCGAATAAGTCTGGGCAATTCAGAAGAGCTGGTTTCCTGCAGTATTTTCGCAATCGCTAAATCAGTGACGCTGTTTTTGGAAGGGTTTGAAAAATGCTCGATGGACAATTGTCCCAGTTGGGTTGCTCTGTGATCCATATCATCCATAGACATTAGACAGCTCCGTTCGATCTAATGCCAATATAGATAAGGCCGCGGACAGCGTCAATGCAGATGTATGCTGATTCTGCATATATAATTGTCGTTTTGAAATCAATATTTCATCAAGAAAGTACGTTACCTGTAAAGGAGCGCTGTCCACCAACAATCCTCGGTGGGATCCCCTCTATCAGTTTGCATCCGCGCGATAGTCAACCGCGCTTTGTGAATGAAGTATCTAAGGAGGATGGACCGGCATCAAAAAGATGTAAAAGCTGCTTGCGCCCAACACTGGCAGGAGTACAATATTTTCGATCGAAAGAGTGATTATGAAGACGATAAATACCTCAATAAATCGCAGCAACAAATTTCGGGCGCAAGGCCATGATTGTATTGTTTGCGTTGGCAACGTCAAATATTCACAGCGATCAGGTCCTATTTCTTCGTCAGACTAGTAATGGATTCGTAAGCATGGCTCCTGTAAAAGAGCCGCGTTCCAATATGAGCGTTTGGTGATAAAGCTAACATTAGGACCAAAGCAGAGTTGTCTCTGATGCCAATTGAATTTCTTGCATTTCTGCGCCGTAAATTGGGCGCTATTTCATGGTGAAAAAAAGATGTTTTCGTACCTTATAGTTGCTTTTGAATTGCTTATTCTTTATCTCGTTTATTATTATCTGTATATTTGGGAACCTCGCGATTTCCGCATAAATAAGGACATCTGGGGAGTGTATGAAGGACACAAACATATCCTTTCTGCCAAAACAAAATTCGAAATAATATTTTCGAACCGCTGGAAGAATGGATTCAAAATAATCAACCAATAATATGCTTTCGGCTTGTCGTACGCAGGCCTGCGGGCAGACTGCGAAGGGCACCATCAAACTTAGTCGTCGTAACTTGGCATTTCGCCAAGGCTGAATTGCTCTTTGCTAAATGGTTTGTCGGCCATCCATGCGTTGCGGATTGCGTAAACGGGACATTCCATTGTCGCAGTCACAAAGGCCAGCGGCGACCAGATTACTGCAGCAGGCACAACTAAGAGTGGATTCTCTGTGTCTCCGACCATACCGTGAGAACCGGAGACCGCTCCATGGACGAAGCGGCGTGCTAAACAAACCGGCAGTCCGACCGCGGTGCCAAGGCAAACACCTGGAATCATCGCCAGACCAAAGGGGGTTCCAGAGCTGGAGGATTGCGCAGTCGTTTGATTCGGTGAATTGCTTGATTTGGAGTTGCCCACTGAGCCGGGAGGATTGTTTTGAACATCCTCAGCATAAGCGGAGGAAGAAGAGAACAAGAACATTGACAGAACAAGTGGCATAATTTTTCTTGCGGAATCGAAATTGAACATATTATTGATTTCTCTCTCCCAGACTAAATTGATCTTTACTGAAAGGATCATTGAAACTTTTTGCACTGTATTTAACAGCAGAAAATGGAGCCAGTATTACGCCGTCAATCAAAGCAAATGGGGCCCAGAAGATTCCTGCTGGGACTGTTACTCTGGGTTTGCCACTGTTGTCACCAGTCCAGTTGTTTACAGTCCATTTTTCCTCGATAATTGGATCTCGGACCAGGTTAACGGGAACTCCAACTGCGCATCCAGTTACGAATCCCAGAACTTTCACGGGGAATGCCATCAATCCTGAGCCTTTCTTTGTTGAACTCGCTGCCCGAGAGCTGGCAGCTGGAGCGGAAGCAGGGTCGGACGCGGCAACGCGAAGAGAATCTTGCGCTTTTGAAGACGGTTCATACGCCTGTGAGTACTCTTGAGCGAAAGCGCATGCTGTCGGGAAGGCACACATCAGTGCGACAGAAAAAATTGCGTTCCTTGCTTGCATAACACTCCGCCTTGTCGAAATTGGAATACTCATCGCTTTAACCTTTAATACCTTGCAATAACGTCAAACCCGAACTGGAATTGAAACCTTCGCCTGCCGTTATCGTAGGGTTTCACAATGGTCTGGTTATTATAATTGAGAGCTCTGTCATAGCGAATTTCCGGCCTTATACACACAAGGTTGTTAAAGCGGTGGCACCAACCTATCGTCCAACTTGAAAATGCTGTTTGGAAGCCGGTACGTTCCCCTTTGTAATCGAGCAGGAAGTCTACTGGCCTTATTGTGAAGTAGTCTTTATCAGAAACTTTAAATGCAGTGTAATTGACCAGACCAACAGCAGGGGCGATTCCGTTTATATAGTTGCCTGGTCCCGTCAGCTGATTGAAGGTATGTGGTGGTCCATTGTTTACAGTGCCACCAACAAGCGCGTTGTATTGATAAATGAAGTAGGCTTCAGTCATGGTGACAATGGTGCCTTTTCGATTAAACCGATGCTGCCAGGTCAGATTGAACTGTTGCAAATTATCATGGGCTGGGGGTTGCAAATTATTGAATTGATAAACTGAGCCATCGAAATTTGTGAAATTGCCCACACTTGTATCGGGCGTGCCTCCGTTCAAAGCTGCAGATTGTTGTATGACTTGATTGACTGACGAGATCATCTGCTGCTGAGATAAAACAGCCCTTGCTCCGCGGAATCGTCCATTATTAATCGAGTTGACGCCACCATATATGGAATCGTTGTTGGACTTAGAAACCCAACGTGCAAGGAATAAACCAGTCGGCACAGCGGCTTTGTCCCACGGCGCGATATCGGCACCGGCAGTGATGGCGGCCTGAAGCGTCCAGTTATCGTTCAACTTGATCGCATTAATTAAGCCGGTCTGAGTGTAGCAATCATCCGTGAACATCTGCGAGTGAGTCCAGAGGAAATTATCAGGAGCAAGTTGGGCTTCGATATCCGGAGGAGAAATAAATCGACCAAATTTAGTCACCATACCCTGGCAAACTTTTGGGAAATAAACCATTCCATAGAGCTCGACCGGGTCCATTCCGTAGAGATAATTGTGTTGCAACAATTCTTTGGTTGCCGGATACCACCCTTGTGCTGTCGTCCAGCGGTAGTCAATTCCGTATAACACAGTTGCACGAAAGCCCCAATCCATATGCTCAGTTTGCACTGTATCCG
>JBIKOL010000101.1:0-32284 GCA_044358055.1 Obscuribacteraceae bacterium (SeqCode)
TTTCTGGCATTGAGCAGCATGAAGCAAGACATCTTCCCGGATTTGAAGATCCCGGCGATTTACATCATTCAGGGTTATGGTGGCATGTCACCCGACCAGATGGAAGGTTACATCACCTCCACGTACGAGCTTTATTTCTTGTACGTGCCTGGTATCGAACACATCGAATCGCAGTCAATTCAAAATGTCACTCTGATCAAAATATTTTTCCAGCCTGACACAGACATGGCTTCAGCCATGGCAACTGTTGTAGCGATGGCAAACCGCGCAACGTCAGTTATGCCGCACGGAACTTTGAATCCATTTGTCTTGCGCTTCGACCCTGGAAGTTTGCCTGTAGGACAGCTTGTGCTCTCCTCACTGACCAAGAGTGTGAAAGAACTGGAAGACCTTGCCTACACCCGCATACGTCCAATGCTTGCCACTGTGCCTGGCGCTGAGGCTCCACCTCCATTTGGTGGCAACATCAGAAGTATCGTTATGAATGTTGACGCAGATAAGATGCGAAGATACAACATTTCTGGTGATGAGATCATTCAGGCGCTTATCGAAGGAAGTAAGGTCTTGCCTGCCGGTAATGTACGCACCGGAGATTTCCTACGAATTGCGCCGGTAAATACTGATTTGCCGGATATACATGAGCTTGATTACATGCCGGTGCGCACCGGGCACGGTCCCCAAATTTTCTTCAAAGATATCGGCTTCGTTGAAGATTCTGCGGACATTCTTGCGGGCTATGCGCTGTTTCAAGGAAATAGAACAGTCTACATTCCCGCTGTTAAGCGCAATGACGCATCTACAGTGTCTGTCGTTGATGCTTTGAATAAAGCTTTGCCTCGAATGCAAAGTGTTCTTCCTCCCGATGTGAAGATCAGCTACGAGTTCGACCAGTCAAAATACGTCCGTGAAGCTATTCAGGACGTGTTTCATGAAGGCATGATGGGAACCATATTGCCTGGTTTGATGATCTTGCTTTTCCTTCGCGATTTCCGCAGCACTATTATTGTTGTTACTTCAATTCCGCTCTCTTTGATGAGTGCAATTGTTGGTTTATGGATGACAGGTCAGACTATCAATATTCAGACCCTCAGTGGTTTGGCTCTGGCAATCGGAATTCTGGTCGACGAAGCGACTGTTTGTATTGAAAATATTCACAGCCACCTTGCCGAACACGCGCCCTTACGGCGTGCTGTGTTCGATGCCTGTGTTGAAACTATGGTTCCGCGATTGCTGGCAATGTTGTCTGTGGTGGCAGTGTTTATTCCATCCTTTTTCATGGTTGGTATCACGCGTGAGTTGTTCATTCCGCTCTCACTTGCGGTCGGTTTCTCAATGATTGCGTCTACCACACTTGCCTCGACCGTAGTTCCGATTATGGCGGTATGGCTACTTAAGGAAGAGCATAAGGAAGTAGGGCGCGATTTTATCGATGTGCTAAAAGACGGACTGTCTGCATTGTTGAATTTCTTGCTGCCGCTACGCGGGCTTGTAATTCCTTTATATATTGGTATTGCAGGGACAGCAGTCGTCTTGCTCTATACCAACATCGGCAAAGAACTCTTCCCGCCCAATGGAAGCAGCCAGTTTCGGGTCAGAATTACTGCGCCTACAGGCATGCGTGTTGAGGCACTTGAGCAGCGCGTCAAGACGACTATGGAGCAAGTTAAAGCCGAAGTCGGGGCAGACAACGTCGAAAAAACTCTTGGATACGCCGGGCAGCAGCCGCCCATGTTCCCCATTAGTTCAGCATTTTTATGGACAGCCGGTCCGCACCAGGCTGTTATGGATGTGCAATTGAAGGAAGATGCGCACATCAACATGGAGAAATTCAAAGACAATTTGCGCAAGCGTCTTCTTGCCGCTGTTCCTGATACTAAGTTCTCCTTTGAGCCAGGGGACCTGGTTAGCCAGATCATGAACCTCGGTTCTCCGACGCCAATAATGGTTCGGGTTATGGGGCCGGATCTGATTGCAGACAAGAATTTCGCCAAGAAAATTCTTGCTGAAATGCAAAAAATTCCCTTGTTACGTGATTTGCAATGGGGTCTGCCGCTCGATTATCCAACCTGCCAGATAAATATAGACCGTGAGCTTGCTGGTCAGTACGGCGTTACGCCCTCGCAAATCGGTATGTCATTGCAGCCGGCTTATTTCTCCAGCCGATTCGTCAACCTGAGTTTATGGAAGGACGCGGCGAGTGGCTTTAATTACCAGGTTCAGGTCCAGGTGCCGCAAGATCAGATCAAATCAAAAGAAGATATTGAAGCTTTCCCCACAATGAATAGCACACGTAAGAATCAGATGGAGGAAAAGGATCCCTTTGTCGATCATGATGTCGACAAATACTATCCAGATAGCTTTACTCGAAGGCGCCAGCGCCCGCTTGTAGGCGATGTAGCGAAAGTAGAGTATGGCACCGCCAATGGTGAACTCGATCGCTACAATATGATGCGTATGGTCTCACTCACCGCAAATATGGCAGGCGAGGATCTCGGGCGAGTTGCCGATGCTGTTCGAGCCGCGGTTAAGCGGGTTGGTAAGCCTCCTCAAGGAGTGTTCGTCAATGTCGCTGGTCAGGCTCCTGTTCTTAACGATACTTTCTTCCATTTGTTGACCGGATTGTTGCTTGCCGTAGTCGTTATTACGATGATGCTGCTTGCATATTTCCAGGCGGCGCGTGTCGTGCTTATCGTTATGTCTACCACACCGGCTATTTTGCTCGGTGTGTTGACGATGCTGACGCTGACAGGAACTACGCTCAACATTCAATCGTTCATGGGCGCAATCATGTCCACCGGGGTGGGAATCGCTAACGCAATTCTTCTGGTTGTTTTTGCTGAAGAAAATCGGCGCAATGGAAAAACCGCGGCAGAAGCGGCAATCCATGGTGCTCAAGCAAGAATGCGGCCAATTTTGATGACTTCAATTGCCATGGTCGCCGGTATGATTCCGATGGCACTTTCTTCAGGACAGAGCGCTTCGCTCGGGCGCGCTGTTATCGGCGGTCTCAGCATGTCGACTATGTCGGTGCTCACCTTGCTGCCACTCGTTTTTACTCTGGTGCAAGAGCATGCGCCAATAAGTTCCCCATCGGTATTCCCGGAGGAATCAGACTCACATGAGCATGATGAAGAAATTCCCTAAGCACCGGAAGAACCGGCATCTCACCGGTTTCGCTAGCAAATCTCAAGGAAACAATTGCATCAATCTATCTGCGGCACAAGGACATGACTAACAATCTCTTCAGTAAATTCAATATAGTATTCGTGCTGATTGTTCTCGCTTTAGGTGGGGTCGGCTTTTTCTTCTTGTGGAAGAACTTCCACCACGGCGAGGAGGAAGCGCCGCCGCCGCAAATTACAGAACTATCTCTTCCCGCGGTGCAGGTGGTCTCGAAAACTCTTTTCCGCGAAGATCAACTTCCGGGTGAAATAGATGCGTACCAGGATGTCTTGATTTATCCTAAAGTTCCTGGCTTTGTGAAATGGTTGGGCGTTGACCGCGGCTCTGTGGTCAAAAAAGACCAGCTCATGGTGAAGATGTATGCGCCTGAATATTTGTCTCGCAGAAATGAAGCGCTGGCAAAAATTGCAGCAGTTAAGGCGCAGCTCTCTGCTGAAGAATCTCACCTGGCAGATCTCAAAGCAGATTTGAAGCGCAGGCAAGCAAATCTTTTAGCGGACCAATCTACTTATCAGCGTGTTTATGCCGCGTCGCTTGTGCCTGGTGTAATTGCAGATAATGATGTGGTGCAATGGTCTCAGTCGGTCGAGCAGGATCGGCAGGACGTTAATACCGCCATGCAACGAGTGAACGCAAAAGATCATGAAGTTTCTATGGTCAAAGAACAGGTGTCCGCAATGGAACGCGCTTTCCAGAATTTCGCAGACTTTGCTTCGTACCTCGAAATTACAGCTCCTTTCGATGGTTATGTGACCGAACGAAAGATGCACCTTGGAAGTTTTGTTGGACCCGATGGAACCGGGGCATATCCGCCGATTTGTCGTGTGAAACAGTTGGACCTTCTTCGTATTGTGGCCCCAGTTCCTGAAGTGGATACTGCTGGTGTAGTGCTTGGATCTCAGGTTGAGTTTTCTGTTTCAGCTTTTCCTGGTCGTCGCTTTATGGGTACTGTTGCGCGTATTAGCAACAATCTCGACAAGGACACGCGGACCATGCCTGTCGAGCTGAACTATTTCAATCCCAAGTTCGAGATTCTCCCGGGCATGTTCTGTAAAGTTTACTGGCCCACTCGCAGACCCTCTTCCTCGCTTTTCGTGCCGATCTCCTGTGTCGTTTCCACTCCACTCAAGACCTTCGTTTGCAGAATAAACAACGGCACAATCGAATGGGTTGATGTGAAGAAGGGACAGATCATGGATGGAATGATCGAAGTCTTCGGCAACCTGAAAGAAGGCGACACACTCGCTCAAAATGGCACCGACGAACTCAGCAACGGCACGCGAGTGAAACCCGTTCTGGCTACAGTGCCATACACCGATCCCGCCAAACCCGAAGACCACCACAGCGAACCCGCCGTTACAACGACCGGATCTGAGCCCGGGAGCGCCGGCGGCTCGCCGGCTTCTGAATCCAAGCCATAATCTGGATCCGGAGAAGAATTCGGTAGGGGCGCCTCATGGGCGCCCATGGAGTTTCGGCTTCAAAGGGCGCCCGTGTGAGGCGCCCTAACTATATTCTCGCTCCTTGAGGCGTCTATTTATTTCGCTTCCGCGAGGATCTTGCCTGCGCGCAATTCAAGCTCGCCAGCCTGGCCTGTCTTGCCCATGCTGCGAAGTACCTGCGCGTAATCCTTCAAACAAGCCGCAAGCAACGGATCTTTCTCTCCGACAGCTCCTTCGGTGCTTGCCACAGCCCACTCATAGAATGTGCTGGCTTCCGGCAATTTGCCCTGATGAAAATATAGATAGGCGAGTTGATTCAATATATTCGCTGTTTCGAAATCATTTGGACCGAGAGTCGATTGCCCGTGACTCAGTGCCATCTTATAGAGTGCTGCTGCCCTGTCCGTATTGCCTAAATGAAATTCCACTCCCGCAAGCATCGCGCGAGTCTTTATAGTCAATACATTGTTTGATCCATATGCTTGCTCGTAAATGGGCAAAGCCTTGTTCAAAAGTGGTTCGGCATCTGCGTATTTCTGCTGCGAAACATATAAACGAGAAAGAGCGATGAGGTCATTTGCAACTGCTGGATGACTGGGACCAAGTGCATTTATGTCTGTTGCAATCGTGCGTTTGTAGTTTTCTTCGCCTTTGTCATAGCGGGTTTCTTTGAACACAGAATCATCAATTGTCTTAAAAGCCGGTGCAAGAGATTTTTCCGTTTGGGAAATCGGACCTCGCAAAATAACTTCGGGATCTTCGTTTGCTTGATATTGCTTGCTCGCGTTCAAGCGTTGCAATCCTTCCTGCTGCCAGGAAGATCCATTGCCGCTTGCCGATCCGGTTGATCCGCTCTGTTTTTGTGAAGATTTCGGGTTGCCTAGAATGTCACGATTAAAATCCTGGATTAATTGCGAGTTTGAATTGTCAGTTCCAGCAAGCAAATCATTGTATTGATGAGTTAGCACTTCAAGTTCATTGGCAGAATCGAGACTTGGATCGTTCGATAAAACATCAATCGCGCGCTTGAAATGCTTCTTGCCTTCTTCCTTGTGTCCTGCACGGAAGCAAGCACGACCGAGGCAACGCAAGTTATTGGATAAAGCAGGGCTCAAAGGACCCCATTTCGCCTCGTTAATCTTTAACGCCCGCGAATAATAAGTCATCGCTGTCGCGTGATCGCCCAGTGATTCTTGAATAGAACCAAGTGCAATTAGCACAGGAGCCATCTTCTGACTCTCGGCTCCATAGCGTTTGCTCAATAGATCTTGTAAGTTCAAGTAAAGCTGTAGAGCGTCCGTAGTCTTTCCGCGCAGAGCAAGCGTGTCCGCCAGCTTGAGCATGCATTTTTCCGTATCTGCTGGATTTTTCGATTGTACTTTGACAAGTTGTAATGCTTTGCGAAACTGTTCTTCGGCATTCGCTAATTTGCCTGAGGACAAAGCATCGGTGCCGTCACCGTAAACTGTAGCCCAGGAAAGCTTCCCTTCCGATAATGCAGCAGTTTGAAACGTCAAAGCGCTGCTGACAACGCTGAGCAATATCAAAGTAAACCTGGCATTGAGACGAAAGAACAAAGCAAGTCCTCCTGAACCTACATCATTATAGTACCCGATTAATAGCGAACTCAGTTTTAATGGGTACAAAAGTGATGACTCGGAGTGAAGGTCCGTTCGACAAGCTTAAGGGGCGATTAAAGAATGGCTGAGCTGCAGATTCGAATTCCGTATAAACCAGGCTGGTCTCGTGTTCTGTTCTGGGTGATGTGTCTTTTACTTCCGTTTTGGGCAATTGTTGCACCTGCTACACTCGGCATGATGCTGGTGCGAATTATTTCGCGTGCCGATACGATTCCTCTGACATTTGCGCTTGGTGTGTCACTGTCCATGGTGGCAGTCACCGTGAGCAGCATCCTGCTGACTGCACTCGCGGAAGATAATTGCATTTATGTTTCGAAAGATGGAATGGCATTTCCACCATTCTTTTTGCCCAAGCTGAAGTTCAGAAGAAACAAAATGTGGGACGAACTGAAAACGGCGTCTGTGCTGGGAACTGCGGTAGACAAAAGCGCGGGCAAGCTTCTCCTTTCGTTTGAAGATGGTGGGCAATTGCCGCTTGAACTGAAGATGTTCAAAGAAAAAGATCTTGAACAATTATTCTTGGCGGTGGAACTCTGGGGTATTAATTGCAAACGTGCCCCTGAGCTTGTTGATTACCAGAAACAGATTCAAAATCAAGCCAGCGGTGCAGGTTCTTCTGGTTACACGAAAATGTGGGAAGACGAGATGCGCAGGCGCTTCAGTACCACCGCATTCATGCCACTTGAGCCGGAACATTGCCTGCAAAATGGTAGATTGAAAATCGTCAGACAACTTGCGTTCGGAGGACTGTCTGCGATTTATCTTGCGCAAGAAAATAAGCTTGATATGGTCGTGTTGAAAGAAGCCGTTGTTCCCTCAGGTGCTGAGGAGCAAGCGAGAATGCAGGCTGAGAAGATGTTAGACAAGGAAGCGGAAATGCTTTCGAAATTAGAACATCCAAACATTGCAAAAGTGATGGACCACTTTGTAGAAGACGGACGCCATTATCTCGTTCTTCAATATATTAATGGACCCGACCTTCGCCAGTATGTCAAAGAGAATGGTGCCGTGCCTCTTGCGCAGGCACTGGAATGGGCATTGAAAATAAGCGAGATTTTGAAATACTTGCACTCACAGGAACCGCCAATTATTCATAGAGATCTCACACCAGACAATGTTGTTCTATATAAAAACGATCTTTTCCTCATCGATTTCGGCGCGGCAAATCGCTTCGTGGGCGCAGCCACAGGTACGGTAGTCGGCAAGCAATCCTACATTCCACCAGAACAATTGCGCGGAAAAAGTGTTTTGCAAAGTGACATCTACGCATTAGGTGGCTCCCTCTATTACCTGCTGACCGCTGCGGATCCCCTGCCCCTTGCCGAAGCAAGCCCACAATCAAAAATCGCCGATCTGCCGAAACGCGTCGACGACCTCGTTCGCAAATGCACCGCCTTCGAACCCGAAGACCGCTTCCAAACCGCCGACGATTTAATCACCGAGCTACGCGAATGCATCATCGCTTTCTCAAATGAGAACGCCACTTCAATTAAAATCAATTGAATGTAATTGAACTGATTACTATTTGATTCGCCAAATAAATATAGAGAAACGCCGTGCACTTCCGGGAGCGCCGGCGGCTCGCCGGCTTCTAGACGCTTCGAAATTTTGAACTTTTTGATCGGGATCGGAACTCGCTAGTCTGTCCTAAACTGGGTATTCGCTGCAGAGCCAGAATTTGCGGGGCTCGTCTTCGACGATGTTCATTTTCGGCAATCCGAAAATGAAGCAGTTGTCTGTTCCGTCGTCGTTTAAACTGCTGACTTCACCAACACAAATTTTGCTGTCGCCGACGTGTCCACAAAACTGATGGCAGAGGCGTGGAGGCAGGGTTACGCTTTCACCGGGCTCAAGGATGATTTTTCCACCGGCTGGAATTTTTCTGCTGATTCCATCGACCTGAACAACAACATCTCGAGAATTGATGTTGTTTTCGGCATCGTTAGCCCAGTGGCTTTTTCTGCATAGGTTTTTGTATCTTGCGGCTTGTTGTCTTTTAGCCAGCCGTTGCGCATTATGAAAAGCAAGAGTCCTTGTTTGTTGAAGTCACCAGAGCCGAAATCCGTGACGTTCCAGCCCATGCCGTGAGTTCTGATTTCATATGTTTCTTCGCCGAGATGATCTTTCCATTGGTCGCAGGTCCATTTTGCCCATGGTGGCAGATGTAGTTTGTTGGATTCGAAGAATTCGGCTGCTTCTTCGATCAGTTTATTGATTTGGCTGCGTTTCATCTTTTGACCTCAGACTCGGGCGACGCATGGCGTTGCCCCTACCATTAACAATCTTGTTCCTTTAATATTTCATCTAATATTTCATCGGAACACATCTAATATCTCTTGCGTCGGAATACATCAGTTTTTAGCGAGCTTACGCGATCAAGAAAAAGTAATCCGTCGAGATGATCCATTTCGTGTTGAATCACGCGCGCTTCGTAGTCTGACGAATCGACCCGTTTCTCATTGCCTTCTTTGTCCACATACTTGACCGTGATCTTTTCTGCTCGATTCACATTGGCGGTAAGGTGAGGAAGGCTGAGGCAGCCCTCGCGACCCAGCACGGATCCTTCCGAATTTTCGATGTTAGGGTTGATGAGGAAGAGCCGACCCTTGTTCGGAATTGGCTTTCTGCTGCGAGAAGCATCGATAAGAACAACTCGCTGAAGGTATCCAATTTGAGGAGCGGCTATTCCCACGCAATAGGGAGCATCGTCCAGCGTGTCTTCGAGATCCTTCAGCATAGCCTCAAACTCCGCATCAAAGCTGCTTACCGAAGCGGATAATTGTTTCAATAGAGGATCTGGATAGAGGAGAATTTGCCTGACAGCCATTCTACAACTCCATGGTTTCCAATTCGCGAACGTTTATATCAACGCCCATTTTCGATGCAAAAGCTTCAAGTTGCTCTTCTACGTCGTCTGCCTGAAGATGGGACGACGACGTCAGTTCAAGCATCATGACGAATATTTCGCCTTTGCCTTGATTTACCGACTTTGTCTGCACGTCAGTAATGTTCAACTTAAGTTCGGCCAGCTTTTTTGTGATACCAGCTACGATACCAGGCTTGTCTGCACCGTAAACAGTAATAAAATATTGAAATTCAGGCTCATCCTGCTCCAACAATTCTTCGCTGGAAAGCTCCCGAACGGAAAAGTTCAAGCCCAATTTTTCTTCGACTTTTGCCAGCCCAGCTTTAAATTCGTTGAAACTCATTTTCTCAGGAAGCGCAATCATCAAAATGAGCGCGAATTCGCCCCTTAACAACGTCATGCTCGAATCGAGCAAATTACATCCCAGCGAAAATAAAAATTCCGCAAGCTCCGCGACAATTCCTACGCGGTCTCGCCCGGCACCCGTTATAACTACTGTTTTTTGCATTTTTATGTGCTTCCGGCGACTGATAAGTCAATTTTCCGAATGAATTGACCTAAAGTGTGGCAAGGAGAATTATATAGGGTCTAAGATTAAAGGACTTCAGGTTCAGGCAAGGGCACTCACTCAAGGGTACCCGCTTGATTCGGAAGCAGGAAAGGCGGAGTAACAGGATGGCACAAGATGCAACACTCATTCCCATTGGGGAGTTGCTCACAATGTCCGGAATCCTTACGCAGGAGACCTTGAGTGACGCCTTGCAAAAAGCCAAGGAGCGCTCCCTGCCGCTGGGCAAAGTCCTTATTATGCTGGGCTACATTACCCAGAGAGATTTGAAAGCAGCCGTAGAAGCACAGTCGCTAATTAATGACGGTATGCTTTCGCCTGATCTTGCCTCGAAGGCTCTTTTCAAGGTTGCCAACGACGATCTCAAGTTTTCCGACGCACTGGGACAGCTTGGATGGCAGAAGAAAACCACCGGTACCTCTAATCGTCTTGGTGAACTTCTCGTTGAAGCCGAGGCGGTCACTATTGATCAACTCGACGAGGCGTTGAAAACGAGCATTGAAACAGGATTGCCTGTCGGCCGTGTGCTCGTGTTTCGCAAATACATTGCAAACGAAGTCTTGCTTGCTTGTTTGACCGCGCAAAAGCTTATCCGTGAGGGCGTCATCAATCGTGAGCAAGCTGTCCAAGGATTGAAAGCGGTACGCCAGAGACAGGTGACTTTTGAAGAATCGCTCAAGCAAAGCGGTGTTTACCGTAAAGCCGCACGACGAAGCACCCCGATTGGATACATTCTCGTTGAAGCAGGTTTGATGAACCAGGAACAACTGATGACCTGCATGGAGTTATCATTAACAAATGAACTACCAATTGGAGAAGTATTTGTTGAACAGGGAATTCTTTCACAGTCACTTCTTGAATCCTGTTTGAAAGTTCAAGAAATGCTGGATAATGGAACTCTTTCCACGCCACTTGCGGCTCAAGCCTTGCGCAAAATTTTCGGCGAGGGATGTTCTGCAGTAAGAGCAATTGCAAATGTTGGTGTGCCTACCCTGGGGCCGAAAGAGAAGGCGTTGATTCAAGAAATGCTTTCACTTTCAGGCTTGGCAGATCCAAAAGAGCTCGAAAACTTATTTGGAAAAGAAACTGATCCGAATGTTGATATACGGAAGGAGCTATTGCTTGCCGGTATTGTGAATGAGCCCATGCTCTACTCACTACTGCGTGCTGTTTATTTGATTCAAAACAAATTTCTTGTACAAGAAGATGCAATTATGGCATTGCACCATTGTCACAGCAACAGCGTCGGCATGGACGACGCGTTGACTGCACTGGGTTGGACTGTTAACACTCGAAAAATTAAATAACAATGGACTGATACCATATTCGGTATCTTAGCGTGGCCGGAACATTCAAACCAAACAAAGTAATTACAAGAGAAGAAATGTTTGCTATCAAAGCTCCGTTTGACGGAGAAACAAATATGGGATGGACCGTTCAAGGCTGCTCCAACCGCAACTAAGTAAACGAACTGTCCTATATATAGGAACGGCCCAGAAATCCATCGCCAACGCTACACAGCCCAAGTATGGCTTGGGGCTAAGTGCTTGGAGATCAGGGCTCTGGGCTTTACCTCACTGCAAGCGAGAAATTATCGTCAGGCGACATGTTTATCAGCTCCACGAACTATAGAATCCGAAAAGATACTGTTTGCAAGCAAATAATACATAAAATTAGAATACTCTAATCTAAAAACCGGGATCGAAAGCGCAGTCGAGGCGTCATAAGACCCATGAGCTGTGGAGGTCACAGAAATGATAAATAACAAGATTATGGCAAGCTTCCTGGTAGCCGGAATTACTTTAGTAGGCGCAATCTCTCCCGCATTAGCTCGCGATAACGGTGCCAACGCCCTGGCGATGCAAATGTATCAACAAACTCTACTCAATCAGCAAGCACAAGCAGCAGCAGCGCAACAACAAGTTCTTGCTTCACAGCAACAGCAAGCAGCAGCACAAGCGGCATGGGCAGCGAGCATGGGGTTAAGTCCAAATGGCAGTGGCGGTTATGTTTATGCAAATGGTGCTCCTTATGTTGCCGGCGTTTCGGGTACTTGCGCCGCAAATAATTACGGCGCTTACAGCCCGTTCAATCACGGCGCTTGCCACTCAGCTAACTACGGCGCTTACAGCTCAGCTAATTACGGCGCTTACAACAATATCGGATATCCATACAACAACTACAACAATGGACTCGGCTTCAGATTGGCCAACGCCGAAAGAAATCTGAACCGCCATCTCGATCACTGGTATGACAGACACATTCAACATGTTGGCTATCGCTACTGGTAATCAGCTAACTTAGCTTTCGTTGGGGCGAAAAGTAAATCTCCCGAGTGCATGTATGAACGACACATGCGGCTCGGGAGATTCACCTTTTAAATGGCTATTTCCAACTGAGCAATTTCGATTAATGCCATTGTATTCATGGTCGAGAAACTGTTGATAAATCTCGATGCCCGGGTAAAATGATTGCCGAAATGTAATTCATCAGTAGAACAAATAATGCAGTCCGAAAAGCTACTGGAATTGGGGTAAAATTCGCAATATGAAATAACTCTAATCTGATAACCGGGACCCAACTAATGATTGAGGCGTCATAGGAGACATGAGCCGGAGGATACAAAAATGATAATTAGAAAAAATATGGCGAGCTTCCTTTTGGCCGGAATCGCTTTGACAGCTGCGATCTCTCCTGCATTAGCTCGTGACAATGGCGCGAATGCCTTCGCCATGCAGATGTATCAACAAACACTTATGAATCAACAAGCACAAGCAGCTGCGGCGCAACAACAAGTTTTTGCTCAGCAGATGCAACAAAAAGCTGCACAGGACGCGTGGTCAGCTAGCATGGGTCTTGTTCCGAATGGAGCCGGTGGTTACATGTATCCAGACGGAGCTCCATATGTACCAGGATATGGTCGCCCAGAGGCTGCTTTAAGAGCGCAATATGCGCAACGGTACGCCCAACCTTACGGACAATATTTCGCCCCGCAAAATTCTTTCAGACATTGGTCTCACTGGAACAGGTACAGAGATTGATTCTCCTGAAGAATAGAAGAATCTTCCGATTGTGTGGAACGACTCATGCATTTCGGGAGATTCTTTTACCTGCTCTCTCCTTTGTAAACGGTGCCATATAGCGCCTTCTGATCTTTCTGATCGCTAACTAAAACCCACATTTGAGTTCCATACTCATAATGCCACCACTCAGCGTGATAATTGATAAACCCTGCTTCAGTCATGGCGTTGTAGAGAATTCGCCTGTTCTTGAGCGCTTCCGCATAGCTTGCAGAAAGCGTTGCTGTTTTGCGTTCCTTCTCAAAATGATTAGCATGCGTTATTTCCGAATCATCATCAAAAATGCTTCCCATAAAAAGCAATTCGCCATTTTTGCGTTTGAGAGTCAGATCCACAGCGCCGCCTGTTGAGTGAGAAGGCCACGTTTTCCAATCATCAGGATTGAACTTTCGCGGGTCGCCACAATAAGTCCCCGCGTATTTGATCACTTCTTCTTCAGGCGCAGCGCTTCCCAATTTTTTTCTTGCTTCATCAATAAAATAATTCCACAACTTCGTTTGACAGCTGACTGGGCGGTACGCATCATACACATATAATTCAACCCCAAGCAACGAGAGCTTTCTATTGATGTGTTGGAGTTTCTCAGCGACAGTCTTTCGCAATTGCAAACTTTCGCTTTCTGATTCAGGGCAGATGCAACGATAATATGGCGCATTCAATCCATCTTTTCGCGCGTAAAATGCTTCGCCTGCAATTCCATATTTACTGAGTGGTACCAGAGGCTCCTTGTATTTCGGATTCTCCAGATCAAAGGGTACTCCGTGATAATTCATCTCGGCTTTAGTATGTGGCTCTGGAATCGGCTTGGAGAGCTGCTCGGAAAGCGTTTCGGCAAGCGCGGCTCCAGCGCCGGCTGAAGCGCTAAGCAGCACTAACATACTTGAGCAGACGAAATTGATGATGCCGGGTGCCATATATATATCGCCTCTATGCCTCTTAAGATTCCGGAAGCAAGATACCATCAGCTCAGCGCGGTGGCGGCTCTTTGACTTAATCTGAGGCAGGATTAACAATTTTATCTGCCGGGTATACTACTCTGTGCAGGTTAACTTAAATTGGCGATTTACCCACAGAGGCAGATATGGTCGAGAAAGGTGGCATTTCGGATGGGAACCATGAAGTTCCCCGTTCGCAGGAGACCCCGTTTCATGCTGAAGGTCAGTTCAGCAAACCGGCTCCCACAAACGACAGTGCTGTTGAGGCAAAGCTTCAGGCACTTTCACCAGATCGCCCGGTGGTAGAAGCCAGCCATCTGTCGAGGCTAAATCCTGAACAAATTTCACAGTTACAAACGACACTGAATCAATTCGCCGATCAGTGCTCGAAAGTTTCCGGTCCGTTGCGCAATGTAATTAGTACAAACGAGCGCAACAAGATGACAGGCAACGGTGATGCCAATCAAGGTGATAATTGGGCAAAGAACTACACTGGAAAAGTACAAGAAGTCTTGCGCGACAACATTCAGTCTTTATCTGCTGATATGCCGTTTCGTGTTGCAATTCCAGTGCAATCATTCGTGCCTGGTCCAAACGGCATGAAAGCGGAAACACTCTATGCATTTTTTCCGCCGAAAGAAATTGATATTCAAGATCGCTATTTGACTTCACCTCTTTACTCTGCAGATGCGGGAAGAGAAGCACAGCTACGTAAGCAAGGACTGTCGATGGCAAGTTCGATCAGTTCTGATGAACTATTATTCCGCTGCAAAGTTACTCCGTTGAACAAAGATGAGACATTGCTTCAGAGAAAGCAACGTTCCTTCGATTCTTAAGAGCTGAGTTCTAAAAATCGCTGTTTTAAATCGCTGGCAATTTGCCAATTCCAGTAAAAATTCTATTTTGCAAAAGAATGCTGAGCGCCGCTCTAAGCGAGCGCAATTCCACAGTATTCCCCACCAATCGCCAGCGAGCAGCCAGGGACATGGTGTCGGGAAAGTGAAACTCTTTGTTGAATCCCAGCAAAGCAAGAATTTCCTCTGGTGCAAAATACCTGATGGCTCCACTTGCAGTTTCAAGGTAGGAACCGCTTGCTTTGAGGCTTTTTCCATATCCACTGGTAAAGCAAATACACTGACTGCGTGGATCGTTTGCTTTGATGATATGCAAGCTGTCATGGTATTTTTTTAGAACTCGCGGGTCAAGTTCAAGATTGCTATAAGCAATGCTGTTCTCCAGCAAGAACATTTGTAATGGCTCTTTCTGTGTTGCTGCATCCGGTAAATCGAAATCTTGTATTTGACCTGCGCGCGACGCCACTAATATCAAGCGTGGGCGCTGCATTGGAATTCCAAACTGAGTAGGGCATACATTTACTTTTCTGAACTTGTATCCAGCATTAAATAGAGTCCCAAGCAGCAGAGCCTCTGCTTCGGAATCTTCAAAGCCCAGTACATTTTCCAGAGCAATGTAGCTCGGAGTTTTTTCTTCGATCAGCTTGATTAGATTCAGAAGTGCGGCGGCCCGCGGATCATTTACATCGCCCTGCTTACCTCGCCTGCTGAAAGGCTTACAGGGAGGGCTCATCCACCAGAAGTCCGCATCGGGGATTTCGCTAGCGGAAATGCTTTCAAGATTGCGTGTGCAAACCTGCTCGTCAAAGTTTGCAGCATAAACGAGATTCGCATCCTGGCTCTGATCGAATGCCTGGATAACCTTGATTGCAAATTCCGGAGCAACCGCGCGAAAGGCGCCGATGCCTGAGAAAAATTCAATAGCTCTAAGACTGAGGCGACCTGTCTCGCTGCACGTTGCTACACCGCTTGAATCAGGCTCCTGCGACATCTGCCATTTCGGTGTCGTTGGCGGCAGTGCCTTCGGTCATTGCCCAGATTTGTCTGTTTATTTCCCAGACAACTTCATTTCTCCAGTTGTAAAGCGTGCATCTGATGATATAGCAGCCTTCACTGTCTACTGGAACCTGGGCGGGAAAAATAGAGTGGCCGCGCAAGAGGTCATTAGGATCGTTGGCGTTGAATTCGGCATTGAAGCAGGTTCGACCTGTTGGATCTTCAATTTCCATGACGCCTCGATATTGTCTGCGCTCATAAGGGGTACCGAAGCCGACTACAAACTGGCACTTCAAGTCTGCGGGGAATGTCTTTACTACGATTAGATCGAAAAGACCATTTGTATTTACGCGTCCATCTTCAGCGTAATCTGCGCGTTCACAAAGAAGAATGTAACCGCTGTGCAGATATTTCATTCCAGTTTCACCTCGCAATAGTTGGCCTTATGTAGTTTATCTCATTGGAATCCGCTTTGTGTACCGTTGGGATTGAACGAGTAATTTCTTTTACGGACCCTGGCAAGGAGGGCGTACATAAGAAACGGGCGGATCTTGCGACCCGCCCGTTCAATTCAATTAGTTCTAGACTACTTTCCGGATTTGCGTCCGGCGATGACTGTATCAGCGATACCGCCTGGTACTTCTTCGTAATGGTCGAATTCCATTGTGAATGTACCCTGACCTTTGGTGCGGTTGCGGATGTCGGTTGCGTAGCCGAACATTTCGGCAAGCGGAACCATGGCTTTAACGCGCGACAACTTATCGAGCGTTTCCATGCCCTGGACTTGACCACGGCGGCTGGAAATATCACCGATAACATCGCCCATGAAGTCTTCCGGAACTTCTACTTCAACCTTCATAACCGGTTCGAGCAGAATTGGCTTGGCCTTCATGAAGCCTTCTTTGAACGCCATCGAACCTGCGATCTTGAATGCCATTTCTGAAGAGTCAACTTCGTGGTACGAACCGAATGTAAGTGTGACCTTGAAGTCGATAACCGGATAACCTGCAAGCACGCCGCCTTCGGCTGCTTCCTTGATACCAGCGTCGATTGCCGGAATGTATTCCTTCGGAATGACACCACCGACGATCTTGTTGACGAATTCGTAGCCTTTGCCTGGTTCTTGCGGTTCGAGTTCGATAACGCAATGACCGTATTGACCACGACCTCCTGACTGACGGATGAATTTGCCTTCTTGCTTGACGGTATTCTTGAATTTCTCGCGGTAGGCAACTTGTGGCTTACCGACGTTCGCTTCAACTTTGAATTCGCGGAGCAAGCGGTCGACAATAATTTCGAGGTGCAACTCACCCATACCCGAGATGATTGTTTGTCCGGTTTCGTGGTCGACGTGTACGCGGAATGTTGGATCTTCTTCAGCCAGACGTCCCAGTGAAACACCGAGTTTGTCTGAGTCGGCTTTGGTTTTCGGTTCGATAGCAACCGAGATAACCGGCTCAGGGAACTTCATTGATTCGAGGATGATTGGAGCTCCGTCGGCGCAGAGTGTGTCACCAGTGGTGGTGTCTTTCAAACCGACAGCTGCAACGATGTCGCCGGCGTAAGCTTCGGACACGTCTTTGCGCTGGTCTGCTTGCAATTGGATAAGACGGCTGATGCGCTCACGCTTGCC
This sequence comes from Obscuribacteraceae bacterium (SeqCode), assembly GCA_044358055.1. GTDB lineage: Bacteria > Cyanobacteriota > Vampirovibrionia > Obscuribacterales > Obscuribacteraceae > JAIEPM01. Next base: position 17,198 of record JBIKOL010000101.1, read on the forward strand.
TTTGACGCTGTTGCTCACGTAAGAACCGGCAGACAACTTACCGCTGTATACGCGCAAGAATGTGAGCTTACCGACGAACGGGTCGTTCATGACTTTGAATGCGAGTGCTGCGAAAGGCTCGTTCTCATCGCATCTGCGAGTTCCTTCCTGGCCATCCGGCAACGTGCCTTTGATAGCGGCAACATCAACAGGCGAAGGAAGAAGATCGACGATGGCATCGAGCAAGGGCTGTACGCCTTTGTTCTTGAATGCTGAACCGCAGAGAATCGGAACGATTTTGTTTTCGCAAACAGCTTTACGCAGGGCAACCATCTTCTCTTCGAGGCTGATTGGTTGCTCTTCAAGGTATTTGTTCATCAATGTATCGTCAGTTTCAACAATTGCTTCGATGAGCTCATGCGAATACTTGTCATAGTCTTCTTTGAGGTCATCGGGAATTGGAACTTCGATGAGGTTGCGTCCGAGCTTATCGTTGTCGTCGAAGTGATATGCCTTGCCGCTGAGCACATCGACAAAGCCGATGAATCTGTCCTCAGCGCCGATCGGCAATTGAATAGGATGTCCATTTGTCCAGGTTGAATGTTGACCCGGCAACATGGTTTTGATTTGCTTCACGACGCGCAGATAATCGGCGCCTGAACGGTCCATTTTGTTTACGAAGACCATGCGTGGAACTTCGTAGCGGTTGGCTTGCTTCCAAACCGTGTTTGTTTGCGGCTGCACACCGGCAACTGCACAAAGTACGATTACGACACCATCGAGAACGCGCATTGAGCGCTCGACTTCCACTGTGAAGTCGACGTGTCCGGGTGTGTCGATTAGGTTGATGCGCTTGTCTTTCCAGAAGCTGGTGATAGCGGCGGCTGTGATTGTGATGCCGCGCTCCTTTTCCTGTTCCATCCAGTCGGTAACGGTGGTGCCATCGTGTACTTCACCTATGCGGTGGATGAGACCGGAATAAAAAAGAATCCGCTCCGTGGTGGTGGTTTTGCCGGCATCGATGTGGGCAGCGATACCCATGTTTCTTAAGTCGCTGAGTGCATGACGTGTCGTAGTCACCGTTCCGATTTCCTTATCAGTAGATTTAGTGTCTTGCGGGCTTTGCCCGGTCTGCGGTGTTTGCTTAAACCGACAGAAGCGTTGGGGGAGCGCAGAAAACTCTGCAGCTACACCTAGCCATTTTCTATTAGAACCGACGACCGGCGCCATTCTTGTAAAGTTTGCTATCTCTTAATTTTAGTGCAAAATTTGTGGATCAAAAGCGATGGCAAATGTTTAGGCAAATTGTCAAATATCATTTTTGGGGTGGATCTCGAGCATGCTTCAATCCCGATCCTGATTCTGATCGGGTCCGGGAGCGCCGGCGGCTCGCCGGCTCATACTCCGGCTGTGACGGATCTGATCGATTGGTTCATAAGCCGGCGAGCCGCAGCTAGCCTCGTAATGGGGACCCGTGCGAGCGGAGCGAGTGCGGGTTGGAGAGGCGACGCGGGCGCTCCCGGGCTTGTGTTCAGGCCGATAGCCAGGGCACACGCGCGCTCCCGGGCGAGTGTCCATCCGCCGGCGCTTCCGGGTCTGCGCTCCCGGGCTCGTGTCCAAAGCGAAAAGGCGACGCTAGCGCGCCGCCCGATCTTGCCTGAGAATTGGCGACGCAGAGCATCGCCGGTTCAAGCATTAGTAGCGATAGTGAGCAAATGCCTTGTTCGCTTCAGCCATCTTGTGCGTTTCATCACGCTTTTTGACGGAAGCACCCGTACCATTGGCGGCATCAATGAGTTCTGCACTCAAGCGCTCAGCAAATGAACGGCCCGCTCTCTTGCGGCTGTTGTTGATGATCCACTGGGTGGCAAGCGCCGTACCGCGGTGTTGCTTGACTTCAACGGGAACCTGATAGGTTGAACCGCCGACGCGGCGTGCTTTGACTTCAACAAGCGGAGTGACATTTTTCACTGCTTTGTTGAAAAGCTCCATCGGTTCTTGCTTGCTGCGCTCTTTGACGAGCGTGAGCGCATCATAGAAGCTGCGCTGTGCAGTGCTCTTCTTTCCGCGAGACATCATCTTGTGGATGAAGCGCGAAACGAGCTGGCTGTTGTGCACCGCATCTGGTGGTGGTAGACGTTTTTCTGCTACTGCTCTTCTTGACATGAAGCTTATTCCTGCTTATTTCTTCTTGGCTGGGGCTGCGCCCTTGGCGCCTGCTGCACCTGCTTTGGGCCGTTTTGCACCATACTTGGAACGACCTTGCATGCGGTCTTTCACGCCTGCTGTGTCGAGTGCGCCACGCACGATGTGGTAGCGAACACCAGGTAGGTCCTTAACCCGGCCGCCGCGGATGAGCACAACGCTGTGCTCTTGCAGATTGTGTCCAACGCCGGGGATGTAAGCGGTAATTTCTATGCCGTTAGTCAATCTGACACGGGCAATCTTTCTCAATGCCGAATTCGGCTTTTTAGGGGTAGTTGTTTTCACCTGCGTGCACACGCCACGTCTTTGTGGGCATGATTTCAGAGCCGGCGACTTCGTTTTCACGGTCGCGAGGCGTCTTTCGCGGCGAATCAACTGATTTATGGTAGGCACAAACCAGTCTCCTGACTGAGGGGGACCAATACAAAAGCGAATTCGAATGATACCGAGAAAAGAAGCGCCGTGTCAACTTTTCTGTCCTTTGTAACGGGAAATTTTCAGGACAGGAGGCGTTCTCCACGACAGAGGCAAATTCATTTTCTGGAAGAGCTAGTTTCCAGTTCTTGTGCGAATCTTGCCAGTCCTCTCAAGATTTTCTTTCGAATCGAAGCTGACAATCAATGAACAGATCATTTCTAGCTGAACTGCATTTTATTGTAGAAAACGCTCGTGCTCGAAAACTTCTGCAGAAGGGCTTTATACGATGCCAACAAGAATTTGCGATTCGCTCTCGTATACCAAAAGTATATCGATTAACTGTTCTTTATGAAATACAGCTTCAAGATCAATCTATATGCTCGCTTTAACGACGCAAATTGCGATCTATGTGCATGGTCGTCTAGCGTTGCAAATTGCGTTCTATATGCTCGGTCTAACGATGCAAATTGCGATCTGCCGCTAAGGGGAAATTGATGACAGGATTTCCCAGTGGCAATGGGCGTTCCCTTTGAGGCTTACGCTGTCGCTGCCAGTGTTCTCGCAACAACAAGAATGCCTCTCCGGTCCGTTCAAAGCCAGCATTGCTCAGTATGTCGTGCATCTCTCCCTGGAAATCGTAGAGCTTGGCCCAAATAGGCGCGCGCGGAGCCTCGTTCAGAAGCTTGCTCATCACAAATCGAAGAGTCGGCTCTTCCAGGTGCTTCCATCCCGGGTGCACAGCAAACTCGAGTCTGTACCCTGACTCTGGCTCAGCCACAACTTTGACCGCACTGGTCAAGACCATGCGATCGGTGTCTTCCGCGACCCAGTACCAGATGCGATTCCGCATGAGCTTCTGCTTCGCTTTTTCTACTGAGGTGAATGAGACGAGGTCTTTGACGGGAAAATCAGCAGGAGCAAGCAATAATACCTGTCTCAAGGCTGGTGGAAGCACTTCGCAGTGCAGCTGGAATAAAGGCGCCTTCATATGAGGCAAGGCGATTTTAAAACCTTCAGCAGGCTGCCCTTCAAACTTATCTGCATTGCTTGCATTGAAGCGATAATAAGTAATTCGCGAAGAACGGCAAAAGCCGCAATTGGCAAAGAGAGTAAGAGCCGCATCATTCGAGGCAGGAACTTCAGCTAGAAAATGCATGACGCCCTGGCTGCCAAAAAGAGCAAAGACAAAACGAAGGAGCTCTTGCGCAATGCCCCGTCCGCGGTGCTCCGGATGCACCACCAGCTTGTCTACCTGCCAGCAAGATTTTGATTTGCTCGTGTGCCGCAGTGAAATAATGCCGAGCAATTGCCCTTCTTCTCTTGCCACATACATGGACGGAGCAAGGTGCATTTGCGGCGGCAACCAGTGTTGCCAGAAAGCCATGCCATTCAGCGCGATTTCGCCTTCATGCACATCATTAGCATCCTGGACGACTTCGGCTTGCAGCTGCAAAAGCAGAGACGCTTGCTTGAATTCATTTGCTAATAGAGGACCTATCTTTATCATTGAACGATCCCCGCGTCTTTTCTAAGCTACGCTGCTCGCAGCCATTCTCTTCACATTATCTGGTCTAGAATCCTCTAATATTGTAACATCGTCTCTTCTTCGCGACTTTGCCGGACGGGCGTGCTTATGGCTGCTAAATCAAAACCGACAACAAACAAGGCAAGCGGCTCAAGCACAAAGGTGCCTGAGGAAAAGGTCGCTTATAAAGTGGTGTCGGACAACCGCAAAGCGCGTCACGAATACGAAATTCTTGACACCATCCAGTGCGGCATCGCTCTTACTGGCACTGAGGTTAAAGCACTCAGGATGGGACGCTGTACACTGCAAGATTCATTTGCGCGCTTTGAAGATGGTGAAGCCTGGCTATATAACTGCAATATATCGCAGTACGAGTATGGCAACCGCTTCAACCATGAGCCGACAAGAAAGCGCAAATTGCTAATGCATTCAAGAGAAATCCTCAAGCTCAATCAGAGAATGAAAGAGAAAGGACTCACTTTAATTCCCTTGCGCATCTATTTCAAACGCAATTGGGTTAAGGTAGACTTGGCGCTTGCAAGAGGTAAACAACTCTATGACAAGCGTGACAGCATGGTCAAACGAGACAGCAAACGACAACTCGACAGACTGGCTAAACAAGTAAGAATACGAGGGTAAGTTGTCAATTCGAAATGCAGCTCTGGCAGCATCTAAGCGCTTCTTCTCATGGAAGAGTGGCTTGAGCCTTTGTTTTACAGTGGGATTATTCAGTTGCCTGCCCGCCTATGCCGATTCACCGCTGGCGGTGCTCTGCAGTGAACGCAATCAAGCCGCTTATTCTGAACAGCACATCGGCGAATACGACGATGACTGGAATCACTTCAAGCATACATTTGAAACCGCCAATGTGCGTTACGATCAGCTGCGCGACGCCGATCTGAGCAAAGGCGGACTCGAGAAACTCAAGGCATACAAAGTTATTGTTTTGCCGCTGCTTGTCGATTTGCCGGCTGATGTGCTTGCTGTTCTGAAAGAATACGTTAAACAGGGCGGCAAGCTGCTGATGACGGACAGCTGTGGTACTCCCAGTGCAAATGCTGCTGAACTGATTTCTCTGAGCGGTGTGCAGGTGGCCGGCCACAACACTTTCCAGACTGCTTCTAAATTGATCTGGCCTCGCCAACCGCTCCCGGTCGAGCAAGATTTTGCTGTCGGCACGATGACGGCCAAATTAATTCCGGCAGCACCGACCGATTCGATCGCGCATTGGTCTGATGCAGCATCTGCTGATACCGGTGCAGCTATCGCCAATCATGCAGGGAATTTCTACATAGGTTGGGCACCCGGTATGCAGGGTGAACTCAGTGGCAACGCGCAGATTTTTTCACTCGTGCTGGAAGAAGCATCACCAGGAATCACGCAGCAAGCTGCGGTGCAAATAAGCTTCGCTGATTATCAAAACATCAAGCAAGAGTTGCAGTACCTGGAGAAAAGAACTGACGAGGTGATTAGAACAGCCAAGCAGGCGGATATTGCAGTTCCGTTCGCGGCTATTCAGCAGAACAATGAGGCAGCGCTCAAGCACGTTGAATTATTTGAAAAGGCGTATCAGGACAGACGCTTTCTCGAGGCAGATCAGGAAATACAACTTGCCAGGCACGAACTGGCACTTGCCTTTGCAAAAGCAATGCCGGTGCGTCCTGTAGAGGCGCGCTCCGTCTGGCTTGACCGCGGCACCATTATTGCTAATCAGAGCCCAGAAGCGATGAGCAAATTGCTCGATAAGTTCAAAGCTGCTGGTATCAATGCGATTTATTTTGAAACCAATAATGCTGGTTTCACTATGTATCCCTCAAAACTTGCTCAGCAGAATCCGCAGCTGGCCAATGGCTTCGATATTTTTGGCTACGCGCTGCAGGAGACTCACAAGAGAGGCATGGAGTTTCATGCCTGGATGTGGATTTTCAATGTAGGCAATGAACGCCACAATCCGATCATTGGAAAAGAACAGGATTATCCTGGACCCGTCTTGACCACGCACCGGTTTAGCTGGGCATTGCAAGGGAAAACAGGCTCATTGCTGGCGCATAATCAGCATGAATATTGGATCGACCCCGCGCAGTCAGAAACGGCTCAATACATTCAAGATTTGATGGTGGAAGTAGCGAAGAATTATCCTGTCGATGGATTGCAATACGACTATATTCGTTATCCATTCAATATGAGCCCCAATGAAATGGGCTGGGACTGGGCTGGGCGCTTACGCTTTGAGCGAGAAACTGGTTTGTCGCTGGATAATCTTGATGATGAAGCGAGGAAGGTCTGGCAAGCCTGGCGTATGACGCAGGTTACAAATTTTGTGCACAACACAACTGAAATTCTGCGCAAGGTTCGTCCGGGCATTCGGATGTCGGCTGCAGTTTATGGCTTTCCGCGCCGTTTACGCTGTGCCAATATTCAGCAAGACTGGGAAACTTGGGTGAACAGCGGCTGGCTTGATACGGTCAATCCGATGACATACAAGGAAGACAACAAAGAATTCGCTATTCTCGCCAACAATTGCCGTGAGTACTCGGAAGACAAAGCACTCGTCTTTCCTGGTATTTCAATTCGTGTTCTTGACACGGCTGCATTTATCGAGCAGCTGGATAGTGCTCGTGCTGCCGGCTCGCTCGGCACGACTTTCTTTGCCGCGGCGCAGCTTGATGATAAGAAATTAGAATTGCTGCGCATTGGACCATACCGTAGGCAGGCGATCATGACTCCGCAAGCTGATCCTCTTCGTGCCACCACCCTGCTTGTCGATGATTTTGTCGCGACGGTGAGTCGTTATATGCACGATCCTTCTAAGCGCGTTATCTCTGATACAGCAAGCACAAATGAAGTGGTGCAGGAAATCGATAAGGTGCAGAAACAGGCTCATGCTCTGGGTTCTACTGCAAGTGCTGAGGACATTGAGAAGGTGAAGCAAGAAATTCTCCACCTGCGTTCGTTGATGAAAGATTGGTTGCGCATCGATGCCTTCGCTCAACGCGGCTTCCGCGCGCAGTACATGCTGAGTTATCTGGCTCAAATTGAATCAATTCTTACCTACGCCGAGCATAAATCTGCCACCCAAACGCGCAGCGTGGCGCAGCAACAGAATCCGCCGCAAGCTAGCCTGGCGCAGCAATCTGCGGCTCAATCGAATGGCACCGCGCAGCAACAAAATCCGCTGCCGGCTAGCCTGGCGCAGCAGTCTGCGGCTCAATCGAATGGCACCGCGCAGCAACAAAATCCGCTGCCGGCTAGCCTGGCGCAGCAGTCTGCGGCTCAATCTGGAAGCATCGAGCAGAAGAATGTAACCGGCACTGTGCTGAAGTAGCTGGACCGACGATCATTTGCGCCAGAGCGCGCGTGGCCGTATACCAGGCTCGCTGGTGCGATCCCGTACCAATCATTGTCAGCTATGTCCGCCTCAATGCCTTGCCAAGCAATAATAGATGTGGTTCAAAATCCGCCGTTGCAGGGTTTCTCATAACAGAATTGAATCCGAATGAAGACCAAAGCGATTCGAAAACGTTATGGGAATTTGCTATTTGTGGGTTTTCAATTCGAATCTATTATTCCTTGAATACTTGCACGTCGAGCTTAGTCAAACAAAGCAGAGGTGAAATCTATCCACCCTTGTTAAAATCGCCTCTTAGACGCCGTTTTGTGCAGCCAACAATTGCTACCGACACCATCTGTGCAATTGATTGACCAGGTTTAGTTAGCGGTGATCGAATTATTTGCAAAAACACTTTTCCTAATCCTGGAAAGAGCGGGCGCTCCCGGGCTTGTGTTCCTAAGACCTTCATCGGAGTATAAGCCGGCGAGCCGCCTCGTAATGAGGACCCGTGCGAGTGCGGTGCGAGTGCGGTGCGGGTTGGAGAGTGCGGTGCGGGTTGGAGGTGCGACGCGTGCGCTACCGGGATGAAAAAAAACGGTGCGATAGCGTGAAGCCAAAGCACCGTTTTCAAATTATGTGTTCCGGTTTAGAACCAGCAACTATTTAGCCGTTGAAGGACCAGTCGGTGTTGATGCTGACTGGAGCGGGAGCGGGCTGAGGCACTACTGTCTCAACTTGAGCTGGCTCGATAATTGTTGCTTCGGGCTGGAAGTTTTGTACTGCAGGCTCGACAATTGCCTTCAGTGATTCATCAAGCAAGCCTGCTTTTTCGCGCAGGAGATACTCGATATAGTCGCCGCGGCTCATGCGAGAAGCAGCAACTTGCTCGTCCAACAAGCGGTGGGCAAGCGGAGTTACGCACACTGCTGTGGTTGTTCCTCTGTTCTTGCCGAAGAAGTAGGACTTAGCACCGCCCTTAGGACCAGTCTGCTTTGCAGTAGACGGAAGTCTCAATGGTGGCTGTCCTGCTCTTTCGCGGATAAGCATTTCAACGTAATCGCCGTTGGACACGCTTGCAGCGGCTGCTTGCTCTTTCAGCAACTGGCGGCCGAGAGCCGTCAGGTTGAAGGAAACAGATCCTGATTCCTTGCCGGGGAATCTGGAACGACGCGGCGAAGTGGTTTTCGCGGGAGTAGCGGTAGTAGTTGTGACCGTTGTGTTCATCTAGTTTTCGGCATTCGCATAAGAAGCTTTAATAGCGATTTCTTTGACCCTGCCTTTCCTCCTTTTCTTCCGAGACCATGAACCTACGAACTATTAAACGGTGACAGATTATTTTTCGGAGTCAGATTACCCTGTCTCTATGCCAACTGCCAAGTGGAAGTTGTCTCATCTGTTGGTTGGGGGCCCGCCAGAGGGCTAGGATTTCTCCATGCCGCGGCGCCAACTGAAGAGATTTGCATCTCCCAATTGCTCTCCTCGTAAAAGTCCCACTGAAGGCGGGTAATATGAGGAGCTGCCCTGACAACCCTTTTCAAGCTCTTGATTATAAAGCAGTTGTACGAAAATTAGCAGTAGTCATGTATTACATCCTTATTATTTATTGAGGTTTTCAAGGATTTTTGCTAAACAATTTGTGACAGTTAAAGTCGCTGAATCACGCAGTAGTGGAACGTATACGCGATCGCTACCCCGAACAAGGCTCCAACCAAAACTTCTTTTGGCGTGTGTCCTAGGAATTCTTTAATCCGTTCAGACGAGATGTGCGGGTGCTCAGAAAACAATTCTTCGATCATTTTGTTGAGCACTTGAGCCTGTAAACCAACGGTTCTTCGCACGCCGGCCGCGTCATACATCACGATAGCAGCCAGGCAAAGTGCGATGGCAAAAGAAACTGAGTTGAACCCCTCAATGAATCCAACCGTTGTTGCCATGCCCATTGTGCAACTGCTGTGGCTTGATGGCATTCCGCCTGTTCGGGCGATCAAGCGAAGATCAAGTTTGCCCGTTTTGAACAATTTTCCGAGCACTTTGACAAATTGAGCAAGGATGCTCGACAAAAATGTAACCACTATAACCTGCCAGCCACTGTGTGCTCCCGGATGCGGATCAGCAGCGCCAGCCTGAGCTGCGGCTTGCGCCTGCAGAGTGACTGCATTGAGTATGGGCAAAAAGTTGAAACTGAAATCCATTTAGTTCCTTATATCAAAAATCAGTTGCTTCGATTAATTGCATAGCGCAAAAGAGCGCGCAATGGCTGTAGTCCTTCCTCTGAAAGTGAGCTTTGTTCAAGCAGGCTCACGCCTCTTTCTTCCAGTTCCAGGAGTTTTTCCTTAGCTTGGTCCACGCCGTACACAGTGACCCAGGTAAGCTTTCCTGCTTCCTTATCCTTGCCCGGAGTCTTGCCAAGGCTTGTGATATTTCCAGTCACGTCAAGAAGATCATCGGCAATTTGGAATGACAAACCAAGAAGCTCACCAAACTCACTGAGGCTCCTGAGTACCTGTGAAGAAGCGCCTAGCAAGCAGGCCCCTGACCAGACTGAAAATCTGATCAAGGCTCCGGTTTTTCTCTCGTGAATCTTCTTTAAGAGTAAAGAATCGTCTGAACTAATTTGACTTGCTGTACGCGAGCTTGGCTGGGCAGCAGCTTTTGCACGAGGTAGAGGAGCGTCTGATGCAAGACCGGTGATTGACATATCAAGTACCTGACCACCAACCATTCCTTCAGCACCAGTTGATCTCGCCATTTCCATGGCTACGTTTATCAACTTGTTTCTATCTATAGATATGTCTGATTGCTTGAGCAAAATTTCCATGGCATAGATGAGTAATGCATCACCTGCAAGCAGTGCCATCGCCTCGCCAAATTGTTTGTGGTTGCTTGGTTTGCCTCTCCTGAAATCATCATCATCCATGCAAGGAAGATCATCATGAATCAAACTCATGGCATGAATCATTTCAATTGCGCAGGCGCAAGGAAGCGCAAGTCTGGCTGCCTGCGCAGATTTATCCACAGAGCTCTGGGCTTCGCTGAATTTGTGCCCCTGAGAAGCCGCAGCTGAGTCTTGCGTTGCAGAAGGGTTGGAAAGAGAAACTGCCTCTGCTGCTGCCAGACATAAAATCGCCCTTATTCGCTTGCCACCGGACAGAACCGAATATCTCATCGAATCCCAGAGTTCCGGCGGATCCTCAGAAGACATGAACGTCTTGAGACCATCCTCAACAAGAGTTCGTCTTGCTGCGTGGTAAGTTTCAAAATCGAAAGCAAGACCGGCTGGCATATCAGTTAGTTAAAGTCAGTATTTCCGCGGAGCGCGCTATTTATTATAAGCGCCCATGACGTCTAAGAATTTTTTGAATTGAAGTATTCGAAGGCGGATTTCACAAGTTTCGCCCCAGCCATTCCCCATTTCATCAGATTCGTTTCTCTTTGCATCAACATGCTCAAGATCGGCATGGCATGTTTTACCATCGACCCGACAACTTCCATTTCTGCTTTATCTGGTCTGTGCTTCAGGCGTTCCTGGATTTCAACCAGCTGTCCGCGCACGATTGTCGCTTGCATCATCGTTTCGTCTCTGATGACATCGCATTCATATTCCAGTTCAGCAAGAGAATTGCGCCAGGCTGGTGCTTGTCTCCAGACAATGAGGCAGACGGCAGCAAATCCAAGCATAATGACTGCCAGAACGGTTTTCGCCAGAAGGATCCAGAATGGGCTGTGAATGATATCCATCTAGATCCTTATTTGAGAAGTTCGCGTGCAATCAGCATTCTTTGAATTTGATTGGCGCCTTCATAAATCTGTCCTGCCTTAGCATCGCGGAAGATACGTTCAAGAAGATAGTCAGGCTCGGATGAATGTAATCCCATCAAACTCATCGCTTCTGTTGAAACGCGCATCGCCACATCAGATGCCTGCGTTTTGGCCATTGAGGCTAGAACCACGTCGGCAGCGCCTCGGTCGATGGCGGCGGCAGCCTGGTAGGTAAGAACTCGCGCGGATTCGATTGCTATGGCCATTTCGCCGAGCGTCGAAAGCAAGCGTTCTGAAAATTTCGAACCGGATTTGTGCCCGCTTTCTTTGAGAATTCTAAGAACTGTGTCAAGCGCTCCCTGAGCCCATCCAGTGCATTGGGCTGCGATTGTGACCCGGCCTTTGGCCAGGCTTGATAATGCGACCGTGCGCCCCTGTCCGTGGGCACCAAGCAAATTCCATTTCGGAACGCGGCAGTCGTCAAACACGAGCTCGCAAGTGGAGTAGCCGCGCATGCCCAGCATGTCGAACTTCTGGCCGATTTTAAAACCCGGGAAATCTTTCTCTACGATGAACGCTGTGATCGATTTCTCATTTGCCAGCCCTTCAGGCGAATCGAGCAAGCGCGCCATTACGATAAAGTAATCAGATGATGCTCCGCTTGTGATGAAAACTTTGGCGCCATTGAGAATGTACTCGTCGTTCACGAGTCTGGCGGTGCAAGCCAGTGCTGCTGTGTCGGAGCCTGCTCCCGGTTCGGTGAGTCCAAACGCGGCGAGATATTGTCCGGTTGAAGACTGCGGCAAGTACTTTGCTTTCTGCTCGTCTGTGCCAAAGCGATAGACAGGCTCCTGACAGAGAACATGCACTCCAAGCGAGCTCATAATCGGAACGCATTTGCGCGCGAACTCTTCGTTAATTACAACAAAGCTGAGATAGTCGCCTCCGGATCCTCCATAAGTAGATGGGAATGGAAGAGCACCCATTCCTTCTTTACATGCGGCTTCAAAGAGATCGCGTCTGAAGATGTTGCTGCTGTCCGACTTGATTACATCTTCTAATGTGATGCGAGCTGCAAAATCCTGCGCTTTCTTGAGCCAGTGTTTCTGCGATTCTGATAAAAATGCAAGACGACGGTCTTGTTGTGATTTTTTCGAAGTGACGCTGAGCATTTTTACCTTCTTGCAAAGAACATGTATAAGTAGCAGTTTATCTCAGAGCCGAATGAGCCCGGCTTATTTACCCATCATTATAATATTACTCTTGGGGGCGCGCGTCTCCCGGCTGCTTTTAGTCTCAAGCACTTGTCGATCTGCCAAAGCAATTGAACCGGCTAAACAGGTATTTCAGACAGCTGCAGTGCATTTTTACTAACGGAATCAATTAGAAATGTCGAGTTCCAGTTTGATCAAGCCGCGGCATCTCAGACGAGGTGACACAGTTGCGCTGATTGCTCCGGCAAGTGGTGCTTTCAATGCCGGAGATCTGGAGTTCTCGAAAGAATGGCTTGGCAAGCTCGGTTTGAAGTACAAAATCGGCAAGAATATCAGGAAGAGCTATAGCGATCTGGCGGGAACTGATGATGAGCGCCTCGAAGATTTGCATGAAGCCTGGGCTGATGATGAGGTTAGTGCAATTATTCCTGTTCGTGGTGGAAACGGTGTTTGCCGCTTTTTGCCCAAACTTGACTTCGAATTGATTCAGAAGAATCCGAAGATCTTGATTGGATACAGCGATCTGACGGCATTGATTAACACAATCTATCAGCGCTGTGGGCTGGTTACCTTTCATGGTCCTATGGCTGGATCGTTTTATCGATCAAGTTATACCTACCATTATTTCCAGCGCGCGATCATGTCGAACAAACCGGTTGGACTTGTGGTCGATCCTATTCCCGCCGAGCTCTGGGCACCAAAGTATCCACCAGCGCGAATAGTTTTCTCGGAAGGCAAAGCACGCGGTGCACTCGTTGGTGGATGTATCACGTTGGTCAAGCAATTGATGGGGACGCCATTCGAGATAGATACGGAAGGGAAAATTCTTTTTCTCGAAGATGTTTCTGAGGAACCTCACAGCATTGACCGCTATCTTACGCAACTGCTTTTGTCCGGCAAATTGCACAAAGCGAAAGCAATTCTTGTGGGCGAGTGCTATAAATGCGAGCCGGGTGGAAGTGGACGCACTCGTCTTTCTCTGAACAAGAGCGTTGAGGAAGTCTTACGCGAGCGGCTTTCCGGCTTAGGAATTCCTGTTGTATATGGGCTGCGTTTAGGACACGGACAAGATCAATTCACGCTGCCAATCGGCGTCACTGCAAGCCTTGAAGCCACTCGAGGCAAAGTAAAATTCAAAATCGAAGAATCAGGAACGATATAAATGGAGCCGCCAAAAGGAATCTTGAATGAATTTAGAATTTGAATGAATGTAGAACTCGACTGATCTTGACTGAATGTAGAACTCGACTGATCCTGGCGATTATTGAATCTTATGTTTAAACCGATCTAGGCGATTAATGAGTCTTACGTGTAGGGGCGAGGCCATGCCTCGCCCGAATCGATCGGAACCGCAAAAAGGGAATTTGAATGAATGTAGAGCTCGAAAGTGAAAACGGCGAAGAAAACGAGGAAATAACGATTGAGAAAACTCAATTAAAACCTTCACCGCTGAAAGCCGGTTCGAAGGTCGGTCTCATCTGCCCAGCCAGCCGTCCGGACAGCCCGCGAAGTTTCAAGCGCTGCATGCAGATCATCGAGGATATGGGTTTCGTTCCTGTGGCAGGCAAAAATGTTCTTCGCTACGACGGTTTTACCGCCGGAACCGACGAAGAACGAATCGACGATCTCCATACATTTATCGAAGATGATTCTATCGGCGCAATCTTGTCTGTCTGCGGTGGCTATGGCGCTTTGCGCTTGCTGCCGCTTCTGGACTTTGCTCAGGTTCGCCAGCACCCCAAGATTTTTCTTGGTTCTGGGGATAACGATGCACTCTTGCTTGCAATAAATGAATTGACAGGTCTTGTTGTATTTCATGCACAGAACCTGGAAGAGATAGATGACAATCACACTTACACTGCCGTGAAGTCGCTTCTTTATGGCAAGAACCTGGAAAATCAGATTCGCTGCCGTGATGAGGAAGATGCCAGTTTCGCAGCTGCTGCATATCCGCTCTCTGAGGAGCTGGTGGAGGGCATCATATGCGGTGGCAACCTGAGCTCACTTTGTACTTTGTTTGGAACTAAATACCAGCCGCAATTAAAAGACAAAATTCTTGCATTGGACGATTTTACTGAACGGAACAGCATTCTCGATCGCTGGTTCACGACCTTGTATTTAAGCGGTGTCCTCTTCGAAGTCGCGGGAATCGCATTTGGTGATTTCCCTGCCTGTGGGGGACGCGGAGCCGACAACATGCTATCGATCGAAGACACTTTTGGCGATCGCATAAAAGAACTTCGCCTTCCGGCTTGTTTCGGCTTCAAGTTCGGGCGAGCAAATAAAGACAACGTTCTACCAATTGGCATTCAAGCCAAACTCGATTGCGGCCAGGGAATCCTTGAATTCCTCGAATCTCCTTTAAACAACAATTGATTGTAAATGCTTAGACAGCGAAGCCCCGGGAGCGCCCGCGTCGCCTCTCCAACCCGCACTCGCTGCGCTCGCGCGGGTCCCCATTACGAGGCTAGCTGCTGCCAGGCGGCTTTTAATCTGGCGAATTCACTCGATTATTCATAAACCGGCGAGCCGCCGGCTGCCAGCCCAATACCGTTAAGTTAAGGTTGTCAGCGTCAAGTCGACAATCCTGGAAATCCTTACTAGATGAGGGATTTACTATTTTGGTTTAAAAGAGGAAGAGCAAATGCCGCTGAAAT
>JBIKOL010000232.1:0-9690 GCA_044358055.1 Obscuribacteraceae bacterium (SeqCode)
TGAGATGTACCCATCTCGGTAGACAGTGGCGTAGGCGAGAACCGCTCTACGCCACTTTTCTACCTTCTTCTTCAAATTCTTGAGGGCTGAGATATCCTAAAGCCGAATGTAGTCGGTTTTTGTTGTAGAAGATCTCAATGTACTCAAAGATACTCATCTCTGCCTCTTTTCGTGTTTTAAAACGTTCTCTGTGAATGAGTTCTGATTTTAGAGCTCCAAAGAAGCTCTCTGCTACTGCATTATCCCAACAGTTGCCTTTTCTACTCATGCTTTGTTTGCAGAACCCGAGCTTCTGCCGGAAGGCTTCGCTAGCGTATTGGCTGCCTCTATCTGAATGAATCAACTTGGGAGATGAAACACCCTGTCTTTTGGTAGCCATATCAAAGGCTGATACCACCAGGCTTGCAGCCATGTTTTCATTCATTGACCAACCGACTACTTTTCTAGAGTAGAGGTCGATGAATGTAGCCAAATAGAGCCATCCCTCTTGTGTGTCGATGTAAGTAATATCGCTTACCCAGACCTGGTTTGCGCCCTCAACAGTAAATTGCCTTTGAAGCACGTTTTCCGATACCGGCAGTGTATGCCTCGAATCGGTTGTTGATCGAAAACGTCGCCGCCTCTTGGGTCTTAGCTGATTTTTGTGCATAAGTTTTTGCACCACTTTCTTGTTGACCTCAACTCCTTTCTTCCTCAAAGCCGCATGAACTCTTCGAACACCGTATCTCTCTTTTGATTCAAGAAATACTGTTGTCACTAGTTCAAGCAACTCTTCATGCCGCCTTTTTCGTTTTCCGTCCCTGTTTTTCTTCCATTTGTAATATCCGGATCTGCTCACCTCAAGAACCTTACACATCATTTTGATGCTGTGGTTTTGATGCTCGCGATCGATGAAGGCGTACTTTAGCCCAGGGACTTCGCAAAGTACGCCGCGGCTTTTTTTAATATCGCAATTTCTTCTTTTGCTTCTGCAAGCTCTTTCTGAAGCCTTATGAGTTCGTCCAATTCCGAACCCCTTTCTAGCTTTTCTTTGGCTTCCCCAACCCACTTCCGTAGCTTCCATTCCGGAATACCCAATTCTTTTGCGACACCAGCTATGGTCTTCCCTGGTGTGCTTGCTAGGCGTACAGCCTTTTCTTGATATTCAGAATGAAAAATGATCCGCTCTTTCTTTCTAGCCATGGTTGCTCCTCCTGATTCTACTTTTCGGAGCGATCCTCGTCTAGCCTGTGTCTACTCAATTGGGTACAGCCCACTTTTTGCTTTACGAATCATTTACTATGGCTTATCATAAATCGGTCAAAAAACCCAAAAGACAGAGAAGCAGAAAGTATTCAATTCACTTACTGCTCTCCGTCTCTTGGTTCGGAGCAAACTCATCAAGGCCGTTTCCTCTTTCTTGCAGCACTTCTGCTGGCAATGAGGTGAATTCCCTTGAGCGTAAGACTGGTATCGACGTGATCGAACACCTTGCCATACTGCTGTAGCGTCGAAGCCCAACCTCCAGTCGCCACAGACACGGGCTTAGCAGACAACTGTCTTGAAGCGGCCTTCAGCCATTCACGCGCAGCGCCTAGGTTGCCGACGAAGACCCCATTTCGCATGTGAGTCTCTGTGTCAACGCCAAGTTGCAAGCTTGGCTTGTCCATGCTGAGCAGCGGCAGCAGAGCGCATTGCTCATGCATGGAACGCAACTGAGCAGACATGCCTGGCATGATCCATCCGCCAATGACTTCACCGCTGGCGTTGATTGCCAGAGCAGTGGAAGCCGTTCCGAATGAGAACGCCAGCACAGCTTTATTGGCTCCTCCGTGAAGAACCCAGGCGGCAACGGCATCTGCAACGCGATCAGCGCCCATTTCGGCAGCCATGTTCGACAGGATACCCTGGTTTGAACCAGTGACTTCAAGCAAAAGACGCTTTTCGGCAGCGGCTTTGATTAACTCACCGGCTGCGGGCACGACACTGGCAATCGCCACGGGCGCTGAACATTTCTTGAGCGCATCGACGCAAGCAAGAGCCGTATCTGCGGTGGGATGTGACCAGGTCTTGCTGAGTTTCCCCTTCAGAAACAAGCCGTATTTGACGTTGGTATTGCCAACATCAATCGCCAGAAGTTCTTTCATAGAATCACTCCTGTGTTAGATGTTTCAGAAGAAAAAGTGGGGAGCCAGGAAATGAATCCTGGCTCCCCAGGCGAATCACGCTATGAAAACGCGATTCAACCGCTGGTACTAACGAGCGCGACGATAGAAGCCGGAGCAGTCGTAATACCAGTAACCGCCGCGGTAGTTATCCCAGTAGGCGGTGACGTAGTGGGTGTAAACCTGGCCGTAGCAGTAGTCCGTGACCAGCACAGTGACAGAACCGGTCGGGTAGGATACGGACGCGGATACGGATTCGGGTAGGGGTACGGGTACGGATACGGACGCGGGTAGTGGTTGTAGCCGGGGCCGACGTAGATACCGACACGGGGGCCACCATAGTAGTGACCGCCATTGTAGTAATGACCACCGTTGTAGTGCCCGCCGTTGTAGTGCCCGCCACCAACGTGACCGTGACCACCATGCCCATGCTGGGCGAAGGCGGCCGGGGCGGCAAAGAGCAAACCACAGACCAGAGCGACTGCAGTAAACAGCTTTCTCATGGTGTTCTCCTTTTAGCGCAAAATTGCGCTTTGGCAGGTAAATTGCGCCTTTTCTTGCCTGCCACAAGAAAGACGAGGGCGACAACCAGGCAATCTGGCTATCTAAAATCCCTCCCTGAACCACAGCCCAAAACAATCGCCACAAAATGGTGACAGACTTCTCAAATGACTTTTCTGTGCTACGCGGGGCTGTTTTTCTGGGGGGAAGGGAACGAAGTTACAACCGAAAGTATCAAAACCGCATCTCGAGATTCAAGCTCTTTTCCAGGCGAACTGTCTCCCGAACTTTACGTCCTTTCATGCAGCAGCGAGCTAATTCGACCGATCGAGAAGCTTCTGAATCAAGCTTAAGCAAGCCACTTATTGCCCGAGCTGAGTCACCCCGCTAGCTAGCGCAGAAACGCTTTACAGCCCTACAATGGATTAAATTTGCAGAAGCCTGAAGCATATACCCTTTATGTGCATCAAAATTAGCTTTGGTGCTAAGGGAGATTCTTATGGCTGACGCAGCTTTTAAAGACAGAAGAGCAATTATTTTGATTGTAGACGGATGTGGTATCGGAGCTGCTCCAGACGCGGCCAAATTTGGCGATTCTGATTCATGCAACAGCATCGGAAATACCGCAAAGAAAATGGGTGGACTCAAATTGCCCAATTTTCAAAGGCTCGGACTGGGAAACATCAATAGAGTTGATGGGGTCGGCCAGGTTGAAAAATCTGCTGGCTTCTACGGCAAATTAAAGGAACTCTCCGCCGGAAAAGATACACAAACAGGACACTGGGAAATGATGGGAATAATCAGCAACGCTGGCTTCCCCACTTATCCAGATGGTTTTCCAAAAGAACTCGTCGATCAATTCATAAAAGAAACAGGCTGCGGACAAATTCTCTGCAACAAACCAGCATCCGGCACACAAATTCTTGAAGAACTCGGCGAAGAACACCAACGCACAGGTTATCCAATCGTCTACACATCCGGTGACAGCGTATGGCAATTAGCATGCCACGTTGACACGATTCCACTTGCAAAACAGTACGAGTGGTGTCAGATTGCAAGAAACATGCTCAATGGCAAATACAAGGTAGGTCGCGTAATTGCACGTCCGTTTAATGGGACTCCCGGCAATTACAAGCGCATGAGTTTTGAACGAAGAGATCTGGGAGTGAAACCACCAGCGGTGACATTCATGGATGAATTTCTTTCAAGTGGTTCGGGTGTTTTGGGCATCGGAAAAATCGAAGATATATTCGACAAGCAAGGACTGAGTCACGCCCAACACACGGGCAGCAACAAAGAGGGGCTCGAACTTACCCTCAAAGCCATAAATGGAACTTATGATTACTCGGGAAGAGAGATAATTGAACATGCTCCAGATTCGGCCCGCCTTATTTTCACGAACCTGGTCGATACTGATTCACTATACGGGCACAGAAGAAACCCGGAAGGCTATGGGGAAGCATTGAAAGAAATCGACGGTTGGCTGGGTCAAATAATTGACGCGATGCAGCCGGAAGATCTATTACTTGTCTCATCAGATCACGGAAACGATCCGACTGCGCCAGGCACTGATCACACACGCGAATTCGTCCCAATCATCGGCTACTCAAAGTCGCTTGAAAAAATAGCGAATCAAAATGGCAACGTGGGCATTCGCGAAGGCTTCTATGATATCGCGGCAAGCCTTGCAAGCTGGTTTGGCATGCCTGCAACGCATGGAAAATCGTTCCTCCCACAATTAACAGAGGTAGTTTGATGTCCGAGAATGGAATGAAGGGCGCATTCAAGAATGCCAAGCTCGTCGATTACACTGGCTCTTATAAAGGGTTCCAGCACCTGAAGCAATTTGGAAACGATTTTGTTGATCTTGTTCGAAAGTGCAAGGATGGTGCCAAAGCTGTCGTGGTTATCGACAAAGCGATTGACAGCAATGTGAAAGCACCACTCCTTGTTAGAGACCATATTAATCTCAGCGGAGACAACCCGCTGCTTGGTCCGAACGATCCGATTGGGCAGCGTTTTCCAGTAGTGCAAGAAATCTACTATTACGATCTGCCTAGCGGCTTGGCTAGTGGAGTTATTGCCGGATTAGCACCCCAAGTAGTTCCTACCAGCAATGATCAGAAAAACCTGAAAGAAATTGGCGTCGACGCATGCTCCTACAATATGGTTTCTTCCATGTTGATTGCGGCGCACGCTGGCTGGAAAGTCCTGGGAATTGTCGTACCAGAAAATCAAACACTGAGCGACGATCAACAAAAGCAGATTCACGATCTTGTAGAGGGTAAGTAATGGAAAAGTTAGCAGCAAAACCAGTACAAGAAGCAGTAGAATTTCTTAGAAAATTCTCGCCGGAAACACCAAGCGCAGCAGTGGTTTTAGGTTCTGGAGTAAAGGTTCTCGAAGAGCTTGACGAGCTCAGAAGCGTTTCATACGAAGAAGTTTTTGGTGTTTCTCCTGGTGTTGTTGGGCACTCAGGAACCCTGTCTCTCGGGAGGAACAATGGCAAATTGATTGCTGTATTGCGCGGCAGATTCCATTGCTACGAAGGACATTCGTGGGATGTGGTCACTCTTCCGACAAAAGTGCTTGTTGAATGGGGCGTAGCTCAACTCTATCTAACGAATGCAGCCGGCGGTATCAACCAGAATTTCAGCGTGGGCGATTTGATGTTGCTCACTGGTTATAGAGATCATCTAAATAACAAATACCGCAATACCGGTCTTTTGAGCAAGTTGGGAACCCCACCGGAGGATTGCAAAAACTCACTGACAGAGCACATAATCCAGGTCGCCGATGCGCTAAGCAAAAAAGATTCCGGATTCCGCAAAATGCAAACTGGCGTTTATATCGGGTTATTAGGGCCAAACTACGAAACCCTTGCAGAAATCGAAATGCTAAAACATCTGCATTGCGATGCCGTAGGAATGTCTACTGTACCCGAGTTGCTTGCTTGTGAAGGATCCAAAACTAAGGCGGCTGCAATATCCGTAATTACAAATGTCTGGAAACCGGAAGAGGCAGTTGGCGGGCACGAAGAAGTCTTGACTGCGGCAAAAGAAGCTTCTGAACGACTGGACAAGCTGTTTCGCGCAGCGATCAACTAGGGACAAACAATTCCGAGCTACAATTGTTCACCAGAATCAAGATTTATAAAGGGTTGGAGCTTGGTTGAACATGCTCAGAATAAGAGAGCTTATTCAAAAGCTCTGTTTTATTAATCTGTGTGCTGCCTCTGCCGCGCCGGAGGATAGAGCCATAGCGTACCTGATCTGCCAGGGGAAGATCGGCTCTGCGTTGTATTTCGATTGGTTCTTGTGCCTGCCGTGCCGGTGTCGATGTGCGTTGATATTCTTGACCCTGCCACTCTCGTTGTCCAGCCAATATTTGTTTGGCACTTCGGGGCGGAGCTTGCGTTGAACGGGCATGGTATATTCGCATGTGGTCAAAGTACTTTTGGTTTTGATTTATCACTGGTCTGGATGGCTCTGCTGCTTGGGATTTTGCACGATAAGCCTCGGGGCTGTCTGAGGCGGGCTGAACGCAGTTACTCGCCTTTATTGCTATTGGCAGTTCCAAAGCGCCAGCAGCGACGGCAGCACTTGCTTCAATCGAATTACGTTCGATATATATAGCCGCGCCACAGCCACTATCTGCGGTGGCGCCCGTTGGCACATCTGCTGCCGAACCGGATATTACATCAATGATATTGGCTTGTTGCAGCGACAAAGGTTTCGCCTCTGAATCCACCGATTGAATAGCCAGCTCCTGGACCGTTGGAATTTCCTGATACTCTGACGGAATTGCCAGGGTAGGCACCAAGTCCGATCTCCAGTCGAGCTTAAGACCGCCGCCGACAGAAGCTAGAGAATCAAGATTGTTATTGTTGGAAAGAATAGAAGTATTAGCTGAATCGGTTTTAGATGTAATGGCTTGGGGATGGAATATTCCTTCCGCAGATAGTGGATTCAGGCTGCCTTGCCAATTGATGTGCAGGAGATTCGCAAGCATTGCGTCCGCATTCTTGGAGCCGCCTGTAAATCCGCTTTCCATGATCGCAATACCTTCATTTTTATGATCGCTGGTTCCGATTTTTCCTGTCTCTTTTGAATCAGGCACGGGCAAATCTCCGTATGCATTTTGACCAAGATGCTTGATTGCAGCTTCAACACTATGAAGATTGATGTAATCAGGTAGATTAATCAAATCAGTGGGCTTCGATTCTGCTTTGGCTTGTGCATCAGCTGAGTTCAGCTCGCCCGCGGCGCTAACGGGACTAAATGCCAGCTCAGATCCAAGCGAGTCCAAAAC
Organism: Obscuribacteraceae bacterium (SeqCode); assembly: GCA_044358055.1. Classification (GTDB taxonomy): domain Bacteria; phylum Cyanobacteriota; class Vampirovibrionia; order Obscuribacterales; family Obscuribacteraceae; genus JAIEPM01. Next base: position 6,957 of record JBIKOL010000232.1, read on the forward strand.
GGCAGCAGCGCCAGCAGACCAGGGTGCGATTATAGGCGCTGCTAATTGTTCTAGTTCCGCGGCTAATGGTCCTAGCACAAAATGAGGAGGCGGTGTAGATTCTATTTTACCGAGTCGGGCAAGAGGATAACTCTGTAATTCCTCCGCAAGTTCATTGCTCCCCGTTTTGGCTTCGTTGACTTTGCCAAGTCGACTTATGTTCTCATTCGCGTCGCCCAGATCCCCCATTTTCCCTCCATGCTCAGTCTCGGTATCGTTGGAGCGTTCTTTGGCTTCAGAGTGCGCGAGGAAATTATGATCAGGGCCAGGTTGACTTTCTGTCTCAATCTTTTTGTGGGCATCTCCTTTTGGTCTTGAGGATTTTGCAGCTTGAGAAGCCTTTTGCGCTATCTTCTCTATTTCAGACCGGGCAGCCGCCACCAGACCTGAAAAGTCGAAAGCAAATTTGACGGCAGCCACGCAAAGCCAGAGAAGAGCATTCATTATCACAGTTCCGGTATCATCAATTCCACGGAAGCATGCCATTAATAAAACTGATGTGTTCCAGAATAAGCTCCAGAAGCAAATTGTAATCACTCCCTCGCACCAGCTGGAAAAGGCATCACGAAGTTGCTTCACTGGCCAGACCCAGAGAGCAGCCATGATCGGTCCAACAAACCAGAGATAATACAAGTAACACATTTGGAATGCGCACAAAATATTCCAGGTAGTCGCCAGCGATGCACCCATGCCATTGTATGCCGCACGCTGAGCGTTGACAGCGTATGGTACCTTTTCGTTGGCTTTACTTTCGGGTGCCTGATAGATTCCTGCACACGGATCTTCGAGCTTCACATCAACATTGCGGCTCTCGAATTTAGCGCGCGGGCTTTTCCCCTGCTCTTCTAATTTTCCTGACTCTCGAGGAATATAACCTTTATTTTCTGAAGGCAAGCGAGAGCCAAAGGCGCGAATGTGGGCACACATGGCGTCTCGATACATGTCCGATCCGAAAATTTGGAAATACTCTGATTGAATAGTGTATGCAATTGAGTTAGAAACATCAATGCCGTAATTCACTATCAAATAAGTTCCCGGAATAAGGAAAATGGAAATTATTGATCGGGAGATGCCTTCAATTGGGCTTATCTCGCCAAAAATAGAGAAACCTTGAGCCACAGTAGCTTTAGCTTGAGTCGCAACCGCGCCTGGTATCAACAACAGAACAGCCATAGGCATGAACAATTCGTTGCGCAGTTTATTCCATTGGTTGTTGGCATCGACAGTAAAATTCTCAAGCGCAGAACGGACAAAATCGATGGCACAGCCAGCTTGCTGCTTTTCCATATTGGCGCTATTGTCCGCATTTGCCTGTGTCTGAGTATTTTGGACTTCTTTGGCAGTCTGCAGCCAGGAGTTAGGATGGAATAGCGATTCAACCATGGCACTTTGCTGCAAAGTCATCATGGTTACAAGTTCACTTGCAGATGGAGGCGTCATTGCTGCTGCCCCTTGAGTCAGGCTTTTAGGCATGTTTCGATACGTGGCCTGTCCGGCCGGTGCAAAGTGCGCTGTAAAGCCAGGCAAATTATGTGGCCAGGTCTGCCCGGAAATTTGTTCAGGATTTTGTTTATTGCTTACTTCGGGTCCCTGTACACCGTTCTGGTGCGCAGTATTACCACCGGGCCAGGATTTGTCCAGTGATCCGAGTGCTCCCGGATCGCAAAATTCTTGCATCGCTTCTCGTTGATTTGTTTGTGGGGAGGCCAATCCAGAGCCGCCCTGGTCGCCCAAGTCTTCGGTCTGATTATTATTGCTGTTGTGCGATGGGCATCCACAGAGATGATTTCCGCAGCTGCCACCACATTTGCTGGCACAACCGGAGCAGTCGCCGCCACAGCTGCCAATGACGCTTTTTCCAGAATTGATTGCACTGCCAGGAAGGCTTCCGCGTCCTTGCGTTGACTGCTTATGTCCGTCGCCTTTCATGCCACCACAGATGCCTGCATTGCCAGTGCGGTTATCATCACAGCACTGATTGCCGGCGCCCGAGCGATTGAATGTGCGGCCGCGTCCGCTGAGGCCGCCCACGCTGTTGCTATTGTTATTGTTGCCCTTGCTCTTGTTCAGTGCAGGTCCATTCCCAGCAGAGCTATTGCGGTCATGGGCTGGTCCTGCCCATGACTCATCAAGGTCTTGCGATTTGGCCTGGGATATATGAACCGTATCCACCTTCCGCTGCGACCAACACGCTGATGAAAACAGCAGCAACATGGCGGTTGCTGTGATAGCGGATTTGCATAATTTATCACCTAGCATTTGCTTTCTTCCTCTAGAATTACCGCTTGACCCATCATTAATTTCTTTGCGGCGGCCCAGCACGATAGCCTGCTTGTTGCGCACGTTCGAGGAGTTTGTCGACCATGTCGCCTGGTCTGCATTCAAACGGTTGAAATGGCACCCAAAAAAGAATCGTCATAAAAGCTGTGAAGTAGTACATTTCGTACTGGCTGCTGGGATTTACATTTCCCGTCTGCAAGCGAACGACCATGCAGAGCAATACAATGCACCACCAGAATTTCCATAGTGACAAAACAATTACTCCATCAAGCCAGCTTGCAAAGGCTTTCTTGAAAAGCCCGCGCCCTACAGATGCCGGCCAGGCAAAGAATGCTGCGGCTATCGGTCCCAACAAAAACAAATAGCACATCATCACGATTTGAAATCCGTTCAATATTTCCAGCCCCTGAGACAG
>JBIKOL010000106.1:0-31706 GCA_044358055.1 Obscuribacteraceae bacterium (SeqCode)
GAGAGGCCTTAACCTCTTTCTTCAGATCTTCCATTCTCTGATGAATTTTTTCCAGCGCCTGGTGGCCCTGGTCGTGATCTTTCTTGAGCGAGCTGAGCGCCGACTGAGCATTATTAAGAGCACTCGTCATCTTAGCTGGATCATTCGATTTAGAGGCAAGCTTTAGATCACTAATAAGTTTATCCAACTTTTGTGATGTACGTTGCTCGCGATCTGAGCAACTCTTGACCAAAGCACTGACAGATTTTTTTCCGCTGCTGCTCTGTGTCTTACTGTCATCAGCAAATGCGCCATTCTGCAAGAGCAAGCCGGCTAAACACATGCAGACTGCTGCTATCTGTTTCAAAGACATTTTCATTCTCCGTAAGCTCAGAGCATATTATTTCACAAATACAAGAGCTCAGCTCTTCGCTTACTTTTCTTGTGCATATTCCAGATAAGATCTGCTGAAGTGCGCCAGACACACAGACATCTTCAACAATTTCTCGGAGATTTGCCTTTCTTTCTCTCCAGAACTTGTATAGATTGACTTCACAATGGGATGGTTTTTCAATAGCGATGGTATCGAAATTTCGCAGACTCCCATTACTTCACCTGATCCAGAGCAGGTGGTAACTTTTGAGAAACGGCGCATTGAGCCATCACGGCGCTTGAAGTTTTTCAGTGCAGAATCTGAACATGCAATGATGCATTCTTGTCCTGGTCGCAGAAATACCTTTCTGTCACCTGCTTCTACAACTACAGAGTCTCGCTTTGTATCATGCAGATTCACAACCCTTTTGATACCATTGCTTTGTCGCAATAGCACAATAGCTCCCTTTTTTAAATGCACAAGGGCACAATCAAATTGAAAGTCGCTTGGTTTGTCTGCAGACAACAGAGTCTCACCCTTGTCAAAAATCAATTTGTTCTCTTCGGTTTGCTCAACCCTTGTTGAAGCCCAACTCTCAAGATTTGACTCATTTTGGTGAATCAAGCTTCCACCGACATGAGTTTGATAGGCGACTGGAACCATACAAGTGTCAGCCATATCTAGTGACTCTTTGATGGGTTCTGGATAATCCATTGACACGAGATCATCGTCTTGAGGTAAAGCAATTGTTGATTTTGGAACAAGCCCCTTCACATGCTTATTGACCGCCTTGTTTTTCAGGCCATTCATTTGACCAAGCCTGATTGATTGATGTCTCATCGGAGCTAGTTGATAAACCGCTCCACACATTGCATTATTCCATTTGCTTACCTGGGCTTGAGGAAAGGTTGTGAACGCTTTCGTATACGTATTGCTTGGTGCAGCTGCATTAACCGGGACGACTGAAGCCCCAAACAAGCAAATTGAAACCAGGACGTTAGTTGTTTTTGTTAAATTTAGACTTTGCATAGTACACTTCCGATGGTTACCTGCCAGACAGGAAGAACTTCTACTGCCGATCTGATCAAAGTTTACTACCGGATAAACTTGTCTAGAATCCTGCTAAATGGCTATTGTTTTGCGCCGTCGGTGGAGTGGTGACAGCAGGGTAACCACCGCACTATGGATGCCTTACTTTGCTTTCAATAAGACAATCGAAAAAGGGTTAAGCGCGCTCATTCCGTGTCATTTCGAGAATAAGTCCACCTGCGCTGCGCATGACTGGAGATCCCAAAGATCATGACAGACGCTCCTCAAACGATCGCAGCAAAAAGCAGAAGTTTTGAAACTGCTGCTTGCAAAAGGGCAAGCCTATGTTCACTCCTTCTCTTGCTGACGATAATTTTTTTGGCAGCTGCATTGCTAGCCTGCAGATCAATTCCTTCTGGGCTGCCGGCAATAATTGAAGCACAGCGTCATCTGCTTGCGGTTCTTATCATCATTGCTGTAGCGATTTCATTGGAATTGACAATTCAGCGATCATATAAAGACGCATTTGACTTTTCAATTGCCCGTACTATGTCTCGCCAGGCATTCTCAAGAATTTGCCAGCGCTGCCTGGGTCTGTTTATTTGTCTCATTCTTCTAACGCCGAGTATTTTGATTCAACAGTTTAAAGCCGTAACAGGAGAATTAATTGCAATTCTCTTATTGTTTGCCGCATTCGCTCCCTTTTACTTCTTAGCATTAGAGCGTTATGGCAAATATCCTGAACAAGATGATGAAATGCTTGTTTTGTGCAAATTCGCCTCTAACCCGCTCCTTTTCCTAAAAAACTTGAGAGCAAATAATATCGAAACGGACAACAGTACAGCGTTTTTCAACCTCTGCAGAAACCTGATGCTTAAGGGCTATTTTGTCCCACAGCTTTTCGCCAGCGCACTGCACTTTTGGGCTGCTTGGGAGGAATATGCTGCAAGCCTGGTCTCGGCAATGCAGCAAGGACAGCTTAATGTGATGGATCAAAACAAATTAATTGCTCTTATCGGGCTCATCCATGTCTGCTTGATCCAGCTTACGTCGGCAGCCGGCACAACCATGCCTTTTGCCGGCTACCTTCTGTCTCTTCGAATTCTCGGAAATAACATTCGCAGCACTGATACCACATTCAGTGGCTGGACTTTCATGATGCTTGCCTATTTGCCGGTTTGCAATTTGCCAGGTATGTTTCTCTCACGAACCAGCATTCTATGGCCCGTATCGCTCTGGCATGCCAATTTCAACCTCACCCTTGCTCTCTCATCTGCTGTTGTGTTTTTTGTCATCATAAACACGTGGTCAGATCTGACACTTGGGCTGAAATTTTCAAACGTTTCTTATCGAGGCGTAGTTAAACATGGACCATACAGTATCGTCAGACACCCAGCATACTCAGCCAAGCTTCTTGGCTGGGCGCTGGCACTTACTCCAAGCATGCTAACTCTTCCAGGTTTTCTTGCGGGAATATTTGGCTGGCTGGCGCTGGCTGCCATCTATATCATGAGAGCACTTACTGAAGAAAGACATCTTTCTCAGTTTCCCGATTACAGAGAATATTGTGCTAGCGTGAAAAAGCGCTTTGTTCCAGGTCTTTTTTAAAATGGAGTGATGCTCCCCCACCTCTTTGTAATCATTTAGAAAAATGAAATCTCAGATTTTTTCGAGTCAATGGCGGAACATCACTCTTCCAATTATCTTCGCAAACAAGAGTCTATTGATCATCCGTTTGATGGAAACCTTATTGTCACCAACAAAGTAAATCAATCGCCGAAATTTCGACAACTGCTGCTCATTCCCACAGAAAGAACTGTCTCAGGATGTCTGCTCATGCAGCATGCATCCCATGGTTTGCACCATCAAATCGTGAACATGTTCGCGCAATTTCCCAGGGCTTTTTTCAAAAGCTGCAGGCAATATAGGAGGAAGAACCTTCACCTTCATCCTGGCATTGAAATTGAAAACAATAGAGTGTTTGGCTATCAATTCGCGTGTCCCGGTGATTACAATCGGCACAATTGGTACATTGCAATCAAGCGATAATTTGAAAGATCCATCGCGAAAATCTCCAATACAACCATCCTCAGACCGGGTTCCCTCTGGAAACATCATAATTGAAACGCCTTTCTGCAACCAGGCTTTGCAGCCAGACATCATTTCCTTTATGCTCTTCCTGTCTCCTCGCTTGAGGCTGACATAGTTATTCAATTTCATGTTCCAGCCAAAAAATGGGATGCGCAGAAGAGATTCTTTGGACACCCATTTGAAATTGTGTTTCAAGCCAGCTAGTACGAATACGTCAGCAAGTGATTGATGATTAGCTACAATCACATAGGCTTTCCCTGGCTCAAGGTATTCGGCTCCTTCGATCAAACATTTCCACCAGGGATTCAGCATTACAAAATGGTATCCCCAGAGACTTGTAAGCTCGTGAAGAAGTTTTTTGTTCCGGTCAAAAATGAATGTCAATGGAGTGAGCAAGACAAGAGCGGCAAAGAGCATCGCTGCCGTAACAAAAAAATAGGCGTAGCAAAGAAAGGACATCAGCAAGTACATCAGAGAATCCTGAAACTAAGTGTCTAGATTTGATAATTTAGAGGCAGCTCGTTGCTCTCAAAGCGAAAGGCAGAGACTGTCCGTTGTTCTGGAGCAGGCAGCGGCTCAAAATGCGCCTGGAAGAAACGCAAATTTTCTGGTTCAAACGTCATCTGCAGGCCTCTTATATCATTTCGTTTTTCAAAACAACGCGCCACCGCATATGCTACCAGATCCATATGGTTCTTCGTGTACACACGCCTCGGAATTGTAAGACGAACTAATTCCAATTTCGGATATCGGTGAAGTCCTGTCTGTGGGTCGCGACCCGCAGAAACAATTCCTCTTTCCATAGCTCTAATGCCAGAGTCTACATATAGCGCAACAGTAAGCGCCTGCGCTGGAAATTGGTCTTGAGGAATATGAGGCAGAAATGCAGCTGCGTCGATGTAAACCGCATGCCCACCAGTTGGTTTTACGATTGGAATTCCTCGCTCGTCTAACTGCGCGGCCAGATAATGTACCTGCGCTATGCGAGCTTCAAGGTGAGCATCTTCCACCGCCTCTTCAATACCTCTTGCCATTGCTTCCATATCGCGCCCGGCTAAGCCACCATAGGTATGCAAGCCTTCGTAGAGAACCGACAGCTCGCATGCTTTTCTGTAAATAGCCTCATCATTAAGCGCGAGAAAGCCGCCGATATTTACCAGAAGGTCTTTCTTTCCGGACATCGTACAGGCATCTGTCAGGTCGCAAATTTCTCTGAGTATTTGAGCACATGATTTTCTGGCATAGCCACGTTCGTTTCTCTGGATAAACCAGGCATTCTCGAGCGCTCGCGTGGCGTCAAGTACAACCTTGATGCCACGCCTTCTGCAGAGCTTGTTCACTTGCCGCAGGTTCTCCAGAGAGAATGGCTGCCCGCCGGCCATATTTACACAGGCCTGTACACTTATATAAGGAATGCACTTTGCCCCCACCCTATCTATAAGGTCGGCAAGTTTGTTCATATCTACATTGCCTTTGAATGGATGCGTATTGTCAGGGTCGTGCGCTTCATCCACTATAACATCAATGAATTTGGCCCCGGCGAGTTCTTGATGGGCTCTGGTAGTAGTGAAATACATGTTACCCGGCACACAATCGCCGGGCTTTATAAGCAACTTCGAGAGCAGGTGCTCTGCACCACGCCCCTGATGAGTAGGCAGTACAAAATCATAACCGTAATATTTGCGAACGTTATCTTCCAGTTTGTAGAAGTTTTTCGAACCCGCGTAGGCCTCGTCGCCTAGCATCATGCCGGACCATTGATAATCGCTCATTGCAGCGGTACCGCTGTCTGTCAGCAGGTCGATGTATATGTCTTCTGACTTTAAGAGAAAGGTATTGTAGTGAGCCAGGCCGATGGCATGCTCCCTGTACTCCCGGGTAGTCGGTTTGAGTGGTTCCACCATTTTGATTTTGTATGGTTCTACCCAGGAGGGCAGGAAGTCGTTCATAATTGTCTCCTCAGCAGCGCAGCTCCAAGCGCAAGCGCCTGAAGCTGCCGCAGTGTTCTTCGTACTTTTATTTTCGCGCAAAGAAAGACAATCTTAAATCATTCCTCGGGTGGTTTCTTTGCTGTTACCAGGAGCATCTTCTAATCAGGCGACTAATCGATAGCAGCGAAATGACCCCTGGGCATAAATTCGAGGGGAGCCTGCAAGCAGACTCCCCTCTCGACTTACGAAAGCTGCCCGGCTCGGCTGGGCTGTCGCAAGAAATAAGTACCCTATTTGGCTTTCTCTTCGCCTTCAGATTTTGACTTATCTTCTGCTTTCTTTTCTTTTTCGCTCTTTTTCTCAGCTTTCTTTTCCTTTTTGCTCTCTGCACCAGCTTCCTTCTTTGGTTTAGTTTCATCGGCAATTACAGGAGCAGCTGCAAAGACTGCGCAAAGCATGAGCGCACTCAGCGACAGGGAGATAAGTTTATTCATTTCAAATTTCCTTTCAAAACAGTTCGAAAAAGCGACGTGAAGGAGGATTGTTTCACCTGCTTCAATATTGAATATCCTCCTTAAGGAGGGTTCATCAAAGACACCATTGCAAAAGTTTTGAAAACCACCAGTGACCTTCCGCTGGCTGGCCCAGCCTAATCTTTTTGAAGATATGAAAGAAATGCCTCTTTCTGAAATTGTTGATCGAAACGCCAGATATAAGTGTCAAGAAAGTAATGGCACATTCCCAGCCCCATCGTAAGCCCAAGGGCAATGGTGCGCCAGTACTCACTGCCGGCACTGGGGTCAGCAATTCTTTGCAATGCCACATAAACAAGAGTATAGGCAAGACAAAATATCAACAAAAATGCAAGCGGATGTGAGCCGGGCAATCCGCAGACTTTTTGCTCAACATATTTTCTTTTAGTCAAATAGATATTCATCCCGATGAACTGTATCCAGTGAATCATTAGAGGCACAAGAAAAGGGGCAAAAAAGTCTTTTCCCATAAATGCCACGGGCAACATGCTAAAGAGCCCCACAAACCATAGCGCAAGAGCAGGCATATTCAGGGCCGCCCCAGCCTTTACCTGAACACTCAGATGCATTAAATATTGTGCGCATCTGATAAGCAGCCAAACGCACAACGCACCGATCAAAATATCCAGCCCGGGTAGAACCTTTAGACCTAAGAAATTAGTTCGACTGCAGGACATCAGAGTACATACTATAGCCGCCCCCCACTGTGTTGTCGCCGAAAGCTCACGGTCAGGTAAAGCCTCGTTTGTCAAAGACTTTCCGCCGTGGTAAATATCCAGGACGCGAACATTTTGCTGGACGAGATGTTGAATATGCCAGAGAGAGACAATGATAAACAAAGCGAACGGGCAGACGAACGCGGCGCTCACAGAAACAGCTATTAGTAAAAGTGGCATCAAACCAAAGCATAATAAGTTTTTAGCGGAGGAAAAAAAGTATCGGCGGTTTCCTTCATCAAAATAAGTGAATAGTGTGGGTCCCTGGTGAAAGGGACCGATTGCCATACCCGTGGCTAGCATAATCGCCCAAAAAACGGATTTGCTCACCAGAGCAGATTCGCTTAGAAAAAACAGAGACAGGCCAAAAATGACCGGCAAAAAGAAATAAATAAAATCAGCATGTTTGCCCAACATCCATGGTGTGACTATTTTGATGCCGTCTGTTGAAATATGGCGAGTCTGCATTGCGAACTCCTGTTCGTTTTCACTAGCTTTGCCTATTATGATTTGTCCCGACTTGCCATGACAGTAGTGTCCCTCATGTCCCCAGATTGTTCAAATGAGGCGCGGAATAAAGCGCCAGCGAACGAGTTTGCAATAATCTCTGTAGTATGGATCCGCAAGCAGATGGCACTCTTCGGTGAGCGCTCTCAATAAAAATACCGAGCTAACAACAAGCATTCCAACAATGCTGCATAATGAGTCGGCAAAATTATGTGAGAGGCAAACAGGAATCTCACACAGCCACCACACAATTACTTTGCTCGAATACGCTGGATGCCGCAAAAAACGGTAAGGTCCACTTGCAACAATGCCACGATTGCTCAGGTTGGAGAAAGCGACGCCAAAGCTGAGATTGCACCATACATAAAATACCATCAGCAGTAGCATGAGCAAACTGCAAATGCACCACACAAACGGATGCTCCTTCAGAAATTCAAAAGGAAGTGAATAGCTGAAAACCTGTAAAGCCATCATATCCAGCAGACAGAACGGATGATAGCAAACAAGAGTGACCAGCCATGAGAGCGGCGAGCAATCGATAGATCTCATCTGGGTACTTATCACTCTGCCCGCCGAAAGATAACTGATGGCAGCCAATGCAGAATCGAACGTACAAATCAGAGCCAGTGCCAGGGAATAAAGTCCATAAAAGCTCGCATGGCTACCGAACTCAGCGAATTCCACCATTGCGATTACCTTGTTCAGAAAAAGAAAATTCTGAACATAATATAGGTAATAAACAGCGCAGAAAAAGACTCTCAGAATTACTCCCATAACCAACTGACGAACTGAAGCATCAGTGATAAGCTGGTAGAGCTGATTTTTTTCCACTAGAGAAGCCGGCCCCTCACGAAGTAGTTCAAACAAAAGACGTGCGAAGCAAAGCCACTCATCATCCTTTCCGTGATACTGTTCAGAAATCTCTAGTATAAAGAAACAAATGGCGGATGCAAAAAACATGAGCGGGAAAAATACAAGAGAAAGACCAAACACTGGTAAATAGAACCATTCAATTAACAGTACCGGTATAACGCCGAACGCGCCGGCTAGTATGACGGCACTCAGCCTGAGAACTATTCGATTCACGCAGGCAAGACTAAGCGAACAAGCACGCAACCGAATTCCCGAGCGACTTAATTCACAGAAAAAAGCTACAAGAAAAATAGAAGCAAAAACCAGATTTATGAAAACGATCTGGTTGGAGCACCGTTGCCAGTACCCAGAGAAAGCTGAGATTCCCAGACAGAGGAAGAAGCTTGTCAATGCAATTAGGCCAGTAAATTGCCCGTGGCGAAACGGATCCTTAAAGCCGGCGCCAGAATCGTTTCCACCATAGTTGCAAATTTTTTGCTCAGCTTGTATAGGCATATTCGATGCAGACAACTAAGTTTCAAGCTAGCACAGAAGACAAAAAGCAGGGTAGAGGTTGCCTCTGAGATACCAGCGTTTTTTTTTCTTCATCGAGTTGGGCAACACCTGGCAGCCTTGCATTTAATTGATGTATATTCCACGCAAGAGCGGTATCTTTCATGTCACCACTGGCAGAGTCAGCTTACTGTTGCTAAAGTTTTAGCAACAAGCTTTCTTCAAAACGGCAAATTAATATTATGTGTAAACCAGCTGGACTGATAAGTATGGGTGCGTACATTCCAGCAAAGCCAATCTCAGGCAAGCGGAAGATGGCGCTAACAAACATCTTGCAGCATGAGACTTTATTGCAAGCTCAATATATAGAACAAATTGAGGCAGACAATAGTTTGCCTGGTTGGATTGAAACAAACTACGATGGCTGGGAACGGCAAAGTTGGTTTAAGAAATGGCTGGAACTGTTGCCAGACTCAAAAAAGGCTGATCCATTTCAAGGAACGAAGGAGCGGCGGAGAGTGCCTGCAGATCCCGATTCTATTATAAATTCGATGATTCCGCATCCAATGCTGCCTTCTGACGCAGAGACACTGGCAGGTGCAATTGCGCTGGCTAATGGAAATATTGAACGGGACGAGATCGATCTGTTGCTTACCGCATCTCAAATTCCAGATCTGCCTTTGCCGCCAAATGCGTCGCTTGTTCAACATAAACTTCAGCTGAATAACGCTGGTGCCTATGAAGTTGATACTTGCTGCTCGTCGTTTGTTACCATGGTTGAGCTCGCAAGCGCACTGGTAAGAGCGGGCATCAAGAAAAAGATATTGATTGTTGCAAGCTATATCGATTCACTGGTCACCGACAAATCATCCTATTTTTCGGTAAACACAGGAGATGCCGCAGTAGCCGGAGTTGTGGCACCAGTACAAGAAAACGAGGGATTCGTGGCGTCGCACTCAAGCAGTCACGGCAGCAGACATAACGGCATCATACTTGAAAAACGTGAGCCAAACTTGCTAAAGAAAACCGCTCAAAGCTCCCGTTATGAGCAGGAATTTGTGACGTTTTATAATCCACAGGCAACCCGCGAGATTGCCAGGAACTCACAACAGGATATGAAAGATCTGGTTAGGGTTTTGCTGCAGAAAGCGCAGTTAGAAATCAAAGACATAGACTTTTTCGTAACGCATCAACCCGTGCATTGGGCTGCCAACGCCTGGCGAGAAGCTCTGGGTATACCCGCGGAGAAGTTCTATGAATCATTTAGCAGCTACGGAAACATTGCTTGTTGTAGCGCCGCCGTCAATTTGTTCGAAGCCATAGAAAAGAAACTAATCAAATGCGGAGATAGGGTTCTGCTGGCGTCTTCTGGCGCAGGAGAAAATCACATCGCTACTATTGAAAAAATTACGCCCCAATTAGTAGAGGCTGTCCAAGGCAAAGTAGAGAGCGTGAGTCTAACGCCGAGCAAAGCGCATCATTGAAACATTTTCGGCTGGTTACGAACCGGAGCCGCCCGCCGCAACGTTGGCTCATACTCACTAGTCTGAAGGTGTCAAAAAGGAAATTATTCTGTCGGCTGATGCAGGACAGAGAAAAAAACGATAAGTTTCTAGACATAACAATCTGGATTCTTATGTGCAAGAAGTGAACCGCCTATATCGGCATTTTCGACCCAACGAGTGGTCACCACGGCAATCAATAATTGTCGGGGTGACCCTTGGCTTTTTTGTGTTTCTGGGTCTGGATATGCTGGAGAATTTTTACTTTAAACAGGAAGCCTTCCTTCGCCTTTTGCACTTTGCCCGAGGATTCTTTGCCACCGCTGGTGGCATGGTATTTGTCTGGTGGATTATGCAGAGAAAAGAGCAGGAGTTAAAATTGCTGCGCGACCATTTTAGGATCCAGCTGCAAGAACGAACCCTTCAGCTTAAAACGCAAACAGAAGATAACGAGCAGCAAAAGCGGGATTTCCAGTCGACCTTGCTGCAGCAGCGAGAGGATTTCCTTGCAGTGATCAACCATCGCCTGCGCACACCTGTTCTGGCTAACACACGAACAGCGCAGCTGCTGCTTGATGGCGTTTTTGGTCCTCTGACTGAAGAGCAGATTAAGGTAGCAAAGGCATTGCTCGAAAGCAACTATGAAATCAACCGATTGCTGGCCATGCTTATTGACCTGTACCGGTACAAAAACTCTAACAGCGAGCTTAGTTTCAAAACACAGAGTTTAGAAAGCATACTTCAACAAGTGGCAGATCTGAAATTAAAAGCTAGCGAGAAAAACTTGCTTCTAGATATACAGGTTCCACCTGATATTACTGTTACCGCCGACGCTAAAGAACTGGCAAAACTGTTTCTCCACCTGATCGAGAACGCAATAAAATTTGCGCGGTCACGTGTTTCTTTGACCGGAAAAATAATAGCCGAGGCAAAGCAACTAGCTGTTTCAATCGAAGATGACGGAGCTGGAATCGCAAAGGAAGATCTGCCCCATATCTTTGACAGATTCTATCTTCTGTCTTCACAAGGAAAGTACTCAGCAATGACAGGCATCGGATTGTGTTTATGTTCTGAGATTATTCGGGCCCACAATGGGCAAATAAAGTGCGAGAGCCAGCCTGGCCAGGGCACCAAATTCACCGTGTTACTGCCTCACTCAGCCGAATCTAAATAGACTGCGGAGGCAAGAAAACTGCTCAAATGCCGAAAGCCGCCTGGAAGGCGGCGCTCCCGGTGGCTGTGATCCTGGCTAGTTCTATCGAGCTTCTTTGAACCTTTTAAGATTGCAAGATCCGGATCATTCCAATACGGTGCTTTTGAATCAGCGCTAAACATTCACTGAATGTTCCACGTTCATTACTATTTCAACTTAGCTTCCATATCTTCGAGTGCCTTCATTCGAGCAGCGAGCAGCTGTCCGGGGGCTGTACCATTCTTCTTGGCCTTATGAGCCCTTGCTTCCCCTCTGAACCTGCTTTGCACCGCGTCAAGCGCGCCTACGAAAGGTCCGGCAATATTGCTTGTCGCACCCTGAGCAACTCTCCTGCTAAACATTTGAGCAGGGGTCTTTGTCGTACGGATAGGCACTCTATAAAGCTTATTGCCAAGACGGACGGGCAAGGTGGGAGCAGCCTTCGGCGCTGTGTTGCTGAAGTCTGATCCTGCCACAACAAGGTTGATACCCCATGAAATTTTGGTACCGCCAGCGATGCCATTAGAAATGCACTTTTCGATAAATTCACGCCTATTCAGCTGAGCTTCAGCCTTAGCCGCAAGCAGCTGCTTATCCATTATTTCTTTTTGTCTGGCATAAATGTCAAGTCTTGTTCTTACACTTTCCAGACCGCCACCGGCGTTGGCCAAGGCATTGCCGAGTGCGCTGCGGTCAGCGTCAAGGTCGCTCATGCTCTTGGGGTTAACACCTAAGAAACCAGCCTCAGCTTTTTTCTCGCGATTGGCAGCCACGATTGAAAGAATTTTGGCTACTGGAGGTGTCAGAACTATAAACGCTCCCGATACAGTAAAACCAACTCCGGCAGGCACAGCAAGCCGTGGTTTTCGATTTACAACGGCAAGCAAGTTCCCTAGCGAACCAATAAACCCTCCAGTAGCTGCCTGAGTAAAAGTCATCACGTTTGCGACATCGCGGGCAGTTTTTATTTTTCTCTCTCTGACTGCAAGCCGAGAGAACTCACCGACGGCACAGTCTTTCACATCATTGAGTACCTTTCCTTCTACCTTGAGCACCTCTGTCTGTCCGGAGTTCATGGGAGTTGCCTGAATTGATGCATCTCTTTCCTTGATCAATTGGTCGATTTCGTTTTTCAAAGCAAGAGCTTTATTGCGACATGCCTTTCGGTCGAATCCAATTTTATTTTGCTGGTGTTGTGCCCACATATCAAACCCGGTTTCGATCAAAACCCCGCCAACAAGAATTGCATGTCCGATCAAAAGACATTGCGGGCCTTTCCGCAGAAAGGCTTTTGTAGCAAGTGGCGGTCTGCGCCAGTACTTCCAACGGGCATAAGCAATGTGCGAGATACCAACTTCTATCAAGGTGTTGGCCGCAAGCGAATAGGCAAACTGACGCCATGGCTTCCACTTACCGATTTTGGTTGATTCAGCACGATAACGAGTGTTTAGTTTAAGCAGTTCTATTTCCTTCAAAATGACCTGCTTGCTGAGCAGGTCTATCTGACTGAAGCTACCAGATGGAGAATCCTCAAAACCAATTCGTTCGGCGAGCAATCCGTCACCTGAAGCGATCACGGGTTGCTTGAATGGACCAGGCTCTCTATTTTCCTTCTCGCTGAGCTCAGCCTCGGCCGCGCTGCTGACCTTTATGCCATGCTCAAGCGTGTCGGGCTCTTCAATTTTTTCTGAAGCTGGAGTTATCTTCGCCTCTTGCCTCTCTATTGAATTTGGAATAACTGGTTTTAGTAAATTTGGTTCTAAATTAGGGGCAGCTGCAAGTTCAGTTGCCCAATCGCTAGATTCCCTATTTAGCTCGTCAGCGTTTGCAAGCAACGAAGATTGCACAAGTAGGCCGATTGCGGTAAATGCACAAATAACATTCTTGTTTATTCTCATTTTTTGATACCAGCGCAACAAATCCCCGATTGTTCAGCGTGCTATCTTGAGGCTTTGACTTCTCATACAACAACGACCAAATTGCTTAGATTGTAGGTGCTTGAATTCATCCTTGTGGATGAACATATCCACATGACCCTGTCAATTACCGAAACGCCTGAATTGAACAAAAATAGTTTTCTGATCTTCTGGTAAGTGCTAAGGACACCATTCAGACAAATAATTTAATCCACAGAAAGCACTATCTGCGGTGTGCCGGCTATGCCACCTTCGCGCCGGTAAGTTCGTCAAGAAAAGGCTTTTGTTTAAGAGTAGCCAACAAATTTATTGAAAACAAACCCATAGCAGTAAGTTCAACAAGTGCAGAGATAGGCAGGACGTGCCAGCACCATCCTATCGAAAAGTCATAGGCAAGAATCTCAGAACAAACACGGAGCAAGCATCCCGCGCTCAGAATCAAACTTGAAGCAAACATCAATTTTTCGCAGAAGATCTTTTTCCTCCCTGTAAAAGCCGGTAGCATCCTTGGGCCAATGTTAAAAACCATAGTCGAGAAGAAGCCGACGGTAATAGCGTGCCTTGCAGCCCCGGCAGTTCCAGCAGCTGAGGGAAAGAAGCAAGATATAAAAAACAGGGTAGCGGAAAAAAGCATCCACAAAAAAGCTGCTCTTACGAACACAGGAAAGCTGGAGTGTACTCCATTTATTTTTGCCGAACTTGCGGGCGGCTCAAAGAGACGAAGTCCGTGCACGACGCCCAGGCATGATATTAGTATGAGAGCCTCAGACAGAAAAAGTACATGCAAAACAGAAGCAATTACTGCCACAATATTTATAGCAGCTGCAAGGCGTAAACAGAATCCATTTGGCGAGCTCAGTCCAAGAAGGGCGGGAAGCCATCTTGCAGACAAGCCCCAGACAATTGGAATGACCCAGCCCCACACTGCAACATACAAAAATTCCCTTCCAGATGCTATTGGAACCATTGGCGAACTGCCATGCATGGATATATCAAGCATCATCTGTACATTTACAATCATCAATACCAGCCAGACCAGAGATCCGCTTATCAGCAAAAGAGCCCAGGGCTTGCCACCCTTTTTGCTTCTTTTGCGAATGCTGCCCTCAACAGATTTCCACACGAAAAGGCCCACCGCAGCAAGTTCAAGCACTGCCGAAAGAGGCAGCAAGAATTGCCAGCCTGAGCCGCCGATGGCCGAATACCATCTCAAAGCGACACCGCTAGACCAGAGAAACAAACAAGCCCATCCTTCCGCAAAAGCTGTAGAACACATCTTTCGCAAACTTGGGATTGAATAGAAACCTATACCCAAAATAAAAGTTCCAATCCAACCGAAAAGTTGTGCGTGCCCATGAGCTTGAATCCACAAGGTAGCCGCTGCGCCCGGATCATTTTGCTTGCTGATAGTCACAAGGTTCCAAACGCCAAGTAGTGTGCCAGGTATGAGCATAAAGAAGAGGCCTATCGCAATATAGGCCGCAATGAGTCTGATCAGATTGCGCTCTTTCACGAAATGCTCTGAGTTCAGATTCACAGACATTGAATTTAAACAAGACGGTGTTGACATAATTTTTTCACATTGTGGACCAATATATCCAGAATAGCCAAGACTAGCCTTCGCTTCATCATTCCACCGGATGTTTCTGCGATTATGCGCTACTCCATAAGGATGATTACGCCAGTGTCATCGATGCGCTTGAATAGAAGAGGATTTCTACTGTGTGTGATTTATGTTGCAACCACAACCACCCGAATCAGCCTGTCCTATCAATGTTCTTATGGAAATCATAAGCGCGAAGTGGACCGTCGAGATAATGCGAGAACTCGCCTTGCAGCCCACAAGAACGCGAAAGTTCCTACTGCATATCCCGGGCTTGAGCATGAAAACACTAAGCCGCAGGCTTCATAGCCTGGAATCGGCCGGGCTTGTTAACCGCCGGGAATTCGAAGGCAAGCCAATTAAGGTCGAATACTCTTTGACGGAAAATGGAGCTAAGTTGTGCGCGATACTCGAGCAATTAAAAATACTCCAACAAGAATTAAATAGCTCTTGTCTCAAATGCAAATGTTCTCTTGAGAAGGAATGCTTTGCCAAACCGGACTTATTGGCATGCCCGCACAGACGCAGCAGGCGCCCAAAAGCAAACGGTTAATCAAGCAGGCTGTTCAGCTGACAGATACGGTTTCTACCTGGGGCATGGCGACTTTTGACTTTGATTTGTGATTGCTGAGTACAAATCCGGCAAGAGGAAGAACCCCTAGAAGAACAAATATGGACCCGCCGACAATGCGCATCCAGGTCAAAGTTTGAAATGGTGTCGATAAGATGAACTGCTGCGAACGAGCGAACCACAAACCATGTTCTAATACCGAACACAACTGAATCGAGCCTGCGGGAAACAGATCAAGCAGCACCATTAGCATTAAGCCGATGTTCATAGCCCAGAAAGCCACACGAAGAACTCTTGTATTCCAGTTCTCCACTGGCTTGAGAAACCGTAAACAAAAGAGCATCGCGGCTATGGCCAGATTGCCATAGACACCCATAAGGGCGGCATGTCCATGATTAACTGTCAAATAAGTTCCGTGCTCATAATAATTAACGATAGGCAAGTTGATAATGAAGCCGAACGCTCCAGCTCCAAGGAAATTCCAGAAATTGACGCCCAGCAAAAATAAGTAAGTATCTGCGTGAGCGAATTCCATCTGGCTTGTTCCTGCTTTGCGCAATTCGCCTTGTGGGGCTTTTGCCAGCCTCCAGGCTTCAAGAGTCAGCAAAATAAGCGGCACCACTTGTAGTGTTGAAAAAACACTTCCCAGAGCCAGGGTTTCGACAGGTTTCGCATTCCAGTAAAAGTTATGCGATATGCCTAAAATACCTGAACCGAGAAAGAGCAAGGTCGAAAGATAAACTGTTCGCGAAGCGGCATTAAGACTTACAAGACCCATCAGGTACATGAATGATGCAATTAATGCAGTAGTAAATACTTCAAAAAATGCCTCAACCCACATGTGTATTACACACCAGCGCCAAAAATCAGCGATCACAAAATTTGTTTTCGGTTCGGCGACGAATCCCGAAATGAACAAACAAAGTACACATAACACTGAATAAAACAACCAGTTTGGCAGCGCCAGCGGATGCTCAATTTTCAAGCTACCCTGCAGTCCTCTGTAAAGTATAAGGGCCCAGAGTCCAAGACAGACAAATAACAATGCCTGCCAGAGTTTTCCAAGCTCGACAAATTCCCAGCCTTGATTTCCCAGCAGCCACCATTCTTTGAGCATGCCTAATGGCCCCATGAACACACCAGCAGCACTGCCTGCAACAGTAAGTAAAAGCAAGACAAATAAAGTATTGGTCAGTGCCAACTGTGCTCTCGGCTCTGACTTACTGAGCATTGGAATAACAAAAAGCGATGCACCAATCCAACAACTGGTAATCCACATTAACGAGAGCTGCAGGTGCCAGCTTCGCGTTACTGTGATAGGCAGGTAAGGTGCAATGTCCACCCCCCAGAAGCTTGTGAATCTGACAAAGTCATGAATGGTGAGAATTCCGCTCAGTACCTGCAAGAGAAACAGTAGAGCCGCTACAGCAAAAAATTTGTAGCTTGCTTTTTGTATCTCGTTTGCTTTGAAATTGGAGACATAATCCGTAGTCATGATCGGCATCAATTGTTCTTTCGGAGAACTGCCATTGCCATTAGGGTCAAGCCTTCCGCGCAAGTAGAGAACCGCGCCCAGTCCGAGCATCAAACCGAGACAGCCGGCAACGCTCCAGAATGTAACAGGCCAACTTGGTCTGTTGCCTGCCATTTCGTCGTATGGCCAGTTATGGGTGTAGCTGTAATCATGTCCCGGTCTCAAGCTAGAACACACCCATGCGCCCCAGAAAAAGAATGAACTGAGCTTTTTAATATCCCGCACATCCTTTATATAAGCTTTCGGATGCATTGACTCAAGGCCGTCAGTCAAAAATAGATCCTTGTAATGCTGATTTAGACTCTGGAAGGCAAGGCTTTCTGCCTCTGAAATCACGATCTGTTTTGAGCTGCTGTCATAGCGATTTTGTTTCAACTCAGCTTGAACATGGTGGCAGATAGCAGCCTTCTTATCCTCATCGAGACTCCCCGCTTCTTTGCCTTCGTAAAACCTTTTCATTGAAAGCGCAATCTCGTGCAGCGCATCCGCCGTATAGTCAGGACCACGCCCCGCACCATCACCAAACATGCTGCCGTAATCCATAAGTGCGTACTTTTGAAAGACAAGCTGTCCGTCGAGAATTTCATCGCGTGAAATTACAAGCTGCTCTTTTTCATCCACGAAATCAGCTATCGGTGGTGCATCCTGGTAAGTGCGTACTCCCATGAATACAACTCCTGCAAGTCCACTTATCAAAACGACCGCAATCGGAAGCCACCATTTTGCAAACATCGACAAAATTCTCCTGTCACGTTCTGCGCATATAAATATTGAACGCCTTAAGACAGAAAAAAGTTCAAATCAAGAGCACAAAAAGCTATAAATCGTCCGCGAGGTGGAATATCTACTGACACCATATCCATTTGCTGAAGCGGCTTGATTTCAGCCTAATTTCCCGTATGAATGCAGCCCACCGAAGCCCAGAAAATTGAAACCCAGATAGGTCAATATTGTAAGCAAGAGCCCCAGCACAGCACAGGTCGAGAGGCTGCAGGTGGAACAATTAGTGCGTGCGCGCAAATGAAGATAAGCAGCATAACTCAGCCAGGTGGCAAGAGACATAGATTCTTTTGGATCCCAGGACCAGTACGCTCCCCAGGCATGATTCGCCCAGAGGGCACCGGTTATGATACCGAAGGTGAGCAAAGGGAACGCCGTACTTACGCATTTTTGCGCAAGCTCATCTACACTGTCGGACAGATCTGTCGGCTCAAACTCTACTTTTCCTTCTTTCTTTGACATCAGGAGCATCAAGAGGCAGCTGCCTGTTGTTCCCACCCAGAACAGAGTTTTTACAAGTTCTGCCGCAGCATTGGAAATAGTTCCCAGATAAATACAGCTAAGCGAAACAGCGAGAGCCAAGATTCCGAAAATACAGGTCCAACGCTTTCGACTAACCCAGAGTTGAACCATAGACAACAACCCTGCCAGAAGCAAAAATGCATACGACACTATAAGTGGTGGCACATGAATGGCACGCCAATAACTGACCAGCGCCGGCATTAATGGTTGAATTTCATGCTGGCTGGCAGGCAACCAACTCGAGTAGAGAAAAACGGTAGTTACCGCAAGCGCCGTAACCCAGCCTAGCTGAGGCAGTTTTGCTTTTTGAGAAAGGAAGAGAAATGCGGCCAACAAGCCCCAGGCAAACAACAAGAGACTTTCATAAAGATTGGCTATTGGAAAACGAGCAGCTTCAATACCACGGGCAACGATTGCTGCACTCAAACACACGAAACAAACAAGCATGCTTCCTTTAGCAATAAGATCAATAAGTTTCCGCCTGTGTGCCATTGCATTACTTGCGACATACATCCACAAGGCAGTGACGCTGCACATTCCCGCGGCATTTGTAATTGATGCTTCAAGAGTCAAGACTGCTGACCTCCATTTCGATTCGTCCTCGGCTTTGCTTTGCTGTTTCAGCTTCAAGTTTACGCATCAGCAACCTCAAATCTCGCCGCATAATTGCTCCTGCTTTGAGCTCGTTAAAGCCGATAGTGATTTGGGAGCCAGCACTGGCAGAAGCAGGCACGGCCGCAGCCCAAATGCGCAAGGACGGGCTTGCCACAAATATGGCACCAAACATCAAAACAAGGAAAGCACAGTAAGTAACAGGAAGTCCTGGATCACATTTGAATTGAATACCGGATTTGAGCAATGTGCCACCATAACTTACTGGAACAGGGCAATCCTTTGTCGTCTCGCCAATGGATAAAGTACCAAAAAGACGAGGCATGTTTGATTCGGCGTGTTTGAAATAAAGTCTGAGCGGAGAATGAGCATCTTTAAGAGCAAAGATCAGCAAAAGATCATTAGTGATCGGCAGCACACCCATGCTGTCATGACCAGCTTCTTCGAGAGGAACCGTCATTTCCTCTCCGTCGAGCTTAATTCTGATTCCAGCAATTTTCCAGTCGGACTGGCAAAAATCTACATTCTTGTAGGTCCATGGATTATTCACCGATATCTCGGCACTTGCCTCAGGCTCGGACTTTTTATTGAGCACCGCAAGAGAGCTGTACCATTGCTTTGGCGAGCCGTCTTTGTTGTCCTCTCTCTTTGTAGAAACAAGCTTCAGGTTAAGCGCTTCTATCTTGCCGAACAACGGCTTTCTATCGACGTTTTCATTGATAAAAGCTTGCTGCCCTTCAATCAAATCTACACTGCCTGAATAGGATGTAATAGCCGAGATAGAGACTCCTGCAAGCAAAATGAAGAGTCCAAGGTGAGTTACAGGTGCAGCAAGCCACCCGGTTCGGCCTTTTTCCAAAATCAGCTTTCCTTCGCGCTCATGAACCTCATAGCCGAGTTCGTTCATTATCTTTCTCGAAAAAGACAGCGCCTCCTGAACAGGCATCGACAAATTCAATTCATGATGTTCGCTGAAATTACTAATTTGTTCGCTTGCGTAATAGTCTTCATTATGAACTCGCAGCTTTATCCGTGGCGCCATTCTGGCCACAGTGCAAGCGGCCAGGTTTACAAACAAGAGAGCCACTGCAGAAAGGAACGGAATCGATTGATAAACATTGCTCAAGCCGGAATTACGCAAGAGTGCAAGCCCTTCTGTCCCGTACTTGGAGAGAAGGGCTTGCTCATCAATGCTTCCTCGCTGAGGAATCCAGGCTCCGGCAAGAGCCAGAAGCACAAGCACCACTATTGCCAACACGGTAAGCTCTAGACTGGCAAGTGCATTAAGCACTCTACTGAATCCGTCCCGTAAATTTGAAGGCTGCCTGTGTTCTTCCTGCATTTTGTTATTTCAAGGTTTTGACATATGTGTATAAGGCAGTCAGAGCTTCATCTTTTGCAGCAATTCCCTTGAATGGGGGCATCATTCCATTTTGCACTTCTAGAAACGATTTAAATGCAGCTTTCGACGCGAGCTTTTTGGATCCTATGACCGGCTTTTTTGGATCTATTGTGTTCTTGCCACCTGCATGGCAGGAGGCACAATTATTGCTGAACAGCTTTTCGCCTTGATTTTTGTCGTCTGCACTTGCTGTGCTGCCGGAAAGGGCAGAAAATACAAACGCAAAAACGAACATTGCTGCACAAAGCCATTGGAAACTTTTGACCAATCGAGATGCGACCATTCGATTCTCCTTTGCCGAGACTTTTAGACTTCTATTAGACCAGAAGACAATAATATCCACATTAGCCTGAAGACTGATCTACTTTAGGACTACGATTGAGTAGAAATCATCCCTTAAATACCTCTCCATAGCTGAGCCCTCTGCGTTCTTGCTTCTCAGCTGGAATTATGGGGTAGTGTCTGCGTGGTCACCAGTTTTGCCGAATTATCTTCCTTCGTATACTCGAAACACAGGGGAGGCAACCTTATGCAAATCCAAAAACTTTTTCTGTCCTGTTTACTTATTGCCATGCTTTGCACAATCACTGCAGTTGCAGCAGAGAAAACAGGCGTAAAAAATGTGAAAAAGCCTCCGGCGAGTTCGGCTGTTCCTGGCAGCAAAAAGCCTGTTGCTGTCAATAATTCGGCCAGTGCGCCAGCGCAAGATTCCTGCGTAAAATGCCACAGCGAAGTAGTGAGCCCCGGAGCTGTCGAGCAATGGCACTCTTCTAAACACGCAAAGATGGGGGTTACTTGTACTGCGTGTCATGGAGCCAGCAAAAGCGACCCGGACTCATGGCTGCATAAGGGATCTTATATTTCGAGTATCGTCACTCCTGGAGATTGTTCCAAGTGCCACAATCAGCAAACCACAGAGTTTATGGCGAGCCACCACGCGACGGCGTCACTCTTCATCGGTTCTCTGGATAATTACCTGGGAGCTTTTGTTGAAGGGCACCAGGCAACAGTGTCAGGCTGCAAACAATGCCATGGCAGCCGCATGAAGATCACTAAGAACTTCACCGATGGAAGCCAGTTCAAACTTGACATGGAAGAGATTTCCACCAGAGCATTGAACAAGATGAAAGAGCAGGGCAAAGATCCCATGCTGGAAAAAGACATGCTTCGCGACGAAATGAAAAAAATTGTCGTAGAGGAGTTCAAGCCATTCGAAAATAAAGAATTGAAACCGGAATCAGCCGGTATTTCGATCGACAAAGATACCTGGCCAAATTCCGGAATGGGAAGAATAAATCCTGATGGCACCATGGGTAGTTGCAATGCCTGCCATGGCAGGCACAACTTCAGCAAAGCTCTGGCAAGACAGCCTGACAATTGCGGCAAATGCCATATGGGTCCTGATCACCCGCAGATAGAAATTTACAATGAAAGCAAGCACGGAATTGCTTTTAGAAACCGTCTTTCCGATATGAAACTTGATCACCCGACATGGGTTGTCGGCAAAGACTATTCGGCCGCCCCAACATGCGCTACCTGCCACATGTCGGCAACAAGAACACAGCCAGTTACGCATGACGTAGGTCTCAGAATCAGTTATACACTGAGGCCGATCGTAAGTAAGCTCACCACATCACATTCAGCAATATTGGATGAACTGGGCGAAACAAAGAAACTTACATTAACAGCCGAAGAGAAGCGCAAGCGCATGCAAGATGTTTGCAGTGCTTGCCACGGACCAACACACATCAAGAATTTCTACGCGCAGTATGACGCGCTGGTCGCGCTCTACAATGGCAAATTTGCGGAACCGGCAACGCGAATTATGGATTACATAAAGGCACATAATTATGTCGATACAAAGGTGCCGTTCGGCAGTGACATTGAATGGAAATTCTATGAGCTGTGGCACCACGAAGGACGCCGCATGCGCATGGGTGCAAGCATGATGGGACCAGACTACACGCAGTGGCACGGAGCCTTTGAAGTAGCCCGCAATTTCTATTTCCATTTCTTGCCCCTTGCCAGAGAGATTGCCGAGAAAAACCACGATGAAGAGTTGAAGAAACTGATCGCCAACGAGCTAGCAGTTCCGGACCACCAATGGATGAACGGACTGTCTGGAGAACAACGAAAACAGATGCTCGAGTTTTACCAGAAACGGTATGGTGAAAATTCTGCACTCATTCAACAGCCAACAAAAAACTGAAGGCTTATCAACCTCTGGATGGTTTCATAAATGACACCACTCTGCGCGATCCTTATCGTGATAACTTTAAAGAAACCGGTGAAATTTTCGGCGACAAGCGTTCCAGCTTACCAGGCTTTGCTGTTGGAGGAACTATGAATAATACATCGAATGAAGACAATATCTACGAATTGATGGAGACAGCAATGCAGGAAGCGAGTGCAGGAAACTATGTGCTTGCCGAGCAGCTTTTATTTCGCAGTTATGGCTCGCTGCAAACAGAACAAAAGCAAAATGCAGAATTGCGTGGAAAAGTATTTCAGCTTCTGGCAAATACCTACAGGAACAGGGGCAAATTAAAAGTAGCCCGTGAATTCTACGAAAAAGCCAGGGAGGTGCTGCATCGCGAACGAGCCACAGTATCAATTTCTTTATTGGATGATATGTATTCGGAAGCATTATCCGAAGGTGATTTTGATCTTGCACTGTCATTGCAGAAAGAGCTATACCAGTTGAGCCAATCTGGCGCTTACTCGCTTGATGTACGCCGGCAAAACTTGCTGAAGCTTGCCGCATTGAGCTGGCGGAGACTGGACTACAATGAAGCAGAGTATTTTATAAATAACTATCTTGAACTATCCAAAGAATCTCCGAAATTCAGCAGCCGAGAATTCATCTCGATGACTTACGTTCTCGGGCTGCTCGCATTTCGTATGGGTAAATTTGAGGAAGCAGAGAAAAGATATCGCGTCGGGATAACGATGGCTGAAAGCCTGGGCATTATCACAGATGCAGAAAGAGCGGAGATTCTAAATCAGATGGGATTGGCCTTGTGTGAACAGGGTAAGCACGAGGAAGCACAAAAGGGATGCAAAATTGCCAGGAATATCAGAGAGAAACTCTTGGGCAACTACGATGATATAAGTGAGCAGCTTCGTTCAATAGCTGATGTTTATTGTTCGAAAAACTGCTTCGATGAAGCAAGCCGGTATTGCGAGGCTGCTCTGGAGGTTTTCGAAAAAGGATGGAGCGCTCAAGCGGCTGATGATGTTGAGATGTCTCATCTGTTTCGCCGATTGGGATTATTTGATGACGCCAAATTGATTACAAAACAATTACAAACCTGAGAGCCTAACTTTCAAATTCTACGTTCTTGTCCTGGAGCCGTGGTTTTCCAATTGCCAGTGCGGTTCCCCGATCAGTTTTGTCCATCCGATCTTGGGCGGCTTGTCAAAACATCATGAGACGGGCGCACTGGCTAGTTGCTTTTCAATGCCAGCTTGCGACCAAGTAATGAGGCAATTACTTCTGCAGCCGAATAAGATCTGGCAGATTCTGAAAAGAATTGCCGTATAGATAAGAGATCTTTTCCAGCAGTAAGCAAAGGGAGCTCCTCATACTCGTTTGCTTGAATTTGCGCAAAACCAGCAGTAGCCAACAAACCATTGCATAGGCATTTTCTGCCATCGCAATCCTCTAGTTTTCCGCCCTTTCTAACATAATCGTCAACGGCTTCTGCTGCGCAGCGAAAACCCACCGCCCCGCTTTCTGTTTTGTAGGCGGATCTCAGATAACCTGCATCACAAATACGATTACGTTGTGCATACTCGTTCGGTTCGGACATGGTACCCTCAAGTCTGACAACCTTGAAGGGATAACCAGAAGACGAAGCACGAGGGTCGGTAAACACTTCAGCAGTTCCATCAAGAACCTTTTCAATTACTCGTTGTTTTATTTCCGGACTAATTCCTGACTCCTCACAATAAGCAAACGCGGTTCCCACCTGTATTCCCTGTGCTCCGGTCTCCAGTGCAGCAAAGAGTTTTTCGGAAGAAGCGCAAGAACCAGCAAACCAAAAGGGGCGTCCGCACTTTTGGAACTCAAGCGGATCGGGCTCGTCCTTGCTGCCGTATTTCGGCTCACCTTTGCCATCAACAGTTGTACCGCCGCGTGGAGGAGCGTTGTGTCCCCCAGCGCTATGATGTTCAATCACAAAGCCATCGACACTGCCACTTGCTTTTTTACTAAGCGATTGAGCCAGCACTGAAGACGAAACTATGGCAATAAAAAACGGCCGTTTGAGTTTCTGCTTTTTTGCTTTATCAAAATCAGACGGGTCGAATGTCAGCTCATAACAGTCTTCAGGACTGGCACCAGAAACGTCAACCTTCAATGATACAGCCTGTCCAGTACTCAATTTATCCAATATGCCAGGAATAGCTTTAGGTATGCCTGCTCCCATTAAGACATAATCTACTCCTGCCAGCATCGCACCATATAACGATGGTAAAGTTGGCAAATCAATCTTTGTCAAATAGTTAATTCCTATCAGCCCTTCATGGCCCTCCTTGGCCAAAAAGACTTCAATAAAATTGGCCAATAGAGTTAAAGATGTGGCTAATGGTGCTGATTTCAGCGAATGCATTGGCACTAATTTGTAAGGACTCTTCTTTGCCTTTCCACCTTCGATGAAATATGTTTGAAAAACAGACTCGGCAATGTCTTGAAATGGAAACTGCCTAATGGCACGTCGCACCGAACCATCGAGATCGCCATCTTGAAGTCGTCGGGCCAACAGGTTGTCCAAAAAGGTGCCTGATACGACACCCAACTCACCACACAAAGAAACGGCCCGAGCCAAACGCCAGTTGGAGACAGCCACGCCCATCCCACCCTGGATGATCGATGGGTGTATATGTTTCGGCATTTTTTAAGCCCCCCTGGCTCAGGAACTTTTCGGTTTCCGCGAAGAAACCAGCTTCCCGACTGAGCCCGATCTCTATTTATTCAAAATGGAAGAATACCTCAGTGCATTACATATTCGAATGATTAATCACAGAAAGTAACGATACCCTTTCAGGAATTTTTTGTATCGAAGCTTGGAATACCGATTACCGCCGATGGTATCTTCCTCGTATCCATCTTGCGGATGAGTCTGAGAACTTTTCTTTGATCATGCGAACTTTTCCCGAGAGAATCAATCAAAGGTATATTGCGATCATAAAGCTAGCGGCAGAGTCTAGAGCTATGCCGGCCATTTGTCTCAGATGAGCATACTTAAACAGCCAGCAATTGCTTGCTTATAATTACTCGCTGAATCTGGCTGGTTCCCTCGTAGATCTGGAAAATCTTCGCATCACGCATAAGTTTTTCAACAGGATATTCACGCGAATAACCATAGCCACCAAAAATTTGTACTGCGTCAATAGCAACACGCATGGCTATATCTGCTGCAAAAGCTTTAGCAATGGCAGCTTCTCTTGTATTCTTCAAACCGTTATCAATTAGTGATGCCGCTTTCCAACACAATAACCTAGCCGCTTCAATGTCCTTATCCATATCAGCAAGCATGAAACTAATTGCTTGATAGTTAGCAATTGCCTGCCCGAATGTTTTTCGTTCGCGAGCGTATTGAACAGCATGACTCATGGCGGCTCTGGCCAGGCCAACTCCTGCAGATGCAACGAGCGGCCGTGTATGATCAAAGGCGGCCATGGATATCTTGAATCCCTGTCCTTCTTTTCCAAGCAAATTTGCCGCAGGTATTTTCACATCGTCAAAAGAAATGGATCGCGTATCGCTGGCACGCTGTCCCATATTCAATTCCTTTTTGCCAATAGCAATACCAGGGCTATCTGCCCTAAGTACAAAAGACGACATGCCTTTGTGCCCCATGCTGGGATCTGTATAAGCAAGTACATAGTACCAATTCGCAACGCCTGCGTTGGTGATCCACATTTTGCTACCATTCAATATATATTCATCACCAACTCGCTTAGCCACGGTTTTTATGCCAGCGACATCCGAACCTGCATCAGGCTCAGTTACACAATATGCTGCAAAAAGCAGATCTTCAGTCATCGGTGTCAAGAACTCTTTTTTCTGAGAATCAGAGCCCGCTACAATCACCGGCGCTTGAGCAAGATTATTGGCTTCCATTGCAGTTCCTATGCCCGTGCAGCCGAAGGCAATTTCCTCAGCTACAAGACAGGAGTCAAAAACTCCTAAGCCAAGCCCGCCATATTCTTCCGGAATATGGCCATTCATCAAGCCAAGTTCCCATGCTTTTTTGCATATTTCCCGAGGAAATTCACCCGTCTGGTCATGATGAGCTGCTTTAGGCACGATTTCTCGTTCTGCGAACTCTCTGGCAAGAGTTTGAATCTGTTTTTGCTCGTCGCTCAAATTAAAATTGACCATGGCAGCCTCCGCAGCAGCATTACTTCTGTAATAGTAGCTTTTGCCCTTAAACAAATTCTCGTTCCAAAGAATGAATTATGTGGAAGCTGGCAAAAAAGGAGCGAATGCGGTATCTTGATTGGCCTGACAGTCGACACTCCGTTGCCAACAGAGAAAGTAAAATGAGCAAACTTCCCGGGCGCTTCCTCAAGTTTAAGGAAAACTACCCCAAGATTTTTCAGGCCTATGAAACACTCGGTGTTGCAGCCGCGGAGTCTGGTCCTTTAAGCAAGAAAGAGATCGCACTGGTAAAGCTTGGTATCGCATCCGGTGCCAAAATGGAAGGAGCGGTTCATTCGCACACACGCCGTGCTCTTGAGGCTGGTGCAAGTCCTGAGGAAATAAGACACGTCATTCTATTGTCTGTTACCACACTGGGCTTTCCTTCTATGATGGCAGTTCTTTCCTGGGTAGATGAAATACTCAACGGCGAGCCCAAAAAAGCTTAGATACTCTAAATAAATAGATGATTCCCGCGCCGAATCCATCTAAAGGATGATGGAAGCGGATACTTAGCAGGGTGCAAAATATGAAAGGTCCTTCTTGAAATGGACATTACATACACCCAGCGGAAATTATCTGTATGAAGACTGTTATTGAGCCTTTTAGAACAAAGGTCGTCGAGCCGATTAAATTTAGCACCAAAGCAGAACGCCAGAAGATTCTCAAAACTGCCGGTTATAACTTATTCCAGGTAAAAGCTGAAGACACTATTATCGACTTTCTAACTGACAGCGGAACGTCTGCGCTTTCCAGCGAGCAGTGGGCTGCAATGATGAAAGCAGATGAATCATATGCCGGTTGCTCGAGCTTCTTTAAATTTGAAAGCTCGGTAAAAGAGATATTCGGTTTTTCCTTTGTCATACCGGTACATCAAGGGCGGGCAGCGGAAAGAATATTCTTTGGGCAGACAGTAAAGCCTGGTGAAATAGTGCCCAGTAATACTCATTTTGATACGACCAGAGCAAATATAGAATTGCTTGGCGCTACTGCTTTGGATTTGCCGACAGTTGAAGACGATGATGAATTGTTCAAAGGAAACATCAACATTGAAGCACTCAGCAGATTGCTGGAGAAAGAAAGTTGGCGTGTGCCTTTCATAATGCTGACAATTACTAACAACGCAGTCGGCGGGCAGCCCGTGTCAATGCGCAATGTCAATCTTCTCAGCAGCCTGGCGAAGAAATATCATAAGCCGCTGATTATCGACGCTGCCAGATTTGCAGAGAATGCTTTCTTGATCAAGAAACGCGAAGCAGGAATGCAAGCAAGCACGGTGCGTTCAATAGCAAAAATCTTTTTCTCTTTTGCTGATGCCTGTCTTATGTCAGCCAAGAAAGACGGGCTCTCGAACATGGGTGGCTTCATCGCCTTGCGTGATGAGTCTCTGGCCGCACAATTGAAAAACAATTTGATTGTTAGCGAAGGATTTCCTACTTATGGTGGGCTGGCAGGAAGAGACCTGGAAACAATTGCCGCAGGATTATGGGAAGCAACTGATGAAGACTACTTGAATTACCGGCTGGCATCAGCATCGTATCTGGCAAATGGACTGATTGCCAACGACATTCCCATAATTCGCCCCCCTGGAATGCATGCGATTTACCTCGACGCAAGAGCTTTACTCCCGCACATTCCGCCTGCGGAATTGCCCGGACAGGCTCTTGTATGCGAGCTATATCTGGAAGCAGGCATCAGAGCATGCGAAATTGGGACGGTCATGTTTGGAAAGAGCCTTGCCGATGGCTTGCAAGAAGCTGCACGTCAAGATCTTGTGCGTCTTGCTCTGCCGCGCAGAGTTTATTCGCAAAGCCATTATGATTATGTTATTGAAGCGGTCAGAAACGTATATGAAAGGCGCAACGCAATTAAAGGAATGAAGATAAACTGGGAAGCTCCTCAGTTACGGCATTTCACTGCAAAATTTGCTCTTATGCAAGCGCAAGGCGCTTCAAAAAAGCATCTTGCCTCTGGCGTCTAGCGTTACAGCAAGCAAACACACTCGTCCGTCCTGATCTTAGAAACACCTTTACTGTGTTCCAGCGGGCTTCGAAGGTGTAAGCGGCACGCTTGCACACAAGGGAGCTTTTGATTCCTCCACAAGTTCTTGCAAAGTCGTGCCTGCAAAAGCACTCTCCACAGCAGCACTTGCTTCTGAGATGCGTCGATGCAGTGGGCATAAGGTGAAGCCATGAGACTCGATTCCCAGCGGACATGTTTTTATTATTTCAATCGGGTCAACAGCATTGATAACATCAAGAACTGAAATTTGGTCCGTGCGTTTTGACAGCACAAACCCACCACCTAGCCCCCTTTGCGAAACAAGCAGTTTGGCTTTTCCGAGCTGCTGCAAAATCTTGCTTAAATAACCTGGTGGAACTTTTGTCACCTGCGCAATTTGTTCATTGGTGGCAGCTGACGCTCTCATAGCCAAAAACACCATAGCTCTCAGAGCATATTCGGCTGTCTGGGAAATCATAAGCGCCTCTTTTGGATAATTAGACCTTAATATATAAAATACCACAGATATTGGCTTTTGAGACTTGACTAAAGCACACGAACTGCTATTATGGATATAAAGGTCCAATTATCCAGTAAAAAGGAACGAGGCCATGAAATACATATGCTCGCTCTGCGATTACATTTACGACGAAAAGTCCAAAACATTCGATTCGCTAGATGAGGACTGGCAGTGCCCTCAATGTAGCGCTGCAAAATTTTTCTTCGAAACATGTTCATGCGCTGTGCTCGGCAATGAGAAATCAACTCTTAGAAAGAAGACAAAAGCGAGGTCCCGGCACGCAATTAAGCATGTGAGCAAAACGGCTTGATGCATGCCGAGAAGCGCTGAGTCGCGACGACGGCAGCAAACAAATAAGTACCGTTATATTCTGAATAAGAAGCTTGCCCTTTTCTGTACAATCCTATTTATCAATCAGGCCTTCTGAAGGTCGCAGCAGGAGAAAAACTAAATGCGTTACCGGACCCTCTGGGCGTCACTCTGTTTTGTAATTGTAGCTTCCTTCCTAGCACTTGCTTATTACGGCGTGCAGATATATATGACGGCGCCGCCATTACCAGAACTTATAAAAAGTTCTTCTGGAGAAATTGTTTTTTCCGGTGCAGACGTAAAGGAAGGACAGAACGTCTGGCAGTCAATAGGCGGGCAAGAGTTGGGCAGCGTCTGGGGGCACGGGGCCTATGTTGCACCTGACTGGTCTGCAGATTTTTTGCATCGAGAAGCCGTCATAATGCTTGAATCTTACGCGGCAAACTCTTATGGCAAGAAATTTGAGCAGCTCGGTTCCGAGGAGCAGGCAGCGCTAAAAAACAGGCTGCAAACAGAAATTCGACAGAATACATATGATAAGAACAGCGGCGCAATTACGGTATCGCCGCTGCGGGCTGAAGCTATTAAGAAGGTCTGCGCACACTATTTTGATCTTTTTGGTGACAATCCTGCTCTGAGCAAACTGCGTAATGCATATGCCATGAACGCTAACACGGTTAATAATCCAAAAATGCGGCAGCAACTTTCTGCATTTTTCTTCTGGTCATCATGGGCTTGTTCAACTAATCGCCCAGATTCCAACATAACTTACACTAATAACTGGCCGCACGAATCACTCATTGCTAACGAACCAACGCCAGATATAGTGGTATGGTCGGTCATTAGCTTCGTAGCTTTGCTTGCAGGAATTGGCGCCCTGGCCTGGTACTTCGCCAGCCAAAGAAATTCAGGCGAAAGCGGTCACGAAATTCCACAACACGATCCTCTTCTTGCATTGAAGCCCACCCCTTCCATGAAAGCAACTCTGAAATATTTTTGGGTTGTCTCTGCACTGCTGCTGGTGCAGGTAGGTCTCGGTGCCATAACAGCACACTATGGTGTCGAAGGCTCAGGATTTTACGGAATCCCGCTGGCGAAGTGGCTTCCTTACGTTGTTACACGCACATGGCATACCCAGCTGGGAATTTTTTGGATCGCTACTGCCTGGCTGGCAACGGGGCTATTTATCGCCCCTGCGGTATCAGGCTACGAACCTAAGTTTCAGCGTGCAGGTGTAAATATTTTGTT
This sequence comes from Obscuribacteraceae bacterium (SeqCode), assembly GCA_044358055.1. Lineage (GTDB taxonomy): Bacteria > Cyanobacteriota > Vampirovibrionia > Obscuribacterales > Obscuribacteraceae > JAIEPM01. Next base: position 30,664 of record JBIKOL010000106.1, read on the forward strand.
TGCATGTTTACTCATAATCGTCGTGGGCTCACTTACAGGAGAATGGCTTTCCGTACAGCAAAAGCTAGGACTGGAAGCGAGTTTTTGGTTCGGACACCAGGGCTATGAGTATGTAGACCTGGGACGTTTCTGGCAGATCTTTTTGTTTGCGGGTTTGTTTATCTGGTTGGGTCTGATGGGTCGGGCACTCTGGCCGGCACTGAAATCACCAACCGAGAACAAACATCTTCTCACTCTCTTCTTTATCTCAACTCTTGCGATCGCCGCATTTTACGGGGCAGGTTTGATGTGGGGAAGGCACACAAACTTAGCCATCGCGGAATACTGGCGCTGGTGGGTAGTGCACCTCTGGGTTGAAGGCTTCTTCGAGGTCTTTGCCACGGTTGTCATCGCGTTCTTGTTCACAAGAATGGGGCTTCTACGTACAAGTACCGCTACATCAAGTGTTCTGTTCTCAACTATTATCTTCCTGGCTGGTGGCATAATTGGTACCTTCCACCATCTATATTTCACAGGCACTCCTGTACCGGTCCTGGCACTCGGAGCCACTTTCAGCGCATTGGAAGTTGTGCCCCTTGTTCTGATCGGATTTGAAGCCTTCGAGAATTTGACTTTAAGCAACGCACGTCCATGGGTTGCGGCATATCGCTGGCCAATATTGTTCTTTGTCTCAGTTGCATTCTGGAATCTTGTTGGCGCGGGATTGTTTGGGTTCCTGATCAATCCGCCAATTGCTTTGTATTTCATGCAAGGCTTGAACACGACTCCGGTGCATGGCCACAGTGCTCTATTTGGTGTTTACGGTATGCTTGGAATCGGCTTAATGCTCTTCTGCTTAAAGGGGTTGGCAACAAACAAGGTCTGGAAAACCGGAGCCCTGAATTATGCATTCTGGGCAACGAACATCGGGCTTGCTCTAATGGTGCTAGTAAGCTTGTTGCCAGTCGGATTGATGCAAACATGGGCCAGCGTGCAATATGGAATGTGGTACGCGCGCTCTGCCGAATTTTTGCAGACAGATCTGATGAACACCTTGAGATGGT
>JBIKOL010000103.1:0-32114 GCA_044358055.1 Obscuribacteraceae bacterium (SeqCode)
GGATCTTCAGCTAGTTAGAAAAGACCAGACGGATGCTCTCGGAAAATTGCTGGCAGTGGAGAAATCTGCTAAACGAAAGCTAGTCAAAAACAGCTCGTTTCTGTGGCTGGGTTTTATGATTTGCATAGCGCTTGCCGTTGCTACCGGTTTGGTGCTAAGCGAAAAGCAAAGAAGGGAAGCGGCTAATACCATAGTATTAAATACCGCCCCCGACTTTCTCATAGATGAGGAAAAGCGAAAAGATCTGCAGAGGCTGACACACCTTGCTACAAGCGCCTATTCCCATGAGGAGTACGAAAGGGCGTTCAGAACCGCCAATCAAGCGATAGGCATGCTGGAACGATACAAATTCGATGCGCTCATTGAACAAGACCTCAGGGTGTTTGATCTAATGTATTGGGTCAGAGCAAATATTTATTTTAGAAGGCTGAATGCCGAAAAAGATCCTGACTCTTCGCCGGAAGCCAGACTGGCAGCTGATTCATATAACGCCGTGAGGATGGCTTCTGATTACGCTAAAGCAGCAGCTATCATTGAACGCAAACAATCCATGAGAGTAGGCAGCATTTTGCTTAACAATAAAAAAGCCACAAACAAATTTGAGAACAAAAACACAGAAGCAAATGAAGAAGACAACCGAGTTCTTCTAACTGCATACAACAATATTGAACAAACTGCAAGAACTGGATTTCCCGGTCAGTTTGTAATCGTTGAGAATCTGTTCTGGAAGCTTTCTGAAGTAGCACGTGTGTATTACGGAGCAGATTCACTGGAGCTCGCGAACGTAGAACAGCGTCTCTCCGAAAATTTATGGGAGCAAACCAGATATAGCAATGATCAAAAGCTCAAGTTAACCATTAACCAAAAGCAGCTGAAATTGAAAACGGATGAACTACGAATCCGAAGGCTACATAAGCAAAAGGACATGACCTGCGCAGAGTTGTTAATGCGAATAATCGATTTTTACATGGAGGAAAATAAATACGCTTTAGCAGACGAGTATTTGCCTGAACTGTTCACCTATTTAGGCAAGGACAAAGACATTGACGAAGCAATCGGAGCCTGGTGCTATTACAAAAAAGACAAAAAAAGTTCCAATCCGGATTGCGAACGCATATGGCAGAACAATCTCGACATAGTGTATTCAAAGAGGCCAAGCTTGAAAGAGAGAACTAAGTACTGGTAATTCGCGTCAGTCCTCATTGTCAAGCTAATGCTAATATAAAGGCGCTACTTACCTGGGCGCGAATTTGAAAACTTGGGCAAATTTGAAATGCTCCCTGGCAGCCATTCTGTTAACTGCTGGCTTCAGCTTGAGTTCTTCTGCTGCTATTGAACAAGAAGCCGTTTATGAGGATGGCAAGAACGAGCTGCAAAGGCTTTGCACAGAGTCACTAGGCTGGACCGATTACTCCTGCTTCAGTGAAATGCATAATTTCAAGCCCGGGAAAACCACAATTTCGGCTTCTCGTTTCTTCTACAAAAAGGGACCGACGGTTAGACTGGAAGTTGTCGGTGGAGGGTTTCGTGACGGATCTGTTATCGTTCGCGGACGCGACGGAAAAATCACTGCAAGGGGTGGAGGTTTGATGGGGGCGATCAAAATGAACCTTGACCCTGACTCGCGCATGCTCATCCTGCCGAGCGGTGTAAACGTGACACATGCGGATTTTCCAGAATTATATTTGTATTGGAAAGATCAAGTTGAGCACGGATGCACCTGCAGATTGAGTGCCCCGATGAATCACTCGGAGTTCGAAAAAAAGATTCGCATGATGGAACTTCTCGATGCGAAAAATACAGTTCTCTACAGAGTTTATTTATCAGCTGAAGAACGTGTACCAATTCGTTGGGACAGCTACAAGGCTGACGGAGGAAAAACCCAGACCTGGTTCAAGAATTTGAAAATAAACGCGGGACTCAGCGATGATTTATTTAAGTTGTAATAGCAAATGTGGTTTTGCAATAAGCAGGAGAAAAGACAAGTGATATTTCCAAGATTGAACCACAACCGGCCCATGGTATCGGCATTACTCGTCTTATTTGCAAGCCTAGCTTTGCAGATGCCTGCACTTGCGGATAGCAACGCGGGAAATGCCGAAGACAAATCTTCCAGCAGCTCAACAAGCACCCCATCAAGCACGGTGCCCAGCAATAAAGATCCAAATGCGAAAGAGAAACTGGAAGTGCTTTCACTCAACGATTTAAATGATACTGCTATCTTGTTGAGCTTTATAAAAGAGCAATCGATAAATATATACGAGGAGGCGGCAAGGCTTCCGGCAGGTGTCGATGCCAGTTCCGAATATAAACCCCTGTCGTCTATTCCTGTGAATTACAAGAACAAATCATTTTTGCCGGCGCGGCAGCAGTGGTTGGTGTTTTACCTTGGAATTATGGAACCAGTTATAAGGGAAATATCAAAGGACGCCAAAGAAATTGAATCTGGTTCCAAGCAACTCATAATTCCAAAGTCGATGCAAGCTGTTCTGAACCCAGCCTGGGATGGATGGAGCCAGAATACTAAGGAAATGAACAAGCATCTCGACGAACTGCTGCCGATGTTTGACGGTAACCCACCAAACAACTCTGACATACAGAACAAAGCCGTGCAGATTTATAATGATGTTGAGCAGCTCGAAAAAATTCGCAAGAATATTTTCGCTTGCGTAAAAGACAACTTGAAGGCTGGCGGCAAAGAAAAGATACTCGTTTCGCCATTTTGATTCTTCAGCTCAAACCGCTCAGCGTTGGGCCGCCAAGGGCTCCCGCGGCCATGCGTCCAAATTCGGAAATTAAGAAGAGCCCTTTATCAGCATCCAAACAAGAATCACGGCAATGATAATGACAAAGCCGATCACGAGCATCGCACCGACAGCCCACCGCTGAATTAGTTCATTCAGCTTTTTCATTAGGAACTCAATTAATACCTTGAGGAAGCGTTTCAGGAAATTAAGCAAAACAGCCTCGCTTTAGTTACTCGTGCTTGCCCATGAATGAGAAAATGCAGTACTTAATCCAGAATAGCACAGCAGGTCACGATTGTGTGACACGGTCCCCGGAAAACAGAACCGGGAGAGGCATGGCCTCGCCCCTACACACAATGAGCTAGTACAGCTCCCCATTTCTCGACGGATGGAAGCACTATGTGTAGGGGCGACGCCGGGCGACGCCGGGCGACGCCATGCGTCGCCCTTTAGAATTAAAGATCCTCCTAACTCTTTGCGGATGAATAGTGAGAAACTATAGTGGCAAGAGTGATAACTCCGGGGGCATTATGTCTGAGCTTGCAAACCAGTATTTCTGTAAATTCGCGGCAGCTTTCGTTCGCGGGCACTTTGCCACAAATTTCGTTCGCGGGCACTTTGCTACAGATGACCAGAAACCGGCGAATCAAAGCCGGCAGAAGAGCAAACAAAATAAGAGCGGCACGGTGAACCTCAAGGAGAGATTGGGCGCAGAGCAGACGTATCTTCTTTCTGCTCCGCTGGAAGAACTGTCGCAGGCTCAACTGGAGGAGCTCATACTTCTGGGAAAAACCTGCGGATTGAATCTTCACAAGTTCAAAAAAACCATGGGGCTCGCCAGGGTGCAAAGCGTTCTTGGCATGTTGCAAAATATCCAGCCGGAAAACATGCTGGATCTGGGCAGCGGCAGAGGAGTCTTTATCTGGCCATTTCTGGATGCCTTTCCCGACGTTCAATTGACTTGCGTTGATATGAGTCCGATCAGAGTGCGCGATCTCAACGCTGTCCATGCCGGCGGAATTACACAGCTAAGCGCAGTCGAATCTGATATCTGCGACTTAAAATTCGAAGACCACTCATTTGACGTAGTTACATTTCTCGAAGCTCTTGAACATATTCAAGATACGGAAAAAGCAATCAGGTCAGCGCTGCGTGTTTCCAGGCGATTCCTCATAATTTCGGTTCCGTCCCATGAGGATGATAATGATGAGCACATCCATTTGTTTGACAAGGATACAATCCAAACACTGCTGAAAAAATGCGGTGTCAACAAAATGAATTTCCATTATGTGCTCAATCACATGATTGTGCTGGCGAATCTAAGTAGCTGAAACTAATACACTGGTAATTGCAATGGAGCTACTAAAATATCCACGCACTCATCATATCCAGGGTTCTCGATTCCAACACGGCGACGAAGACTTGGATGACGTCCCGTTTTCATCAATAGCGGGCAGGCATCTCGTTATTGAAGAAAAAATGGATGGGGCAAATTCAGCCTTTAGCTTTAATGCAGAAGGCAAGCTATTGCTGCAAAGCCGTGGTCATTTCCTCGTTGGTGGTGAGCGCGAAAAACACTTCCATTTGTTTAAGCAGTGGACTTCGACACACTCACGCAGCTTTCATGATGTACTTGGTTCGCGTTACATTTGCTATGGTGAATGGTTGTATGCCAAGCATACCGTCTTTTACGATCAGCTTCCGCATTTCTTCCTGGAATTTGATATTTTCGACCGCGAAAAGAATGTGTTTCTCAGTACGGAAAGACGTATTGAACTTCTTGCTGGTCTGGCAGTGGTTTCAGTCACGGTATTGCATTCAGGCAAATTGAAATCACACAAAGAGTTGCTTTCATATCTGGGTCCATCAAAATTTATCAGCAAGAATCATCTCAATAATTTGAAAAAACAAGCAAATCGAATTGGACAAAAGGAAGAACTAATTCTCAAAGAAACAGACCAGAGCAATTACATGGAAGGTCTATATATAAAGGTAGAGGAAGACGGTATCGTGAAAGAACGCTACAAATTCGTGCGAGAGAGCTTTCTTACAGCAGTACATGAATCCGAAACGCACTGGCTTAATCGACCAATTATCCCCAACATTCTGCAGGAAGGGGTGTCAATTCATGAAAACTAATTCTGCAAACAAGACCGGGAGAAATGAATGCTGGTCTTCACCGCTCTGCCCAGACCCACCTCATTACGAGCTCAACTGGCAGGAAAAATTTAGCGGGCTTGATTGGGTCAAACCAATGATTGGATGCATGCAAGATCCGATTCATCACGCAGAGGGAGATGTGGCGACCCATACTCGTATGGTCTGCGAGGCGCTTATTTCATCTGCAGAATGGCAGCAACTGGAACGGCAAGATCAGTTAACAGCGTTTCTAGCTTGTGCTTTGCATGACGTAGCAAAGCCGCAGTGCACGAAAGTGGAGAGTGACGGACGGATAAGCTCGAAAGATCATGGAATCAAAGGAGCTCAAATTGTCCGCCAGATTCTCTGGCGGGGGCAAGATTTCATCGACAAGCCAGCGCCACTTGCGCTAAGAGAAGCCGTTTCCTATATGGTGCGCGCCTCTAGCACTCCGTTCTGGCTCTTCGACAAAGCAGATCCCAGTTACACAGTAATTCGAGCCAGCCAGTCCGTTCGGCTCGATTTGCTCGCAATGTTGTCCGAAGCAGATGCGAGAGGACGAATCTGTTCTGACCTCGCTGACTTGCTTTCACGAGTGAATCTGTTTCGCGAATATGCAAGCGAAAAGTTGTGTCTGAATATGCCTTATCAATTTCCCTCGGCACACACACGATTCAACTATTTCCGTAAACGCCCGGAGCAAAAGGACAATGCTAATCCTGCGCGGGAAGTGTTCGATGATACGCGCTTTGAAGTAACCATAATGTCCGGGCTACCCGGGGCGGGAAAGGATAGCTGGGTGAAAAAGAATGCGGGCTCTCTGCCAGAAATTTCACTAGACACTATACGGGCAAATAAAGGGATAAGCGCAGACAAAGATCAATCAGAAGTAATCAGAGCTGCCCGGCAAGAGGCACGCGAGCTAATGCGCAAAGAGAAATCTTTTGTATTCAATGGCACAAATGTTTCTCGCTTCATTCGCGATCCTCTAATCAGTTTCTTCCGTGAATATGGCGCCCGCATCAAAATTGTGTATGTGGAACCGTCCAGCTTCAAAGAATTGTTGAAACGAAACCGTAATCGACCTGAGCCTGTTCCAGAGAAAGTAATTCTCAAGCTGGCAGACAAACTCGAAGTTCCAGATTTGACTGAAGCACATGAACTAGTATGGGTCGTCAACGATTAAGAATCAATTCTTCGAAGCCGCCGCATATACTCGAGCAACGCTTGCTTTAGTCATCTGGTAGGGGCGCCTCACGGGCGCCCATTATGGTTCGTCTACAAAGAGCGCCAGTGAGCGCCCCTACCGTTTTAGAACAGGTGAATTGAAAATTTAGGGGCGATCCTGTAGGCATCTCGACTAGCTTATGAGATCGAACGAGAGAACAAAAGCACTTCATCCATAACTTCTGGTTCGCAATCCTTGTAAGTTGCATGCCTGCAATTATCGAGCAACACAATCTTGCTTGCCGAAACCAATTCGCCGATTCGCTCCACCTGCCGCGGGGTGCCGTATTCGTCTTGCTTGCCCTGAATGGCCAGAACCGGGCACTTAATTTTGCTTACGTATTCTTCGATGTTCCAGTTCCGAAATTCCGGCAAAAGCCAGGTGTCGCGCCAGGCGAGATAAAGCGACTTTGGATCATTATGATAACGTTCGAGCATTGAAATTATCTTTTCTCGGCCTGTTGCATCTGCTTTTCTGATTCCTTCCAGAGTGATCGATTCAACGAATATATGAGGCGCGCTCACAATTACAGCAGCGCACAGCTCAGGAAAGCAGGCTGCAAAAATAAGCGCAATTGAAGCTCCATCGCTATGCCCAAATAATATTGCTTTCTCAATTTGCAAATTCTCAACAAGCTCAGGCAGAACTTTCTGCGCTTCATCATGCAAATAATTGATATCGCGTTTCTTACGAAAATTGCTCGAACGCCCGCTGCCTTCTCGCGAATAAGCGAAAACTTGCCTTCCTGTATTTTGCGCTAGCAGATTCGGAAATTCTTTCCAGTGCTCGATTGACCCGAGGGAATCGTGCAGCATTACGATGGGCAGAGCAGCATCAACAGGCGTTCCAATGGTCTTAACTTCAATGCTTGAGCCTGCAATTTCAATCAGCCGTGTTTCGTGTTCTAACATTCCATCACTTTGTTAACTTAAAGGCACCCAACGCGTTATACATAGCTATAAACGCTGATGCCAGAGACTCGCCTGCAATTGCGCCCGAAGCAACAGGAATAGTGTAAATGTCAGCTGATTTAGCGTGAAACTTCTTCCAGATCAATGCAATCGAAGCACCGATAAAAAATGCGAGTGCATTGGAGAACACCATTACCCAAGCAAGCCCAAGTCCCATTGCAGATGGAATGAATTTCTTGTGCTTGGGAAAGAAATGATCCAACAAAGTGAGAACAAATCCTAAGGCCAATCCAACCATAATTGCCGTTTGTGCAGACTGCGGTATCGAATCCAGCCCGCGAGAAAGAGCAATAGCCACTGCTTTCCATATTGTAGTTGCCGGAGGATTGTATGATTCAAGAACTTCTTTGTTCGGAATCATCAAATACCAGGCAGGAACAACTGCCACAACTCCGAAGAAGACGCCGGACAACTGAGCGAAGAATTGTTTTTTCGGATTAGCACCAAGAAGATATCCGCTCTTTAAATCGGTAAGCAAGTCAGCCGATGCAAGTGCGGTGTTGGCGGTTGCACTGGCAGTCATTAAGTTTGCCGTGATATTGCCCGGGCATAGCACAGCAAATGTCAATTGCGCAACTTTACCCATTGCTCCAGTCGGAGTGATATCGGTTTCACCAGTTGCTCGGCAGGCCACCAGTGCAAGCAAGAAACTCATCAGAACGGCCACTAACCCCAGGTGCATCGAGACCTTAAATGCAACATACAGCACGACGGCAAGCAATAACGCCAGTGGAATCGCACCCAGGATGCACCACTTTAGTGGAACTTCCATTTTGTTGAGCGCAACAAGTTCAGCAGCATCGCCAGTTAAACCAGTAGGAGCATCTACATTCTGAAATGTTCTGAGAATTGTTTTCCACTGCAAAGCAAATGCAGTAAGACCAGCAGAAACCATGATGGCGGTTCCACCCCAGAGGGCCCAGCCTGAAAGTATTTTGCCCCCGGATTCAATAATATGCTCATTCACAAGCCATGGTCCAAATCCAAGATAAAGAACAAGTGCGCTCAGCAACATGGAGAAAGAAACGCGCATTCCAACGATCATTCCTGCGGCAATGAGCAGAAGGCTTGGCTCGAATCCGAAGCCTTTCAATGTCTCCGTCTTGATCCCTTGCAAGCTAAAACTGAATGGGATCAAATCAGGCAGCTTAAAACCAATGGCTTTCTGCCAACCCCACTCACCTTTGCTGGCAACTCCGGTTAACACGCCGGCAATAAGGGCAACAACCAGAGCATAAGCCTGATAAACGGCTTCCTTCGAACCACCATAGAGGCTCTTCAAAGTTTCAGCGGCGGCAGTACCACTGGGAAACGGTAACTGTTCCTTATTAACCATCTGCCGTTTCATCGGCACAGCAAGCATAACTCCGAGCATGGCAGTGACAAAAGTCCAAATCGCGCAAATTTCCCAGGGCAGGTGTTTTCCTTCAATCAACAGATATGCACCAAAAGCCATACCGATAGTATTGCCTGTGGAATAACCAGCTGCAGATGCGGCCGACTGCATGCAATTGCTCTCCAGGATACTCATCTGGGTCAACCTTGGAATGATGAGCATAACAACACGCCAGATCACAAAAGAAAGAACACAAGCAGTAATTGCGACACCGAATCCCCAGCCCAGCTTGATGTGAGTGTACAGATTAGAAATCGCCATCAACATGCCGAGCACGCCTCCCATAAGGACTGCTCGCCAAGTCAGCTGAGGCATATCATCGCCTCGATATACGTTGCGGTACCATTCTAGTTGGCGCTCTTCATATGATTGCGCGGACTTCTTTTCGTTTTCGACAATTTGTTTTTCATTCAGCACACGTGCTTCATCAACAGAACTTGTAAGCTCCCCAACAGCTTCATCCTTGAAGATGTTTTCTTCACTGTTCTGCTTGAGCTTATCTGCACCTGTTTCTGCCGCTGCCCTTTTTTCTTCGTCCTGTCCCACGGTCGATTCCTTGTCTTGTTGTCACGCACCCAAGCGTCGCGCGCACACTAGTTTAGCACCCAGGACCATGTTTAATGGAGCAGATAGTCATCCAGCACGAATTCATGGAGAAATCTAAGCGCCTACTAAACCGCAGCTTGGACGCCCAGTCGCTGTGTCATGGCGAGGCAGCATCTGGGATTAGACATCGTCACCAAATGTAGTATCACTTTCTTCAGTTCTTCTAACCAATGTTTAGCTTTCCTGTTAAGCGGGATGGTATCACTCGGAGTCTAGTAGCTTGACGGAATGGTCCAAATAAGCGGGCCCAACGTAAAAGTGATGAGAATAGGTAGAAAGCAAAGAATCGATGTTATTAGCCACAGCACTCCTTGCTTTCTTACAAGTAGAAATAGCCCAAGCAGTTGCAAAAGCATGAAGACCGGTAACACGACAAGCGAGATTCGATAACGGAAAATGATAATCATGTATCCGGGACTCATGAAAAAGTTGAATGCTAAGATCAGATAAGGCGCGAGGGCGATCAAGATTATGTGCTTCTTGCTCGTTTCTCTCAATCTCATTATCAGTATGCTTGGAAGTTAGTGTGGGCAGGTGCGGTTTGCATTATGGATTGTCGCTTCTATGAGGTGCCGCCAGAAGTGGTATCCCTTACATCCTTCATGGTTATCCATTTCTTTTGCAGATAAATGACTTCCGTTCCATTGGGCTCCACGTACCAAGTCGTCCGACCGCCGTGCTTTACTTCTTTGCAGGAATCAAAAGGAAAGATTGTGTAACATGGCGGTGATGTTTTGACGGTCGTTAATCGCTCAAGAAATGCACACGGTGTGATGTGGAGTAATTCAACAACAGACACTCTGGGCTCTGCGTCTGCATTAGAAGGCAGTGCCAGAGAAAAGAGGAGCAGCAATAAGCAAGGAGGAGTATTCTTCATTCCCGTGCCCTCATTTGCGCCTGCAGAAGCTACTTTGATCATCATAACCTTTAGCGCTTATTCTGCAAAGTGAAGGCAGCGTGAGTCAGGAAGCGGCAGCAAACAAATTGGTAAAGCATTTCGAGATAGGTATTTATGCTTTCAATTATTTTCTCGATTCCGCCAGCATGCTGATCGTCGGCGTATTACTCACCGAATATGGATTATCCAGCCATTCAATGGAGGGTTGCATTGACCAATCACGCTTTTCGGCTTGAATGCAAGCATGGCGGTAAAATGGCTAGCACCGCAGAATTTTATTTGGCGTGCGGCTTTGACTTTATATAAGTAAAATGAGGCGGCACGCGCTCAATTAGATCAAAGGTGTTATTCCGGCAGCTTGCGCCTTCTCCAATACATTTACAATTGCTTTAGCGACCTCTATCTGTCGGGTAGAAAGAACTCCTTCATTTGCTTCTATGTAAAGTTGAAGGGATTCCAAACTTGGTTGCTGTAAAGCTTCCATAAAGACCCTAGCATTGCTAGCATAAAAATCAGATCTTCTGGTTAGACCCAGGGGATCAATGAAATCTGTGGGGGCATTTCCTGCATATGCATACAGATTATCGCTTTGGGTGTCTGAACCTAGCCACTCTGAAAACTTGGATCGATGATTGGACCAGTTTGCTATCCAAAAAAGCGGGTCTTCACTCAAGAATCTACCAGCGCCAGCACTATACTCACGTGCCCGGTAATAATAGTTACCAGTCTCGGCATCAAACTCGCGACCGGTAAACAAATGCGTTGTCACCGTTCCTGCTGGCGGATTTCCACTGAGCGTATAAGTGCCTGTGTTTGGATCAAGAATTTGGAACTGACCAAACGTAGTGTAATCGATGTGATTTACTTGTTGTCCATTCGCATTAAGCACGTCAGTCGTGCTGCCTACTTGATCCTTAAGCAACCAATAAGTAGATCCAATCTGTCCAGGCACTGCATTTGGTGAATAGTTCTCCTGCGCCAGAACATTGTCCACACCCTGCCCATTAAAATATCGCACACTCAACGCCGCTGGCGCACCACCTGCGATGCCATCAGTCTTCGTGAATTCCATACGCACATTCACGCCATCATACACATAGAACGTAGTCGGTGAGCTGTTCACAGCAACATTAGCCGGATCACTATCCACAATTTTCGCAATTCTGCGATCAAAACAATCGTAGCGATACCCAACACCTATGATTGATACATTTCGAGCGCAAAGGCGTCTCTTGCGTTTTTCTGAGCTGTAGCTCTTTCTAGCGATCATTTCAGCCCTTAATTTGGTAATTGACATGCCTTCTTCGCTCTGGCATGTAACGCGATTCTACTCCAAACATCCTAACATCGAACATTTCAAAGAAGGGTCAAAATTTAACAATCGAGTGGCGATTTTCATGCCATGGAACAGTGAGCCCTATGGCAGCATGACGCGGGTTTTTGTTTCTAGTTTTGACTTGTTCCTGGGATCATACGTAAGATGGTGGAATTATTCGCCGCAGGATAAGTCACTTTTTCAATCGGGACTTTGAATCCCTTGAATTTGGTGCAAGGTGCAAGCAAGAGTTTTTTTCAAGAAAGGTTGTTCGCCGCAACCGGAATGCAATTAAATTAGAGATTTTAGTCGGCATGACTTGTAAGTAGTTTTTGAATTTTGGACACTTGATCAGCTTTCAGTATTCCTCGTTCAGCTAATGACGTTGCGATTATTGTTATTGCCATTCCTTCCGGTGATTCCTGTTCACCTTGAAGTTGTTCGAGCTTCTCAATTACCCATTCTCTCACGAGAGTTCCGGCAGGCTTCTTGGTCTTTTTTGAAAGCTCAAGCAATTTCTGAAGTGTTTCTGATTCAAGGCGAAATCTCATGACCTCGTCTTTAACAACGCGTTCTTCTGCTTCTTTACGCAAGTTGAGGATTGCTTTTTGACGATCAATTTTCTTCTTATTCATTTGCAATTGTTTCCTCGTAGAGATCACGGTATTGAGGTGAGACTACTTGACCGTGAAACACTTTTGCCTGGTTTTCGCTCAGAAACTCCACACCAACCTCTAGCAACCGCCCTGTATTTGTGAACCCGATGAACATCACTTGAAGATTGCCATCGGCACTCAATTCCATTTCGAAATCGCGTGTACTTGGATTGGATACTGCCAAGACTTCATCCACGTCGCTGCGAGTAATGCCGTGTTTCTTCAGGTTTCGATCAACGTAACGATATTCCATTTGCATATCCAACCGGAGCGTATTGTACCACGGCGTAGAACTTTGTGTCAAGTACGGACTTTTGACAGTGCGTCTCTCTAGCACCGGACTTTATGGTCGCAAAGAAGATTCAGCTGACGTTCCACGCATCTTTATCGCAGCCCATGACTTGGCGAAATTCGTCAGTGATTTTTTGCATCGGCTCACGTAACTGTTCCACGTGTTGGCGGTGGAGGCATGATTGGTATCAACTTAAGCCATTTCTTAAAGTTGGAAAGCGCTGAGCTAGCCTTAAAGCGAGTGGCTGTACGTGTCGCTCAAGGAGGGCATAACGTACCTGAGCACATCGTGAGACGCCGATTCGTCGCAGGGGTTAGATAATTCGAAAAAATATACCGTCAGGAAGTAGATTTCTGGCGCCTGTATAATAATAGTGGAGACCATCCTGTTCTGATTGACGAGGGCACAAATAAATGACTGCCAAAAAATCCAAGCCAACCGACGAGGACATGGAAAACGCAACAGCAGCGCTCATTCGTGCAGCAAAAGCAGCTCGCAAATTAGCCAGACAAACGGGCACTCCGATCGTGGTTCTTAGAGATGGAATGTTGGTCACGGAGATTCCAATCTCAGATGAGGTCGAGCAAGAAGGAAAGATGTGAACGCACGCCGCTGAGCTATTCGGTTTCGCGCGTATACTCGTGCCCAAAATTGCCTACATCGTTAAGGTTCGAATCCTTGAAAGACGCGCAATTTGAAATAATAGCAAAAAGCATGCAATTATTTCCAAAATGCCGCATTTTGGCTCGAAGCACATAAGAGGTTTAGTAGGCGCTTAGATTTCTGGATGAAGTCAGCGATAATTCAGTCCACTTTAATGAACTGGCTGCATCAGAAGGCCGTGTCATGGTCTATCCGGGATGCCGATGGGAGCCTGTGTAGTGCTTATCTTGGGGATCGCCTGGTTGTCCATGTAGATCCACAATAACAAGGCGAGGCAGCATCTGGGATTAGACATCCACACCAAATGTAGTATCACTAATTAAGGCTGGCCAGAGAGTGCAATGCAACATCTCGGCAATTCTGCTGCTACGTGGTCAATGGTGTGCCCGGCGGGCATCTCGGGCAGCTATGCACGAAGGATCAATCAGAATAACCTATAACCATAGGTTGTGCGCATGAAAAACGAAAACAAAGAAATACAAAGCGATAGGCAACCGATAGCGAGCCCTAGCGAAGCTACGACTATCGTATGCGAGCTCCTAGACCGATTAACAATTTGCTTCCTTTTTAATAGCGCGCTTAAGCCTAAGAACAGAGCTAAACTTGAGGTGAGCCACGAAGCTATATAAATAAGTGCAGATGAGACTCTAAACTGATCAAGTGCTGGAGTGCTAAAGGACAAAACCCCCAGGCATAACGCACCGATCGCAGCGTTCTCTGCGGATAATAAATGCCACCCTTTCCTCATTTATGGCGCCTTATAATCATTTGTGGGGTTATAGATTACATCCCGATATTTATTTACAGTGGGAATGGGATTGATGGAAACGCCGGGACTGTCGCTCGAATCCAAATAGTCTGCCAATGTTGCAGAGGTCACCTGAGAGGGTAAACCTTGTGAAAAGGTCCCGTAGAATCCACGGGTTTGCTCGTGGACACCTTTAAATAACCCTGTTCTTACCTGCAGGCGTGGGATTCTAGAAGACGGAGTTAAATTCACGCCGTTCTTTCGCAGGATGTTCACTTGCATACTCGCGCATTGAAATCCTTTATCCACATCCCATTTAATTTTTCCACTATTTATGTCATTCCTAAGTTTTTCCAAATCGGACTTAATGCCTTCGTATTGCTCTTTTGTAAGTTCAAACTCTTTAGCTACATCATAACCAGCGGTGATTGTGTCATTCTTAAGCCCATTTGGCCATAGTCCTGTTAACCCAGAGGACTCTCCAGATTGAGTATCCATCAGCACACCAGAGGTATGCCCTGCATCTCCAGGAATTAAGATCGATTGCCTAACCTCATCGACGCTAATTGTGGACGGCGGGCGACTTACATAAAGTCGATAAATGTATTTCATGCCTAAGGGATCTCCGAATTGATTCGGCTCATCTTGCGCATATTCATACTGATTCATTCCAGCAGCCATTCCCAACGGATCTTCGCTCTGGAAGCGTCCGATTGCGCTGTTATAATTCCTAGCCCGGTAATAATAGTCGCCCGTTTCCTGGTCAAACTCGCGCCCGGTAAACAAATGAGTTGTTACAGTTCCGGCGGGCGGATTTGCACTCAGTGTATAAGTTCCTGTGCTCGGATCAAGAATTTGGAACTGACCAAACGTAGTGTAATCGATGTGATTTACTTGTTGTCCATTCGCATTAAGCACATCAGTCGTGCTGCCGACCTGATCCTTAATCAGCCAGTAAGTAGAGCCGAGCTGCCCAGGCACCGCATTCGGTGAGTAATTCTCTTGTGCAATAACATTATCCACACCCTGCCCGTTAAAATACCTCACGCTCAATGCCGCCGCCGCACCACCTGCGATGCCATCTGCCTTAGTGAATTCCATGCGCACGTTCACACCATCATACACATAGAACGTAGTCGGAGAGCTGTTCACAGCAACATTAGCCGGATCGGTATCCACAATTTTCGCAATTCTGCGATCAAAGCAATCGTACGAGTACCCAACGCCTACGATTGCTACAGAACTCCGATGCACCTCAGCGCCCCTGTGCCGCATCGGCCGGTGATTTCCTCCGGACCTACTTTTAAGAGCCGCTTTCATTTATCCAGCTTGTACCCAAACTACTCTAAAATCTAATTATCTCTTATTGGAATGCAGATTATATGCCTTCTGGAAAAAAGAAGCTGCCAGCAGCGTAATTAAAACCATACTGACAGCTTTATCCGATTTACCTAATTACCAGTAGAATTCCTCCTCCTCCTCCGGTTCTGTTTTCACGTCTGTAATTACCTTTCCTGCCAGCTCTCGCTTGCAGCCAGTTATTTCCAGATAGGCAGTTTCGGAGAAACCTCCCTTCGCTCTCTGCATGGCAAGCCTTTCTTCATCAAGACGCTGCCATTTCTCCACCGTAATATTCATGCAGCTCATTAAGCGCTCGTTCATTGTCAGCATATGCGGCCGCAAAAATTCCACGTCAAGAATCAAATAGCGATCAGTAACGCGTTGGTTCACGCTATGGTTTGCTATTTTCTGAATCGCCAAGTAAGGAACACCGGCTTTTTCAGCAGCGCTTAGAGCTGTTCGACGCAGGTCATGCAATAACCAGTGCCAGCCCATGATATTTCGCATATGCAATAATGTTTGCCTGGGCTCGTTAATCGATTTATTGGAGTCTCGACCTGGAAAAACGTAGTCAGAGTGCTTCCTGCCTTCAAACCGTGATTCCAAAATTGCCAACAGAATAGGCGTCAGCGGCAATACATGCGGCCGCTTGCTTTTGTTGAACCCGGCCGGAATGGTCAGAGTCTTGTTTTCAAAGTCTATGTTTTCCCATTTCAAGCGCCCAGCTTCATTACGTCGTAAGGCGGTCAAAAGAAGAAACATAATGAAGTCTCTTGCAACTTTTGCTTCAGCAGACATTACGACATTGAAGAATTGCGGCAATTTTGTATCTGGTACGGTTCCCTGTCTGATTTTGGATGGGTACCAGCGCCAACGCAGGACTTTGGTAGGGTCTTCAGTAATAAGAGGATTGCCATTTATTCGGTACCTCTCTTTAGCAAAGCCATATACCGACTTCAGGATTCTCATTGTGCCGTTTGCGGCTGTGTGATTATCAGTTTTACAGCGAGTTGTTTTGATGAGCTCCTTGTGCCGTTCCAGCACCATTTCCCTCGTAATGGCAGTGATAGGCAAGTTCAGCCAATCAGCAATTGACCGAGAGAGCAAACGCCGATAACAAAGTTTGGTATATTCTTTCATTGGGCGTTCAGCAAGATAAAGATCAAATGCGTCCTGCACTGTTGGAATTGTACCTTTGCGGTTCAAAGGTGCTGTTATACCGAAAGCCATGTGACTCAGAATTTTCAATGCTTCTTTTTTCGCGTCATCTAAAGAAATGACCTCCACTCTCCCTATCGTTACTCGCCGCCTTACGCCATTGCAGAGCCCCTCTGCAATGTAAGACTTGGAACTTGGGGTAGCTCTGATGCCAAAACCTTTTATTACTTCGTCTCTGAAAATTTTCTGGCCCGTCGGTGGGCAATCCAGGCTTTTCACAACGCTTTTCGAGAATTTCATATACAATCAATGCCTCCATCTAGTAGCTTGTACGTGCTTGTCGCACACAATTTTTGTGCGAAGCCCGCGCTCACTTTTGTCGGCCTTTTTGTATAAATTAACCTGTCATAACTAAATGCCGAATTGTAAAACTATGGAGCATTCGCCTCCTGGGCGAATCCATGTTTGTCGCCTGCTACAAGGTTTGGCCACAAGGAGCCGAGCTAATACGTGCCCAGCTAGCTCTATCAGGACTGAATTATACCGGCTTTGCGCAACAAAGAAAGCCGCAGAGTTTTGGCTTTAGCCAGGGAGAGCTGGTGGTCAATAACAGAAATTTGCTCGTTAATAAGAGTTCCCAAATCAACCAGCTGGTGATCGTTTAGTTTTTTCACCATCGACACTTTGTCAGTGCTTGTATTTAAGATCTCAGCACTAGTTTGAAGTTGCACAGAGTATTGCTTTGCACCGTTCACGAATTTTTCGTGCTGCGCTTTTAATTCCCAGAGTTTCTTATCCCTTTCGACCGAAAGTCTTTCAATCTCCGCTCGCTTCTTTTCTCGAAGCGCTTGATTCTTGAAGCCATCAAACAGCGGCATCGACACCGACAAGCCCATGTACACCTGGCGCGGTCCGGTGTTTGTTAGCGCGCGCGACCAGCTATTTTTATCTCCACCGTAGAAAATTAAGTTGGAGTAGTAAGAAACCTGAGGCAGGCGCTGTGCGCTAACTGCTTGAAGTTCAGCTCGTTTACTGCTGATCTCAAAGTTGTATCTCTGCATATCAGGAAGTTGACGCTCATCGAACTTAGCGGGAGCTTTTATGCGCCCATCTTCAAAAATGTCCGTCATTTGCAGGTCATCGATATTGTATGACTCTTTAGTATAAAGAGAGATGTCCTGCAAATGTTCTCCTAGCGATTCGCGAACTCGCTGGATACGGCTGTCTACCTCAGCCATTTGAAGCGCTTCTTCGGCGAGTTCTACCTTTGAAATAGTGCGCACTTCCTGGAGTTGTTGCTTCACTGCAAACAAGCGTTTGTGGAGCTGCAACATCTGCTCCAGAGCCTGCAAGGTTTGATAATCAATTAAGGCTTCTGTGTAGAACTGAGTTACGCTCAAACGAATATCACGCACAAGCATCGTTTTCGATGCCGCCAGCGCTTGTTGCTTTCGCTTAGTAGCAATGTACGTTGCCACTCTAGCGCCTCCATCGAACATGGTGTAATTAGTTCCAAAAGAGTAAACGTGCTGGAACCCGGTTGCGCCCGGTAAAACAGTGTTCCCTACCACCGCTACTTGTTGTTGCGAAATTTCATTACTTAATGCGCGTGAATATTGTGTGTTGTATCCAGCATTCAGCGTGGGGAAAAAGTCGGCACGGGCAATTTTTGTGTCCGCTTTCGCCATTTTGCAATCGAGGTCGGTCAACTTCAGATCGAAGCTATTGCTGACCGCCTGTTCTTCGACAGATTCGAGGCTTATTGTCTTTGCACTTGCGGCAAACGGCTCGAGAAAAAGCATAAGAACGAGCGAAATGACGACCAAGGCCGGTCTGAGCAGAAAAACCCCATCCTTATATATGGCATTCTGGCTAAGCTTGCACAAATTCATCATTTTAAGCTCACGGAATGCTGCCAGGATTTGATTACAGGGTTCAAGAAGAACTCAATCATACGTCTTTTGCCGACTTTGATCTCAGATTCTACAGTCATGCCGGGATTTATGGTGGCATCTCTGCCATCAACTCGCAAAACTGTTTTATCCGGTTTGATAGTTACGACAAACACCTGTCCGAGCTCGTCATCTTTAATGCTGTCGCTGGCTACTTTAGTCACGGAGCCTTCTATCAAGCCATACTTCTGGTAATCAAAAGTATCTATTTTGACCGAGGCTCTCATACCTGGGCGAATAAAGCCCACATCGCGATTCAAAGCTAAAGCTTCAATTTCCAGAGGCTTATCTTTCGGCACCAGTGTCATCAGCTTTTCGGCGGGCGAAACAACTCCGCCGACTGTATTTAGAAAACGCTCGTTGATAGTTCCATCAGTAGGTGCTGTAATTCTTTGTAGTTGGTTACGGAAACTATGTTGTCTCACTTTTGCATTCAGCTCGATTTCCTGGTTTTTTGTCTCATCGAGTTCTTTAAGCAGACGTCTGGAGAAATCCTTTCGTATCTCAGCTTTCTGCGAATCAATTTGTGCCAGTTTATGGTTTAGTTCCGCAAGCTGAGAGTTTGTTTTGTTCATGTCAGACTGGTAGCGAACTATTTCTTCTTTAACCGGATCTAGATCTTTATTCGACAACAGCGTCTCGACTTGATCCAGCTTGCTCCATTTAGCTTCAGCAAGTTTCAAAAGCTTGTTGGCTTCATCGTAAGCATGATTTGCGGCTTCTATTTGTTTCTTTATTTGCTCACGCTCAGCTTCCTTGGTATTTAGTTGCTGGGCAAGCGATGCCGATTCGCTTTCGTAGATGGACTTCTCTAGTTGTACCTGTCTGGCACTACAAGCGCTAGCAAGAGGATTGAACGGAGCATCAGAAACGGAAGAAATGATACGCGCCCGCTTTAGTTGGAGAACATCTAATTCGTTCTTAGCTGAGACTAACTCCGGCTGCACAAGCTCGGGCTCAATTTCCATGAGTACTTGCCCTTTATGAACAAAGTCTCCGGGCTTTGCCAGAATCTCTTTTACAACCCCTGTCTCAAGCGGCTGAATTACAAGCACCTGCCCTTGCGGAACCACCTTTCCGTGCGCGGAAACGACTATATCTACCTGCCCCATGGTCAGAAAGCCAACTGCCAGACAAATAGTCAACACAATGGTGCTCAATGTAAGCCACTCCCAAACCGGAAGCGGCGTTTCTTCAATCTCCACGGCAATCGGCCGAAACTGATGCTTATCGAGGGCGCGCATTTTGGATTGACTCCATTTCTTGTTGCTTAAACAGATAGGCATACAAGCCGTTGCGCTGCAAGAGCTGCGCGTGCGAGCCTTTCTCTACAAGCTTACCTTTGTCCAGAACAAAAATAATGTCGCAGCTCTGAACCGTACTCAATCGGTGCGCAATCATAATTACTGTGCGCCCTTTTCGAATGCTGTTCAAATTCTGCTTTATGATGCGCTCCGATTCGTAATCTAGAGCAGAGGTTGCTTCGTCCAGAATCAAAACGCGCGGATTTGTGATAAGCGCTCTTGCAATCGCTATCCGTTGGCGTTGCCCTCCTGAGAGGCTGGCACCTCTTTCCTCGACAATAGTGTCGAAGCCTTCCGGCATGTCGTTGATAAACTCGACAGCACCTGCTAATTGAGCAGCATTTGCTACCTCGGCTGGGGATGCCTCCGGCATTGCAAGTGCAATGTTGTCTCTAATACTTGTGTTGAACAAGAAATTATCCTGAAGCACCACACCAATCTTGCTGCGCAACCATTTCGGATTTAGCTGTGTGCCATTCAGCCCATCAATTAATACCGTACCGGAATTTGGCAGGTAAAGCTGCTGCACGAGCTTAGTGAGCGTGCTTTTCCCAGAGCCGCTTCTGCCAACGATACCGACGCATGCACCTGCAGGAATATCGAAGCTCAGTTGATCCAACACCAGCGGGGATGTGGCGTTATATTTGAAGCTCACCTTGTCGAAACTTATCTGTCCGATCAGCTCCTCTTTTACAATTCCTTTTCCGTGTTCATTTTCTGTTGGGTGGTGGAGGATATCGCCGATTTTCTCAATACCAATGAATACCTGCTGCAACTCCTGCGCCAGCCCGGTCAGTCTTACCAATGGCTGAGCCAGCTGTCCGGCAAACATATTGAATGCCACCAGACCTCCTACAGTCATTCTATTGTGCAATACTTCCATGACTCCGAAGTACAAAACGGTAATGGTCATGGCCCGTTGAAAAACTGTCGCCAAAGCCGAGATGAAATTGGTAAGTAAGGAAAGAGAAAAACCTTTATTGATGTAATTGCCCAAACTGTCTTCCCATTTTCTCTGCATCGCACCTTCGATGCTCATGGCTTTTATGGTTTGTACACCAGTTAAGGCTTCAACCAGGAAGGAGTTGTTTTTCGATGCCATCTGAAATTTGTCTTCAAGCCTTTGCCTAAACGCCGGCGTACACAGGTAGTTTATTGCTGCAAGCACGCAAGTAAACGCCACCACCATGATCGTCAGGTTCACCGAGTAAGTGCTCATCAACAAGATGTATGTGGCAGAAAAGAAAATATCCATGATGAGGCTGACAGACCGTTGCGTCACAAAATTGCGAATATTCTCGAGCTCTCTGACTTTTTGCAATGTGTCGCCGACGCGACGAGTTTCGAAGTAATAGAATGGCAGCGAAAACAAATGTCGGAATAATTTTGCACCAAGCTTAACGTCTACCTTATTAGCGGTTCGGCTAAAAATATTGTTTCGGCAAATATTGCCGACAAACTCTACTGCCGAGATACAAAGAAACATGGCTCCGATTAGCTGCAGTGTATCTGTGGCTCTGTGCGTAATCACCTTATCCAGGATAAGCTGGACGAGAACCGGTGTGCATAATCCACCCAATTGAACGAGAAATGAACCTGCTATTACAAAACAAATAGAAGCTTTGTAGCGCATCACTTCTTCGAAAAACCAGCCCAATCCAAATTTGATCTGTTCGAAACCCGAGCGAGGGTATATGGAAATCCAGGAGCGATTCCCCTGTGGAGGTGCTGATTCTTCCTGTGTGCCCGTAGCTGGATCCCAACTTAAGGCTTTAGCAGAACCGGCGTCATGTGTAATCCAAATTTTGTAGATGGCAATGCCATGTTCATCAGTGCAAATTTCTATGGCAGGCAACTTATAGTTGGACGCAATCTGAGTAAAACTGGCATTGCGAACTAACTTGCAACGAAAGCCCTTGGCTCTGGCGATTCTTATTAACGTCTCTGGGTTATCGTCTTTATTGCTGAGAGCGTACTCTCTGACGACGAGCTCAATGTCAAACGGCAATCTATGTATTCGAGAAATTGCCGCAAGACATAATAGACTTTGCGGCACACGCGAATTGCATGAAATTGCTTTTTTTTCCTGTAATTCAAGCATCGCTACTAAGTAAAAGAGTGTCGAATAAAAGTTGAGTCTAGCAAAGCAGTTAGTGCAAAAAAGCTTAGAGAGATTTCAAAAATCTCCAATATTCACCTTGTGCAGATGTCTTAGCTCGTCTACTAATCTGCCTCGCCATGATGTCAAACAGCGTAGATAAAATCTAATACTTGACAGCGCCGTCGTATATGGTGCCTCAATACAGTTCGAGATCTCAGTGGCTTGTCATTGAGCGCAAGGTGGATATGCAAAAAGGCGATTGCCTGCATTAGTCTTTCATGCTAATTTCTGGCTACAGTGTTTAGCTCGTTTTCATTTGAGTATCTCTTTGAAAGAGCCTGGTGTCCCGTACATTTGTGTCCCGTCCATTTGTTTTTCCAAGCTTGACAAAAAAAACAACTGAATAATTCCGCTTAGGAGTAATCATGCCGAATCCAGATCCGAATGCCGGCGTAGTTTTGCCTGCCGCAAATCAGACGAACCTTACTGATGCACTCATCGCCGGCCCCACCAGTAGTGGTATCACCCAGCTGACAGACAAGCAGTATCTGCATGCGGCACAGCATGATTACAAACAGCTGACTCATCAGCTTCATACGATTAGCAATCAGCTGCGAGAGGCTTTGGAAGGAAAGGATTATGCCCAGGCATCTGCACTGATTCGGAATGGTTTGGCGCTACCAAGAGAATCGAAGAAAATAACTCCGACCGCCGGCCAGCACGACATGCTAATCGGTTCTGGACACAATGACATTCTGGACCTGTCCAATTTAAGTGGATACAACATCGCCGAAGGCAAGCAGGGAAACGATACGCTGACAGCAAAGAACTTTGATTTATTGCTTGACGGAAATGGCAATGATCATCTGATTTCAAAAGGCAGCAACAACGTGATGATTGCTGGAAATGGTATCAACACTCTGACGGCAAATTCGCATGATATTGCTATAAGTGGAAATGGCAGTGGCTCTTTTTTAGATGCAAGCAAAGGCAGCGGGCACAACCTCCTATGGTCTGGGAATGGAAATAATCTGGTATTGAGGGCCGGTCATGACGACGTGCTTGTTGCGGGCAACGGTGTGAACGTGAGTTTTCATGCAGGGACAGGCGGGTCCTTGCTGGTAGGCGGCGAAGACGGTAAGGCAACTTATTACATAGCAGAAGAGGTTCTACCAAGCAAAGCCAATACTATTTCTCAGTTCAAACCTGGGATAGACAAACTCAAGATTGTTCAGGTTAAAGGAATCAACAGCTTCTCAGATCTCAAGCTGGTGCAAGTTCGTGACTCTACCCTGGTTAGATTTGGCAATACTCAAATTGCTTTGTTGGAAGACGTGGATGCAGAAGATATCAGGAGCTCGGATTTCCAGATCGTCCACTATCCCCCAGTAATCAGCGCTCATTTGCTTAACGATAACGGAAGCTCTTCAACTGATGGCATCACCACTGATGCCAGCGTAACGGGAACCATTATTGACCAGGGAACTATTACTTCTCTCAAGGCTGGTCTCGACGGAACCAGCGTGAAGAATTTCACCGATGTAAGTGCAAGGCTAAGCAACGGAAGCTTCGTTCTTGATCAGAACACGATGAACAAGATTGCAGGTGGCTCGCTGAGCGCCGGGGCGCACACCCTACACTTAGTAGCCACTGACCAATTCAATAACACCTCTCAAATTTTCAATTTGCCCTTCACGTTTGTAGTGGATAATGTCCCACCGCAAATTAGTGCTGCGCTCCTGAATGATAATGGACATTCCCATACAGACGGCATATCAACAGACCCGACTGTCACCGGACAGATCGCAGACAGCTTTAAGATTGCCTCATTTAAGCTTGCGCTTGATGCTAACCCGACTTATACCGATGCCACCACATTGCTGGATGCGAACAATAAATTTACGGTTTCTGCTGCGCTGATGAACCAGCTTGCTGGCGGTACTCTTCTAGCAGGAAATCACACGCTTCATATGCAAGCGGTTGATGAATACGGAGTTTCCTCACCGATTCAGTCCTTTAATTTCACCTATGTAATCGACAACACACCTCCCATTAATTCCATTTCGCTGATTAATGATACAGGCATTAGCAACACAGATAAGATCACTACTGATGCCAGCGTAAGGGGTCAAGTTAATAGCCAGTTTCAGATTGCGTCTGTAAAAGTAGGGCTCGACTCCACGCCTCGTCAAAACTTTATTGATATTACAAACTTGCTTGATAGTCATGGCAACTACACGCTCAGTAATACATTTATTGCTCAACTGGCAGGCGGAACGCTTCCTTCTGGTCAACACACCCTGCATTTGCTTTCAACCGATGAGTACGGAGTGCAATCGGCGTTGACTGATTTCAGCTTTACTTATGTGATCGACAATTCACCGCCAGTGGTGCACGCTGCATTATTAAATAGCACAGGAACTGTCGGCAGTAACATCACCACGGATGCCACCGTTTCGGGCTCCGTAAGTTCACCTTTTAACATTACGGTTCTCAAAGCGGGTTTAGATAATGCCAACCCTTTGAGTTTTACCGACCTAAGTTCGTCATTACATGCTGGCGGAACCTTCGTTCTCAGCAATGCCACCATGAATCAGCTTGCCGGAGGACGATTAGGCACTGGGCAGCATACGCTCTATCTTACAGCCACTGACGAATATGGGCTCAATTCAACAACGCAAACTCTGACATTTACTTTCGTCATAAATACGACTCCCCCGATGTTTCGGTCTGTGGGTCTGCAGAATGACACCGGCATTTCGCACACGGATGGCGTAAGCCATGATCCAACTGTAGTGGGACAAATTCAGGACATGGTGCAGGTTGTTTCGTTGAAAGCCGGCCTGGACGGAGCTCTTCCGGCTAATTTTAAGGACATATCTGCCACTTTATCCCCTAATGGGAATTTCGTGATATCGCAGGCCTTAATGGATCAACTAGCGGGCGGCAGTCTTGCACGGGGGCCACATACTCTACTTTTGCAAGCTACAGACAGCACCAATCTTACAAGCAATATTTTTAGCTACTCGTTTACTTATAACAAACCCTTTGAGGTAATGCCAGGCGCTCAGCTTTCAGTAAAACTATCCCAATTCTTCAACAACCTGCCGCAGGGAACAAGCTTTACCGTTCAAGCAGAAGGTGTGGGTCAACTTCCAACAAGCTTCCTTAAGGCTAATGGAACCTTACTGTTCACTCCGTCACCAACTGAGATTGGTACCTTTGATTTTCAGGTGGTGGCACGCAGCGGAAATACAACGACTACTCAAGAATTCTCTGTTGCAGTGAAAAGTGACCCTATCACAACGACACGCTTGTCAGGTAAGGTAATAGAATTAGATGGCACGGTCATACCAGGGCTTACTATTGAGTTGAACGGTGACACCGCGGTTTCGGATGCTAACGGTAACTACACCATTACCATAACTCATCCCCTTAATCCCGGAGAAAACAATGTGATTTTCCGGGGAGACAGTTTCATAAATTCTCAGCACGAACTTTATGCTTTTCTTGCTGAAAGACTCAACGTTCTTCTTGGGCACGATCTGTATCAGGGCTTCAATAACGTGATTGCCCGTCCAGAGTTTATACCTGTCCTCGATCTGGCTAATGCCCATACGGTTGATCCGAATCTAAATCTGACGTTCACTACCGCTGCCATTCCCGGCGTAGCCTTACAGGTCCAAAATCATACTCTGGTTGATCAAAACGTCCACTACTTCACCGGGCAGCTGAGCATAACCGAAATGCCGGTCGATAAAATGCCGATCGCACGACCGCCAGAGTTATTCCCCGATCTCGTTATTGCTATTCAACCAGGTAACATGAGTCTAACGGCTCCCGCTCAATTAACCATGCCAAACCGCGCGGGCTACAGTGTTGGCACGCAGATGGATTTATGGTCCATAAGCGCCGCAACTGGAACCTTCCAGAAAGTCGGCACGGGCATAGTACAAAGTGATGGATTGATTCATACCACATCCGGTGGCGTTCAATATACTGACTGGCATTTCTTTGCTCCTACTCCTGGACAACGCACGATTGGTGGCGATAACAACAATCCTAACGGTTCTGTCGCCAGCGATAAATCAAATCCCGAAGATGATTGTGGTTGCAGTACTACACAAACAAAAGTGAACGCACATTCGATGGTGAATGCTTTCACGGGTGTTTACACCGAATCTCATAGTTTGCCAACATACCAATCCATTGGTGAGAGAAGAGGAATAACCTTGAGTTATAACTCGCTGAGCGCTAATCCGCTGGAGTTGCTCAACATTCCAACCCCGTCGGATCCGAATGCTCCAAATGAGGACCTGGTTGCGACAATTAAGATTACTGACGGCAAGCTCACTTATCTTGTACCTGGCTACATCGACGCCAACGGCAATGACACCGGAAGACATTACTGGCGCATGGCTGGTGAGCGCTTTGTCGAAGGCACTGCACTTCTTGATATGAGAGACATTCCAACTGGCGCCTATACCGTTGTCGCTCAATACGGTGTGAACGTTGTCGATAATACTACCGGTAATATTCTTGGCACGCAAAAGACTTCTTCATATACGTTGACTCACGTTAACGCTAGCGACAGCTATTTCGGGTCTGGCTGGGGAATTCAGGGGCTGCTTCGCATTCACCAAGGAAACGACGGTTCAGCCATGATTGTTGATGGAGATGGCAGCATCCGTTTGTTCCAAGCCCCAAGTACCCCCGGCGGAAATTACATTGCGCCTGAAGGTGTATTCTCTAAACTGGCTAAACAAAATGATGGAACTTTCCTCTATACGATGAAAGACCAGACGCAGTACGTTTTTGACTCCAAAGACAGGCTTTCGAAGCATATTGACAGTAATGGTAATACCACTACATACCAATACAACTCAGCGGGTAACTTGAGCAACATTCTCGACCCTGCAGGATTGCAAACAACCTTCAATTACACAAATGGGAAAGTCTCTTCGATAGTAGATCCGTTCGGACGGACGAGCCAACTGCATTATGATATTAATGGCAACTTGACTGGCGTGACAGACCCCGACGGTACCGCAGTACACTACAGCTACAACGATCAGCATCAGGTCACCCAGACACAAGACCAACGCGGAAACGCTTCCAACGTTTTTTACAACGCTGCAGGTCGGGCCGATCACGAGATGCAAGCAGACGGCTCGACGATAATCTTTGACCCCTTACAATCGAAAAAACTAACTAACTATGCAGGCACTTTCAATCCGCAGACGGCGCCGGCCGGTTACCCTGTGTTCACTGCATTGCAGGCGTCTCCTACTACTCAGCCCAAAGATGCCAACGGAAACATTCTTACTCGCGTCCTGAATCAGCACGACCAGCCAACCAGCGAAAGCGATAGCATCGGCTCGATTGCCACCCGCACGTATAACTCCTTGCACGAGCTTACTTCAATTGTCGACGGCAATGGAAACGAGACGGATTATACCTATGACAGTAATGGGAACCTGCTCTCAGTCTCAGACTCGCTTTCTGCTTCTTCGGGGGCACTCCTAAAATACTTCGACATTTCAAGCAAAGCAGGTGCAGAGCTTGCTGCGGTCAGCAACACGCACCTGGCCGCCTCGACGCTGGTGAATCTGCCATTTAATTTCACCTTTTACGGCCAGACATATTCTCAAATTGGAGTGAGCAACAACGGCCTGCTGAGCTTCGGTGGAGTGAATTCCAATTACCAGAATGTTGACTTGAGCTCGGCGGGAGCAGTTGCCGCTTTGAATAATCTTCCAACCTTGGCCCCATTCTGGCATGCCTTCGAGACCACAAATCCAAATAATGATCTTACTTCTCATGTCTTCACCCACACAACCGGTAACGCAGGCGAACGAAAGTTCATTATTCAATGGCAGCAACGAAGCGCGTTTAATAGCGGCCGCGCAATATATGACTTCGAAACCGTTTTTTCCGAAGGTACAAACGAAATCAACTTCTCCTATAGCCGGGTTAATGGTGGGGGCGCTGATGGTGGTCTTACAGCAACAGTTGGTATCTGGAACCCAACAGGACAATTTCAGCAATACAACTTCAATGGATCTCACACACTAAATGACGGGCAGTCACTTGCAGTTAGCCAGCAAGGCTTCACGGCTGCGCAGTCGACTGGGCGCGGCGCCACGACCTATACATACGATGGAAAATTCAACAAAATTACCAGTGTCACTGACGACCTCGGGCACAAAACTCTCTACGACATAGATCCGAACACGGGAAATGTGCTCTCGATGACCGTCATTGCCAACTCTCTTGTAAATGGGGAAACCCAAAAGTCCTTTTATGAATACAATAACCGTGGACAGCTAAGCAAATATACTGACCCTCTTGGGCACGTCACCACTTATGACTATGACAATTTGGGCCGGATGATAACGGTCACCCGTGCAAAAGGAACAGTCGATGAAACGATAAGTCGTTATGAGCATGACGTTTATGGAAATGTCAGCGCCGTAATCGATCCTAACGGCAACCGGACCGAATACAGCTATGATCTAATGAACCGAGTAGTTCAAATTAAAGAGGCCGACCCCAATGGTGCCGGACCGGCAAACGCGCCAATAACGAATTTGCATTATGATGAGTATGGTAACCTCACAAAGATTACCGATGCACTCGGGCACATAACTCAATTCCAATATGACGTGATGAACCGGCTGAGCGAAAAGATAGATCCGTTCCAGAACCATAGAGATTACACCTACGACCACAATGGCAACTTGCTGTCTGTGAAAGACGAGCTCAGTCGAACAACTCAATATGCGTATGACGCTCGAGATAGGCGCATTTCGATGACCGACGCAAACAACAATCTAACAAGATATTTCTACGACAACAACGATAACCTAACCATTGTATTTCATGCGGATGGTGGCACAGAGACTTATTCCTACGATGCGCGCAACAGGATGACCAAATCCATTAACACTCTCGGGCTCATCACCAATTATGCATATGATGCTGACAACAACCTGACCGGCACGTCAGACAACAATTTGTTGGTAAGAAGTTACGGATACGATTCATTGAACAGGCTTGTTTACAGCGAAACACAAGGTGGTAGTTCAATAACTCCAAGCAACTATTTCATAAACTACCAGTATGACAATAACAACCATTTGGTGCACACAACCGACCAACTTGGCAGAACCAGCAGCAGTGTGTTTGATAACTTAGATCGGCTAATTACCAGCATTGATCCGGCTGGTGGGCAAACGCGGTATCGATATGATAAAAACGGCAATCTGGTATTGCTGACTGACAGCGTAAACAACAGCACATCCTATGGCTATGATGCCCTCAACAGGCAAATTAGCGACACGGATGCGCTTAACCACAGAGCGTCCTATAAGTATGATGCGGTTGGAAACCTGGTAGACAATATAGACCGCAACGGTCAAGAGAGAGCATTCCAATATGATGCACTTAATCGCCGAACGAAGGAGTCTTGGGTCGGCACGAATACTACTTTCAACTACGCGTACGATGCCGTTGGAAATCTGAGCAGCGCCAGCGATCCATACAGCCATATCACTCGGACATACGACAATAACAACAACATCACAAGCGAAGATAACAGCGGCACTCCAAATATTCCAAAGGTTGTTATGAATTACTCTTACGGAGTTGAGGACAGATTGGCGTCCGAAAGTGATACTACAAACGGTGTCTTAGGAGCTACCGATACCTATCAATATAATCTTGCCGGAGAGATGACATCCGCAACAGAAACAGGTACCGGAGTTGACCAGAAACAAGCTCAGTTCACGTACACGAATTTTGGTGCGCTTCAGTCAATATTTCGTTTCGATGCGAACCATTTAATTTCGTTTTCTAGTTATTCCTATGATCAGGAACGGCGACTAACCGGTCTTGATCATAACGGCAACGGATTTGGCTTGCGCAGTTTTGCCTTCAATTACGATGCCGCTAACCAGCTGAGCGACCGCTCATATTCAGACCTCGGCTACCGTTATAATGCACATTATTCCTATGACAATCTCGGCAGGCTTACTGCTGCCAATTACGGCAAGATACCGGGGCAGCCAATCTTGCAAGGTGCGCCGCCCGATGAATCATTTACGTATGATGCAAATGGCAACCGACTTTCTGCGGGTGGACCAAGCTATACATATGGTGCTGGAAATCGCTTGATGTCTGATGGCGTTTTCAATTACGCGTACGATAACAATGGAAACATGATCTCGAAAACATCCATAACAACTGGTTTTTCGGACAACCTCTCGTATGATTTCCGCAATAGATTGACGCAAGTTGTAAGCAAAGATAACTTGAATAATGTAAAGAAAATCGTTGGGTATCGCTACGATTGTTTTGATCGCAGAATTTCGAAAACTGTGGATAGTGATCCGGCTAATGTTGCTGTGAACAGCTCTCCGACTACGTTCTATATGTACGATGGTGTGAATGTGCGCATGGAATTCACGAAACCGGATGGTACTGCTGGTGGTGCGCCAGCGGCTTTGAGTGTGAGATATTTCAACGGGCAAGGTGTTGATAATGTTATCGCGCAAGAAAATTACTCACCGCAGGCAGTGCCTGGACAGATTGGATCTACTTATTGGTTGATTAAGGATCAGGTTGGCAGCACCACTGATGTGCTCAATGCGAATGGACAGCAAGTAAATCACATCGATTACACTACATTCGGTCAATTCCAGATTCTTGATCCAAACACAGGCACTTATACGCTGAGCCCAACACCGCCGGCTGGAACAGTGACAACCCATCTGTTTACTGGCCGCGAGTTTAATGCTGAAACTGGTGATTACTATTACCGGGCTAGAGAATATGATTCTGCAATAGGTCGGTTCGAAGGAGAAGATCCACTGGACATGGCTGCCGGGATGAATCAGTTTGAGTATGTTGGGGATGCTCCTGTAATGGGGAACGACCCTTTTGGATTGAAAGTGAACTTCATTCCGTTCGAAGGTGCAGGCGCAATTCCTGCGGCAAGCAAATGTGACGTGCAATTGGCAAAAAATGAATTCAAGAAGATTGAAGATCTAGCCAAAGAAATGGAAAAGAAGGGACATTCGGAATTGCAACAAGTGTTGAACCACCTGAAAAGGAAAGACGTTACTTACAATATTATCGTTTATCCATATATGGCTTCACACAGCGACTTCACAACATATGGAGACACGAAAGGTAATTCGGCAAAGACTTACTTCGATCCCTATGCAGAGGCTTCTTTTGATCAAAATGCGCCTGACTACAAGCGGCACGCCTTGACCCCAATCATTGCATTGATTCATGAATTAGGACATGCCTACGACTATTCCGGTGGAGCGCCCATCTTCCCAGTGCAGCCAATCTCTGACTTGTATACAAAAAATGAGACCCGAACGTCAGTGCAGCTGGAAAACATGGTTCGAGGATATCTCTTTGGACAGGATCAATTGCGGACTGTTTACTCAGAGGATGCAACCATCAATCCATCATCGACTCCGCTCAAACCTTGAGGTAGAACACTTTGCGATTTTTCAAAGAGACGCTGTTTCTATTTTCACTGGCACTTGCGCTAACGTTTGCTTGGCAGCTATGGTTTTTTCTTTACCCTGCAATTGCAGATTCCGTTCCAAACACACTGAAAGATGGAAGTAAATTTGATTCAGCTTCTCACGAGGCACAAGCAGTTCTTCAAGACAAGAAGACAAGCTTTGCGGTCAATGCAGGTGGACGAACTCTTTATAAAACTGAGCCCACAGCTGCAAACATGAGCCTGGGCCATTGTTGGCTTTCAGATGATGGACATGTGCTCGTGTGGATGCTAGCAAGTCCTTTTTATGGTCACCTAAGCGATCCAGAGTTAAAGAAGGATATTCCAGCGCTTCAATTTTTCCACGACGGAAAGATGGTCAAGAGTTACTCCTTAAATGAATTATTGGTCCGACCGGAGCTGACTGGAGAGACAGCTGTCCATACAATTTGGTTACCAGATTCACTTTACAAAAGTGGGCCTGGGGAACCCAATCCTGTTCTTTCAAAGGATTGCAAACTGTTCAAATTTAGAACCACTAGTTTCCGAGAATACACCTTTGACTCGGCGAGCGGACAAATGATTGAAGGCAATGACTCAGAGATATGGAAAAAGTCGGAAATCATTGGCTGCGCAGAACTTGCTAAAGTGCGTGGCGGACTCAAGATAAGAAGCATCAGGGTGATTAAAGGCTCTGCTGATTCCTTGCAAAATACAGTGATCAAAGATCCGACTCATTCCTTTAAGGCTGGTTGGAATCCGATTGGACTGAAAAAAGTGCATGGTTCATGGGTCACTGTTTCCTCTAGGAACTTTTTCCCCTGGGACTGTAGCATGCGGAAGATAGATGAGTGATACTACGAGTGGTGACAACATCTAATCCCCACCCGGGCGATCTGCTGCCAGTAATTCGTGCCGCCCAGTCGCCCCCCTGCCCGAGATACCAGCCAGGCACACCATTGACCTATGCAATGCTTCATTTGCCGATGTTTTGCATTGCGCTTTCCTGCCAGCTGTAATTAGTGATACTAGACTTGGTGAGGATGTCTAATCCCGCTGCCTACACAGCGATGGTA
>JBIKOL010000038.1:0-62166 GCA_044358055.1 Obscuribacteraceae bacterium (SeqCode)
CAGGGACGAGACGAGGGTTACAGGAATTGTCGCCCATATTCCGACTGTTTGTCCAAGCTGATATGTCTGATCTGGCGACATGCTTCGGTTCAGTGCACCCAGGGTAAAGCCGATCACCACCAGAACCATAAATGTCGTAAGTAAGGTGCAGATTGAAAAGGCGCACCAAGACTTCAGGTAAGTGCCGAAGTTAATCTTTTTAGGCTCCATAAATCACCTCAAGACCTTACATGAATTCCATACCCAACATGTCACTGAAATTCTCGCAATAGAAATTGGAATTCTCTGAACGATCCGGTTTTGTCTTGGAACCAGTTCTTCCAATGCCGCGTCTCGTAACTGGTTTCGATCCTGCGACTTCGGCTGAGTCTTGAAGCGCTTTTGTGGCCGTGATTAGTAGCGTCGATTGACCAGTTCTTGTTTATCAGTTTTAGTAGTTGAAGATGCACTTTGAGGTAAGACCATGGGCTGTAATTCTCATTCCCAGCACGAGCACAAGCACGGAGCAAATTGTGGACACGCAAGTGTGCAGCATGAAGGACACACTGATTACTTGCATGACGGACACATGCATAACATGCATGGCGATCATATAGATGAGCATGTCGTGGCAGAATCAGCGAAAAACGCCAGCACCTGCACTCCGCAGCACCAATGCCACGATAAAGAGCACAAACATGGTCCCAGCTGCGGACATGAGCAGGTTCCACATGGAGATCACGTTGATTACTTAGTCGAGGGGCATTTGCACAAGCCCTGTCAGGATCATTGCGATAACCATGGCGAACTAGCCTGATAGATCGATTCCGTATCGGCTTTTATTCCGTTTCGGCGTTTAATCCGTATCGGCTTTTATGTGAAGGGGCGAGGCCATGCCTCGCCTGTGTTGCAGTGCGTCAATTCATGGGAGTTTGCTCAGTTACAGCTGTAGAAAGCAGGTTCGAGCTTAGTTTCACGACACTTAGATACGGGAAAGATTAGCTGTAATAAGCAGTGAGGTGAGATGCCGAAGTGTGAAGCTGGAACCTGGCATTCTGCTTATGGATCGCTATAAAATCCTCTCCGAGCTCGGTGAAGGGGGATTTGGTGTTGTATACAGGGCGTTCGATCAACATTTAAACAGAGACGTTGCAGTCAAACAGCTTAAGTTAACTGCATCGGACAGTGAAGGCGTTGAGCGATTCATGCGAGAATCGCGAGTTCTTTCTAAGCTCAAGCATCCAAGCGTTCTCTCTGTATATGCCGTCGAATTCCCGGCAAATTCCAGCCCGATCATGTTGCTGGAGTTCATTGATGGTGTTAGTCTTCAGCAGCTTATAAGAGAACGGTTCCCCTCTGGGATGCCGGAGCACTTGGTCAAAATTCTTTTCAAGCAGATATGTGAAGGCGTTTCCTGCGCGCACGAGGAAAGCTTGCTTCATCGTGACCTCAGTTCTTCCAATGTTTTGATATCGGGCGAAGATAAAAACCTCCAGGCTCACATCATCGATTTTGGTCTTTCGAAACTGCTTAATCAAGCGAAGGGAAATCCTCTAGAGACGCTAACGAAGACAGGTAGCTTGATAGGGAACCCAGCTTATATGAGCCCGGAAGCTTGCATGGGAGAGCAGCTAGATACACAGGCAGATATTTATTCCCTGGCATGTCTACTTTACGAACTGATGACTGGGAAAACACCGTTTCAGGCGGACGAAGCTATTGGAATTCTCTATAAGCATTTAAACGAATACCCTGAAGAACCTGCTCTGCACTGGAACAACAAAACTGCAGAGATGTTCTACAAAAAGCTCTGTCTTTATGGTCTTCAAAAGAACAAAAACAAGCGAGCGAAGTCTGCAAAAGAAATTCTTTTGTTGATTGATCAGGAAGACAGTTCAAATATCGATGCTGAGCTTGATGCTGGCTGGACATTTAAAGCTCCGAGTGGCCGGAAGCCCAAGATTCTCGGGCTCGTCATTGTCTCTCTTGTTTCGCTGGTATTGACGGGAGTATTTTTTGCATTGATCGCGCTCAAGACCAGGAAGTCAGCTCATGTTCCGATAAAATCCGAAGTCCAATTTGCCGATCGCGGCCTCATCGTTCTTCAAGAAAAGCTGAAGAAAAAAATCGCATTTCATGGCAGCCCTACAGATGTTATTCGTGTGTATGACGAGCTGGAGCAGTACAGCTACAGACATGCCAAAACAGATCTCATGATTGAGTACGGAGAAAAATTAAAAGATCTGTCCAGGCAATATCCACGAAACGCAATTTTTACCAGCGACAGGAAGCTTGATATGCTTGTAAATCTCAATACTGCATACAGGCGAAAGGGCGATCTAAAGAAAGCCAGACAGCAGGTTGACGAAGCAATGGCAATTCTTAAGCATCTAAATCAGCCTGAAAATTCTCGTGCTAATATTTTCTGGTCGATACAGTTGGCTGAACTGGAATCTGTTGACGGCTCGCGCGCTAAGGCCGAGAACTTATTCTTGAAATGCGTAAAGCTGTCGGCTGATTCGCGGACCAAATCTGATCATCTAGATAGTTTGATGGGCGCTGCTGAATTTTATGGCGACGATCAGCCAGAAAAGGCTGGCAAGTTTTATAAGCTGGCAAACATTGAAGCTTGCAAGAGGTTTGGAGAAGGATCGCCCTATTTCGAATATGACGCCGACGCGCAAAGCGTTCTTCTGTTGAAGCTGGGGGAGATAGCAGAGTCTTGCCGCAGAATAAAAGACTATAAACAGGCCGAAGAGATAGCGGTTCAAGTTAGTGAAATTTGTAAAAGTCGCAAGTACTTTTCCAATAGAGAAGCTCTAGAACTCGGCGTTATGGAGAACTCAGTTTGCTCTGAGTCTGACCAAGGGCATTACAAAAAAGCGAGACAAATTTGCAATGACGCCAGAAAAATTTTGGAGTCTCGATTTGCAGAGGATAGCTCAAAGCTTTCTTTTTCTCAATATCGTTATCTGGGATGGACTTATTGGACTTTCGCTGATTATCAATCGGCAATTGATTTGCTGGAGAAAGCGCACGCCATTATCTCGAAATTAGAAGGGGCGAATTCTGAGATCGCGCGCGTTTGCGTGGACGAAATTGCAATTAGCTACTTGAAGAATGGGAATTT
Source organism: Obscuribacteraceae bacterium (SeqCode) (assembly GCA_044358055.1). GTDB lineage: Bacteria > Cyanobacteriota > Vampirovibrionia > Obscuribacterales > Obscuribacteraceae > JAIEPM01. The sequence continues at coordinate 3,110 of JBIKOL010000038.1, forward strand.
TGCTAAAGCAGAAACTCTGTATAAAGATCTCCTTGCGAAAGGACAGCCTTTTCCTAACGAACGTTGGAGAACCATAAATAGCAAACTCTGTCTTGCAACCTGTTATTTGAATACAGGCAAACAAAATGAAGCAAAGAATTTGCTTCAAGAAGCAATAGCTCAAGCTGAAAATTACAATCCGGTTCTGTTCGTTCCATTCCATAGACTTGCATTAGCTCAACTTTGTTTGAAAGAACAGGACATTTTGCATAGCGAAAAACAATTTCGAAAAGCCGCTTCGGATGCAGTGGGTTTAAACCGTGAGGACGGAATTCTGCGCGTCTCTCTTGCTGCTGCCGAATATTTCGGCAAGCACAAGAATCAGGCAGAGCAAGAAAGAATTCTTCTTGAAGCGCTGGCGAAAACTGGTAGATGTCGACCTGCAAACTCGCCGGCCAGAGTTCAAATTCTCGAATCATTATTGGCTTTCTATTTAATCAAGGGAAATTCAGAGCTCGTTGCTAAGTACAGGAAGGAGCTCTTGCAGGAAAAATTGAAATCAAAAGATGTGGAACCCTGGCCTGCTAGAGACATCGGGGTTGTTCTTTATTGATCAGCCCGATGGATTAGCGGAATTTCATCGAAAATGAACATCGTTTTCATTTATGATCTTTTCGTCCAAATCCGGCAGGGGGTGGCTTATTACCATGAAGCAGTCAAGAGTCTCGCTAGCCTGTATGGTCTCTTTGCTTTTTGTGCAGGGAGCCTTTGCGCAAAATTCGGTGGCTCCATCTCCGGCGGGTTCTGCGCCTGCACCCACGCCTGCGCCTAAGCCTGCAGGCAAACCTGCATCCAAATCTGCCCCTGAGCCTGCCGCTAAATCACAAGCTGAGCCAAAACCCGCAGCTCCAGCACCAGCAAAGGTTCCTGCCCTGACGCCTGCTGCTGCTCTGGAGAATGAGCTTCTTTCAAAAGTGAAGAATCCTCTGGCTGGCAAGGCTACCGCCGCAGGCGTTGTTGTTGATTCAAGCGGTGCTTTCATCGCCGGAGCGAAACTTGTTCTAACTCGCCAGGGGCAAGAACATAAACGGTTCGAAACAAGTACGGATGAGGAAGGATTTTTTCAATTCGAAAATGTTCAAGCAGGGAGCTGGTCCTTGACTGTTTCATCTAAGGACAAGCTCGCTCAAACAGTCAAACTCACACTTAAGGCAGGCGAAATTAAAACAAACAGGTTCTCTCTCGAGGAGCTGGAGTCTGTAGATACTTTGCGAGTGACAGGCAAGCGAACTTATATTCACCCAGATAACATTGGCAATGAGACGAACCTGGACCACAAATTCATTTATCAGTACAAATCCGGCAATGATTTGAAAGAGCTGATCACAAGTACTCCTGGAATAATGAATGATAGCTTCGGCAATATCATTACTCGCGGCGAACATAACTCGATCAATTATGAAGTTGACGGTGCTGTTATCCCAGAAGCTGCCGGAGTGTTGCAGCAGTCGCAGCCGATAAGCCCGAGATCCATGCAATCTATGGCGGTAGATATTGGTGGATATGAAGCGCAGGATGGAGGTGGTCCACTAGGAGCGGTGGCGCACATAAGATCTCTTCCGATTCTAGCAAAGCCAAATTTGAATGTGGGGCAACAGATTGGTGGCCCCATGGCAGGCAGTATTTACTACAACGGAAGCACCGCACTTAGCCAAAATCCTAATAGTAAGCTTTTCAATTTGCGTGTTGAGTCATCTGGATCTTTCCGCGGGACTTCTTACAAGCTGGCGCCTCCGGTGAAAAATTATGTCAATAACAATGCCGCGGACATTAATAGCTTTACAAAAATTGAGTATCGACCAAACGAAAATAATATTTTTCGCGTCACTGCTGCAATCAACGAAACATTTACTCAGCTCCCTACTTCCATTGGAACCCGGAATGCAGGCTTCCATGGGAAACAGCATGATGCTCAAGATTACATCATGACTAGCTATATCCATAAGTTCAAGAAATATTTTGATCAACTGAATTTGCACATGATCAATGGAATCTATTATGAAAAGTTCAGCACCAGCTGGGCCTTCGACCCTTATCCTAACTTCAATAATGGGCAACCGCTATATTCGATTGCAACGCGTGCCAACAGAACCAACTACATTTTTTCTGCGCAAGGAAGTATTACTAAGAACATCAAAAAAGAGCATCATTTTAAGGCCGGATTTTTGACTGAACTTCGGCCCGTACGCACAAACTTCAATGCAATCTATTACAATGCAGATCTGGTCGGCAGTTTGCAGCAACAGGCAGCAGGGCAGGGGCTGTCTGATTCAACCAATCAGCAAATCAATCTTGCAAACCAATTGGGAGATACTGACACTGCAAATGCTCTGCTCGCTACGCTACCCATCAATACAAATCCATTTCCATATGGTGCAATGATAAGTCCTTTTACGGGGCAGCTTGGCGGACCGCAATTTATGGGGCCGGTAGGCAGATTTCATGGATTCCGCTATTTGCAGAGTGCCTATATTCAAGATAAATACACTCCGCAAAATGGCTTCTGGAAGCGCTTGACTCTCGATGCTGGTGCGCGTTTTGATTTACAAAGAAGTTTCTATGGCAACACCTTGCCTCTGGCATCGACGATTGCATCAATTCCTGGTGTGCAGCAGTTTTCATTACAGCCCTTTTTAGCGCAAGCGAAAAATGACGCGCAAATTAGTGGCAGATATGGTGCCAGCTTTGTTGTTGCGAAGAACACTGTGCTGAGAGGCTCATACTCAGATCTATTCATGCCTAATCCGGTGGATTTCTTTATAACTCCATTCCAGGTATTAAATGTTGGTCCGACCAATGGTATTGGCGCTTACGGGGTCTTTGACGGTACGCCCCGTCCTCTGCACGCTACCAGGGGACAACTTGTGGATACGGGAGTCGAAACACAGCTCGGAAGAAGATTCTCAACGCGAACCAATTTGTTCTACAAATACCTAACGAACTTTGGTGATTCTGGTGTCGTTGGCAATTTGCCTTTGTACAACCGACTTACCAACAGCGCACAAGACGCTTATGGTGTTGAAACGCGCATGGATATGCGATCCGACAAGAACGGATACGGGTTCAACGGTTTTCTTTCAAACACTGTGCAAGTAGCCTATTTGCGAGAAAGCAAACAGCCGACCGGTGGATTCTTCACTAATCCTGAACCTCCTGGTAATCCGGGAAATAAGTTTCCAGACCACGATAGGCGCTTTTCCTCCGTGGCTGGAGTCGGCTACAAGACACGTCAGAACATCTGGTCTTTGTTAACCGTGCAGGCACTGACTGGACTGCAAGACGAGCGAGACCAAAATCTTGTTGGACCTCATAATGCCAGAACGCGGACGCAAACACTGATGTCTCTGAGTTTGGGTTGGCAGCCATCAGAACGAGTTTTGAAGAAGTGCGCTTATTTGCCCAACGCCTTTGACGTGCGAATCGACAATTTGTTGAATCAGAGATTCCCCGTCAACCTGGGTAGTCCATTTCAAGGAACGAGATACAACTTGCCGATCCGGGTCCTTGCCGGTTGTTCATGGCAGCTGGGTCCACCGGAAGCAAAATTGAGCAGCAAGCCTGCGCCGAATTCCATCCGCGCTACTATGTAGATAGAGATCTCCGAGGCCCGGAAGATCTACGAGGCCCGGAAGCGCCGGCGGCTCGCCGGCTTATACTCCTGAACTAATTGAGATCTCGTATAGAAAGATGCCGGCGAGCCGCCGGCGCTCCCGGGCTTCTTATTCTCCTTTTTCTTCTTTATGCATGTTTCTGTAGTTCAACTAAGTTGAATCAACCAGTTACTAACAGCTAATGCCCGTTTATTGTTATAGACAACAGAGCAACGGAGTGCTGGGCATGATCAGAAACGAAGGCGAGCTGGCACCTAATGTACAGACGCTAAGAGAATGCACCGACAAAGGTCCCTGGCTTGCTGAAGCTAGTAACCCTTGCGAGAAAGCATTCACGGAAATTATGGACTTCATGAAAAAGGGTGGCTCCCTGCAAGAGCAGCTAAGTTTCAAGGGATTTACTTAAAGTTGAAGGCAACTCTTTGTCTTTTAGCAGAACGCTGTACCCCTCAGAGAAGTCGAAAAACTAGACCCAAACAAATCTTTAGAAGCCTGCGGAGGGGCGCCAATTCGGCGCCCCTCCTTCAGTTTAAAACGAGTGGACATTTCAATTTCCCGTCTCTTAAAATTTTCGGAAAGACGGGGAACACAAGACGATTATAACCGTCAGACAAAACATCAGCTTAGTGCTGAAATTGATAGCTTGTCCTATTGTGTTTTAGTAGCAGACAAAATACCGGCTCCTTGAGACCGTGTATCTTGGCTTACGTTCGATTATGCTTCTCGCAGTCACCGTGGGTGGTGGCGGTGATCGGCCCGGCAATGATTTCTGATTTTTTATGGGTGCGCGAACAATTTTTGGAGAGGAACTAGAGATGCTGCATGATTTGATTCAAAAAATGATTGAAGCAATTGTCCCTGGCTCGAAAAGCAATGCATGGGACCAATACAAACAAGCGCGCCGGCTTGACAACGAAGCAAGTCGACATGTGGAACAAGAGGAAGAATACGTCCCGCGCAGACGCATTTATATGCCGCGATAAGCATTGACAGGTTTCACTTCGAGATCGCTCGAAGAAGACGGGGAAGAAGGAGCCAGCTTGAACAACTGGCTCCTTCGATTTTCGGTCCTCTTTGCAAGTGGCCTGGCTTGTTCAGATAATCAACAATGATGCCGGAACTGCTTGTTTTCTCGATCTTGGGAACATGAAACCCTTATTCCTTAGAAAGAGAGCCGGCGTTCTTGACATCGCGGCGCCAGATCTAATGTTTCTGTCGTAACCCAAAACGTCCATCCTGCCGTGTATTTTAATTTTATGCCTCTGTTTTTTTCAGATGAGAACGTGAGGAGGGAACTTTCACGTGGAAAAAAATACAATAGACGTAAAGGGAGATGATATTTTGCCTCAGATGAATAGAAGCAAATCGGTAATCGGAATACCCAAATCTGGCGTCCGCAAGCTTAATAGCATCATGGCAGCGGCGGCCGTGGCTGCTTGCGCCTTTCTCAGCATGCCTGCTGAATGCAAAGAGTATCAATCTGCACTGGTTGACAATTTAAGCCAGGAGCTCGGCTTTCCTATTTACTCATGGGCGCCTGATAATGCGCCAAAGGCTGTGGTATTGGCAATTCATGGCGCCACGCTTCATGGTCGGGCTTACACAACAATTGGTGAACACCTGTCGAAGAATGGCTATGCAGTTTTCTCTCCAGATCTGCGCGGATTCGGTGCCTGGTATCACAATAACAAACAAGATAAAGAAGAAGAAAGAGTTACTCGTGCTGTTTTATACAGACAGAGTGAGACAGATTTGAAAAATCTGCTCGGTAAATTGCATGAGTTATATCCTGGTAAGCCAGTATTCATAATGGGTGAGAGTGTTGGGGCTAACTTTGCTATTAAGCTGCTCGCGAATAATCCTGATTGTGCTGCCGGCATGATTTTGAGCAGTCCTGCCGTAAAACAGAGAATGTTTTTTGGACCTACTGTAATGATGCAGTGCCTTACTGTGTTCTTTGTTAATCCGGGAGCGCAACTTGATGTGACACCGTATTTGAAGTCACGTGTTTCTGAGAACAAAAAAATTACTGATGAACGCATCAACGATCCGCTCGGCAGAAATAAGATGAATGTCGGTGAGTTATTCAAAACGCGCTGGTTCAACAAAGAGTGTTTGACGTTTGTGCCGCAAGTTCCAAGCAAAGCTGCTGTGCTGGTTATAGAAGGCGCAGAGGACAAATTATTCGATGCGGAAGATGTGAACAATGTCATGTCGCAAATGCCGTGCGAAGATAAGACTGTGCATTTGATGAAGGGCAAGGGGCACATCAATCTCGAGACTGTGTATTTGCAGCCTGACGTAGCAAGTATCGTTGATGATTGGTTGGCGGAGAAGTCAACTAAGTATGCAAATCAGCCTGGGAAGATGACGACAGTGTCGTCGTCGGATACGGGCAAGACTGTGCCTTAGATGGAATGGCACCGAATGTGGTGGCTAGTTGCTCAGCTTCTTGCTGATTGCAGTGTAGTCGTCGCGCACCTTTTTTAATTCAGGCGAATCTGCAGGTAGTAGTTGTTCTTCTATGGAGAGACCCTGTTTATAAGCTGCTGCTGATTGTGCCGTGTCCCCTTCCGCATCATATAAAGCAGCTAAGTGCAGCACAGCTTGTGCAACTTCCTGTCGCACAGGATTGGGATCCTTCTTTAAAAGATAATCAACGCGCTTTTTGTACAATACACGTTCGCTTTTCACGCTCAATCTATATAGAGGATGTTCTCTTTTCAATTTAGCTCGAATTATTTTTGATGCTCTGTCCAATAGACGCTTCGCTGAATCCAACTTGTTCGTCTCACAATACATTCCGCCCGCGTTCAATAATATCTTTGCCAGCTCGATGCTATCTTCCTTCTCTATCTTCTGCTGGGTGGCCACTGCCTTAGCAAAATACTGCTCTGCGTCTTTATATTGTTTCAACTGGCGCAGCGTATTGGCGTGATTTGAAAGTGCAATCGCATAGTCGTGTGTTTCTGTTTTCTTCAAAGACTCATAGGTCGACAATGCTTCTCGTTCAAACTTACTTGCTGATTCGAGATCTCCGGTGCGTGCGTAGGCCTGCGCAAGATTATCGATAGCATTGGCATTAGAAATGCTCTTGAATCCTGGAATCTTTCGCTTTAACTTGAGTCCTTCTTCCATCAGCGCTTTGGCACGTTCATACTCATGAAGGTATAAATAATGCTCGCCGAGCTTTTGGAAAGCGTCGGCGCGTGCCCCATCTGACTTCAGCCGCTCGGCTGTTGCAAGAGCCAGGTCCAGAGCGCCCGAGGCTTCACTTAGCTTGCCTGCTTGGTACAACTTCTTTGATGAGTCAAGAAGCTCATCCCATTGCTTATCGTCCGCCGCCTTCGCGCTATCTGCTGACTTGTCGGCTTCCCCGCCGGATTTTTTCTCTGCATCCTTGCCGGCTTTCCCGCTGTCTTTTCCATCTCTCGCCGCATCTTTGCTGTCTTTGGCTTCTGCCACGGGGATAGCATCGTGAAGGTGATGAAAACGGTGGCCATAATAGCGCGGTCTGTCAGGATCACCATTGTTACCATCGCAACGGTGATGATGATGGCTACATTTATCCGAACGAAGAGACTCAGGCTCATTTGAACCCTGGTCAAGAACTGGCTTTGACTCGGCTTCAGCAGGCTCAGTCTTTGTGGCAAAGCAAGCAGAAGGCTGTAAAAGCAGAACCAGCAGGCTTATTGCAGTTTGTACTAATCTCTTCATTGGGCACCAGAAATCCAGATATCCATTTTGACAGCTTGACAAAGTGGGAAAAGCTTAATGCCTGCCAATTCATAACAATTCCAGGAGATTTGCATAATATACGAGTCTGCTTTCATAGCCTTTTCGACGCGGAAAAACAGCCGAGATTCGCACTAATTCGTTGATAGCGGCTTTTATTATGAACAAGCTAAGATTAAAGGCGGATACTACGAAAATTTCCTTGAACCGAAACAAACTCATGCTTATACTGTGGAAAGTTTAGGAGATCTCATGAAAATATTTGCAAACACCGTCGTAGCGCTATCCGCAGTAGTTTTACTGACGACTCCTTCCGCCCTCGGGCAGGAAGCGAAGCAGAGTTCCGAGATGCCTCCAACAGCTCCTCCGCTGGAAAGTCTGGATTCTGCGCTAAACAAGCTGCAATCGGGCAGTGCAAACCAGTTTCTGCCGCCTGCTGGCGCTGCTCCAGCATCTGAACAAGGCTGCAATACGCCTGCTCAGGCTGGTTCTGTCCCAAGCGGAACTCAACTGGCGCATGCGCAAAGTCTTCCTTTTCCAATGTTGTATGTTTATGAGTTCTCTGCAAAATGGTGTCCAAGCTGCCGAAAACTTGAACCCATTACCGAAGCAACGGCCAACAGATACAGAGATTTCATTCAGTACTCACCCGTGAACGTTGATAACAATCAAGAGCTTGCCCAACAATACAATGTTGCGCAAATACCAACTGTGATTGTAGTTGACCGTCAGGGCCGAATGTTGAACCGACTTGTTGGTTTGCAGCAAGGTGAGCAGTTAGAGCAAATCTTGCAACATTACAAGCAGAAAGCGTTGGCCGCAGTTGGTGGCACAACCCAATAATTGCGATGATGCGTAAGATCGTAATGGGATGGCAATTTTATTGCGCCATCCCTTTTGTTTTGTGGCTTTTTGCCTGCTTTTGCTTACCCTCTGTTTCCAGCGCTGAACTGCTGATCGATCGTGCGGCACGTACTTTGTCTGTTATCGGTGCGACCGGGCAGCCAGACAAGTGCCGGGTAGGTATTGGCAAAGGCGGACTGGGCGTTAAGACCAGCATGCAAGATCAAATAACTCCAACAGGCGTGTTTGTTGTTGATCTTGTTTTGTATAAGAACGACCCTAGACTTGACGACGTCAAACCTGAGCTCTTGCAACGATATAAGGGCGATTCTCGGCTCAAGTATTTGCAGGACAAGCGTGGTCTGGCGAAGCTTTTTGATAATATGAATTCAATTGACTTTAACAATGACGGGAAGAGTGATACCGCATATGGTATCGCTTATATTGGTCTGGAGGGAATAGAAACTCTGGATAAGAAAGGGAGTTCTAGAAAACCTATCACGGGTATAAAGCTTAGCCGGTACGGGAAAACGGTGTATTGGTTGTCGATTGCTTTGCATGGAACTCCAAATGAAGATGAGAATATCGGCAGAGAAAACAGCGGCGGATGCGTTCATGTTCCGGCCGCTGAATTGCAAAAACTGATCGAAAGCAAAACTGTGCAAGTTGGCACTAAGGTAACCATTCGCTAAATGCTGGGCGAGGCATGGCCTCGCCCCTACATATGATTTGAGACTAGAATACTGTTAGGGGAACTCTTCGCAATTAGATATTCGGTAATGCCTGGCCCGGGATCAGAAGCGTCTGAACATTCCTTGTTTTTCTGCAATATTCAATGCTTCCGCAAATTCCGCTGCGCTGCCGAATCCATCTGTGATAGTCAAAAATCCTTCTGGATCTGTGCCGATTCTTATCGCTTTCATCAACAGGACCTCGGCCTCATTGCTCAGATCTTTCCGCAAATCTCGAGGTGCTATGAACTTGAGCAGCTCTTGCAGTGGACCCGCATCCTCAATTTTGGCCTGTGCCAGAAGCCCACGAATTAGCTCTGTAAAAATTTGCGGTCTTTCCTGGCGTTCTGAAGGAGCCATTGGATTTTGCCTGCAAACCAGTTCCCACAAGACAAATCCAATTGCGGTCAAATCGTTTGGCTCGAAGAATGGATAGTAAGCTGGTGTCGTGAAAAGCATGTTTGTAGTGCTTCCCGTGTGGAAGACACCAGGAGACAAGAGCACAAGATCTGTCTTGGAAATGAAGATGTTGTCTGGCTGCAGGTTACCGTGATAGGCGCTGTCCGTCCGAGATAAAGCTTCAATAACTCCAGCCAGCTTCTGGAGAATCTCGAAGCCAGTTTTCAAAATAGCATCGTTTTGTAAGACAAGTAGATCTTTCAGTGATTGCCCGACGAGAAGCGGCATTCGGTAATAAAAGTGCTTATCGGGAGTGAACCCAGACGAAGAGACTTTGACAAAGGCTCCGCTGCTGTCTGACTCCAATCGTTTGTATTCCATTTCGAGTGCATCATTTGCTGAGAACTCCAGGAATTCAAGCTTTGCGCCCTTTGATCTAATGATTTGTTTGACCAGGTAGTCGCGCTTGTCCAGGGGGATGGGTGCAGGCGTCGCAGCGATTTTGAAGGCACACTCTTCACCTGATCCCTCGTTTCTAGCACGAAATACATGAGAATAGGTTCCGCTTGAAAGGCGTTCCAACAGGACAAATTCATCAATCTTAGTTCCCAGCCATGATGTCCATGCTTTTGCTTCTTGCGCGCCACCCATTTCGCTAAGCCGGCTTTGAACCTGAGCCAGTTCTTCTGCCAGGTCGTCGGGAACGCCCAGCCCATGTGCCGCCATGCTCATAATGGTGGACTCAAGTCCATCTAGCCTTCTCTGCAGATCTGCACGTTCTTTTGAGGATGACATTTTTTTCGTTTATCTCTTGGGCACTTCGCGTGGACAAGGCTCAGCAAGCGAACCGATAGTATGATGCCACAAAATAAAGTCGAAGCGCTCAGTTGGAAACTCATGTGGGTCAGTTGACAACATGATAATTTAAATGGGCGCCTGTTCGGTGCTAATCTTATTGCGGTGCCTCGCGCAGAAGCTCAATATCATGCCGACTAAAACGATTGAAAACCTCGGATGCTTGAAGAAAGCCAGTATTCCTGACGGCTGGACGGAACTGCCGCGTCCGGCGGAAGAACTATCTGAATTTCGGCAGAGAAAGTTCTTTTCGTCTTTTGATAATGATGTGGAACTTGTTTTTTATTTCAGAGGCCAGGCAATTGATGCTGAATCTGCCTCACGGTTCAGGGAAGTGCTGGAAGCCAAACCTGCGAATAAGAGCGAGGAGAAGCTGACTCCGAATGAAATTATTTCGCTGCAGATTCTGATGGGCTTCGATCATGCGGGAAATAATCAATATACAAATCCGGATTCCCCTCGTTTTGAGCTTGTTATGGCTGCAACAAAGCGAGTAAATGGCAGGACGATTCTTGCTGTGCGCGGCAATTTCCGGGGCGGTAAGCACTACGCTGGTGTGTTTTTTGCAGCGGACAAGGAGCATGAGCTCATTGAAGAGATAATGCTGCAGGCGCCTTCTGCCGCTAAACTGGCGAAATATTTGGACAAGTTAGAATTTGTTCTTTCCAAAATTGAGTGGAAGTAGCTCAGGTAAAAATTGTCTATTTATCAGCCTCGACGCTGGACAACCTGAGCACGCATCTGAAATGAAATTTATTTAGTTGCGCTGCTGTCGACTCGCAAATGCAAGATGTCTACTTTTGGTTTATGCTTACGGCGTTTGTTCTCTTTAGAACACTCTGTGGAATTCGTCGTTTTGGGGACGCAGTAATGCATAAAGCAGTTTCGTTTTGCTTGTCGTTGGCTTTTGGCCTGGGCTTCCTATCCAGCTTGCCCGCATCAGCGGAGGAAAATAGCTCTGGACGTCCTCGCATAGGTCTGGCTCTCGGTGGTGGCGGCTCTCGTGGTGCTGCGCACGTCGGAGTGCTAAAGGTATTGCAGGAGGAACATATTCCTATAGATATGATCGCTGGAACAAGCATTGGTTCCGTTGTGGGTGGTTTCTATGCCGCTGGTGTTCCTGTTGATGAAATGTCGGAATTGTTCTTGGACAACAAGTTCACCAAGGAATTTACTCCAATGCCTGCAGTGCGTTTTCTTCTTGAACCAACAGAGCTTTCGCTGAGACTGGTTGGATATAAGCCTTACGACGGCTTGTATAGAGGCTGGATGTTCCGCCGTTATGTCAACAAAAAGATCGGCGAGAAAAAGATTGAGGATTTGAAAATTCCTTATGCCGCTGTAGTAACTGATGTCGTCACCGGCAAGAGTGTGCGTCTTACCAATGGAGATATCGGTTGGGCGATGCAAGCAAGTACCGCTGTGCCAGGGCTTAAGAAGCCGGTGCAGATCGGCGAACATCTTTACTGTGATGGTGGCGTAATCAACAATGTGCCTGTCAGCCATGTGAAAGAAATGGGCGCTGATTTTGTTATTGCAGTAGATATTGATGAATACATGAAAGACATGCCTCTGGATAAATTCCGCGGGCTGGGCTCAATGGCAAGACAGGCACTGAAGATTCAATTGAACGCGTTCGATGAATCAAGCGTCAAATCTGCCGATGCATACATTCATCCTGACACAACGGGCATTGCTCTTGTTTCCTTCAAGAAAGGTTCCGGACAAGCGGGTATTGATGCTGGTGTCGCTGCTGCACGAGCGGCAATGCCTGAAATCAAACGCAAACTTTCTGCGATGGGTATTGCTACAAGCGGAAATTACACAAAGTAAGCATTGCATTCTCCTTTTAAGCAGAAGATCTTAAAGTTCGTTTTGTAGTTAGCCTCTTTATGACTAGGGATTTATGTGCCAACTCGATCTCGCAAATCATTGCTGAGATAGGAACGATCGTTCACCATTTCCAGCATCGGACCATGTTCGCTGAACTTTATGCAAGACAGCGAAGCAGACAAGATATTGATGCGATCGCGGTAGCGGCCAAGTTCAATTCCAAGAAGGCTGCAAAGAATAATTCTGATGGTTGCTTTGTGTGATACCACGAGAACATTGCCGCTTTTGTATTGGTTCAATATTTCGCTGACTACATTCATCGCTCGTTCTGCAATTTGGAAGGCGGATTCGCCTCCTGTTGGGGCGTTCCAGCCGGGCTCTGCGGTCCATCGCGAGTAATCTTCTGCATATTTCTCTTTTACGAAAGCATGTGTCAGACCTTCCCAGCTTCCATAGTTTATTTCTTTGAGGCCTTCGCGTCTACGCAGCTCGATTCCTTTTGCACTGGCTAAAGGCGTAGCTGTATCGATGGCTCGTTTCAATGTGCTGCAGTAGATCGCTTGCCAGTCCATATCTTTATGGGCTTCAGCGAATTGAGCTGCCATTTGATGACCTTCGGGGCTGAGGTCTGCATCTAGAAAACCGCAGAAGCCGCCAGACTTACTGAACTCAGTTTCGCCGTGGCGAAGTAAATATAGATTCAAGGAGGTCATCTAGTCGCTCTTTTCTTTTATACAGTTTGGCGCCTATCAATTTACCATGACGTCAATCTAACAAAGCGTGTTCGATTGGTATTGGAATGCATTCGATTTATCGCCATTCTAGTGTATTTAAAATGGACATTACTTCCGCACGGTGATTGCCGTAGACTTGTGCCGGCGCGATGTAGTGGATTTCTTGCACAATGCTGCCTGTGCCGTCAGCGTCTATGTATATGCCGAGATCGTATTTTTGTTCTTCTTTGTTGAAGCCTTCGACTACAAGAACCTGACGGTTTCGGAGGACGTCTACTCGCAAGGTGCTGAGGTCGAAGTACTCGGGCTCGGATGCTTCACGGACGATCATTGCGATTGATTCTAATTCATCCGCATTGAGATCATGCGTGCCTGCGGCAATGACTGAGTGGAACGCTGCTGCAGTTTTTGGCGGAACCGGAAATCCACGGTAGAAGAAGTTGAGTTTTACTTCCAGGTTTGTTTTTAGTACGAAGGATTTTGTTTGGGGACCGTGCATGACCATCTCTTCTTCATCGGCACCGGCTGGCTCTGGTTCTTCAGTCCAATTTGGTGGAAGAGTGAGGAGTTTTACTTGTCCTTCGTCTTTTAGGATTGTCAACGCTTTTGTCCTTTCGGGTTTTTTCGTTTATCGGGCGACGCATGGCGTCGCCCCTACACATAATTCAGCATCCAGCTTGTTTTTTCGTTCTTCCTTCTTCCTTTCTGGGCGCCCGTGGGGCGCCCCTACCATTATCGTGCTTTGCTTGCTTCCCTCCCATTATCGTGCTTTCCTTGCTTCCCTACCATTTGGCACTAGTTATCTTTGCCGTACTTCCAGCGTTTGTATACGCGTTTCAATAATGGGTCTTGCATGCTGCGGAATAGGGTGTCGATGTGGACGCCTTTACCTTCGTAGTCCATGCCGCTGCCCCATTGATTGCTCATTTTCACCATTTTTGTTGCGGGGTCATATCCTTGAATGTTTACGACGTGCCAGCCTCCCATGAATCCGGTGGCTGCGTCAAGTCCCCAGCTGAAGGGCGGGAAGCTTGTGTGCACCAGCGCGATGCCCGGCAGGTTGTTATTGTTTTGCAATTTCATTATCGCTTTTTCGAAATCGGCAACGGAGGCAACGTCTATTTCGTTCGAGTACTCCTTCGTGGTTTTCGCGCGCACGAATGCGAATGCTTCTGGATTACTGCCGGTGACTTCGTTGTGAATTCGATGCAGCTCATGCGTGTATACCGACGGCGAATCGAATTTCTTGCCCCAGAAGTCTCTGAGCTTAACTTCCTTGCCCATCTGATCGTAGTAGACACGTTCCTTCCCTGTCATAAAGATGTTGCTGCCACCTTGTTTGTCATAATTCGGGAAGATGCGCTCAATACTGACTCGACCGTCTTTGTCGAATGCGCGTGTTTCGTGACTGTCGAATCTGCGCAGGACTTTGCCGTCGGCATCGAAGAGCAATCTGAGTGAGGATTTTTCTACTTTTCCTGCAAATGCTCCGTCCGAATTATACGCAAGATCTTCTTCTTTTAAGTCTTTGATCGGCTTACCGTTTTTCGTGAATACTTCGTCGCCTGCTTTGTAGCTTGAAATCTGTTTCCCATTTTTGTCATGCAGGCTTATGATTTCCGAGAGCGGATCGTTGACTTTTCCACGCAAGGCGCCCTTGCTGTCATAGACAAGCGCCGTATCCCAGAGCATCCTATTACCGGATACTAGAATGGGTTTCTCTGTCCACTTTATGTTGGCGAGTGCTCGTTCAACCAGCTGGCTTGACCAGTCTCTGCCACCATCGTATTTGACGTCGGCTTTGCCTTTGTTTTGCAGTCTCAGGCTCTGACGTGCTTCGAAGTCGGGTTTCAATCCGCCGGACAGTGCTGCAACGTCGATAGTTTCTCCGCTTGATGTGATGTATTTGCCGCTTAGCGCAACGTCTGCTACCAGCTGTGCAACCTTGCTTGGTTCACGAGTGTAGAGTCGATTTTCAACTGTGGTTACGTTGCAAGTATTGTTCATGCCCTGATCCACTGTTGTTGGTTTTGCTGCGTGATTAAGAACCTGCTCGGCAAGGTTGACCCTTTCTGAAATGGAGAGTCTTGCCTCGGGGTTTTCGCTCAGCATTCTATTGAGCTGCTTGTAGAACACTGCTCGCTCGTTTTCAGACATGGAAATTGAGTCCGCGCGATCTTCAAATTCTTTCAGCAGGGCAATTGCACGATCTTGCCGTTTGCCTGCTGGGAAATTATCAGAGATAATTTCGCGTACTCGTGCTGATTCATCGGCGTGATTTGCGCGCGCATATTCAATTCGGCCGTCGGAACGGTAAATCGTCTGAGCACCGTCGGCGTGGGTTGCCACCACGCTGTCTCCGTCCAGCACTCTCAATGTTCCGTTATGATCAACTGCAAGTGGCCTTTCGCTGATATATGTATCGCTAACGGTACCATCCGCATGAGTGGTTCTAGTTATCCATTGTTTTCCGTCGTGAGTGTAAGTCAGGTCTCCGTTTGCTTCAACCATGGCGTTCAGTTTTCCTGCGGCATCGTAGCCGAATCTCATTCCGCCAGCTTCAAATACGCGTCCCTGCGCATCGTAAACGACATTGCGCGCCGGCGCTTGTGAATCGGTTCTCTGCGAGTATTCAGCAAAAGCTTCGCGAACACTATCAACAGGCCCCTGTGTTTTAGCAGAGGAGAAGCTGCCGGGCAAATCGCCTTCGACTCGCTGCGCTCTGCGCATGAAGTCTGTCATCTGATCTCTTATTTGTTTGGCAAACTCAAAGTCTTTGATTTGCTGCTCATTCAAGCCTTTATACTTCAGGCTTCTTATTTCTGTTTCGATCCTCACCTGTTCGGCAGGGCTTGACGGCTTTTGTGATTGCAGGGTTGTAAGTAACCCGCGTTCGACTGGGCTTAATGCATCAGGATATCTGAGTTCCTTATTATAGTAGGGAATCTCTTGCGATTTTGGATCGCGTCCTTGAGCTCGCAACCAGGCATCCATTTGCGCGCGGATACCAGTTTGCTCGTCGTTAAGTAGCAAGTTTCTCTGAGCCAGGGCTTCCTGAGCAAGTCGTTGACCGGCTTTGCTGAGAACTCTTGATGCGTCTTCGAAGCTCTTATCGATGGAAGCGACAGAATCCCATACCGTCTTGTCGGCAAAGAAAGTTTCGGGGCCGCGAATCTTCACGATCTTGCTTGCACCGCCAATGGTGGCGTAGTTGTCGATGCCGTCTCCGTCGATAAGGGCACGTGAGCTCTTGTATTCGGAAATACGGCGTTGCTTCTCGTCTTTCGGGAGTTTGCTGAATTCAGCATCCAACGTCTTGCCGTCGGCCAGGTAGCGTGGATCGTGTGGCACCCGCCAGCTATCTACTCCAGCAATTTGCAACAGTTCACGCTGCTCTTTGGTGAATGCGACTTCCCAGCGGCCTTCCGCATTTTTCTCTCGTGGTGCATTGAGAGGATCTGCGATGTGCTTGATGCGTGCCAGACCGTCTTTGCCTTTTTCGGTCATGCCGTCAAGCACTGCCTTCATTTGCTCGTATCTTTCCTGGCTGATTGCACCTGCGTCAAGCTGAGCTTTCAGACCGCGTGAAATTGCACCCTGATAGATGAAGCCCATGAATTCGGGCGGCGCTATCTGGTGTTCGATGATGGATTGCTTGATGGACTCTATTCGCTCTGGCGGGAATCCGCGCCTCGCCAACACGGCTTCTGCCGCCCTTGCCCCGTCGAGATGGTGTGTCGTGAAGTTGCCTTTGGTTTGAGCCGTATCCGTGAATTTTGCCGAATCGGAGAACATGGAAGCAATGAGCGCATTTTCTGTTTCAATTCCGCTAAGCCTGTTTGCTTTTGTTGATTCGAGAACGCGTGCAAGCTCGCCTTGTGTGTGAATCCAGTTCACTTCCTGATCAGGCAGCATCTTGCCTTCCGGCGTTCTATATGATGCGTAATGCTCACGGACATCGGCAAGCAAATCAATAACTCGATGCTTTTGTGCATCCGTCATTGCCTTGTCGGCCATGAGCCGATCGTAAACGCTAACTGGCTGCGATTCGCCAAAGAAACCGAAGAGTCCTGTGCGCTCGCTTCCGACCTTCACCTGTTGAAGTTCAGCTACAACTCTTTCGCGCGCGTTAGCTTTAGTGCGAGAATCAATCTGGCGGAAATG
Organism: Obscuribacteraceae bacterium (SeqCode); assembly: GCA_044358055.1. Lineage (GTDB taxonomy): Bacteria > Cyanobacteriota > Vampirovibrionia > Obscuribacterales > Obscuribacteraceae > JAIEPM01. The sequence goes on from JBIKOL010000038.1 coordinate 20,054, forward strand.
GTCCTCAATGAACTCCTGTCTGCTTTGTTCTCGAGCAGCTTCCGGCTTGAGGATTATTTCGCTTCCTCTTCTGTTAGCTGGATTTGCGTTGAACTCAGCCTTCGGCACTTTGGCATCGACGGTGCCAGTGCCGCCGAGTCGAATGACGTCGTTTGGTCCAACCGCCATTTTGCCTGTTACTTGCACAAAGTCTTTTTCACCCGCCCGGCGGACGAAGGTACCAAAAGTGGAACCTTTATCTTCAATAAAGAATTGTCCGTTAGCATCTCTGCTCAGGGTTGCATGCTGGCGTGAGACGTTGTGATTGTAAGCCGCAGACGAGCTGTCATCGAATTCTTTTTGGAAGTGTCTGCCGATGCTCAGTTGATCTCCAGCTAGCAACTCGTGGAATCGCCCGATGCCTGGTGGAGATGCCGGAGAAGCCGGAGCGGGAGGAACTGCTGCAGCCTGTTGGGGTGGGTTTGCTGCATCACGCGTGATTTTTATTTCAGTCCCTTTTCTTGTTGTGTGATCGTGTGCACCGCCCGCGATATCTTGTGTGCTGGTGCCACCAAGCATGATTCGGTCACCAGCTTCAACCGGTTCTAAACCTGTTACTTTTCTGAAACCGGTTTCGCCCGCTTTTTGAATGAACGTTCCGTTGGTGGAATTGTTGTCCTGGATGAAGACCTGTCCATGCTCGTCTCGTGAGAGTGTTGCGTGGTTGCGTGAAACATTGTTGTTTTGGTGCTGTCCGTAATTGAGATCCGGCTGGTGCATTCGACCAAGTGTTAGCTGCTCGCCGGGGTTCAATTGTTTGTTTTCCGTCGCAAAAGCAAACTTAGCAACGTCATCCTTAGCCCACATGGCGAAGTCGCCTGCAGCCTGGGGTTTCGCCTCTCCCAGTTTCCCAAGAGTTCGAACCAGATCTGCTGCACTACTCAGAACTTCCGGACGGAGCGTTCCTGGTTTGGGCATGTCGCCGCGTGCTGAGAGTTCCTTTGCAGGTCTCGATATTATGGACGAATCGGCATCGCGAGAAGAGCGTTCACGCAAGAAACTGGGACGCTTCTCGCTTGCATCACTACGCTTAGTGCTTTCAGCGGAGGTGTTTCCGCGTTCTCGTTGACCATTTCCGTTGGCGTTTGCGTGTTCTCCTCGAGCATTTTCATCGCCGTGACCATTCCCATTACGGCCATTACCGTGTCCATTCCCTTCGTGGCCATTACCATCACCGTGGCTGCCAGGTCTGTCGAGTAGGCCTACAGCACTATCTTTTCCAGCTGCGGCTCTTTCGAGATTCCGCTGTGACGGAATTTGCTCGAGCGCCGACTGCAGAGATTGAATTCTTTCGGAAAGTTCCGCAATGGAATTTGGCACATGCGGGGATGGGCTTGAGACCTTCGATGAGATGGCGGCAGCAAGCGCTTTTGGATCCTGCGAGCCTAGTTGATACGCGTCATAAAGTTTTTCGACCAGGCGTCTTTCTTGCTGCAAGGCTTCTAGTTCGCGCCGCTGCTCAGTAATTTGTTTAGAGCTATGCGTGCCGTCAGACATCGTGCTCAAATGTTTTTCACTTGTGGCAATTCGCTCATCCAATTCGCTGAGCAATCTCTGGCTTTCCACAGCTTTCTCTCTAAAATTGTGAGCCAGTGCTTCATGTCCGTCGTGTGCCCACATTGCGAACTGGCCATTTTCTTGTGCGCGAGCGTTAGGCATTCGCGACAAGAAGTCGAGGTAAGAGCCTACAAGATGGGCCTGGAAGTCTGAATTTCTTGATTTGATCTCGGCATGATCACGCATTGCCAGAGACGATAGATCTTTCAAGAGCGCATTTACGATTTGCCTTGAATTGCTTAATTCACCCCCGCCAGGTGAAAGCAAAACAATCTCCTTACCCTTGCTATCCCATTTGAGGCCGGCGACAGGGGTTTCCTGCCCCATGTGTTTGATCACCGGAGGCTCATCGAGGTTGAACTTGTATTCGCGATAAACATTTTCGCTCTGTCCATGCGGCATTGTTGCTGGCAGTCCGCGTCCCGTTTTCTTATCGTTAATCGCGTCATTGAATTTTTTGAGAATGTCGCGTTCTCTTGCTCCAGCCTCAGCAGTAGGTTGAACCTCTGCAAGCCGATCAAGATATGCAGCAATTATTTGGCCCTTTGCATAGTTATTGCCGTGAATCTGACGAATGCCGTCAAGATCCTTTATAAGTGAACTAATGACGGGTGCGTTATGTGCGCTTTGTTCGTTGCTGTACTGTTCTGTATGGCCGGTTCTTCCTCCTGTTATATCGTCGTAGTGCAGCCTGATAGTTCCATTTTCGACTTCAAGCTTGCGCACCTGTATTTCATTTTCTCCTGCGTGCAGTAAGACAGGATTCTTTGATTTCGGTGAAGCAAAGTCGTACTGCAAATGGTGTTTTCCATGGTCTCTCTCGGCTGCAGCAAAACTGAGTGGCTCGGCCATAAATACGTCGAGCTTGACTCTGGCGGCGCCGGCTGCGCGTTCCGCTGGAATGCGAGAGTACATGGATGCGGCGCCGTTTATCAAATTCTCTAATGCTTCAGCGTTGAATTCTTTGCTTCGCATCACTTCGATGAATCTCGCGCCGGCATTGCGCTGGGCTTTGCTGAATTCTCCATTCTTGAGTGTTGCTTCCAGATGTTCTGCAAGCGCTGCAGCTTTTTGTTGAGCGGTTAATCCGTGCACCGAAGTCTCTGCTAGATATCCAGGCATGGCTTGCAAGAGAGGAACGTAAAGTTCATAACCTTTGCTGACTCTGGTTGGGTAGTGGCCAAGCGTCTTGGTGATGCCTACGATGCCTTCGGCGCTGTTATTTGGCTGCAGGTGCGGCCATACTTCTGCTGCTCCTCGGATGTTCGTACCGTTTTTATATGATGGCGCATAATCGGGCTGAGCCGCCAGTTCCTTTATGCGTGCTGCCAGCTCATGCTCTTGGATTTTGCCTTGATGCAGTTCCGCCTGTGCTTTTATTGTTGCCAGCGATTCTACTTCTTTTGCATATATGAGTGAAACTGGTGGTCTTGAGCTGTTTCCTTGTTGCAAATGCGCCGAAGCCGCCGCAACAGATGCCGGGTCGTCCTTAGTGTAGAGAGTTACGCCTTCAGGCGGCGCTATCAAGCTGTCCGTGCCTTTCTTGAATTCAGTGATATAACCGTGTTCAAGGTAATTCGCCACGACGACGTTGCGTTCTGCTGGAGTATCAAAGCCGATCAGGCTCACTACAAGCAATCGTTTCGCCAGAGCTTCGCCTTCAGAGGAGATTTGCAAGTCGCGCATGCGACCCAGTTTGTCGGAGACGCATTCCCTGCCAAAGTCATTGTTGTCATCCAAGAGAGCAAGAACTTTTCCTTGCTTTCTCTCCTCGCTCATTTCTTTTAATTCGAATTCAGTCTTAAACTGTTCGCGAGTCAATTCGCTTCCTGCCGAGCGGCGAAGCAATTCGTGTATAAAGTGCTCGCTGCCTGATACGTCTGGAACCACGAAAATCACCTCTGAAAGAGGCGTGCCAGTTTGCTTAATCTGATTTAGGGCATCGTGCGTGAGCTCAGCGAAATCTGCCAGTGTTCTCAGATGGGCATGCTCTGTCATTTCATTGACATAGTTCATTCGGGCTTGAGGTTCTGTCTGATGAAGCAAGTCATAGTAGAGCCTCAGTTCGGTGCGGCTATGTTCATCGCCGCGAATTGATTTTTGCAAGGCTTCAATTTCGTGTTTTCCTGGCGGCACGCTTGTGCCAGCTTCGCCTGGTTCTTTGGCGTTGACACCTGCTCTTCTTGCCAGTTCGTTTACGAAAGCCTCAATTTTTTCTTTCGCTTGTATTTGTGCATTGTGATCGTGTGGTGCAGCCTGTGCCTTGCGAGCTGCCGACTCTGCTATGGCCATGTCGAAGAAATTGGGACCGCCATTGAATCCCTTCTCTGTCTTATCACCAGCGATGCGTGCCAGAGCTCTTTCTGCTTTGTTGCCGTTGGCGTCTGCTGCAAGAAGCATTCTTGCGTCTTTCAATGGAGCAAGTGCGGATTCATGCGCAGGGCTCAACGGATCAAGCACAACGAAACGTGGAAGCTTTACTGTTTCCGCCGGGGTCAGACTACGGCCGTTTGCGTCTGTTACACGCTTGCCAACAACTTCGTTTCCTTCACGTACAATTTCTACTCGCCCTTTTTCCGGATGCGGGTATCGCAGGAAGGTTCTACCGTTTTCATTTTCCATGCGGAAATGATTGAAGTGAATCTCTTGAGATTTGAGCTGTTGGTAGCTTAACGATGCACCTGGTCCTTCACCAGTAAGAATTATATTGATTGCCGGAGACACGTTTCGCTGTCCGGCCTGTCCGACGCGCGGCACCGTGAACTGGAAGGCTGAGCCTTCAAAGCTCAATTCGTGCGCAAAGTCGTTGAGTAGATGATCTACTCCAGCAATAGACATGTAGTCGGCTCGCTGTTTAAGCGCTTCGATCATGCCGGCACGCTGGGCTTCATCGAATCCCATCTTGTGCATTTGCTCGAGCAAATTGCGTGAGAATTCTTCCGAAATTGTTTGTCCGGATCGTCTTGCCGCCAGCTGATCCAGTTTCTGCATCATTCCTTCTGCTGCAAGTTTTGCTACTTGATCGCGCATCAATCCGGCGAACAGATCGAGATTCTCGCGTTTCATATGATCGAGCGCACGATCCTGCAGTAGTCCACTTGCTTTTTCAATTGTAGTTGCATCCAACTTTCTTTCGGAACTACGCATCAAATCGCCAAGCTGGTCGAGAATTCTTCCGCTCTGTACATCGGACATTCCATTAAAGGTATTGCTGTTTAGCCCATCTTTCTTTAGCAGTCGCTCGAGTATTTCCTCAGCTTTAATTGGCGACTTATGGCCGGAGCTATAGTCATTTACAGCCTTAACGTTTGCTTCTTGCATCACTTTCAGAAGCGACGGCGCATTAGTTGTTTCGCTCATGCTCTTCAGCATTTGCGCAAGAGATGAACCTTTGATCTTGCCATCACCCGAGTTGCGTTCAAGAGACTTTGCCCATCCTTTATAGAAGCTCTCCGCTTGCTCGGCGCTCATGCTTTCCCTGGAGTACACAGGAGTTGAACTGGCGAGTTCCCTCAATGTGGGATGAAAAACTTGCTTGCTGGATGCTGCCTCGATGATCGAGGCGAGTTCGCGGGCTTTTACTTTTCCTTGCTCATGCAGTGGAGGGTGGCTGCTTGCGCGAGCGAGATCTCCTTCAAGGATCGGCTCGACCTTGGTTGAGAATTCGCGTATTGCTTCGATCGCTTTGACTGTTAGCGGATCTTTTGCACTGCCGAATTTAGCATGTTTTAGTGTTGCTGATAGTTGCCCGGCAGGGAGTGCAGCGAGATCAGCTGGGCTTGAAGTTTGCAATATGGAAGCCGCCAGTGCGGCACGTGTGCTGAATGCTGTTCCGGGGGTGGCTTTGTCTGCGACTTTGTCGATTTGAACAAGTGCTTCCGCGGCTTTTGTGGCTGGCGATTTTATGCTTCCCAGAGCCTGAACCATTTCATTGGCTGTGGCACCGTCGAGCTTGCTCAGCATTTGCGCATCCTGGAAAGGCAGGAGATGTTCAAGCACTTTCTCTGGACTGTTCTTGATGTCCACAAGCGATCTGTATAGCTTTGCTACAGCCTCTTTGTCTCCTTGCGAAAGTGCGCCTTCCTGTCCCGGAGTCTTCGAGCGCACAGCTTCCATTACTGATTCCAGCCGCGCGGCCATTTCGGCTCGCTCGCCGGCCTGAAGGCTTGCTCTGCCGTTGCTGCTGCGCTCAAGCAGCGTTTGCAGCCCGCCTTCAGGTAAGGAGCGCAAGAGCTCAGGGCTTGCCGTGCGCAGGAAATTGAGCGCAACGGTTTCATCACGAAGTACTTGCTGAACAGCATTTGTAGTTGCGTGCTCTGGTCCTTCTGACAGATGCAACGCGTAGTTTTCTCCATGCCCGTATGCTAGTGAATGCAGGCTTTCATGCACTGCGTTGAAATCATGAATGTTGGCGAAGCTGGCATTTCTTGCATGGATCAGGAATGGATTTAGATCTTCCTGAAGCAGCGGGTCATGTCCCCACATAGCAAAGTCAGCAGATTTCTCGCCAGTCCTTGCAGTTTCATGCGGAGCGCCTTGTTCATGCTGAGCGGCTTGCTCGTGCGCTTCAGCGTCTCGGGCACGCTGGCGTGCTTCCTCTTCTCTGGCGATTTCTCGATTGCCGATCTCTTTGACGGTGCGGTCCTTATATTCATTTTCCACAACACGCATTTCCAGTTCCGCTTTACTGTTGCGGTTACGCACTGTGATGTCTTCGCGATAATTATTGATATCGTGCAGTCGATCAATGAATATGTTCTCGAATGCATTTCGTGCAATAGCAGGGTCGCCTGGATAATTCTCGAACAGGTTCTTCAAAGCAGGAATGGACTCGATGCTTTCATGTCCGAAGAGCTTCTGGCGCTGCTCTCTGGCTGCTGGAGTGTCAGCGGACAATTCAAGAACCAGATCAAGCGGGTTGCCACCGTTTCTCAAACGATTGACTTGCTCGCTGACTGCTTCGAATGATTCTCGCGTAGTTCTGAGCTCATGTCCTACCGGGCGTTGTTCGGATAGATCTGCGATCATCGCTTCGGCGTATTTTGTCTGCCTCTCGTTGAGCGGCCCGCTGCGAGTCTCAACTACTGACTTGATGAATTCATCCGAAACGCTGTGTCCTTCCGGCATCTTCATCCAGTCGTTGTAAGCTTCTTTGATTAGAGAGAGATGCTCTGTGTTGATCGGATGCGTAACCGCCTGGCCGGTGTGCTGCTCGGCAATGTCGGCGATGCGCTTGATGATGAGAGCATCCTGCCCACCGTGACCGGCTTCGTGTGCCAGTCTGGCGATAAAGTCAACTTTGGATTTTTCGCTTTGATTGCCAAGGAAGTTCTCAAATGGGAGAATTACTTCGCCCTGACCGCGTGCATAACCGCCGGCGGCGTCACCACGCACGGTACCACCGAAGTCCAATTGCAAACTGAGAGCCGGCATCTCCGGTGAGTCAATGCCCTGGCGTCTGAGGTATTCGTTCAGTGCTTTTTCTGTTTGTTGTCTGCGCTGCTCAAGCTCTGTGCGAATTCTCTGCTCAGCCTCATGTGCGCGTGCTTCGAGTTCTGGTTTCGTTTCCATGGTTACTCGTTGTACCGCAGACTCGAATGCCTTTTCAAATGCTTGCTGCGGATCTCCTCCCGCTGCAGCCACGCGATCAAGCTCGCTGCGCACATAGCGTTCGATGCGTGCGTCGTGATTTTCAAAATTCTTTGCTGCAAACGACGCATCGGAAAGTGCTTTCAGATCTTCCGTGAGATCCTTCCAGCTTTCGCGAAGGTTCAAGAGATCATTAATGAACCGGCGATCTGCGGAGAGGTCATAAGCTTTGCGAGTCAGACCCGGGAATTCAGCCCATTCTCTGGCTTCGCGCATAAGCTGATAAGGCGAACCTTGAACGGCTTCACCGGTTTGCCACATATGTGGAATGTCGCGTTCTGCTGCGTTGCGATCCCACATAGCGAAATCTTTCGGTTTAGCTGCAGCTTCGAGAGCCTTCGCCTGCTGCTCACGGAATTCTCCACTACGCATACCTATTTCTTGAGCTTCAATTTCATGCAGGCGCCCGTAGTATTTTTCGATTTCCGCCTTCTGCATGCTTACCAGCTCGCGCTGGCGTCCTTCCAATGCACCTAGCAGTACGTCCCTGGCGCGTTCAGTATTGAAATTCTCTGGAACACCTTCACGTTTGGCCGCTTTCCATTCGCGAATCTGTTCTCGCAGCTCCGGCGGAATCGATGCACGAGTATGTTCGCCGAACATATGCTCGCGCAAGGCCTGACCTGAATTCTGCGCGGCAAGTTCGTCCAGCATTTTGTGCACGGTTGCAGGGTCGTTCGATTCTCTCAAAGCTCGCGCCTTACTTTCGACAACTGCATAGTCGGCGACGTTTTCGCTAAAGCGGCTCTTCGTGAGTGACTCGAATGAGCTGGCCAGGCGTTGGGCACGATGAGTTTCTGCTTCCGTGAGTGGAACTCTGTTCTGTTCCATAGAAAGAACCTGGCGCAGAAGATATTCATGACCTTCTTTGAAGGCCGGATGAGCATCAATTTTTTCGCCTTTTCCAGTGATGCGCTTGTATTCTTCAGAAATTGCGGCAATGTGATCCATTGGATTCTTGCTTGCGGATTCAGGCAGGCGAGCCATAGCCAGTTCGGATGCGTGGCGCATCACAAGAACATCCTGGCTGGCATGCACTGCTTCATGATAAAGAGTGCGCTTGAATTGTTCGTGATTTCCTTTAATCAGCACATCTTCCGGATGAGCCTTGATGAATCCCAGTCCGATTGCATATTCCCCGGAGTTATTGCCAGCGAGTCGTGCTGTCAGCATCATAGACGGCAAGCCGTGCTCCCTGGCGAAGGCATCGACTTGCGGTCGCAATGAGTTCAGCCGGCCCTCAACAAATTTGTTTATGCTTTCGATCTGGCGTGCATGTTCATTGCGCCATTTGCTGTACTCAATTTGAGCCTTTGTCAAATCGCTTGCGCTCTCTGGATTTCTGCGCTCTCTGGCTATTTGCTCATTCACCCGTTCGGCGGCTTCGGCGCGGGGAATCGAACGTTCCTGCGCTACACGATCGATGGCTTCACTTCGCAGCGAGGCATAACGTTCGTGTGCTGCTCTGGTTTGCTCATACGCACGATTGGCATGTTCGATTTGCCATGAGCCGTCATTCCACTTGCTCATTCCTGCATCGAGTTTCTCAAAGAACTTTTGCATCGTTTCTGGCGCGGCAAGCCTATCTTCGATTTTTACGGACTCGCGCTGGCGCACTGCTTCGTAGCGTTCTTGAATCTCGGCGCGCTCCGGTAATTTCCATCGGGCTATTTCGGGGTCACGCAGCGAATGTGCGAGGTCTCCTTCGAATTCCCTTCGGGCAAAAGCCGATCTGCCTTCAGGGCGAGTGCGTTCGGCTATGCCTTCGACACGCGGCGCACCATTTACGGTTTCAACCTTTACCTTATTGCCGCTGCGTACTTCGATGCGTGGGTTGCCACCATCTACGGAGATTATCATAGGTCCACTTGCATTGACTGCGATATGACCATCACCTGACACCCTCACATGGCCGCTGCCCTCTATGGTGGCAGATGCGTTGCGAAGCTCGGCTCGTCCGTCTGCCATGGTGAGCTTGGAGCCGCTGCCGCTCGCCTCGACGATGGCTTTTGTGCCTGCACCAATTGCAAAAACTTCTGACGGGTGTCTTAGAATCGCTGTCGCGTTCTCCGAGAGGTTCAGCACAGGTGGTGGCGACATTGAATTGGCAAATTTTGACGGAACTACCGCAATCATGCTCTCACCGGCTGCGCCCACAAGTGGAGATGCGTGTGCACCAGCTTCTACTGTGGCAGTTGCATTCCCTTTAAGTATGCCGGTTGTGGCATCAGTGAATCGGGCATGGCTGCGATCGTTCAAGCTGAGCCTGGCGTTTTCTTTCGCTTCGGCGTTGGCATGTCCGTTCAAGGTGCCTTGAGATTGTCCATCGAAGCTGCCGCGGCTGTTGTCGTGCAGTTGCACTTGCGCGCGATCATGCGCTTCAACACGGGCGCCTCTGTATGCATTTAGCTGGGCATCGCCGTCGGCGTTTGCTCTTTGCTCGCGGCCTACAATGTGCTCAGCGCTAAATCCTGCCGGCTTGCCCAAATCATGCTGGCCCGTCGGCAACTCAGCATTATGCGCAGCTTCAGGCAGCTCTGCCCGACTTCGGGCAAACTCAGCAAATGTATCCGCCATAAATTCACGCATGCGCCCGAAGTACTGATCGTGCTGCTGTGCAATTGCGGAGTCTGCTGGTCGCACGGACGCGATGTTTTGCTCGAGCTCTTTTGTATAGCTGGAGAGCCTGGACATCTCTTCCTTTAACTGCGGCGGTACAGACTTTCCTTCCTGCTGCAATTGATCTGTCATATGCTCGAGTTTGATTCTCGTCGCTTCGCTGGCGATGCGATCTGCCGCTAGCTCTTGTGGCAGGCGCAGATATTCAGCGCCGCGTTCATTCATAGAACCAATGCGCTTCATCGACTCCCGCATTATTGCGTCGTTGAGTACTTTGTTTTCCGGCGCATTCATGAAATTGTCGAACCCGCGACGACCTACAATTTCGCGCATAGCTGCATTGTAATCGAGCTTGGGATGCTCTCCGGGAGCTGCACCCAGCAGGCTCTCAACCGAGACAGGACGCACGGTATGTCCATCAGCGGCTGCCGCCAGATGTGTTTGACTGCCATCCATTCTGGTGCTTGGCTCTGGGCTGCCGACTCGCAGGGTTTCGTTCATGAACCGCTGGCTGAATTGAGCATCGGTTTTTGCCAGCATCGCCAGAGCATCGCTCATAACTTCGTTGGATCGCAAACCGATTGCAGGAGCGCTGCTTCTGTCGAGCGGATCCCCTGGTATCAGGCGCTGCCTCTGGTGGAACTCGGGCATTTCCGCACTGCGGCGAATACCATCGAGCTGCACTCCAGGCAGTGCTGCCCGCTGCAAATGCGGGTTTGCTTGTTGCTGCTGAGTGCTTCCCCCGGTCTGAGCCGATTTATCATTGCTGTCTGGCTTGCCTGCGCCTGCACCTTGTGGGTCTTGTTTTCCACCGCCGACACCACCTGCACCGGCACCGCCTGTAGTGCCTGCTTGCTTGGCATCAAGTTCTTCAAACATATCTTTGAGTTTATTGGCGCCCACTTCGTCACCGCGTGTAACGGCTATAATGCGACCGCCTTCTTCTTCCTTCGCTTTGCTGGAAATGCGGGCAAGTGACTCTGCACGTTCACCGGCAAACATCTTGTCACCGAATGGACGCACCATAATCGGGCGGCCGGACTCTTCGTTGTTTTGTTTCACTACTGCAATGAGTTGAGGCAGCGGGTCGTTGTCTTTTGCGTTCAAGCCTTTCTTCAATTCAGCAAGGCTGCTTTCGCCGCGCATGTACTTGTCGATATGTGCGCGCGACTCCGGCGGGAGATCCAGCGCCAGTGCTTTCAGTGGCGGATTGCCCGAGGCGAGCGACGGAATTTGCTGAGCAAGGGCAGCAAGCTGCTGTCTTTGTTCGGCTGGGTCTCCGCTCACTTTGAGAATGACTCCGGATTTGTCCGGTGCCGTGACTGCATCGTGCAGGGATTTTGCTTGCTGTGCCAGCAAGTCTGGACTGCCACTCGGCTTGAAATGCGCCAGCGATTCGTCTTTGTCCTTCGCCCACATGGCGAAGTCTTTGGGCTTGCCGGCTTCAGGCGGGGTCTGATGTCCAGGTGAAAGCGGGCTGCGATCGCCTTCATGCAAGACCGGCTCGACCTTAAGGCGAGTGCCGTATTTATCGATCGGATATCTCTGACCATGCGAGCCATCCAATATATATGGTTGGCCATCCTTCGGCGAGACAATGCCAAAGGTATGAAACTCTACGCGGCTGTCTGATGTCTGGAATGCTGCCGTGGTTTCAGCACGATAGACGCCAGGTGGCAGGCTTTGCAGATCCTTCAAGGTCGCTGTGACGGTTCCGCGCGTTCCTTCAGTGCCTGTTCCGGCGTAGCTGAAGCTGGTCACATTGCCTTTCGGTTGAGCTTCAACCGCTTCCATCTTGCCTGTAGCAAGTCCTTTCACCCCGCCTTCGGGCGAAGCCAGGTTTGCAAAAAGTGCGCGATTGCAATTGACGCAATTTGCATCTCCGATGGATTGCTTGTTAATCGTTTGCACAATTGCATCCTGCGGGTGTGCTGCAACGCGTACAGGTTCTTTGAATTTCAGATCGACTGTACCATCCGGATTGCGCCCGGCGATATCAAATACTTTGTTGGTGTCGAATTTGCCGAGCTGCCCTTCGGGAACACGCACTTTTCCTTCGTTCTGAAAGAGCATCTTGCCGTTTTCCATAACAGGCTTACCGTCTGTACCTGTTACTGCTTTCCATCCTGGTACGCCAAGAAGGTTTGGTTCTCCCGGTGTGCCGCGACCGGCTCCGGGCACATTTTCGTGATGATTGCGCAGTTGATCGATTCCCTGTTTTGCAATTTCTCCGTTTGGTCTTGCGACGAAGGCATCTGTTTGCAGTGCGCGCACACTCAAGCCATTAATGTTGGGGTCCGCAATTGATTTTGCGATCTCGCTGACAATGCCTTTGTTGGGCGTGCGCCCCTGAGTTGCTCGCTCAAGTTCTTCCATTTGTTTGAGCCGCGCCTGCACATCTGGCGTTTGCATGCGTTCTCTGTTGGAAGTATTCTCGCGCAGGAAGTCGCTCAACTGCTTCTGCGCTTCCGGCTCAAGATGCGGGCTGAGCTTATCACGCACGGCGGCTGCTTCTTGCTGAGCTCTTGCCAGGGCCGGGTCTTCATGGAATTTCGGATCAGTCTTGAGCGAGCGCTCAAACGCCTCTCGTGGATCCGAAATCATCTTGCGTAATTGTTCTTGATTCAAAGCAGGATGCTCGGCTTCTGATCTCAAAATGCTGCGCAGATTTTCAGAGTGTGTATAATCCAGACTTCCGTCGAGCAACTTGTTTAAGTGTTCTGCATCAATCAATCCCTTGCGTGCTGCTTCTGCGATAACGCGCGCATCCTTATCTCCAGCAAGGCGTGCAAGAGTTTCGCCATCTTTGATCAAACCACGCTGTGCGAGATCCAGCGCTTCGGCACGGCCTTCTGCCGGTTTTTTCAACAAGGACTCGATGTCTTTGGGCGTCATCGAGCCCTTTTCCATTACTTCTTTTATCGCAGCCAGTTCCTTCGGCTTCATTCCTGACTCGGCGATATCATTTATGAGCTTCAATTTTTCTGTGGGCGAGCCCTTGTGTTCGTTAAGAACCTTTTCCATCACTGAGGCCATTTCAGGAGATGATTTGTGCAAATCAAATATTTTTTGCACCTGCTCTGCATTGATGGACCGCTCTCGTGCAGCAAGCTCAGCCATGTGCTGCCGCATCTGCGGATTCTGGCTTTCCAGTATCTTATTCAGCACTGCCTGTCCATCAGGACGGCTGGCAAGATTTTGATACGAAACAGTCAGTGAATGCTGGCTGTATGGATCCGGTTGCGAATTGATGTCTGCCATAATGCGCTCAAGGTGCGCGTCGGAGACTTTTGGATTCTCCATGATTGAACGCAACTCACTGCTGTTTGCGCGTGCTGTTTCAAGGTATTTCTGCACTAATTCAGCGGGTCGGTTTAGCGTTCCTTCAAGGTGAGCTCCAGCTACTGCAGCCAGGTTGCGTAAGGTGGTTTGTTTGAATGGATCGTTTGCCAGCGATTTCAGCAATTCAGGATTGAGCGCAGCATCAATGTGCGGATTGCCCGTGCTCTGACCATCCATGCGCAGGCGCACCGCATCGAATCCGCTTGCAGGAACGTTTTTATCGGTGAATAATTCGCGCAGTGCCTGTTGTTTTTCAGGAGGCATCTTTAAGAAGTTTTCTGCATCATGCATGCTTCTAAGACCGCGGCTTTGATTCAGCAGATCAAGCGCAGGCCCCATTTGTTCAAGGCGCTTGTTGAACTCGGCTGGATTAGCCAGCCCGTGTTCCAGCGCTGCCCGATCGATTGCTTTGTGCTGAATTGCCTCCGCAAGACGCTGTGGATTTAGATCCATCCAATTTTCCATGGTTTTATTGGGCAGTTTGGAGAGCATTTCAACAGTCTCTTTGCTCATTGCCTTGCCTTTGGCGGAAAGGTTGCGCATCATATCGGCAATGTGTTCAGCTGTTTTTGGATCAACTTTCCCATCTTTTATTAGCTGCGTGAGATGTTCAACCGATTCGCGAGCATTCGTTGTCTGCTGCTGGCCTGCTTTCTTCTCCGCAAGGCGTTTGTTGACTTCTTCTGCTTTTGTTGCCAGATATTTTTCGGCGTCAATGAGCTCGGCTTTTGGAAACTGTGGCAGTTCCTTTCCAGTTGATGCATGGACATCTGGATGTGGCACGTCGAGACCGACTCTTTCTCGATTGCCAAATTTCGCTTCGGCAGCGAGGCGCGCTAGATTCTGTGTTCCGAGTGCTTCTTTTTCGTGAGCTGGGTTCACATAATCCGAGTAGAGTTTTTGTCTCTGCAGATCAAGATTATTCAGTCGCTCTTCCAGCGCGCGACCAAGGGCGCGCTGTGCTTGTTCTTCGAAACTACGCTTCGGCGCCAGTTCCATCACTTCTTTCGGCGGCTTGTCCGTGCCGAACAATCTGCGAGAAATGGACTTTGCCTCGCCATCTTTTTTGTTGAGGCTGCTCAGCAATCTGTCCAGGACATGCTGTTGCATTTCTTTGTTCGGATTGTTCTTTAAATCAAGAACTGATTGCGGTGGGTTCTCCACGCCAAAGAGATGTTTGGAGAGCGCCGCGGCTTCGGCGTCTCCTTTACCCAGTTTTTCGACCAGGCGTTCAACAGCTTCTTTGCCACGCGCTTCTTTTGCAGGATCAGGCTTCAATTGATCCACTAGCTTTTGAACTTCAGGCGGAACCTTGTCACCGAACAAGTGTTTCGCCAGCGCTTCACCAGTGCCATCGCCGGCAGCCAGTCGGCGAACGAGATCCACAGCACCACCTTCGCTTCCAAGTTTTTCCTTGGCCCACTTCGTTACGCTAAAGTCAGTGGCAAGTTCTCTATTGGCAATACCAACATCGGTGGGTGCATGAGTAAATGCATCGAGCATTGCTTTGGCTCTGGCATTTTCACGGAACGCTGCCAGACTTGCTCTCTGCTCCGGTTTAAGCTCGGCTTCCTTCACTGAGCCATTTGCAACTTTCTCTGAAAGTTCTCTTCCTTCTTTAAAGGATGTGAGTGCGGCTTTTTGCTCTGGCTTAAGTTCGGATTCTTTCAGTGAACCGCTTGCCAGTCTGTCTGCAATGCGGGCGCCTTCGTTGACGCTTGCTTGCACGGGATTTTCGTGTCCCGATTTCAGAGATGCGTTGACAAACTCCATCCATTTGGCTTGGGTATCTGGACCGGCTTTGTGTCCGGTGAGTTCTGCATATTTGGCAGCGACCTGTTCAGCAGTGGGTGCTTTTCCGCTTTCTGATTTAAGTTGATCTGCCACCAGTCGCACGACTGATTGATCTTGCGCGGCGTGTGTCATTTCGTGATATGTCGCTTCAAGCAAGCTGGCTGGATTGAGGAGATCCTCATTTCTTACTTTGATCACGCCATCACGATATGCTGCTGCACCGGCCTGGACGTCACCGTAACGGTCGAGTTTGATTTCGGGAAGCCCGTGCTCTTTTGCGAATTCGTTGATTGCCTTTTGAACTTCGCTTGCACGCGCGTTCAGTACTTCGGCAACCTGTTTCGTCGCTTCAGCATGCTCGTTTCGTTTTGCAACGTAATCATCAACGATCTTCAATTTTGCTGGATCACCAGCTGCCGCGTCACGCAATTGCTTTTCGTTAAACGTCCCTTCTTTCTCCATTGGCACGTTGAATTCTTTCTGAACTCTGCTAATGGCTGTGTCCAGCTCAGTCTTAGCTGCAGTCTGCCTTTCGAGCAAGTGCGGAGCGTTGTCGTTAATCTTCTCGAGCGTGGCACCAACTTTATCGACAAACTTCTGTGCAGTTTCAGGTTCAAGCATTTTGCCTGCGACAGGTCCAAGCTCTTGTCTGAGTTTGGCGATTTCGGGCATGTTCAATACCGTTTCCGGCTGCCACATTCTGCGTGTGCCATCGGCGTATGCTTTGTTGAAGGTTCCATCGGGACGCAGCATCATAAAGTCTGCGCGGCCGCTTGCTAGATCCGGCGCCAGACGTTGTGCGAGTTCTCGTGGAATCGGCTTCCCTTCAGGCGTGTAGATTTCGATTTTGCCCTGACTGTCAGGATGCACTTTTATATTGGCTG
Source organism: Obscuribacteraceae bacterium (SeqCode) (assembly GCA_044358055.1). Classification (GTDB taxonomy): domain Bacteria; phylum Cyanobacteriota; class Vampirovibrionia; order Obscuribacterales; family Obscuribacteraceae; genus JAIEPM01. Next base: position 35,938 of record JBIKOL010000038.1, read on the forward strand.
CCGCTTCGTGATCCGCAAGCACAAGCCTCAAAGTTTGATCTTTCGGAACGTTTATGGTGACATCCGTATTCTTTCCATGCACTTCGACGGTGCCACCACCCTTGATGCTGCCCTGAGCGTCGGTTAGAACTGCGGTTTTTCCGCCGAAGTCAGCATCTTTAAGTGTGGGCTGGTGATAATCTATTACTCCTGACTTGTGTGTTGCAGGACCTTCAACAGTGCCACCATTTACTCGTTCAAAAGGCAATTTGCCTGTTGCCACATCGGCCACGCGCGTGCCTAAAATCCTTTCAACAGGCGCACGGGATCCCGGCGCCTCCAGAGAGACACCAGCGGCCATGGAAGTTCGGCCTACGTGTTCGGTCTGCGGACGGAAATGATCGAAGCTGCCTTTCATTTGCTGGAAGAATGGTGCCCAGCCGGCATTCATTACAGTCTGCGAGAAGCCTTGCCCATCCCAGGCTGTTCCCTTCATACTGGCGACAAGATTGTTCGTCAAAACATTTGCTGCGGCCATGCTGCCGACCAGGCTGACACCAGCGACTCCAGTGTGAAGCAGCTGGCGACTTTCCGGTACGAAATGCGCCATCTTGCCGCCGAGGTGACCAAACGTCGCACCGCCCACACCGTGAATCATTTGCTCGAATATTTGCTGCCTGTTCTGCGCATTCAAGAAAGATCCATCCATGACATTTTGCAAATTGATGTCACCACGCAAAGTCATGTCTGTAACTGTACTCGCCATCGAGCCCAGCGCACCGCTAGCCTGGCTGAGCGCCAGAGATTTGACTTCATTAGCGAGCCATTTCTTGCCTTCGGATTCCATGGCTTGCTTGAAGCCGGTTTGCAAGGCTGCGCGTGTAGCTAGTGCTTGTTCGCCGCTGATCAAGCCCTTCTTCACCAGACCTTCCATCGCTTCTTTGACGATGGCTTGTTCTGCGCCTTCTTTGAATCCACCGATTACGCCCTGTCTCAATCCTTTGGCAAGTGCATCGGCCAGTTCCTTTTGTACCGCTTGTTTAGCACTGTTATTCAAGCCGGAGAACGCTGCGTGTTCAACGAGATTTGCTGCTGCTTTTTCCGCGGCTGCTCCACCCATCTTCAAGAATGCAGCCATCTCACCAGGTCCAAATATCTGTGTGAAACCACTGACTGCGCCTTTGACTGCTTTGTCTCGAATGTTGTCCCAGCTGGAATCGAAGTTGCCGCCCATCATGATCGCGGTGCCGCCAACCTTGATGGCTGCTGCCGCCATGGCGAAAGACGCCAGCAAGAGCGGTCCGGCGGTGCCGGCTGTCGCAACAGTCACTGCTGCAGCTGCGGCTGCGATGACCGCTTCAGTAACAGCTTCTGCACGTTCTTCTTGTGACTTGACGTGATCTCCTGCCGCGTCAAATGTAGCGCCGGTGTGTTTGGCGATGTCCTCCACTTTCATTTCTTCGTAGCGGACATTGGCTGCACCGTAGTCTCTGGTGAACGCCCCCATGGTGTCACGCATGCGATCGCGAGATGAATCCCAGCCCCAGCCCGGACCCTGGTTGTCTGTTTTCTCGATGGAGGCTCTGGCATTTTCCCAGTGCTCGTAGGTGGACCACTCGCGGTGTCTCAACGCACTCTCGATGCGGCCGTGCTCCACGGGCGGTGCCTTGCTCTTCATGTCTTCGACAATATTGCCGCCGTATTTTTCGGAATATTTGTTGACTACGGCGATGCGCTCGTTCATGTCTTTTATGCTGTTGAGCGTGGCTTTCATGTCTTCTTTCGGCAGGGCGCCTAAATAAATTGCACGCAGTTTGTCTTCAGGGCGAATTTCGCCAGGCTGTCTTAATACCGTCTCTACAAGTTTTCTTGTGTCATTTGAAAATACGCCGTTGAGTTTGTCGAGATTCTTTCCTTCTTGTTCCAGGAAGTGTCCTCTCGTTTTCTCGTTCATCTTCATGATGTCGGCAGCAATTTTTTCCGGCGAGCCTACGTTCAATTGCAACATCGTGTCTAGCGAAACGTGTCCGTTATCGATAATGGGTTGAACATATTTAGACTTGAAATCCTGTCCGTCTGCTCTGGCGCCACCCTGCATGATGTCGTGGCGTTTCCAGGCTTGCTCGAATGCTTTGGCAAACTCGGGATCAAAATTTGCCTTATCGTTGGCATCAAGTTTTCTTCTCAGCTCGTCGCCCTTAGGCCCGTTAAATGCTTCGGTGAGGCTTGATACAGCTTCGCGAGCTCCAAGTTTACCCTCTGCCGCTTTTTTGCTTAAGTCAAAGACCACGTCTTTTTCTGGCGGATGATCCGGATCCATTTTTATTTGGCGAAGCAGATGCTCGACAGCTCTGCGCGCATCAGGGTTAGAAACGGTATCGCGAACCTGCTTGTCGACTTCATTTCTATAATTCTCGTCGGTCGCATATTTCTGGCGCTCTGACGGTTTCATGTTCGCGACAGCATCGTACATGCCGTCGTAATTGTTGCTCCAGAATCCTTTGTTGTCTTTCAACGCTTCAAGGAAATCGCGGCGGACATTGTCTTTTGCACCCTGGTAGACTGTCTGCCGGAACGCTTCCAGAGCATGATGCTCGTGTGCTCGTTTTGGATCTTGCTCCATCTTGAGCATTTCTGCCTGCCGCTCGCTTGAAGGCATTGCTTCGAGCTTGAGCGCGACTTCGCGTCCCTCAACAAAATCGCGGAATCCTGTTCTGTCGGAACGATAGTTACTGAGGTCTTTGTAATCCTTGTATGATTTGGCTTCTGCTTCGTTAAGAGTTGTTCCGCCTTTGTTTGAATCGTAAGCTTTCATGGCATCGAGCTGGCGCAGCGACTCAGCCTCTGAGCGAGGCAATTTCCCTTCGCTGTTCTGCTTATACGCTGCAATTGCCGCTTTTTGTTCGGGCTGGAGATCCGATTCCTTTATATTGCCGGACGAAACTTTTTCAGAAAGACTTCTTCCCTGATCGATCTTGTCTTGCAGTTTCTGCGCATCCTTCATTTGATTGAAGAAGGCGAAATCTGCTTTCTCCTGTTCGTTGAACTTCACTCTTGCTTCTGCGCGCTTTTGTGGCGTGTCGAGAGCTTCGAGTTGCCTGGCTAGTTCGGCACCTCTGGCGTATTGGTCCGAGAGTCCTTTGCCTTCAGTGCGCTGGGCTCGCTGGAATAAATCGAGCTGAGCCTTTTGAACATCATTCAATTCGCCCTGTTTCAGTTTGCCTTCGGCAAGTCCTTTGCTTAGTTCTTCGCCCGCCTTGACGCTGCCTGCAAGAGCGGTATCGGCCTGGAATTTTCTGGCTGCATCAAGTGCTTCCTGGCTCTCTTTATCCCAGCTCTTCGCATTCTCTTTTGCAAATGCTTCAAGAGCGGCTTTTTCTTCAGGCTTGAGTTTGTCGTTCTTGGAATTATTGAAGGCATCAAGTGCCTCTTGTTGCGCGTTTGAGAGCTTGCCTTCTTGCTTCAATCCGTGGCTTATATCTTTGGCAACTTGCTCGCCTGCCCTTATCTTGGTATCAAGCTCTTGCCCCATTGCAATCTTGGACAGAAGTTCTTCGCCCTTGCTTACTTTTTTGTCCAGTTCGTGACCATGTAGCAGAGCTTCGAACTGAGCCTTGCTCAGATCTCGCGTGCCTGGAATATCGTTTTTGAGATCCGCCACGTCTTTATGCTTGAGCGTCTCGGCGTAGGCAAGCTTGTCTTTCAACAGATCCGCAGCTTGAATGCCTCGCTCGTAGTTGAAGTTTTCCTTCATGTAGTCTTCGTTCATTTTGCGCAAAGCGCGATCTGAGCTGAAGAGGTCAAAGCTTTCGCGGCTCATGTCCTCGACTGCTTTCATATGGTTCTGCTTGTCGGAATTGGAGAACCAGAATTTGTTGATATTCTTCTCGCCCATCTCTTTGTTGAAATCGGCGCCCGCTGCAGCAGAAGTGTATTCTTTTTGATGTCGATCGTTGCTGAACGTGGCGAGGTGTCCAGTGACACGCGCCAGCTCATCATAAGCACGCAATGCTTCTACTGCTTTTGTTTGATCTTCTCTGGCTTTTTTCTGGTCCGGCCCTTTTCCGTCGATACGATCTTGCGCTTGTTGCCGTGCTTCATCACCGAACTTGCCATCGAGCGCCATGCGCAAATCCATACCATCGCGAATCTTCGCCTTTTCTTCGGCGCTCATCTTCTCAACGATGGTGTTGATTTTCTCGCTGGAAATTCCTGAGATGCCCCAGTTATCGTCTTCCATTTGTGTAGATGCAGACAGTTTGCCGTCACGCATGAAGTCGCGCGCGTGAGTCATCATGCGACCTGCATCGGTCAATGGAACGAATGTACCGTTGTTGTAAACGTAATTGCCGTCTTTCTTCCTGGATTCCGGCATGACCAGTCCTTCTTCGAGCTTCTTGTCACCACCGTTGGCGGCGAAATGATCGCGCACTTTTTGATCGACTCTGCCTTGTCCTGCGAATTCTTTAAAGAGCGCGAGGCGTTCCTGTTGAATTTGCGATGCTCCAATGCGTTCTCCGGTTTCGGGGTCCACAGGCAGCTTGGAGAGATCTTTCCATTCCGGCGGGAAGCCTGGTGGTACGTGTTGAAGTGCAAGATCGATGAGTCGAGCTTCTTCTTCTGGAGTTCTATTCTCTTTGCCTTTTTCCAGATAAAGCTTCATTGCTTCCTTATGGATTTCGGCAGATTGATTCCAGCTTGGATGTTCTTTCATCGCTGACTCGAGCGACTTCTTGTTATTAGTTTCGTAAGTGCTCTTGAGTATCTCCAGCTGCTTTTGATTCAAGTTGCCCACCGATTCACGGATAGCTTCTTGCATCTGTGCTTGAGTTCGGCCGGGCCAGAACACCCGGTTCTCCGCCATCTCGGCCATCGCACCTTCAATTACAACATTGGCTTTTTCGGCGTTATTGTAATCACGAGTGTAAGCCCGTCTGGCAACGTGACCGCGCAATATCACACCTTCAGCATCATTGCCCCATTTCTTATCGATGTATTCCTTGATGTCCAGTCCTCTGTTCATCAAGTAGTGTTCCATCACAAGAACTTCGTCACCATTGAGTTTGTTCAACTGAGAGTTCATTTCATTGAAACGCCCGTTCCAGTCAAAGGTGTATCTGATTCCCCATTTTTCGCTTGTGTTCTTGATGCTGTCACCAGATGAACGTAGCGCATCTCCCTCATCAATTGCCGCCCAGCCTGGTCTGTTCAATGAATAGTGTTCACGTCTAAAATCATCTCTCAAACTTAGAATATCGCCTGTGAGGTGATCCACGCGCCAGATACCCGTCTCTACTGTTCCATTTGAAGTATTTTTCCATTGAGAGAGAGTTTCGCGGCCGTTGCCTGTCCAGTAATAACGTGTCCTTTCCCAGGCGGAATTGCCATTGCCATCTCCAACGATAACCTTGCTAAGTTCAGGCATGCCGTACTTATCACGTCCGTTATATTCGAACTGGCGCACGCCGCCGTCCGATGCAACTGTACGTCTAAGCAGATCGTCCTTGTCTCTGACGGCTATGCCACCACGGCCCACATAGGTGACAATATTTCCATCGAGACCACGCACTTCTCTTATTTGATTTGCATTGGAATTCGTATCCAGTCCGCTAAGTTCTGGTCCGGCGTATGAAACTTTCTCCAGCTTGCCTTCGTTGTTGACGTAGACTGAGAAGTTGGCGCGTTCCATAGTGCGCCGGCCGTCTGGCGAAACGACCCTGTAATAAGGTCTGTCTCCGTCCATTTCGCGAACCCATATTTTTTTGTTTTCGTCGGTGAACTTTGTAATTTGTGGCGGTCGCCCACCGTATTCGATGCTTGTTTCTTTTTGATTGCGATCTTTCATGTAGCTCAACATGTCATCGCCGTTATACTTGCGCATGGTGTGATCAGGATAGGTTATGGTTGTTTCCTGTTTGACACCATTCTTGTAGCTGACGCTAATTTCTTCGCGGTTATTTTTCTCCGCGGTGAGCACAAGTTGTTTATTTTGACCAAGAGCTTCATATTTCTGGTAGCTTCCATCGCCACCCTGAATTTCAACTTTTGAGCCATCTTTAGCTTCGGTTCTAATTGTTCCGGTAACGCGATTGAAATCAACGCGCTCCTGTCTGTCCTGACCGGGAATGAGCTTCCCATCGCGATCATATGAGCGCCAGTTTACCCCATCGTCCGTTGAGCGATAGCTGCCGTCTTCTTTCGTGATCCTGTTAGGACTGCCGTCGAGACCGAATGAAATTCGTTGCTTGTCACCGCCAGGTCTTGTGACTGTCGCGTCGCCGGTTTTACCATCGATTTCAACCTTGCCGCCATCCGGCCGCATGGTGCGTGAGCTGCCATCAGAGCGGGTCTCGCTAATGACACCGTCTTTGCTGACATTAATAGTGCCCTGTACTTTCTCTTTTTGCCACTTACCTTCGGCGTCTTTAAATTCCCGAGTCCAGTTTTTGCCGTCTGCAGAGCTGAGTTTTTCGCTTGGCTCCTTAGAACCCGCGGGTGTAATTGATACTTCTGTGATCTGGCCGTTGCTGCGTTTGATGTCGATTGTATTTTTCTTCGCATCAATTACCTGGTCAATTTCACCCGCCAGATTGCGCCGCAACTGAGCGCCGCTTGCATCAGTCTTAGTCGTGAACGGCTGGTCATTAACTTGCTTCCAGCCATCAGCTGTGGTTCGTATTTTTTCTTCCGGTCCATCGGGCATTCTTCTCCCTTTGGATTCAGATGAACCATCTCTTGGGTCGAAAGTTTGAGACCCTTGCCATGTTTGGCCCATGGGCATTTTACCCGCGCGAATATCCGGGTGGTCGGTGTAGGCCCATGTTCCAGGTTCTTTGCTGTCTGGCAACCTGCGCATCACCACATCGGTATTCAGCGAGCCATCGATATTGCGTCTGCCTTGCTTAACTAATTCCGGTTTCTCACCACCTTTGGAGAAATGGTACTCAGATACTTCACCGTTTGGTTTTTCAACAGTGAATTTGAAAGCACCTTCTTGCCCGTTCAAATCAGTTGATTTGCTCTTTTTGATTTCCGTTCCGTCTTGTTTAAGAACATAGCTTGTATCCATCGGCCGGTCGCCGGAGCGGATTACAACTTCGCCCTCTTTTGTCAGTTCAACCTTTTCGCCGGGCGGCAGTTTTTGTCCATCACGACTCCACTGATTGCCCTCACGCGAGAAGTTAACCTGTCTGCCGGTTCTGCTGTCAGTGATGATCAATTTGTTCAGATCGCCATTAGCATCGCGATCTGCCACCACTTGTTTGCTGTCTGCTGTAAGAACGCCCAGCGCGTTACCCTGCGCGTCGCGCTGAATGCCACCTCCTGAGTCCTTGATGACGACGTTTGTTACCTTGTCGGAGACAGTTCTTATTCCGAAACTTTCAGGCTTGGTATAAGTTGTTTCGCTTGCAGATACATTTCGTGAAACGGAGGAGCCATCCGCACGCTGCCAGCCGAATTTGCCGTTGGCTTCAGCGAAGAACTTGCCCTGTACTACCTGTCCTTCATTATTGACGAAGCCTCTTCCGCCGGCAATCGCTTCCCAAACTTTGCCGTTTGATTCGATTATTTTGCTCGGTTTGCCTGCTTCGTCATATCTGATATCAACACTGGCGCCACTGGGCAAACCACTTACGCGAGTAATTTGACCGCGTGCATTTGTTGTAGCGACGGAGCCGTCCGGATTTTGAATCGTGTGATTTGCCGCCGTGTCTTTGCCGTTCCAGGCGAGCTGTTCGCGGCCGCCGTCGGCGCGCATGATTTCCTGCAACTTGAAGCTGCCATCCGCATCCTTATTATATGCACGCACGCCGTCGCTTGGAGATATCGTGACTTTGTCCCTGTTGAGTTCACTGTTGCCGGGTTTGAATTTCACGCCGTTTGCTGTCAGCTCACCTGTGTTTTTGTCGACGGTGATGCCGTTGCTGGCAACCATCGTTTTGCCGTCGGGATTGCCACTGGTTTGAATACTGAGCTGCCGTCCATCCTTATATTGAATGTTTACCGACTTGACTTTGTCGCCCTCACCTTCGTAGCTAATGGTGCTGCGTTCTTTGTCTCTGCCAACAGTTTCAACAATGCGTCCTTTAGCGTCGCGACCGACCGATGTACCGTCGGTTTTGATTTCTAGATCTTTGACCATCTCGCCTTTTGCATCTTTTGCGCTATCGCCTTCGAGGCGGCGGCGAATATTTCCATTCTCACTAACGTCGAAACTTGCTTTTATTGCTGTGGGCTTGTCTTGAGCATCCAGAAGGCTGAAGCTCTTACCGTCTTCCGATTTCCATTTGCGTCCATCGCTGTCGACTACCTGTTTTAGAGCAGGTGGTTGGCCTTCGTAAGTGAGTTGTGTTTTGTCACCATTTCGATTGGTGATTTCGCTGACACCATTTGGAAGTTTTGCAATCTTGGATCCATCTAAATTGAATGTGAGATCCGGCTTGCCTTTTTCGCTGAGATGATAAGTTCCATTAGCATCGACTGTTCTCGTGCCCTCTACCGGTGCCGCCTGACGATCCATTCGATGCCAGGTTTTGCCATCCGGGCTGGAGCGCCAGACCCCGCTGCTGTCTTTGACGCCGACAACAGTCTTGTTGTCCTGCGACCAGAAGAACTCTCGCTCGTTGCCGTTTTGATCTTTTGTGCGGACAATTTTGCCGGCTTCGTTTGTTGTTATCGAACTGCCGTCTTTTTGGATAACTGTGCTTTCTTTCGGATTGGCTTCCTTGTTGAACTTAACAAGACTGCCATCCGGGCGCTCAGTTATATCAAGCTTCTGACTGGAGAATTTAATTGAACCATCAGGCTGCATTTGCGGTGTGCCAACTGCAGTATCTCCGCTACCTCTTCTGCTCCAGCTTTTGCCCCCGTCGTTTGAATCCCAACCACGCCCGTTGTTGTCTACGATGCTGGCAGTCTTGCCGTCAGGAGCGTAGTTGAATCGTGTGAAATCACCGTTCGGCTTTTGGAATTCGACAAGCCTGTTGTCTCGATCGTAAGTGAGTTTGTTTTGATTCTTGTCTCGTTCCTCAGCGCCTGTGAATTCTCCGGTTTTCTTATCGTAGTTCTCTTGTCTGTAGCTGCCGTCGCCACGATCTATGCGCTCGAGCCTGTTCTTGCCGCCTTCGAGATCCTTGTATTGATATTTGGTGCCGTCCTTGTCTGTTATCGTATTGATACCATTTTTGTTTTCGACGGTGAGACCAGCTTTATCGAGTGCTTCCTTGTCTGAAAGTATCTTTCCGCCTGTGACGTTGACCAGAGCTTGCACTGCTGCTTCGCGTTGAGCTGGGTTGTTTGAGCTTGCGGCAAGTTCTGTAATTTGCTTTTGTAACTCGGCGCCGTGTTGTTCGCGCGCTTTGTCGGAAAGTCCTTTGAGAGCCTGGGCCATTTCCAAATTCATGTTGGCTTTTACTGCAGCAATGTCTTCAGGCTTCCAGCGGTCCGCAATTGAAACCAGCGCAGACGCTGCGGCAGCTCGCATAGATTGATTATCCGATTTGAGTTGTTCATGCAGAGCTTGCCTTACAGCCGGTGAAACATCACCGGTCGCGGCCATCGCTTTGAAAGTTTCCATGGCGGACTGGCGTTCACCGCTTATGGGATCGCGTGCATTTGCCATTGCAAGCAATGCCTGATCGCGCAACTCCGGCTTGCCAGCCATTGCAAGCATCTCTTGTTTTGCTTGTTTTGCTGCATCGCCTTCTTTGCCGGCTGCCATTCCGGCAATTATTTCCATTGCTTCTTTATTGCCGGCATTAGCTCGTTCTTTCATGCCGGGAAGATCTTTCGCCATTTGTTCCGGACTGGCATATGCGAGATATCGTCCAGTGAATGCATCGGCTCCAGCTTCACCGCGCTTGATGGCGTCAGCCATCGATTGAAGAACGGCGCTCTTGCCGTCAAGTATTGGCTGCCCTGCTGCCGCGTTGTCGAGCACTTTGCTCTTCAGTGCGGTATCAAGGGCATCGCTGAGCACAGTTGCTGTTTGCGTGTCGTTGGCTTTTTTCGCGCGCAGCAAGGCACTGGTGAGTGCCTCTGCCTCTGCATTGTTGAGGGCACCGCCTGTGATGGCGGCTTTCTGAGCCAGGAATGCTTCGCCGTACTGGCGCATGGCTTTTTGATCTTGCTCGCCGAGGTTCTTCAAATCCGGCATTGCCATCTTCAGTCCACTGCTCTCGGCTGCTCGTGTTTGTGTACGCTCTTGCGCAGCTTTGTCGCCGTTGTTTGCCAGCATCGCTACGACGGTTTGTGCGTGAGGGTTTCCACGTTCCGCCATCTGAACCAATTCGCCCAGCGCTGCTTTCGATTTCTCGACTTTCTTCGGATCGTCCGCTTTTATTGAATTCAATTCTTGCACTTTTTGTGCAGCAGCAACCCAGCCCAATTTATCGTTGATTTGTGCAATGCCAGTGGTATCACCCTGTTTGCGAGCGAGTTCGAGTTCCTTTTCCATTCTCTGGCGAGCTTGCTGTAACTGCTCAGCCGAAGAATCGGGACCAAGTCCTTTCGTAAGTTGTTCCATGCGCGCATCGTTGATGCTCTTTTGCAAATCAAGCGCTGCGCCTTCTGTACCGAGTGCTTTTCGCACAGCTTCCATTGCTGGAATTCTTGAAGCTGCGTCTGGTTTTCTCAATTCGGTTTCGAGATCTTGCACCTTCTTCAAATTGGCTTCAAGCAATTTATTGCGATCGCCAGCTGGTTCTTTCACGCCGCCAATCGCCATGAGCAAATCTTGCGCTTCTTTGTTCGGTGGATTTTGCCGTGCAAGTTCCTGCAGATTTTTCAGCGTGTCGGCCGCCTTCAACGATTGCTCGTCAGCCTTCGGAGGTGCAGCATCTATCTTTTCTTTGTATGATCCTGGCTTCGGCGGATCGCCCATTTCCGTATTTGCGCTGCGTGCTTTGAGGTCAACCTTATCGCTGATTTTCTGCAGGTCTGCCTGTTTGAGTCCAGCATCCTCGAGCGCTTTGTTGCCGCCAATTATTCCGAGTGCAACGATAGCTGAATCGCGAACCTTGGGATCATCAGATTTAGCACGTTCAGCTTGTCCAGCCAGCAACGCATCTTTGTGTGTTTTCATTATGGATGCATCGGACGCAAGAAGCTTGGCCGATTCGACCGTCATGTTCTCACGTATAAGCTTGAGCTCTTCGTTGCCCCACTTGTTGGAGAAGCGCATGAGTCCTTGCATCGCATCTTTTTGCGCAATCGTTGAAGCGGACTTTAATCCGTCTTCGAACGCATCTCTCACCGAGTCTGGAACCTTCTCCGCAAGCGCAGCAACTTTACCGAGCGTATCGAGCGTGCGGTAATCATCGTTGCGTGGTGGCTGTGTCAAGACCAGCGCATCCATTACGGCATTTACAGTGGTTTTGTCATCCTTATTCTTTGTTGCCAGATCTAGCAAACTGTCACGTGCGGCATTTGCTTCAGTCGGGATGCCGTTACGACCTCGTGCGATATCGGCCAGACCGTAAAGTGCCGAATCACGCGCTTGCTTCATCTTCTCAATGGCGGCTTCGTTCTTGTCGGGCGAAGCCATTTGTTTGTTTAAGTCTGCAGTCAAACTTTCTGCCGCAGACTTAAATACATCAACCGCTCTGTCACCACCCTCGGTGATTTTCTCAATAGCTTTCGGAATGAGTGTGTCTTTATTGTCAGCAAGAACCTCCGGCGGCAAGCTCATAATGCGCTTGGCCATGTCGGGAGTCATGTGCTTTTGCAAGCTCTGAACTTCGCGTTCGCTCCACATTGATGCAGGCATCTTTGTCAGCGCATTGAATGCCGCGTCTCGTACTTCTTTTGAATCGGATGAAAGTCCACCGTTGACTGCGTCGCGCAGGCTGTCTGGAATCTTGCCCGATTTGGCCGCGATGTCCATGGCGGTTTCCAATCCGCGCCCACCTTTTGCAGGGTCATAGGATGCCATCATGGCATTCACTACTTTCTCTGCCAGCTGTGGATTGTTTCCGCTTGACTCAACGAGATCTTTCAAAGTTTTTCTTGCTACTTCGGCTTGATCTCCTGCGCCGTTGCGTCCATTTGCTATTGCGGCGAGCCCAGCAATTGCACGGTCTGCATTCGCCGGATCTTGCAACATGGGCAACAGTGCCTGCACAGTGTAACCGTTTGTCGATTCCTGTACTTTCAGATAGCTGTCGGTAGCTTGCGCTTTGTCCAGAGCTTTTTTGAATGCTTCTCTCTCTGGTCCGATGCTGCCGTCATAGACTTCTTGCAGTTTCTTTATGGCGTCGCGTCTGTCCTCTGGCGATGCGTCTCTGGCAAGTAGCTTTGCCTGCGCGTCTTCGGCTTTCTTGTTATTGTCTTCTTGTTGTTTCTTTCCGGCTTCGACAGCCTTGTTGAATTCGTCAAGTTTTGCTTTGGCTTCCGGATTGGTTTTTGCTTCGTTCTCCAGTTGCGCACGCAAGCGCGGTACATCCGCTGAATCCAACCTCTGGGTCAAATCGCCATTAGATTTCTTGAAATCGTCGAGCTTATCCTTAACAGCTGTGCTGTCCGCCATCTGTGCGGCGAGTTCAGTTTTGTGTTGCTCCAGAAGTTTCTTCGCTTCTTCATTGCCTTTGGGCGTTCCATCCAATGAGTCGAGAATTCTCGAGCCCGCCGAAGGAGATCCTAAGGTTTCTGAAGACAGATTCTTTTGGAAGGATTCAAGAGCAGCCTTTGCTGTTTCATTTCCATTTTTCGCCAGTTCTTTTAATTGAGAAAGAGCGGTAATGCTGTCGGCGCTGTTTCCGGATTTGAGGCTGTCTGTTAACTTGATGCTGCTGTTAACGGCTGTGAGATCCAGGCTTAATTCTGTGAGTTTTGCAGAAGGTGCGCCATTGCGTAGCAGTTCCTTGACCTGTTGGTCCTTGATTTTGTCAATTGCTTGCAGGCGTCCTTGTTCTGTGCCTGATTCTTTGAGAAACTCTTTTTGCGCTTCCTTCACTTGTTGCTGTTCAAAGCTGGCGGCAAACGTTCTGCTTCTGCGCATGGCGTCATCAACCTGATTTTGCCGTTCAGTCTTTTGCGCATCATTGAGTTGTCCGCTGCCGGCAGCCCATTTGTCTAGAGAATCTTTTGCTGCGGGAACGTTGGCACTCAAATCAGCCAGACGTGCGATCGCTTGTGCGCGCATCTCATCAGCTTGCTTGCCGCTGCCTGTTTCCGATTGACTTAGTTGCAAGCGAGCGTCAACTACTGAAAGATCTTGCACTGCTTTCATTGCGTGCGGATTGCCCGAGATTGCAAGACGAGCCATCGAGTCGAGAGCTTGCTGGCGCTCGCTGTCTGTTTTCGCTTCAAAATACTTCTTAGCGATTTCGGCGCTCGCTTTTGATGCGGGGTCCGTCGCCTCTTTGTCTGGCATCCCAGGAACTTTGTCAGCGAAAATTTCCTTCGCTCTTTCCAGAGTGGATCTGTTATCTGCTTTTACAGGAACCTCTGCTTGAGGAGCTGGGGCTGGATTTGGACTGTCTTTGTATTTCTCTGCTGTTTTATCCAGGATTGGCCGGTTGTTTTCATCCAGCTTCAGATTGCCGCCAGAGTCTCTTGCATCAGAGTAAATTGGTTTTGTTTGATCGTTGAGTTTGTCGTTTGCTCTGGTGGCATTGAAGAGATCTTCCGATGAAACCCATGAATCGTACTTAGAACCCTTTTGATCGGATACACGGTAATAGGTTTTGCCATCCACTTCTTTTTTGTCGGTAACGCGCACTGCGTGCCATTCGTTATTCTCTGAGGATCCTTTCTTGCCGTCGCCAGTAAATGCCGGGTGATTTGCATTAACACGCAGCACCATCGGACCATCTTTCAGCCCTTTGTCGAGTGCCGCTTCAAGTTCGTTCTGCGATCCAAATTTCTTTGCACTGCTGTTTTTGTCTGTTTCGCTATTGCTGAGAACGTTTTCTCGGTTGAGCAGAGTTTTATTCAGATCGCTGAGCATGGACATGCTCATGCCGGAACGACCTTCGACTGGCTGCTTGCCAGGGATATTGAGTCTCTCGCCGGAGTCGTCTTGTCCGCTGGGTTCAGTCTGCGTATAGAACGGACGGTCCGGTGTTTTTCCTGTCTCTTGCGTATATTTTTTCTGCTGAGCCCAATTTACCAGCGCATTGTCGAGCACATCTCCAAGCTGGCTCTGGAAGCCGGCTCCTGCTGCGCGTGCTCTGTCTTCGGCAGCAGCAGTGGCCTGACGAGTAGCCTTCATGCTTGCCATGTCGACTTTGACTATGCTGCCATCCGGTGCCTTGAAATCACCATTGCTTAGCATTGCATCTGCAGCAATCTGTCCTAGTTTTGCTGGTTGTTTTTCCAGCATTTCTTTTTCAGTCGTTTTGACCGTGCATGAATTGCGTCCGCCCTGAGCAAACTCATTCGGGCGCGCAGCAAAATGCACGAGGTCCAGTGCTGTGCGTGTCGCATCGGATTGATCGAGAGGAGCCTTCAGTTGGCCCGGTTTGGCCTCCATGAGGCGATTGGCTTGATAATAAGTCTTGGCGATTTCCGCATCACTTAAGCCCTCGCGCTTTGCACGCGCTTCAAATTCGCGCATGTCCTTGAGCAACTGATCCGCCATTGCCGGTGGCAATTTTGCGGCGTGTGCTTCAAGTGCTTTGCGCTGCACTTCCAGTGTGGGATTCTCCGGCTTCTCACGAGTGCCTTCTTGTGACTCTGGAATTTTCACATCTTTGAGCGCCGCATTGATACGCTGCGCGTCAACGCTTGGAGTCGCTTCCCGTGCAGTTCCTCTGCCGACATCTGGTTCAGCATCGGGTGAAGCTCCGGGGCGAGCATCGCCTGCGGTGCCTGCGGCTTTTTCGATCGACGCTGTGAATTTGCGTTCATCACCAGTTCCTGCAGAGCCAAAGGATATTCGTAAATTGGATTGCGAAGCAACCCTGTTTTGCAGCAATCGTTCCAGCGTTTCTCTATTGCCGGAAGTCTCTGCCTGACTGAGCGTTCTATTTATTCTGTTTTGCAGTTCAGTAGTTAAAACACCTTTTGCTGCGATAATGGATTTTGCCAGCGCTTCTGCTTCACTTACCTGTTGCTGGTTCAGAACACCTGCCTGTCCCTCGGCGGGCTTTTCGTTAGCTTTTGCCTGTCTTTCTTTGAATTCATTTTTCTCGACCGGCGCACCATTCTCCGGCTTCGTTATAACAGTGCCATCGAGTCTCTCGACTTTGAATGCTGTCGGTGGAGCATTTGCTCCTGTTCCGACCTTATGAATCTCCACTCGCTGACCGGGTGGATATCCGTCAAATTCGTATTTGATTGGAACCTTCTCTTCCGGTTTATCGGAGATTTTGCGCAGTATTCCGTCTGTGCCGCGTTCTTCAACTTTGCTGAATTTGGAATCGGGCTCGTTAGCTTTTTTGAGCTCGACTTTTGTGATTTTTGCGTCTTTGCCTGTACCTTCCCATGTGAACTTGCGCTCATTGCCGTAGACATCTACGGTGCGCTCTGGAAGCCCGGTGTCTTTGTTGTATAGAACTTTTGATCCGTCTTTGAATTCATGGCGAGTAAGTTTGCCATCCTCAAAATGTTTTATGGATTCATCTGCAAGTTCTTCCTTTGTTGGTTTGTCGTTTGCATCCCGGTAGACTTTCCTGCCGTCAGGCATTGTTTCTACTGAGCTCATCGGCTTGCCTGTGCCGTCTACTTTCGTTACTTTGCGGCCGCCGCTGAGTGGATCGTAACTGGAGACGCCTTCATACGGTTCTTTCTCGTCCGGCGGATTCTTCACTGCCATCAGCATGTCTTTGCCGTTGACTGAGATCATACGGTCGGTGACGATTGTCTTTGGTGGCGGTCCTGGAACAGACTGCTGCACTTCTTTCAGCTTGCCATTCTCGTATACGAAATCGCGAGCTTGTCCGTTGGCGTCGAACACGCGTTTGATATCGTTGCCGTTCATCACAGATGTCGGCCCGCCTCTGGCGTTTGTATTAATCACATCGCCATTGGTCTGTTCGATGCGCAAGCCTTCTACTTTTCCGTCTGCACCTTTGCGTTCGTAGATCAAATTTCCTGAGCGCGGATCGAAACGTACTTTATCTCCGGATGGAGTCTTGTACATTCCCTGCGCCGCTTCTTCAGGTTTGTCAGAAGGTGTAAGCTCGACTTTTGTTCCGTTGCGCGTGTCGGTGATCTTTTTCGGGAGATTACCTGCAGGCTCTCCCCATTCAAGCTCGCGTTTAAAATTGCCACTACCATCGGTGCTTGAGATAAGCTTGCCGTTCTTAATTACTTTTTCGGAGTTGTCGGCAGGGTTGCGCACAACTGCGTCGATAAGCTGCCCTTTATCGTCATAGGTGAGTTTGCTTCCATGCAAATCACTGATCTGCGTTTGCTTTGTTTCGGGATTCGAAGCTACCCGGGAGAAGCTGCCGTTTTCACTTCGATATTGAACGATGGCGCCAAAGTCTTCCGGCTTGGTGGAATCGGCGCTCGCTCCCGGTTTCAACTCGCGCAGTTGTCCGTTAACGAGAACTTCGGCAACGCGTGCTGCTTTACCCGGTTCTGTAACAGTAACTTTGGAAACGACCGGACCATTTTGCCCCTGTGTGTATTCGTAATTGCGAACAGTACCATCTTTATCTTTCGTTTCTTTGACAGTATTGTCGTCGTTGCGCTTGATGTACGCACCATTGTCATATTTGCGTTCAAGTTCGACATTTCCCTTAAAAGTGGACGTTGATTTGTCGTTATTTCTTGTGAGAACGCTTCCATCTTGCTGCTCTATGCCGACTCGGCCGTCGTCGAGCATTTTGAGTTTGCCGTTAAAGCTTGCTTTAGAGTCTCCCAGAACCTTCCACTCTTGCTCGCCTTTTTCGTTTGGCTTGCCGCCAGGAACCCAGGTTTGGCCGCTTGAATCGACAATGTGAGTAATGTTTCCGCCGGCTTCCTTATAGGTAGCGCGGCCGTTTGCTTCAACGGTAAGTCCGCTTCCATCTTTGCCGATCTTCTCGACCTTGCCGCCTTCGAATTTGAGAGTGCCTTCGAAAATGCCTGCTGGCTTGCCGTCTTTTTCCACGTTCCAACGTGGAATCTTCGTGCCGCCAGGTCCCTCAGCTTCATCTCCGCGTTTGCTATATTTGTTGCCTTCATTGTCAGTAACGCCTATAACTTCGCCTTTAGCATCACGCTGGAACTTGAAGTTCTGTCCGTTTGGATAGGCAATTTCTTCAACCTGGCTATGCTGGTCTCTTGTTACTGTGGGACCGTTTTCATAACTGTGCACCATTTTGCCCGTTGTTTTATCAACGATCATTTCTGCCGGCACATTCTTTTCATTAGGCTGCCGTTTGAATTGCACCTTTGAAATCGAGCCGTCCTGGCTCGTGCCCGTTATTACGCCCTCCTTCCAGACAGGTTTGCCTCGTTCATCTATTTCGCCTGTATTGAAGTACTCTGTCTTCTTGCCTGTTTTATCGATGAATGTCTGGTGCTGTCCTTTCCAGTCAGCAATGTACTTAGAGCCATCCGCAAATTCAACATTGAGCGTGTCATTCTTGGGATCGCGTTCGACTTTTGTTGGCTTATTGCCGTCCGGCGCAAAGGTGACGACAGTCTTTCCATCGACGGTTTGAACACTCTTCGCTTCTCGATATTCATAGCCATCCCAATATTTTTTCTTGCCGTCTACTTCGAGTGAGTAGTCGTTAGAATCATATTTCTCTTTTTTGCCGTCGCCTCGAAGTACTTCGCGTACGCCATTGCCATGATCGAGTTTTATATTGCCATTGCGATCAAACTGGAAGTCTGCTTTTTCTGAATCGGGTTTGCCGAAGCCCGGCAAGTTTGTATCAGGCGGCTGCCATTTGCCATCGTTACCACGCGTCAGCGTTGTTTCACTTGCCGCTTGTCCATTTCTTGCCGGCATGCTTACGGTTACTTTGTTCGCTTTTCCATCAGGACCGTATTGAACCTGCCAGCTTTCACCGGCTCGTGGACCTTCAGTAAATCTGGTACCGATAACGCGGCCGGTTTTGTCGTCTACATCAACGAAACCTTTGTTGCCGTCTTTGTCGAACGGACGAGATGTTCCCTGTGCAAGCACTTCGCCTTTGTCATTGGTGACGCTGAACTTGCCGTTTTCGTATCTCCTGGTTGTAGTTCCATCTGCGTTGCGTTTTTCTTCGAATTTTCCGTTTTCATCGGAGCCCTGACGCTCGAGCGAAATCTGTTTGCCTGTGGCATCCATTCTCTCTCGCTCGATGACATTTCCTTCGGCATCTTTTCGCTCGAATACTTTCTGATTGTTTGGTCCGGCGATCTCAGTTTCGCTTTTTACTTGACCGCGTGGAGGATCGAATTCTCTTGTTCTTACAAGACCTTCCGGATTGTTTTTCTCATAGATAGTTTCTTTCTTGACTCCATCATGCTTGGATGGGTCTGTATATTCGACTTCTTTTTTACCACTGTTGTACTCAGTTTCCTTCTTGTCGGCATCCTCGGTGATGCTCTTTCGACCCAGTTTGTCATTAGGAGGAAACTCCGTTTTGCTGAAGTTCTCGCCGGTAGTTACTCTCGTTCCATCCGCTCTGACTTCTGTACTTGTGCAGTTTGCTTCGTCAGTTTTGCTGCTGATGGGCCGTGCTCTGTCCGCTTCGGGTAGGGGCTTGAGTGGTGCATCAGGGTTGGAACGATCTCTGCCGAGCACTTCTGGCGGAGGACCTGGCTTGCTTACAATCTCGGAGTATTTTTCGCTCAGCTCGCCTTTGACGGCATTGTCGAATTTAGTGCTGACACTGCCATCACTGTTGTATCTCTGTTGGATCCGCTGTCCAGCATCATCGGTCCAGTTTCTGTATGAGTATTCTTTGTCCTGCTCTTTTCCCTTGCCTTCGGTGTATTCTAGTTTGCCATTGGCATCGTAGACATCCTTTTCCGTGAGTCGGCCTTTAGTTCCGTCATACTCTCTGACTTCATTCGTGCCGGCTTTGCCTGCATCTTTTTCGATGGTTCTGGATTTGAGATCTGCATCAGGCGTCCCGGCGAGCAATTTCTGATCGTACTCGAGCTTGATTTGCCCTTCTTTTTCTCCAGCCTTGAACTGGGTGATTTTATTTACTCCGGTCAAACGCGGATCATCTGCATCCATTCCCGCAGGCGCATCGTGTTTGTTGGGATCGAATCCTTTCTTGTATTGCGTTTCGAATCTGTCTTTGAATTCCGTTGTAGATGTCCCAGCTTTGCTGTCATCAATGCGATTCAATCGTCCTTCGGGATCGTTTGCTGCGTAATCGGTGCGCATTTTTCCATCGCCGAGATCGGTTTCTTTGCGACCATCCGCGAAAGTCTTTTGTTCTTTGCCGTCAACAGTTTCAACTCTGGCGACAAGGTCCTTTTCTTTTATGTCTTTTGCATCTATCTCTTTCGGAGGATTGCTGCGGTCTAGATATTTCGGCGGCTTGCCTGGTTCATAAATCGCTTCAGCTGGATTACCCTTTTCAAATTTTGTGCTGACCGTGCCGTCGGCATGCACCGTCTGCGATACCATGCCTTTTTCTGTAGGACCCTGCCATTCGGTGCGAGTGAATGCACCATGTGCTCCAGTTCCTTCAGAAACACTGCC
Source organism: Obscuribacteraceae bacterium (SeqCode) (assembly GCA_044358055.1). Lineage (GTDB taxonomy): Bacteria > Cyanobacteriota > Vampirovibrionia > Obscuribacterales > Obscuribacteraceae > JAIEPM01. Next base: position 55,502 of record JBIKOL010000038.1, read on the forward strand.
GATTTTCTCTTTACCTGCAGCGTCTTTGTAAGTCTCAGTAGTTTTTGTCACCCCATCTTGTTTGGCTGGTTTGAACTCTTGTGTCGTTTGATAGCCATCTTTGGTATGACTGCGAGATTCCACTGCGACGCCATTGTTCATGGCTGGGTCATATTCTGTTCTGGAAATTCGTCCCTGCGGATCACCCGGTGGATATGTGGTTTCTTTTTGCTTTGCCTGACCAGGCGGGAATAAGGTTTCAGTTCGACCATCGGCATATGATGTTTTCACTTTGCCATCTGGCGATGTGAAAGAGTCGATAGGCTGATCTTGCTTCTCCAGTTTTACTTCTTTGCCGTCTTTGGTGTATTTGGTTTCACCTGTCTTGGGATCAAATACAGCGTGCGTGAATGGTTTATCCTTCAATGCCTCAGCAGAACCTGTAACTGTTGTTTCTACTGTGCCGGGCGGATCTGGACGGCGAACTTGTTTAGTGGTCGCACCTTTACCGTCGCTGCATTCCACTTCAGAAGTGACTTTGCCCTCGGCGTCTTTTTTCTCACTTTCAACTCGGCGTACGGTAGGAGGCGAGCCACCGCTGTACTCGCGTCGGCTCGAGCCCTCTTTCTTGTCGACGATTTCTTTGCTCAATCCATCGGGATTCGGAGGGCTGTAGCTGTTCTCGACTTTGCCGCCGAGATAAATTTTCGTTTCTTTGTTGCCTTCTTTTTTGACATCAATAGGTGTTTTGCCTTCGTTGATGTCTTTGACAAGCGCATTCTTGTCTTTGCCTTGTGCCCTGTCACTGAGTTCTGATTTCTCAGGATCGACCTGCAGCTTTCCTGTGGAATCGATCTTCAAAACGAGTTTTTTGAAATCGCTGTTGGGGTCGGATGGACTGAACTCCGTCATTCCATCTGCGCGCATCTTTCCTTTTCCATCAGGAGTTTGGCTAATGGCGAAGTCGCCCTTGTCCAGCTTCTCTTGCCATTTTTGCTTGTCTTCGTCTTTTAGATCCGGACGGAATTGCGCGGTAAATTTTGCGGGCGGTCCTGGTTCGTAGCTAATGCTTTCGAACGGACCCTTACTCGGGTCCGTAAATTTAGTTTCGACCTTACCAGTAGCGGCATCGATTGTTTGTTTGCTTGGTCCAAGAACTGGATCGTTTCCATCCAATGTGTAAGATGTTCTGCGCACGTTCTCGCGCATGCCGCGGCCGGGCATTGGTTCTTCGACATCTTTATTTTGATCGCCTTGCGGTCCGGTCTCGGCTTTTGCGCCGGCGGGGCCTTTGTCGCCTTTTTCACCCTGTGGGCCAGCTTCGCCTTTTTCGCCCTGCGGACCGGCTTCTCCCTTCTCGCCTTTTTCGCCCTTGTCTCCCTTGCCGTTCTTGTCGCCGGGCTTTTTCTTGCCTTTCGACGGATCGCCGTCAAGAAACAGATCTAGCAGTTCGCCCGCTGATGCCTGGATACGCTCCGCATTCTTTTTGGCAGCCTCAGTTATGGCACGATCTGCGTCAGTTCCCGAACCACTTCCATTGCCTGGCTTGTCGCCAGGCTTATCTAACTTACCTAATATGTCTTCGGGAGGCTTTGTGTCAGTGTCCGAGGGACGAGAACTCTTATCCTTAGTTTCCTCATCATCACGATCTTCAGGTTTTTCGCCCATGAGCGGGTGTACCTCAGTTGAAAACTGGAGTCATACAAGCTAAATTCGCCCGCCCGATAGCCTATAAACAATGTGCCACTGAAAGCGTTAGCTAAACCCCGGGCAGGCAGCGCCAGAGCCTGGCGATCCCCAAAAAACACCGCAAGCGGAGGCTTTCAGGATTGGCTAAATTTTAGCTTTTCGGACTGCCGAAAAAATGAAATGTCAATATCGCAAGTAGCCAACGATCTTCCTGGTTGGCAAGCGAAGCTCCACCTCTTCAACGTGGTACATTCTCATTGCCTGCCCATCTGGAAAATTTTATGAGGGAAGCCACAGGGATTCTCGACATATCGCGTCATTGGGGATCAATCTCAAACCTCGACTCTGACAAGGCTGACGGCACCTGCACTGTTTACTACGGCTTGCAGGGTGCTGCCGTTATGACGGTAGAGCAGCGCGAAAACCGTTCTTTCACGAGCCAGAAGTTAAATCCTTACTTTGGCCCTTGTTTCATGCTTGATTTAAGCTCTGCTGAAGGTGAAATCGATGGGGCAAAACTTGTTGCCCAGATCGCTCCGCTTGAGAAGGAACTGGGCACGGGCGGATTATTTCGGCGGCTATTGATCAGGACCGCACAGCCAAATGCTGATGGATCCGCCTCGCATTCCTATTTGACTCCAGATGCTCTTTTGTATTTGCAAGCAAAAGGAATAATTCTCATTGGCACGGACAGCCCTTCTATTGATCCGCCAGGTGGGCGAGTGAATGCTGCCTTTATGAAAACCAATCGTATTGTATGGCTTGTTAATTTAGAGCTGGACCAGGTGCAAGAACAGCGAGCTTACATGTTGACTGCTCTGCCTCTTTTGCCGGATGAAGAAAAGCCTCTTCCTGCTCGGGCGATGCTAATTCCAGTCGAGGAGCGCTGAGATGGATTTTCAATTTCAGTTAGTCGATATTTCGCGCCAGCGACCAGATGGAAAATCCGTAGAAACCGCCACGAATAGCTGGTCGATTTCATTAGCTGCTCAGGGAAAAGAAAAAGAACAAAGCAACTTTGAGCCAACGCGTGAACAAGACCCTTTTCTCGGCTCATGTATGGTCTTGAACATTTCTGCAGGTCAGGATTCATCAATCATTGCCATGGATGAACTGAAAAAAGCCTGGCAGGCAGCGGAAATTAAACTGAAAAATGCTTATGGCAACCATGTCGCAACGCCACATCGTGTTTTGTTTCGGACGAAAGGTGATGGCGATGTTTCTCAAGGACGCTACTTCAGTTCAGAAACACTCGATTACTTGTTTGTTCAGCTCGGCTTGAAGCTGGTCGGTGTAGACACTCCAAGTCTCCAGCCTTTGAATAAAGATCAGAATCTTCTCACTCAACAACTTAGCCTGAGCAGATACTTTTTGCTGAACCTCGATCTCGTCGACGCAGAAACGGGTGTTCTCTACAATCTCGTTGCACCACCAGTGGTGCTGCCCGACTCCCCGGTTCTGCCCGTCCGCGCAATCCTTGCCCGCGTCTAATCTTTCAATCCATTGCCGTATCTCTCCCGATTTTAAGCCGCCAGGCTGGCGGCGCTCCTGGGGCATCCGCTTTCTGAACACCGAGAATCCGCGACAGGGCATGCTTTTGCGTGTTCCCGCAGATTTTGAGTAAGCCGTATTTTTCCCACGTGACAAAACCGATCTTCTAGGTTATAAGAATACCTAGAGGATGTATTAAAGGTAGTAACTGAATATGCCGGAACGCTCACGCACTGAACTAGACCAAATCAAAAAATCGGTCATTTGGCTCGTCAATAGAGTTAATGCAGAGCATAACCAGGCCGAAGAAGCCAAACACGAGTACTGCCGCCTCAACGATTATTCAGCCTTCGAGACTCAAGAAATTATCCAGGCTATGCAAAGCGAAGACCAAATTTAGTTTGGGCATTAGCCTTCTGCTCAATTGTGTATTGACGCGTCTTGCAATCAGCGCCAACATAAAATTGTTGGTGCAGGGCAATAGGCATGAATACGAGCAATATGGCATCCGAGCTGCGCAGCGTTAGCGCAGAAATCGAAATTTTCAGAGAACCTGAAGACGTGTTGGATCAGTTTCTGAATGTGGACGGCATGTGCCACTGGTGGGGTGCGGAGCGTGGATTGATTGTGCCTGAAGTAAATGGTGCATGGGCAATGGCCTGGAGCGTCTCAGAAGCAGGATTCAGTTACGTTAGTTCAGGAGTCATTAGCGAATACGTTCCTGGCAAATCACTAACGATTTCCAATTACATAAGTTTCAATCCGGCACATCCTTTGTTTGGTCCAATGTCACTGAATATCCAATGTGCAAGATCCAGCAGTGGCACATTATTGAAGCTTGTCCAAAATGCATATCAGTCCGGGCCAAGCTGGGATTGGTATTATGAAGCCACAGTGGAATGCTGGCCGATGGTTTTGCGAGATTTGAAACGATACCTGGAAAGTAATTCTTCGGAAAATTTCCGCGAAACAATTTACCCGCAAATCAAATAAGAGCAATTGTCGGATCCTATCGGTGCTAAAAATCTCAGGATGAGTTGAAGCAGCTGTCAACAGAAACATACTGCGCGACGCAAGTGATTGTCTCATTGCCTGACTTTTTCGATTAAAATGTGTCGAAACTAGTTTGTGCGAGAATATGAGGTAATTTCCTTCAGTCTTGGCGGGCAAGCTGAGTATCTTAGTAAGAGTTATAGGAACTGACTAATGAACGCAAATCCACCAAATCCGAAACGACTTCCCGTACTAGTTGATCTTAAGACTCAAGAACGCACTGTCTTAGATGGTACGGAATTTCATATCGGCCGTGCTCCATCCAATAATATCGTGATCCCTGAAGACGCCTATGCCTCCGGCATGCATGCCAGAATTTATTGGGAGGAAGGTTCCTGGTGGGTTGAGGATCTAAAAAGCAGCAATGGGACATTTGTTGATGACAAAATGATAGAGCAAGCTCAAAAGCTAAGACCAGGAAACGTCTTGAAGTTTGGCCGATCTAAATTCCGCATTGAATAGGAAAACAAGTCTAGTGCATAATTGAGCTGAATTAGTAGTACGCCTCCCTGAAAATGCTGCATTACTTTCAAGCAATTATTTCTCTAAAGCTGCCGTTATAGCTGATTCCATTGGGCGGAACGCGCACTACGATGGAGCTCCATGCGGCAAAGACACATGGTATGCTAGCAAGAGACACAAGGCTAACCATGTGGTTTTGAAGTGAAGCCGACTCTAAATTCTCGTGGCGGCAGCTCGGTAGTGCCCGCGTTGACCACCATTATCACCATCCTCATGTTAGGCGCTGTATTTGTCTTTGTATACACGTCTTTCTTCGGTGGCAGAGATTCATTGAAACTCAGTTCTGAATCAGAACCGGAAAGCAAGGTAGCCGAGGTAAAGAAGGAGAAACCAAAGCATCTAATTGCCTATGCTCAAAAGGTCGAGCAGACAGCCCAAAGAAATTACACACCGCCGCCCGATATCGCTAAAGCGAAGAATAGCAAAGTGATTATCCAGCTGCGCATCGCCCGAGATGGTAATCCGCTTGGCTTTGAGCTGATCGAGTCGTCGGAGGATTCCGAGATCGATAGATATATAGTCAAGGCAATTCTCCATCAAGCCTACCCTGCCCCAACATTCAAGGTGGACAACAACGGAGTAATCACTGAGTTCACTATCGTCAGTAGAAAAGTAAGCGTAACTATTCCGTAAACGGGACTATTTGGTTAAGCCAGCAGTATTCTCAAAGTTAGCACTTGAGCTTGACGTGACTATCATTGGTGCCGTGAGTCCAGGAACCTTTCCGAATATTTCGCCACTCAATATAACAATGGGCGTAACCGAACCAGTGACAGTTACGTTTATCTGGTAAATATTTGCACTCGGATTAACTGCAAGGCTGGGCGATGGAGTGATTTGTACTGGGTCACCACCCTGAATTGGCAATGCAGTAACTGTCACCTTCACATCAGTAATAGTGACACCGCCAGTGGTGTAACTGTTCGCAACTCTCCGAGCTATATTGATAGCAGATGGTTGCTCAGGAGATGCATCAGTAGTAAAAGTCTGCGCTCTGGCTGCGGCAACGACGGCTGCTCTGGCGCAACCTACAACGGAGTTAGAGCCCATGAAAAGTGTTGCCATGTCTATTAAGGGAAACAATGCAACAAGCAGAAATACTAAAAGAGCTACCGGTAATTCAGATGTAGCGCTGCCGCTGGTCCCTCTTGCTTCTCTAATCATTATTGTCAACTTTTAAAACCTTCGAGGAACCGTAAGGAATAAGAATACTAGATTTTCTACTCAAGGGGCAGCTCCGTCTGGTGGAGTAACAATAGTTTCTGTAATAGGAGTAACTCCATTATCAGAGCCACTATCGCTCGATTGGTTATTCGGATCTGGATCGATAGCATAGAGAATCGGAAACGTATATGTGCTTTTGAGTTTAATTTGGGTGGCTAAACTATTCCCGTTTAACAAAAAAGGCGCTGGAGTTGTTGCGGTAAGACTGGTGGACACTTTAACATATGGTGCTTTATCTATATTTGTCGCACTAAGAGAAGTAATATCAATCGGAAGTTTTTTCAGATCGTCAATATTGTAATTGAAGCTAAGAGAAGTCACACGTGGATTTCCGATGGGACCGCTGCCAGAGAAAGTTTTTACAGCTGTAGATGCAGCGGCATAAGCGTTAGTAATACTGGACTGCATAGATGCCACACGAGCAGCCTCGCGACACGCAGAATCATTTATGAAGGTTCCAACCGCCATAAAACCGATATTCACCGCCATTAGTGCAAGCGGCACCAAAAGGATAAAACATAAAACAAGATCAACGATTGCTGATGCTCGCTGGGTCCTATTAGGCAATTTCACTTTCTTTTCCATTTACTTTCCGATTCAGTTAGGAAACTTGGGTATCTGTTGCACCAATACTACGGTGCCTCCCACCGGTTTGGTGGCTAAATCTATCATTGTTTTATTCAGCGCATCTTTAGCTTGCTGAATTT
>JBIKOL010000113.1:0-29215 GCA_044358055.1 Obscuribacteraceae bacterium (SeqCode)
GGAATCAACGTAAACCGCGCCATTGCCAACTTTGCTGGCAAGCTTCTGACAGAAGATACTTCCTTCAGGATAGGCGTAACCCGAACCGAAGAAGCCCACAACGATAAGTCGAATTCCGCTTTGTCCAAACTGCTGTGTGAGCTGTTGACTGAGAGACCCTCCTTTTGTAGGCATCCCGTCAGTCATCAAAATCATTGTTTTAGGCATATTCGGTCTATGACCTGGACCATTTAGAATGTTAATCCCTTCCTGAATTGCGTCCGGAGTGTCTGTGCCATCAGACAAAGTGCCCATTGCGCAGTACTGCATGACTTTCTGGGCGTTATTATTGCTCTGATCCAGGTCGACAAATGGCCAGCAGAATTTGTCAACATTCGCCGGATCAAGCGTGCAATTATTGGGATAGCCCGCGGTTTGCGGTGTACCTCCGGCTAAATGCCCAAATCCACAGGCTGCATAGTGAATATCGTTGGCTTGCTCAGCAAGCTTGGATTGGAAATTGTAGATTGAGGATACTTGAGCAGCACGTGGTTGAACTTGAGTCAGCGCGAGTAATTGATACTCAGCCTTGTAACCTGCTGCTGGCGTAAACGAACTGCCTGTAGGTAACATAGAGATCACTGAAGAACTGGCACTAGGTTTGGTGGCAGCATTTGCGGGGGCAAAAGCTGACTGATTCTCAAGATTGCCAGCGGATGCCTCAGCCAGAAGAGCTGTCTGAAAATCCGCAACAGTGAAAGCTTGTCCGCTAGCCGGATTCGTCGGAGGAGTCCATCCTGCCGGAGGTGCAGTCAGCGCGTCTGAATATGTTTTCAGAGCCTTGTGCATCAGCGGAGTATCGGTAGGGTTTATGGTCAAATCTCCGCCGGCTAGAACAGAAGTTGTGTCTGTCGTAAATGTTATTTTGGCTGGATCAAGTATCGCCTGTTTGGAGTGAGTGTAGGCGCTTCCGCCGGGGCCAGTAGCAGGAAAGAATGCCGTAGCCGCTGCATTGGCTGTGAGCGAGTAAGCAGTCTTCTTGGCACCGGCGTAATAAGTGCGCTTATATTGAGGATATGCACCACTTTTTTTATTGCACCAGAGCGAATCAGACAGGTCCATTACGATGCATATGTCACCAGTCAATCCTCCTGGTGGACCCGCGATAGATGTCGCTCGCAGGGGGAACGTACCGAGGAATTTTAGAAGTGTTGGTTGAAGTCCAAATACAGATGTGGCGGTAACATAATTATGTCCATTGTTAACGATATTGAGCTCACTATTTCCGGCATCCGGAGTGTCAGTTGCAACCGATGCAGATAAAGTCGCCGAAGAAAGTCCCTCATTAATCAAATAGTTCTTTTGAAAATAACTCAGCCCGACATTCCGCATTACAGCATCATCTGTGTTTGTCGGAGTAGTAAGATAGACCGCAGCCGATAAAGCTGCGGCATCAGTAGCTGCCTGCAATTGGTTGAACTGTTCACGAGCAAGAAATAGATCGAATGAAATGGCACCTAACAAGATAACAATTAAACTTGCTGCTAGAGCTAATAACGACATAGCTCCACGATTTGAGCGCAGATTCCTTTTACTTGCAAAATCAATCCGGAGTCGTCTGGCAAATTTTCTCATTACCCCTCGCCCTTGCCTGGCACCGCCTGTGAACGCCCGAAGCATCCAGGCGGTGTGTCTGCGCACCAGTTTGCCCCCCCGAGGTACATTAAGAGTTGTTAATGGCTAGCTTATCATACAGGACTACAGGGCGTAAGTGTCAGTCTCGCGTGCCCCGGTGAATGAGTTTCTTAAGCGGAGTCCTGCTTGCTCTGGTCGATGAAATAGCGAGTGCGCCCATTGTTTCCTGGATACTTAAGATTAATTTTCAGCGGACAAAAGTCGAAAGAGGGCTTTTGACTTTGGTCCTTTCAATTTGCCTGGTCCCGTCAATTTGCCAGTCCTGTCAATTTCGCAGGCGGGTACTCTTTTGAGCATGCTTTGATTGCGTTGATGTGTGCTTGAACCTCTGTGGTGAAAGCATGCGGATGTTTGGTCCTTAGCGTTTCAATGTCAGCAATGTTGCCAAACAATCTGCAGGCTTCACGGCGAGTTGTTGGGATCGGCATGAACAGAAGCGCCTGTTTTATGAACAAGTCATCCTCCGGCTTATCTTTCAGAAATAAGCACCAGTCTCTCATTGGGTCGGTAGCTCCCACTCTAGACCTTTTGGGATACTCGTCAGTTAAAGATTGCGATTGTTCAAGGGCCAGCTTGCATTGTTTTGGTTTTCCCTCTAGACATTCGAGAGCAGCAAGATCCCATAGGCATGCGTTGCCATAAAAGTAGTAATTATTGGAACCTGGTTCGTAGCTCCCAACGAGTGATTCCAGCATGGGTCGTGCTATCTTCCAGTCTCCATTGCGAATCAGGACAGCCCCGAGCTTTTCCGATCCGATATCTCCGGCTTCTTTTTTTCTTATCAAATAAGTGCTTTTGAGATATTCGCAAATAGGTTTTGCTTCATCGAATTTATTCGCTGCTTGTAAAGCATAGGCAGCCTCTAGAGCGGCTTTATCGCTTTCAGGTCCGTTTCCATGTCTTTTCTTGGCGAGCAAATATTGTTGCTTTAGTATCTGAGCTGCGTCGCTTCTTCTACTAGATACCCTGTAGAGCATAGTTAGGTAAGTTAGCAATTCCTCTTTCTCGTCATTATCCAATTTTGACTCTGCCAACAATGGAACGCCTATTTTTTCTGTTTCTTCGAAATGATCTTGTGAAAAATGCAGCTTGACCATTCTGTTTCTAATTTTATTGATAAGTTCCGATTGATTTTTTGCCGCGGCCTCCGCTGCTTTGAGAACGTCTTCTGCTCGATTAAATTGTTTGGCTTTGAGCAGTGATGTAAATTCAGCCATTGAATCGCTAAATGATTGAGTGCCAACGCCTGCCTGGTAAAGTCGTCGCTGCGTAGTTTTGCTTAGATCCTGCAGGGAAGCTATTTGCTGCTCAAAATCTTGAGCTTGATTCCAAATTGAAATTGACAGTTTGTCATCACCAGCAGCTTTAAACCCATCTCCAATAGCGATCATGGTTTCGCACACAGCTCTTGCAGCTATTGGATCCAGGTCTTTTAGATGGTGAGTGGAAAGCAATTTGAGCACAGATCCAAATTCTTGCCAGGCAAGATCAGGCGACCCATTAGCTTCCTTCAACGTGAATATGCACATGTGGCAGGTTGCCAAAATTTGATCTTCTAATATTGTTGTTTGCAGCGACTGTCTGCTTGATTCGCGCTTTTGCATTATCTCAAGCGCTTTCTGCATGAGAGTATGTGCTTTCTTATAATCGCCCCTTGCAGCAGCCAGAAAACCGTAATCTTGCATTGAAATTGCATAGCGATAATTGGTTTTACCAAGCTTCCTTGAAACTTCGCTTGAGCGCCTGAAGTATTTAGCTGCCACATCGTATTGCCCTTGATATAAGAACTCATATCCGCGGATACGAAAGCTTTCCCATATTCTTATGTGGCGGTCGTTCTGGGCTGTCTGGAATATCCAATACAAAAGCATTCCCCCAAGCAGGAAAATCGCAACTAATAAGCTGAGGATTGCTTTGGTCATGCAGTTTCAGCGGTAGTGGAATTTCGCGGTAAGGAGATGATAAATGTCGTGCCTTTGCCAAGCTCGCTCTCGACTCTGATATTGCCACCATGCGCTTCAACAAGGGCTTTGGTAATGGATAAACCCAGTCCAGTTCCCTTGCCTCTTTTGCCATCTTCTTTAGATACTTGATGGAAGCGGTCGAAAAGTTTCGGGATGGCTTCTGCCGGGATGCCTCGCCCTTCGTCCTTGACTGAAATTTCTACCGTTTCTTCTTTTTCTTCGCAGCTTAACCAGACATGTTTTCCTTCTTCGGAAAATTTGATCGAATTAGAGAGCAGGTTTACCAATACCTGTACAAGTCGATCGCCGTCGGCCATTATCTTGGTCTCTGTCCCGGACACAATAAGCTCGATGTTCTTTTCTTTGGCAAAATCTTCAGTTGCGTTTTCAACTCCTTCGAACAAGAGAGAAATGTGCACTTCTTGTTTGTTGATTACGAACTTGCCACTTTCCAATTTCTCGATGTCTAGCAAATCATTTATGAGTCGGATCAAGCGAGAGCAATTCTCACTGGAGGCTTTTACCGTTTTCAAAGCTTTAGCAGGGAGTTGACCAGCTACTCCCTCGCCCAGCATTGTCAGCCCCAAGAGAATGTTGGTCAACGGCGTGCGTAAATCGTGAGTAACCATAGCCTGTAGCTCTTGCTTTCGCGCAGAAACTTCAGCTAGATCACTGGCCATATTATGAAATGCGGCATCAACAAGTGCAATTTCATCAATGCCTGTGACGACAGGATAGAGTTCTTTGTTTTGTTTGAAGAGCTGAGTATTATGAATTACCTGATAGAGTCTCACTACAGTATCGCGATTGAATGTTATTGCCAGAAGTATCACTATCGTAGTATTGACAAACAAAGCTGCCAAAAGACAAATAACCACTACTGCGCGAGCCGGCTGTCCTTGCTTTCCTTCCAGCTCAATGTGCTCTTGATCGCGCACGAATTTTCTCATGTTACCGAGAAACTCTTGAAGCTTGATCGTTACGCCAATTATCGGGCTTGCAATTCCACCTTTGATTTTATCTGTAGTGGAAAGCACAGATTTTAAGTCGTTCAGACACGCCAATCCGCTGGCGCTAAGTTTAGCAATGGTTTTTCGATCTCTTTCATATCGAGGACTATCTTTAACAAGCAATCTCAAATTTTCGATTTGCAGGGGGATGCTCTCGAAAGTCTCATCTACTTGATTCTTGAAAAGTAAATTACCACTGCTGTGATAAAGAAAGACAGAAGAACCAAGGCTCATAAAGCTGTTATACAAATTGTTCGCCTGAGCGATGACTGTCTGAGCGTGTTTCTCTTGCAATGTCTCACGCTCAGACTCCATGAGCACGAACGAGAGGACAATGATGGAGGCGAGCTGTGCAAGAAGAGGCACAGCCAAAAGCAGCATTACCTGCTGCGCGAACTTTAAGTGGTTTGACAACTTTGGAATCATCGGACAATTATATGAGGTTCCTCCGCCATTTTCAGAGGCTGACTTATCAATTTAAATTCCCAATTTCCGGCAATATTCGCACGCTATTCCTTTAATCTGATAGTTATTGTTTATCCCCGGGTAACTACAAACTGAGGGTATTGGTAAAGGTTTTCCAGATTCTCAATCCAACTGACAGCAGCAGGAGTAGCGAAACGACTCTAAAAAGTTTCGTATCGGAGGAATCATAAGCTCATGGCAAAGATTTTGATGGTCGATGATGATAAAGACCTTCTTTTCATGATTGGCTGCTATTTGGAAAACGATGATCACGAGGTAGATCAGGCAAAGAACGGAGCCGAAGCATGGAAACTTATCCAGTCCAACACATACGACGTCATGATCTTCGACTGGGATCTTCCTGACACCACAGGATTAGAGCTCTGCACAAAATTTCGCGATGATGGTGGAACAACGCCGATAATAATGCTCACGGGAAGGCTTGAACTTGGTGATAAAGAAAAAGGTTTGGACTCAGGGGCAGATGACTATGTAACCAAACCATTTGAGTACAAAGAACTTGCTGCCCGCCTGCGAGCAATTTTGAGAAGATCTCAACCCAAAGGACCAAAAGCTCTCGGCACAAACAACGAGCAAATGCTCGAGCAAGCCGGCTTAACTGGTACAAGTTTGCCATCGCGTTATGAGTTCCTGGAAGTGATAGGTGAGGGTGCTGTCGGTGTCGTTTATAAGGCAAGACATCCACACTTAAACAAATTGGCAGCTATTAAAATGCTGCACTATTATGGACTTAAAGACGATGTCTTTGCCAGGTTCGAACAAGAAGCTCGACTTGTAAGTTCATTGAAGCACCCTGGCATAGCGACAGTCCATGATTTCGGCATCACTGAGCGCAAGCGTCCTTTCATGGTTATGGATTTTGTAGAAGGGACTGGGCTTGACGCCATCATTTCTCAGGAGGATTACGTGCCGTTGCGGCGCGCATTAACTTTCCTCGCGCAAATTTGTGATGCAATGGCGCATGCTCATGATCAGGGCATTGTCCATAGAGACCTCAAGCCGGGCAATATTATGCTTTGTGGGTGGCCGAATCGAATTGATGCAAAAGTGCTCGATTTTGGCTGCGGCAAAATAACTGAATTAAATTCAGAACAGGCGCAAATGACTCAAGACAATATGAGCGTGGGAACGCCTGCCTACATGAGTCCTGAGCAAGCTAAGGGAATAAAGGTGGATAAACGTTCAGACATTTATTCGCTTGGATGCGTAATGTATGAAGCCATAACGGGATATCTTCCTCTTGCAGGTGAGAACAGTCTGGATACCATGCGAAAACATCTTCATGAGCTCGCACCTAGCTTAGCGGAAATGCGCCCAGATCTTGTCTATCCCGCCGCAATGGAGACGATAGTAGCGCGAGCCATGGCGAAAGATCCAACGCAGCGTTATCAGTCAATGCTTGAGTTGAAGGCAGCGTTGGAGCAGGTGCTTATGGCAGAAGCGGGCACTGCATGATCGAACGAGCCATCACATTTGGTGGCAGCTATCCCGGGAGCGCCGCCAGCCTGGCGGCTTCTGAAGGATTGGATCGTTCTTGCCTGAGTAGGAGCCGGCAAGCTGCCGGCGCTCCCAGGGCTCCGCTTTTCTACTAGCTCAAAGACAAAGTCGCACGGCTGTTTCTTGATGATGGATCCTTTTTTTGATCTCGATGTTTGCATATCTCTGGCAAAGTATTTTGTCCCTTCTATACGGGCTTCGTGAATTGTCGCATTGTTAATACACAACCCTGGAAGGGAATGAAAAAGGGGGGGTTGCAAATTTTAGGAAATTTCATAGAAATTTCTAATCCGTTTAGAATTTGCTCAAAATTGAAGATTAATATTGGCTGGATGACAAACTTACTAGCCCGAAATCTTGGGGGAGCTGCATGAAAATAGTCAGCAGAAAAAGAAGAAGAAGCGATGGCGCCACAATTGTCCTGGTTGCCATCGTCGCATTTTTTATTATGCTGCCTTTGGGACTTCTAGCATTTGAAGTTTCAAGGCTTTATCTGGCTCAAAATCAATTGCAAAATGCCGTGGATTCAGCAGCACTCAGTGCAATAGTTGGCATGCAAGATCCAGATCTTATTAACTATGAGTCAAAGCAACTCAATCTAGCAAATGTCACGGACATACAAGCAATAAAGCATTACAGTTTTCGCCAGTTCACCCGCAACTCTATTACTAGCATTTCCCTCGCCAGCAACAGTAACGACACAGGATCTGTAGACGCCAATCAAGCATCTGGACAGGCCACATATGATTTGACTTTAGATAAGAACACAGACCAAGTGACAGCTCGTGCAGCATTTGGTTTGCAGCCCGCATTTGGTGGCTGGCAGTTTCTGAATTTAGGTACGGTAACAATCAGAGCTAAGTCAGTTGCCGGACACAAAACGCGCGGTCCAAAAGAAGTAGTTATCTGTGTGGATATTTCAGACTCGATCAAGGGCGGATGCGGAATCAACAGGCAATCAACTGATGGTGCTACATCCAAGTCATTAAGAGCCGTTCTTCATTCAAATCTTGCTGGGACTGTGCCCAAATACAGCTTCACTCGAGTCACAAGGAAAAACAAAATTAAGGGCGCGCCTCCAGTAACAATAGCTGTGCCTGATCGCTACTCGAATGCGCCGACAAGCCTTCATGTTGGTGGCAATTTCATTGGTCATATTGCTGAACCCGACTTGGTATTTGGTACCAAAACTAAGGCAGATCCTACGACTCCTGCCCACTTTCCTGCTAATCCTGTTGTCGATCCGGAGCACCCTGTACCGACTCTCTACAAAAAATTTCTCGATAAAATGCCTGCAAGTTTCACTCAGGCAGATAAAAGAGAAGCACTGGTTGCGCTATTATCTGCATCAAAGAGAGGCTGGCTAAATAATGCGGCCTCTTATAACGATATCAAAGCAGGAAACCCTAATAAGGCAAAAGATACTATACTCGGAACAAAGGATTTCTTTGGTTATCCAGCGGTTCCAGCAAAAGGAAAACAACCGGCTAGAGCAGCGATTCCAGGTGCACTGAACGGCGATGCCTCCACTGCATTAGGGAATGACTATAGAGCCGCCTTCCAGGAAGCCGCCCTTCAGTTTGTTCATCCTCTAGAAGATGAAAAAAGAGACGCTAGAAAGTTGATTCGTGTGCTTAAGAAATTGAATCCAAAAGTGAAAATAGCGCTGGTAGGATTCGCTCCGCAAGCTGGCGGCCACACAAAAAAAGGCAAACCACCAGGTCCAGAAACAGGCAATTTCGGTAGTAATTACACTTACGGAAATAGTTGCTTAACGAAAAGTGCAGCAAAAAAATTGGGTGTCAAACCTTTTTCAGTTCCATACATCCCGCTGAGTGACTCTGACGATGTTGAAGCATCTCTGGACGTATGCACGACTGCTGCGGGTACCAACACAGCTGATGCACTTAATGTAGCTCATGCAGTATTGACAGAAGCTGATCACAACCTCGACCCAGCCAATGGTCCCCAAATGGTCATTCTGTTGTCGGATGGCATTCCTACTTCAGGAGGTTACATCCGAGCTGCTAATAAACTTGGAAAAGAAGGGATTCCAGTTTGCACAGTTGGCTATGTTCACATCGGCTATTCGGCCGGTGGAGGACCACGAATTCTGAACAAGATCGCCAGCCACGGCGGGCTGGGTGGTCACTATATTGAAGCCGCATTCAAGTCAGACGTGTACCACCACAATGGAAAGGGCTCATACACTGGCTATTATATAAAAGGTACCCCAGGTCCAGACTTTGACCAATCAAATGAATCAGATAAGAGGCTAAGCAAAATTTTTGATGGACCACCAGTTCTGGTTAACAACATCATCAACCATTAGCTTATAGTCAAAGTTCAGGGGCAAGTTTATGAAAAAACACAGCAGATTTACTAAAACAAAACGCACAAATAGTGGAACGTCACTGCTTGAACTGGGTGTCATTGCCATAATCCTTCCTATTGTCGCAGTCGTATGTATTAACCTGGGGCTCGCCGTTTTCTCAGCACAAATTGTGGACGGAGCCTGCAAAGACGCGGCGCGAGCAGCCGGACAACGAACAGACGCAGACGACGCACTCTATGCTGCAAAAGCCATAGTTGCGCGATACGCTTCCACAAGCGGAGTTCTAATTGGAAATCCAACTGTTAGCTGCAGTTACAACACGTTTGCAGCCAAGCCTGGAGATCCCGAGGATCTAAATTCCGGACCTAACGCTACGGTCACGGTTACATCAACCGTGAAACTTCTAGTTCCGATTGTATTCAATGGAGCCGCACTAACCGACAAGATAACGTTTTCGAGCGTTTACTCATTCCCAATACTGGGATCCGCCCCTAATCTTAATGATGAAACCGAAATCACCGAAAATCCAAAGAACCTTATTGATGCCAAGGCACAGCGCGATTTAGTTGCACTGGAAGTAGCTGAAAATAAATTGGAAGCAGATGAGGAAGACGCGGCTTTAGTTGGGCAAGCAGCCGCCGATGAACAAGTAAAATATGATGCTCTGGCCGACAAAAGCTCCCCCCTCCACAAGGCTGTTTTGGATGCGGAGAATGCCTATAATGCTGCCTTTGATAAATCCACTACTCACCCCTTTGCCAAAGATGAGTTTGATGCGATCAAAAAAGCTTTAGACAATGTTGCGCCAGAAAATCCTGAAAAGAAGAACCTGTATGATGCCTTGCTGGCAGAACGAAATGCTAACATCAGAGTTAAACAAGATGAGACTGCGGTTGACAAGGCAGCCGATAAACTTGAAGATGATTACGGCATCGAGCCAGCGACTTCAACAACAAAACCTCCTGCACACTATGATGATAACAATAATGATGGTGGCACGCCTCCGCTTCCGGCTTCTTAAGTTCAGTGTTATTGAATAAGTAAATCAACAAGGAAAAAACAATGGTAAGCAAATTAAGGCAAAATCAACGAGGTGGAACCATGGTTGAAATGCCGGTTGCTCTAACCGTTTTTTTCATTTTCCTTGCATTTCCTCTTATTGATTTGGCTACGATAGCATTGAGAACCGCTACAGTTTATCTGGCGGTATACAACGCCGCACATGATGCGGCTCGTGCTGCAACATTCCAGGGACCTGCGCCGACCAATTCCGCTGATCCCCCGTTTGCCAAAGGCACAGCCATTCAAATCGCTCGCGACAAAGCTCTAGAAACTAAGGCAGCCTGTCTGGCTGGCACAGACTTTGGCCCGGACGACGTCAAAGTAAGAATAGTATGTTCACCGCTGAATAAACCGCCAGATCCTGATAGACCAAACCAGGGTCCGAAGGTGGAGTTTGTTCAAGCGGACAACCAGAGACTAAGCAAAAAGATCGATCCTGATTTTGTCTATTCAATTGAAGTAACCATAAACGCACAAGTTCAGCCCTTATTTACTTTGAGTTCCGGTTTATTTGGAAATGTACCTGGGCTTACGGTGCCGATTCCGGTCAGTGCTACCGCCCGACAATTCAGTGAGAATTCAGAAGGCTTGACACAGTGATAAGTTATTATTCTTCGGTCATATCCAACTTACTAGCCTCCGAAGAAGCAGAAGGCTCAACAACGACCCTCCTGAGCAGACCAAGATTTTCACCCAGCTCCTGAATTTCTTGTTCAACTTCGAGATGATGCTTACCAGCATTAATGTCTTCATCTATTTTGTTCAGCGCTTTGTTGTAGCTTTCGACATTAGTGCCAGCTGCGGACATAGCTTTGATGCGTTGGACGTATGAGTTTCTGTCAAATGATACTTTCGTCTTGGACAACCGTCCTGGTTTTTGTGGTGTATCAGACTCAGCTTTCGGCTCCGGTTCGACTTCAGGTTCTGCAGCAATTGTCGGTTCCGGATTTTGTGTTGCGCTGGTCGTCTCGGTATTTTTGACAACGATTTTCTCTTCGGGAGGGCGCGTCGCTAGAAAAACAGCAATGGCCGAAACCGCCAAAACAGATAGCACAACAGCTATTAGTCTGTCTCGTTTTTGTTTTACGCCCACCGGGCAGTCTTTTGCAAGGAACTTGCCGTCTTTTCGTCTGTAGAGAATCTTGGGCGTAGTGGATTCTCTCTGGAATACAATTTGTTCAGCCTGTTCTTGTTCGACCTTGCTGAAATCGTAGACAATCGATTGGCACTTCTCGCAAAATCTCATACAGCCCGTTGCGCAAGACATGCTTTCCCATGAGGATGAACACGGAGATGCATTGCGGTAGTTTGTAACAGGCTTGAATTCAACCCCCGGCGCGCGTGAGAGTTCCGCGACTAACTCTTTAAATTTCTCCACCTGGACTTCCACGGAATTTGTGGCCACTTCCCTGCAGGCATCAAGATCAATAGCTGTTTTTGCGATTCCAACCACACTACTAGCCTTGACGCGGTTTACAGTATTTATAAATTCAGCGGTAGAATTAGTGTTTTCAGCAGGTTTATTGAGCGGCGGCTTTTCGAGAACAGGTGTCTGAGCGGGACCGGAAGGACTCTGAGGTATTTCTTTGGACTCGACGGCAGTTCTGTTTTCTGCAGGTGTCGCCGATGGATGGACCGATGGCTGGATTGCAGAAGCTGGAACCGCAGATGGATTCATTGACGGCGCTGCTGCGGCTGGAGTTTGTGAGATCGAAACGCTCGGGGTCGGTGGAGCAGCCGCTTGAACTGGAACTGTGGCATTTGCTGAATCAGCCAGCTCTCTTAAAGAATCTATCTCAAGCTTGGTGGCGGCGATTTGTTGTTGTTGGCTTGCTTTTACTCTTTTGATGGGTTTTGGGCCAGCACCAGTATCGCCATCTTTCTTCTCCGGTGAAGGCGAATCGGCTTGCTTGTTCTCATCATTCGGCTTCATTGAGTCATCCGTATTCGCCATTGTTTACCACCGACTTAAACCATAGAATGCTTTATTTGGTGAAAGAGCTCACCGGCATCCAGTTCTAAGGTACCCTGGGAAAGGCAAGCTCTATCGGATCCAATAATTAAGCCTAATTAGAAGGCTCGCTTCCATGGAGGACGGTATCATTGAACAGCCAATTCAAATCGCTTATTGGGTCGTGAGCCTCTCTGCGATTGAAACCAGCCTAGGCTCTGGCAGCTGCAAGCAGAGGTTTGGACCCTGAGTCCGGGTACAATCAATTAAATGCACATTTTTAACTTTCAAAAATCTTTCAGATGGAAGGTTTATTACTAGCCTCATACTTTCGGGAAGGTGCTATGCAGATTGCGAAATCTGAGAAAATAAGAGCTCTATTGCTTCTTTTAGCGAGCCAGACAATGTTGTTTCTGCCTGCATACTGTGAAACAAGCAGATATGGTCTGCGCACGGCAGACCACCTCGATTGGCTTCATTTCAATCCATATAAATTTGAGCCTAAACATAAGCTGGTTCCATCTCCTACTTTGACACCAGCAAAAGCGAATGTATTTTCTAGAACACCTTTGTTTCCCAGCGATCCGACAAAGGCGAATCTGGTTTTTGGGAGAGGTAGCAAATCGCTGCCTACAGTTATTTATTCAAAAGCATTTGACATACTCCAGATCGGAAACAAATACTACCAGGCACCAGCAGCTGGCGAGTCGAAAATTTTGAATGTCAATGGACAAACTGTCACTATTTATGGTTGCACAGTATATTCGCCATTGCCGGACAACCGAATGGTAGCCAATCCAGCAAGAGTTGCTCCTTTTGATCCAAGCAGGATTTTTTACAGGGAAAACGAAACCTGGCCTTCCATAATTTATGCAGAACCCGGACAGAAAATCTCTATTGCTAATCAGACGGTGACGGTTCCACCTGCCGGACAAACTCTTGAACTAACAGTTACTGCGGAAGGACAAATAAAACTCTCGCAAAAAGGCAAGGACGATTCCGGAAAAGCTATGGGTCACGAGCCAAATACTTCGGCCGACAAAAACGATTTGTCACGTACTTCGAGCAATGCTAGTATCAGCAAACCTGCAATTGCAAGCGCCGGTGGCAAGATCTCTGAAGCAGGAAGTAGCGCTACTAATACCAACGAAAATAAAGCTGCTGCTATGAAAGCTTCCACTGAAAAAGCTGCGGCTGACAAAACTCCTGCAGAGAAAGCTCCTGCAGAGAAAGCTGCTGCTGACAAAGCTCCTGCAGAGAAAGCCGCCGCCGACAAAATCTCTGCTTATACTAGTCAGAACATGGCAAGCGGCACCACTGCTGGTGTTAAGCAAACAACAACAACAACAAGTCGGTTGACTGCTCAAAAGGGAAACAGTCCAGCCACTAGCACCTCATTAGGTAGTAGTTCATCCGCTGGTGGAGAACTTAGCTCCTCGGCAGGTAGCTCATCTAAAAGTGGCGCCGGCTTCTCGGGAAGCACCTCATCTGTGGGTGGCGCCAGCTTCTCGGGAAGCACCTCATCTGTGGGTGGCGCCAGCTTCCCGGGGAGCAGCTCATCCAAAGCCAGCTTCTCAGGAGGCGGCTCGTCCACCAGTGGCAGCCAATCGGGAGCAACATCTGCGAATGGGGCTCACACTGGAGGTGGGGGGACAGTAGGTTCGGGTAGCACTGGTGGTAATACCACAGAGACCAGCGCATATGAAACTTTGAAGGGCGGTGTTGACACCACAACCATCAGCGATGCAGCTATAAAACAAGGAAACATCGACGAGACTAATAAAATTCTTACGGGATCTAACATCACATGGGGTGGGCAGTCCCAAAACTTTAGTGGAAGTACGTGTCTCTGGTCGGTTCCTGCTCGTCAACGCGTGGGCTCAGTAACAATAAACTTCGGATTTCGCGGTTCTCCAGTACCTCAAGATCTTAATGAGAGTCCGGAAGAGCCTACTTCTGACCAGGGCGGCAATCTCCTCAGTAATATTTATGGGAAATGGCACGCATCAGCACCGCAGGCAACTGGTAGGGTGCCCGGTGAAGTCACTCAGAACCTGACTTTTCACGTGACCCGTTGCAATAAGAATCGATGGATTGGGGCGGGACCAGGACGGAACGAAGCAGCACCAGGACCTTATACGTGGGTTGTTCCAAATACAGGTGAATCCATTGTACCAATGGATCACCCACTCATCTGTCTGGTTGGCGCTCCAAGATATTCGCCGCCATCGAGCCCTGGTACTGGGCGCGCTTCGGAGGGCTATTAATGAGAAGAAGTTTTGCTTCTAGCGCGGCTGTGGTTCTCTCTCTCGTCTTGAACCAGTCGTTGCTGGCAGCCGCGGACGACCTTATTGGAAAAGCAATGATAGAGCATTCTCTCCATCATTACGAACAAGCTAAACAGCTGTATATGGATGCGATTGACAAAGCAGAGGCTCAGAATAATACAAAGCAAGTAGCCCTTGCTCTAAAAGGAATGGGAATGCTTTCCCTCAACACCAATGAAACTGAAGATGCTGCCAAATACTACAGAAAAGCTGTTGACCTTGAAGCTGGACTCTCAGATGTCGACGAAGACACCAGAACCCAAACATTGCTTAGTCTGGCTTCCAGCTATCTCGCACTAAACCGAGACAACGAAGCGAGGCCTTTATTCTTAAAAGCACTTTCAATCTCTCGGAGCAGCAATAACAAATTGAATCAGATCATCACCCTTGATCATTTAGGCACTATGTATCGTTATGAGGGCAATCTAAATGATGCCAATAAAATGAGCAAAGAGGCAATGGACCTTGCTCTTGCACAATTTGGAACAAACAGTCTGGACACTGCCCAGGTAATGTCTAATCGTGCGATGATTCTAGGACTTCAATGCAAGTATCAGCAAGCAGAAGAACTCTTGCTCAAGTCTTTAGCTGCAAGCGAAAAACTAAATGGTAAGGATGGCTTGATCACGGCGTCGATCAATTCTAATATTGCAATGATCTATCTAACTGAAGGAAAATTGAAAGAGGCAGAGAACACTTATCTCAATTGTATTGCCACAAGGAAGCGAGCAAACGGCGGCAGTGATGCGGAAGTTCCTGTATTAGAAGGTAATCTCGCGCGAGTCTACTTGGAAGAAGGTAACACAAGCAAAGCCCTTGAACTTGGAGAATCATCCCTTGGTTTGCTCGAAGCATTGAAAGGAAGCACAAGTGATTCACTATTCAACAATTTGATCGTGTTGGGAACCATTTATAGTGTCCGAGGCGACAACCAGAAAGCATTGAAATGTGCTCAACGAGCACTGGAAATGAGCCGCTCGTACAAAGCATTACTTCTGACATCGCAAGCCTATCTGGGGCAAGGAAAGATAATTGAGGCCGAAAAGTGTGCTAAAGACGCATCAGATGCCTGTGAGGCAAAATTTGGACCGATTCATCCGCAATTAGCGAAATGTCTGGAGCAAATGGCAAAGGTAAAAGGAGCTCAGCATAAATTCCAGGAGGTTCGCGAACTGGAAAGGCGCATATCACAAATAAAGCGTTCCGGAAACTGAAGCAGCTTTAGCTAAAATTCTCTCACTTACGAAGGATCTGATCTCATGGGTAGCAAAATCGAAGTCAACGATACCTTGCAATTGACAAAGGAACAAGGTTTTCCGTCTGAGTTGCTGAATCTCGCTGCTCATCTCAAGGATCCTTGTACAGCGGAAAAGCTAAGAGGAAAAGCGTTCTCTTTCAATAAAGAGGATGCGCGTCTTTTCCATCTTGATCCTGTTCGAGTATTTCTCGTGGAGAACATCGCGGGTAAATGGCTCAGCTGCCTGCCGCAACTAATTGCGGAATCACGCAAAAGTGTTAGCTGACACAAAATATTCACAGTTTAGTACGGATTTATGTCGCTCTTGATAGCTAGTATTCGAATACTTTCGAACAGGCAATTCTGACTGATATCGATTCAGGAAGAGAGGGAGAGCGTTATGGCAAGAGAGATTTCGAATGATGATTTGCAAAAGAGTGCTGATTCTACAGTCAAATATGGGACTGAATCCACTGAGAAGCAAAATGGTGAGCAAGTGCTTACTGCGTTTCGACATGACGCATTTGGCTCAGCAGCAAGCGACAAAACAACTTTCGGAGCGGGTTTGCATCAGGCATCTTCCTGGCTGGAAAAGAACGAAACATTGCCTAATGTCACTATAGATGGTGCCATGAAAAAGACATGGGGCGCTGAGGAAAAAGGCGAGAAATCGCAAGAAAAAGCCGAGCTGTCCAAGAAATTTGATAGCGCAATGAGCTCTGATGATCCTAAGGACCTTCAAAATTTATTGAAGGGAGTAAAAACGGACGAGGAAAAGCAGCAGTTGCAAGCCGCGGTCGATAAGTTCAACAAAGAGCATAAATTTATGGGTGACAATCATCTAAAAGTTGGTCTGGATTTTGATCCAAAAACAGGCGCACCGAGCCTTGATATTGTTTCCACGCAGCGGCTGTTTGCCGGAATTTCCACTACAAAAATTCAGATCACCGCAGACTCTGCCTCGGCTACAAAGGACAGCACCTGGGCAGGGCTTTCACCTGAGCATGTTGATATCAAAGAAGCGTGGCCGCCAAGCCAAGCCACTTTTATGTCCTGATCAATTCAACGAGATTCTTTGTTAACGCTAGTGTCGCTGCCAATTGAATCAGCAACGGCTTGCAGAGCTTTCTGGCATTCGGGCCGTGAAACAGATCTTCTCTTAAACAAGGGACTATTTCTGCTTCTTCCACAACGCCTGCCAAATAAAGACGGCAGGGAAAGACTGCATCTTTATCTCTTTGTTCGGGGAATGCTAGTTCGGAATTCAGACCGACACAGTTGCCTGGCGCTTCGCCATAGGCACGTAGGGACGCTCCTCTGAGCCCGTGTAGATCTGTCGTGGACGAGATATCTTCTGCTCAGGATCGGTCACCATCTCTTCCCACTGCGCCAGCCAGCCGGGCATGCGTCCCAGTGCGAACAAGACAGTGAAGAAATCAGTTGGGTAACCCATTGCCTGGTAGATCAATCCAGAGTAAAAATCGACGTTTGGATAGAGCTTGCGAGAAACAAAGTAATCATCTTCCAGCGCTATGCGCTCTAACTCTAGCGCAATATCGAGTTTTGGATTGAGGCCGGTCTGTTCGAATACTTCATATGCAATTTTCTTGATAAGTTTGGCCCGCGGGTCATAGGATTTATACACGCGATGACCAAAGCCCATGAGACGTCCCTCGCCGGCCTTGACTTGTTTGATGAAGTTGGGAATGTTTTTAACGGAGCCAATTTCATCAAGCATTTCCAATACGGCTTCATTAGCGCCACCGTGCAATGGTCCGTACAGAGCCGCGATACCCGCCGAAACCGCCGAGAACAAATCAGGATGTGAGGAACCTACTGCGCGAATGGCATTGGTAGAACAATTCTGTTCATGGTCGGCATGTAGAATAAATAAGATGTCCAGAGCTCGTTGCAGCACTTTGTTAGGCTTGTGGCGCCCGCCAATGCTGAAAGTCATATTCACAAAATTGCCAATGTAGTCAAGGTCATTGTCGGGAAATACAAATGGCAGTCCGCGCGAATGGCGGAAAGCGAAGGCAGCTATAGTGGGAGCTTTTGCCAGTAGGCGGACGCGTTGCAAGTAGCGGTTCTTGGCGTCTCCGATGTCCTTGGCGTCTGGATAGAAAGTGGATAGGGCGCTTACTGCACCCAGCAACATGCCCATAGGATGGGCGTCATAGCGAAAGCCCTCCAGGAACTTGGTGATGTTAGTGTGCACGTAGGTGTGATAGGTGAGCTCTTCGGTCCACTTTTTCAATTGCGCTTCATCAGGCAGCTCGCCATGGTTGAGCAAATAAGCAACTTCCAAAAAAGTCGACTGCTCCGCAAGCTGCTCGATCGGATAACCGCGGTAACGCAAGATACCCTTATCTCCATCAATGTAGGTGATCGCGCTGCGGCAGGAGGCCGTTGCCAAAAATGCAGGATCGTAGGTCATAAGACCGAAATCATCAGCGTCAACCTTGATCTTCCTCAGGTCGTTAGCGCGAATAGTGTTGTCATGAATTGGGACTTCGTAAGTTTGCCCGGTGCGATTGTCTTTAATGGTTAGAGTGTTGTTGCTCACAGTTTTTTCCCTGCTCGTCGCGATTCCCGATCGTGTGCTGTGGCAGAGTATACCAGTCCTTGCGCCTGAATTTCAGCTTCCTGGAGGCTGTTAGAGCTATGTTTGGTAAAATCTTCAAGGTTCTTTCTGCATTTGGACAGGTTCATTGATGTCACTAACAAAGCAAGACAAAGCCTCACATCGCGCTACGATATTTCGCCATCTGGATGGGATAGCAACAGCTCCCACTGCCTATACTCTGCTTGAACGGGGCGTGTTGGAACACTTGCTTCAGCAGAAAGAGGCTGACGTCACGGAATTAGCGTTGAAGTTCAAAGCAAATGAAGGATACCTTAACGTTGCATTGCGCGTCTTATGTTCTCAAGGCTGGCTAGTTGCAGAAGTCGACAATGTCAATAACCGGGTCAAGTACCGGGTAAATGAAAAGAGCGCAGTAGCCTTCGAACATTGCCGGCTCTATAAAGATGTAGTTACGCTAATTCGCTTTTCAGGTCAGTTTCACCGACGCAAATTCGAACGAGCTCCGTTTACTGTGCTCGAGAATATTTTCAAAAAGTACCGCGAGAATTTCGGCATAGAATTTTCAAGCGATCCTGCCACAAGGCTGATACAAGAGCAAGTGTTGACGCACATTGAAGGCGCCGCCATTGGTCCTACAATCGTCTCTCTCGGCATGGGTGGAATGTTTCACAAGTACTTTATGGATGCGTCATTTAAGCCAGAAGAATTTCATGAAGACGCAGAGAGCTTCAGCAAAATTCTGGACTTCTTTACTTTTCTCGGCTGGTTTGAAAAGAAAGGGGATACATACCGGTTCACTGAGAAAGGATTGTTTTTTGCCCGCAGGGCCAGCGCCTACGGAGTGACCGTGTCGTATATGCCGACATTCCGAAACCTTGAGGAACTTATTTTCGGCAATCCCGAAATTCTAATCAATACCAAGCCCGAGATGCCAGAACTGCATGTAGACAGGGAAATGAACGTCTGGGGAAGCGGTGGAGCGCATGCGAGTTATTTCAAGAAAATAGATGAAGTAATCATTGAACTGTTTAACAGACCACTGGAAGAGCAGCCAAAAGGCATTGTCGATATGGGATGTGGCAATGGTGCATTCTTACAACACATTTTCGAAGTTATATCTCAGCGCACTTTGCGTGGAGAAGTACTAGACGATTATCCCTTGTTATTAGTGGGTGCCGACTTCAATGAAGTGGCATTGCGCGTGACTCGTGCTAACCTGACCAAGGCCGACATTTGGGCGAAAGTCATTTGGGGAAACATCGGCCGACCAGATTTGTTGGCTGCCGATCTCAGCGAAAATTACGGCATCGCGTTGCAAGATCTTCTCAACGTGCGCACATTCCTTGACCATAATCGCATATGGGAAGAGCCGGCGGCCCCACTGGCAAATCGAGTAAGCCAGTCGTCCGGATCTTATTGTTATCGTGGCAAGCGATTGAACAACAACGACGTAGAGGCAAGCTTGCTAGAACACTTCAAGCGATGGGAACCTTTTGTCCGACGCTTTGGACTTTTGGTAATTGAGTTGCACACAATTTCACCTCAACTCGCTTCCGAAAATATAGGACTTAGTTCTGCCACCGCATATGATGCCACCCACGGCTATTCGGACCAGTACATTTTGGAGTTGGATGTATTTAAACAGATAGCAGCTGAAGCAGGACTTCATGCGGACCCGGAACATTTTTGCAAATTTCC
Source organism: Obscuribacteraceae bacterium (SeqCode) (assembly GCA_044358055.1). Classification (GTDB taxonomy): domain Bacteria; phylum Cyanobacteriota; class Vampirovibrionia; order Obscuribacterales; family Obscuribacteraceae; genus JAIEPM01. The sequence continues at coordinate 19,829 of JBIKOL010000113.1, forward strand.
GAATTCAGATTTGGCTACAGTAAGCATCAATCTGTTGAAGGGGCGCTAGACGAGTTAGCTTTCATTAACTTTGCTTTCAAGCCATTTTTCTGCTTCCGGCAGCGAGTTGAATGAGAAAATCGAACGTCGAAATTCTTTGAGTTGTGCATCGGACAACTTGCCTATAAGGTCGACAACATGCTCATTCATACTTTCAAGGCGATCAGCCAGCAATTCAGCAAGAACTTCAATTCTTCCGAGTTTCATGCCTTTGAGCTCGTAACTTGTATACAATTCCATGATTTCCTCCTTTTCTGGCTCAGTCAATTTGTTGATCTCCTGTTGGTATTTCTCAAGTTCTCTGGTGGATAATGTAAGATAAACCTCAAGAAACTTGCCGATGAGTCTTGCTTCGTTTTCGTTCAAGTTGAGTTTTGCCAACATGAACTCACAATTTAATTTTACAAGATGGCGCTCGTTTCCCTCCTCCAGGGTGAAATTTGTAAGATAATTGGCAAAAGCTGGCAAAAACAGCGAGATAAACTCCCAGAAGAATAGGCTGAGTAGCTGCTTAAAAAGCTGATCGTGTATTCCCATACTTCCTCCCCAAGCAGTCAAAAATTCTTCCGATTGTTTTCGGAAATGCCTGCTATTTCAAATAACGCGAAAATGTTGAAAAGGGTTCAACCTAATTTAGTTAAATTCCGGATTAGTGATAGCTTCGCTAAATTGCACAGGGCCTGAAGAGTTGATTAAGAAGCTCATTCGCGCTTGATTGTGTTCTTGTTTGTGCTATCTTTTGACTGCCTTGTCGAAAACCCCATCTTTTTTCGCTCTGGACTGGATATCGATAATTGAGGATGAGCCTGATCTGGCGTTCTTCCATATGCGCAATTCTTATTCAATTTAAAATTCAAATCGATTTCCTTGATTTATTAATTGTCTCGACAAGATATACCCAGACAGTCAATTAGCTTGCAGGCCGTTTTCCTGCTCAGGCTAAACAGGCACGTCAACTAACGCCCGACGCCGAAGACCATTCTTTGGTGTCACTGAGACATTTTTTTCTTCTCGAGTGCGGCAAACCCGCGCTCGCTGTGCCATGACTACTCAGCCCCGGTAATCCATTTTATAGGAGCAATAGTATTATGTCGAAATTGACCAAACAATTCATCGAATTAGAACTTAAACCGCCTGCTGTCGGACAGCGCTTCTATCGCGATGAAGACCTTCCTGGTTTTGCAATCAGGGTAACGCCAAAAAGCTCGTTCATTCTCGAAAAACGAGTAGACGGAATTAACAGGAGAATCACCATCGGCAAATGCTCAGAAATGTCTCTAGAGTTTGCAAGGAAACAAGCTTGTATCATGCTCGGCGATATCGCAAAAGGTAACGACCCTAAAACTGGCAAACGCATCAATAATCGCGGTGACATCACGCTGAGGCAAGTTTTGCAGAAGTTTCTAGAAATTAAGCCTATCCGGAAGGATACGAAGCTGAATTATCATTACGCGATCAACAAACACTTAAACGATTGGCTAGACTTGCCCATTAATTCAATAACAAAAGATATGGTAGAACAGCGGCATCAGCAGCTCACTGTTGCTCCCAATAGACTGGGAACATCCGGGCGTGGCCGTGCAAACAATGCCTTGAAGAAATTGAGCGCTCTCATCAATTTCGCTAATGACCGATTTTGTACTGACGACGAACCATTGGTTAAGATAAATCCAGTGACTAGGCTAACGCTCAATAGATCGTGGCATCGCATTTATCCAAGACAAGGCATTATTGCGGATAGCAGACTCAGTGACTGGTACAGAGCAGTGCGTACGCTTCAAAATGAAGTGGCACGCGATTTCCTGTTATTTCTGTTATTAACAGGAATGAGATTCGGTGAAACAAGAAAGCTAAAGTGGAGCTATGTAGACTTCGAAAACAAAATCCTGACCGTCCCCCGCGAAATAACAAAGAGTGATCGAGAACATAAGCTTCCACTTAGTGATTTTTTGATTTCGCTACTTAGGAAACGACATGTTTACAGGAATGGCTCAGAGTGGGTTTTCCAATCTGCCCGACGAGGACACAAACATCTCAGCGCCGGCGTTGGGATTGTGCGCAGAGTGCGTGCCAAAAGCGGTATTAAGTTTACATATCATGATTTGCGCCGCACGTTCTTAACTATGGGTGAGAAACTTGACGTTCCGGCTTACACCCTGAAGCGATTGGTCAATCACAGCGTTTCAAATGACATGACAGGTCGGTATCTCGTCCTGGATATTGAATGGCTAAGGCATCACATGTCTGCGATCACGAATTCGTTTCTTGACTTGCTCGGAATCAACGAGGAGATAGAGAAAATAAAATTGAATCCGGCTAAGGAATTCAACCCGATCGAGGTAACCCAGCTATCAATTCGTCTCGACGACGTGAAAACGGCCTGAAGTTCATTCTAATGAATATTCTTCTAAACGAAGCGACGAAAGCTCTTCGTTCCGGTTTGTCATTGGTGCCGCTCCTGCGCGACGGGACAAAAGCACCAATGACAGCATGGAAAATTTTCCAGAACGCGGCCCCGTCTGAGAGTCAAGTTCGAGAATGGATTCAGCGACACGGAGCTGCAATAGGACTGGTTACTGGGTTCGCAGGAATCGGTGCAATCGACATCGATTGCGGTGCACTATCTGAGGAATATAGGCACCGTGTGGTTAACACAGGTGCTCCAGACCTAATCGAGTCGCGACTGTTTCAAGTTGAAACTCCACGGCCAGGTTTGCATCTTATATATAGGTGTGCTGAAAAACTTGAGCCAAGTCAGGCTCTCGCGAAACGGCAAATGCCAGAAGGCAGAACCAAAACGCTCATTGAAACTCGCGAAATTGGCTCTTATATCGTTTTTGCCTATTCGCCTTCCGATGTGCACATAAGCGGTAAGCCTTACAAGGTTATCGAAGGCAACTATGAAAACATTCCGACAATTTCAGCCAAGGAAAGGCAAATCTTGATTGACGTCGGGCGAAGCTTTAGTGAGGTAAATGAAAAGCCTCGGGGCGCACCAAAGCCAATTGCTTGCTCTGAGTTTCATTCAGTGGCCCAGGACTTCAACGAAAAATCTGACTGGTATTTCCTTGAAGAATACGGATGGAAACTTCTAAAATCAGACAACGGAGTTGAATACTGGCAAAAGCCGAATAGCAGCAATAGAGGGCACCATGCGACAATCAATTTCAGTAATTCGGATCTCCTGTTCGTGTTCAGTTCGTCAGCATCACCCTTTAAGGAGCGACGAGCATACAACAAGTTTCACGCATATTGCCTGCTTCGACATGCAGGTGATCGTTCTTTAGCGATCAGGCAATTACATGCGGAAGGCTTTGGTTGATTTGAGCAAAGTTTATTTATTCCGTAGGGACTATCGGCTCGGAATCCCCATCACTATGCTACTGGAACTCACACAATACTGATATTACAGTAATTGGCAGACTGATGTAGTGAAATTGTATGGCTACATTGAACTATTTGAAGGCAGCGATCATCTGAACCATTCATCTGCAGTCATTTCTGGTAATATCGATTGATCTCTTTGTAGAAAATTTGTAGCGCTCAAAAAGCACATTTTCAGTATTAGCAGGGTACGATTTTGTAGCTCGCAAATGTTACCTACTAATTTGCCTACTGGAAAAGCTGCAAGTCGGCATGGCGCTGCTGGCATGAAAAACTCAGAGCTAAGACTCGCCTACAAGCTGGCTACAGGCAGCCGTAAAATGAGCGTGCATCATTATTGTGAGAGTTCTACTACTGATGTCAGTAGTCGTCATCTACGGCAATTCACCACTATGCTGGCGAAGTTGGGCTAGCTCGACCACCTGGAACTGTTCAAATCCGGTCATGAGCGCAAACGTCAACTCTCAAGTGGTTTATTTCTTGCAGGATTCAAGCGTTCGATAGGAAAGTACCAAACACGAGTTATCAATCCATCGACTACTTCGTAAATGGCTATAGATCGCTGAGCCTGCCTCGTACCATCCTTTTTAGTCCATGACACTTGCTCGCGAAATGAAACTAGAGCGCCGACCAGCGAGATATTACAAATCGAGGATCTCACGTCGGGAAATTCCTTAAAGTAATTGTCCAACCAGGATTTGAGTTCTGCCCGTCCGCTAGCCTCGGTTGAAATCTTATCGGCATTGACCGAATACCATTTTACATTCTCTGCTAAAAGCTTCGTTAGTGCTTCGACATCATGTTTATTGTAGGCTTTGACTTGGGCACGCACTATTGCAACTCGGGAGGATCTCTCACTAGCGCTTGCACCCGAATCTTCTGCAAGCAAAGGCACGGACCAACCCAAAAACAGCATAACCAAGCTTATTACTCTTCGCCAGCGAATATGCCGCTTTTCGGCATTTTTCCTGAGTGCAGAATACTCATCGGTTTTCATTTTGCCTCTATGCAAGTTTGCATTCAAACTGTTACAGCTGTGTCACTATGACTGAATTATATATGCCTTGTTCAATTGCGCAAGGTGTTAGCGGCGATTTAAAAGCGCGACTTTAGAGTAAACTCAGTTTCAAAAGACGTGTTCAATAGATTCCTGTTCAAAATGGACGTTTTTGCCCATGCTTGCTGGCTTTTAGATATCCGGCCTGAACACAACGCAGTCTAATTTCTCGCTCAGATTACACATCGTACCTCTCGCTCCAGCAAGACATGAACCGAGTCTTCGATAATTTCTTTCGTGCCTTTGAAAGCGGATTTATGAGCCCATTTTCTGATTCATCGGGAGGAATGTTTCAGCCGCGCATAGAAGTTAAAGAAAGCGCAGACGACATCAGTGTTTCTGCAGAGTTGCCCGGCATTGATGATAAAGATCTGGACATCTCTATCGGCGACAGCTCTTTGACGATCAAAGGAGAAAAGCGTGAGGAGAAAGAAGAAAAGACCAGCGGATATTACCGCATGGAGCGCACCTACGGATCTTTTCACAGAAACATTTTTGCAAATTCCCGAATTCTGATCTGGCTACAGTAAGCATCAATCTGTTGAAGGGGCGCTAGAGTTAACTTTCTTCAACTTTGCTTTCCAGCCATTTCTCAGCTTTCGGCAGCGAGTTGAAGGAGTTAAATTCACTGGCGGCATTCTCTTTCATTGCTGTTGTTCTGATTGTTCTTCCGTTTGCGCATCTGTTTGATCTTGTTCGTCCGATTGTTGCTGTTCAGCCAATTCATCGGTTTCTAGGGCCACAACAGATTTGGAGCCGCCTTCTTCTGTAAAGTCAATCGTCATGACTATATTAGCTTTGTTCGGAGGGCAATATTTTAGCTTCGGTTGGGATTTGGCGCACTTCAGGATCGAATTGTCAAAAGCTTTGTTGTGCGAAGGAAAATCTTTAAGTAGCTCGATGTCTGTCAATTTTGCTTCTGGGCCAATGTTCACCTGCAGTACGCTGTGGGTTTTCTTTTTTACTTTCGGGGGCTTCCAGGTTTTACCCAGTTCAGTGCTGACAAATTCTCCGTATTTTGTCAAAAGCGCTTGCTCGTTTTCGGTTACTTCTGTATTTGCTGCAGTATTAGTTGATTGGGTATCGGAAGGTGAGTTTGATTTAGCAATGCTGACTAGAAGAGCGATTATTACAATGAAACCGAGAAATCCAAAAACACAAATCGGCAAGCTATAAGCCATCAGAGTGCTGGCCACTCTTGCTAAATCCTTTTTCTGCTTGGTTGATCTTAAGCGCCTTGCCAGTTGTTCGGAGCGATCCCCAAGCTCGTCAATAAAGCTCAGTTCGCTGATAACTAATCTATTGCCTGATTGCACATGATTCAAAATTATTTTGTCGTCATCAGAGCCGCCCAGGCTGATATCGAAGTCGTTCAGGCTGGCGGTGTAAGGAGGAAATTTATCGTCGGTATAACCGATGGTTAAGCTATCACCGGCGTCGATAGTGCAGATGGCCGCCTGGGAATCGCCCGAGTCTCTGTTATAGAGTCGCGCGTGGTAAGACTTAGTATGGGATGAGCTAATAGAACCAGGCATTCTGCGCATATCAGCACCAAAAACTGGAGATTGTCCTTCTTGCCACCAAGCCTAAGTACCACAGCATGACTTAAGTTAATCTGCTTGTTCGCCGGCCCGCTGTGTTTCGGTTTTTATGCCTCTGGGTATCAGAAGCTGGGGTTCGCTCTAGGAGATCACATGCAATTCCAAATTTTGCATCCAGGCACAAACGCAGTTCTCTTTGTTTCACTCGGCCCAGATGAGCTTATTAAGGCGGAAGCCGGCGCTATGGTGGCGAAGAGCAGCCATGTTGAGATTCGCGGAAAAATGTGGGGTGGTTTTTTTGGCGCCATGAAGCGTTCAACTCTTGGAGGTGAAACATTCTTCTTTCAGGAGTTGAAAAGTCCAGCAAGAGCCGGAGACGCTATCATTGCTCCCTCTGTGCCTGGAGATGTAAAGCTAATTCCGATAAGTCACGGGGAAGATTTTTATGTGCAAAGCGGCTGTCTTCTTGCCGCGCTTGATGGAATTGAACTGAATACAAAAGCGCAAAAGCTTACCGCAGGTTTATTCTCTGGCGCAGGCTTTTTCGTTTTGCATTTAAAGGGAGAGGGGCATTTTGCAGTGAGTGCTTTTGGTGCAATCATGGAAATACCGATTCCTGCAGATCAAAAATACACTATAGATAATGGGCACGTAGTTGCCTGGTCCGGTGACACAAGCTACAAGATTGTGAAAGCGGCTAAGACGTGGATGTCCAGTATCACCAGTGGTGAAGGTCTCGCCTGTGAGTTTACAGGTCCCGGCAAAGTTTGGATACAGACTCGCAACCCCAAGGCTTTTGGCCAGTGGGTCAGGAAATATGCGCCCTCCGGCGGTGGCATCAGCCTTCTCAGCTTCCTTGGGTAATCAAAACCAATGATTGACACGCAATTTCGGGGTCGGCTCTATTTGCCAAATAGTGGACAAGCTCTGCCTGTGTTTGCAGATCTCTCCGCCGGTGTTCTTTCAGCAAAAACAGCCTCTCAAAATTTTTCATTTCAGCTAGCTGATCTTTCGCTTGAGCTGGGAGGCCACGACGAAGACAAGGTCAAATTGAAAGATATTAAAACAGGTGCGGTTTTGCTTTTTGAGGATAAACAGCTCATTCAAAGTCTGGCTGCTCATGGGAATTACGCCGTATGCCAAAAAGCCGAACAAGCTCTGGCACAGATAAAGAAAAAACCGGTTTCAGGCTACTTGTATTGGTCAAAAGTTTCATTAGGGGTAATAGCTTTTATTGCTGTCGGTTATATGGCTTTGGACGCCGGAACCACGTCCGCATTTATGAACATCAGCCCGGATCTGGAATCTAAATTCGGTGATTTTTGCACCGGTAAGGAAAGAAAAAGAGCTGAGAAAGAAAAAAAGACTGCGGCACAAAAACGCATTGAACATATAGGCAAGAAACTTGAGTCCAAATTGGAACATAACCCATACAAATTCAAATTCTATGTCGTCGAGAATCCAACTCTTAACGCGTGCGCATATCCGGGTGGAAATGTGTTTGTCAATAGTGGGCTTATTGAGAAGGCGGACGACAACGAACTTGCTTGTGTCATGGGGCATGAAATCGGCCATGTTATAAAGCGGCATACGCTTCGAATTTGCGCACACAGTCTCGGCGTTTCTGCAATGCTTGCGTTACTGTGTGGCGGCTTAAACAGTGAGGATCTGGAAAAGATTGAAGCGCTCTCGCGCCTGGGAAAGAACCTTGAATCTTTGCAGTTCAGCAGGAAACAGGAAGCTGAAGCCGATGTCATCGGGGTGGATGTCGCCGCAAAAGCAGGTTATCACCCCGATGCGTTAATCAATTTTTTCAAGCGTTTGCAGGAAGATAAACTCACAGCGGACAACAGCTTGTTGGCTATTCTCAGTGACCATCCGATGAATAGCGAGCGGATAGACGCCATACAAAAAGAAGTTGCCAGGCTTGTTGCTGAGGGAAAGTATGATCCACACAAAGCGACTGAAGGCGCCACTGAAATTTCGGAAAACTCAACTGAGAATTCAACTGAAAACGCTAAATTGACGACACATAAATCGAAGCATGACAGGAAAAACAAGCACCATAATAAGTGAAGCGGCTGTGCTTGCGGAATGTCCGCCTGCTATGACGTGTGAGGCTGGGAACAGTTACTCTATCCCCTTCCTCCGAACGTTCTAATCAGCGAAGCGCGCCCGCTTTAATCCTTTTTCTTCTCACCAAAGGCAAAGTGCATTTCGACTCCTGATTGCTCTCCCGCGTCATCTGCCGGTGGTTTAGTGAATTTATCTGCGGCCGCAGTAACAGCTTTCATGCAATTTTCGTCGTAATCATCGTCCCCGGAAGATTCAAGTACCTTTAGCTCGCCGAGTTGGCCTTGTGAGTTGATCTTGAATGAGACCAGAGTCTGGCCTTTTTTGTTGATAGGCTGCCAGGAATCAAAAATGGATTTTTGAATATTATCAATGTATTTCGGATCGTCGAAATTTTTTTTCAGCATTTTAGTACCTTCCAGTAAGTCTATAAGCTCATCGACCGAGGTTCTGTTTTCACTCCGTAGCCGTTCGCTAATTCCTTCCAAATTTGTAAGAAGGTTCTGGCGCTCAGCGAGTTCTTGTTTCATTAGTTCAATATGTATGTCCAAGATCTGAATCGGCGATAAATCGGAATCCACTAGCTTGCGAATATCGTCCAATGAAAATGCAATAGACTTTAGCAAAATCACCTTTTGCAAGCGCCTGATATCAGCCTCAGAATAGAGCCTGTGTCCTTGTTCACTGCGAAGTGAAGGCGATACAAGTCCAATTTCATCATAATAGTGCAGAGTTCTTTTCGAAATCTTGCTTTGCTTAGCAAGTTCACCAATTTTCAGTGGCATAAATCTACCTCCAGAAGTTATTCTAGGCCATGACGTAACGTCATGAGCAAGACGTGGGAATACTCCCAGCATCACTAACGGTAAATTCACGCTGGCAATCGGACAATAACCTGGTCAATTCTGGGGGAGCTTATATGGACAAGATTGATCTAGCAAAAGTCAAAGATCTGGCCGAAGCCGGAAAAGGTTGCCAGATTATGGATGAGTTGTATGGTAAACCTTTCGAACAGCAACTCCAGGCATTCAAGGAGATTGACAGTTCAACCAGCAACCCCGCTTATTCCCTCAGACACAGCTTTGAAAATGGAAGATACGCCACTGTCATGTCTATAGAAGCAAAAGCACCTTCCGACTGGCTTTACCACGATATTGTTAGCGAGAGAATGGACATTTACTCAGGAGAGAAAACCTACTTTTGTTCCGAAGAAAACGGCCGCGAAGCCATTACAAAAACCAATACTGAGAAATTCTAGGCGATATACGGAGACCCTCCTCCGTTTGCTTTGTG
>JBIKOL010000014.1:0-88530 GCA_044358055.1 Obscuribacteraceae bacterium (SeqCode)
AATATTTGAGAGTTTGGAAGTGCTGTAACCAACACCGGGGTTGGACCAGCCATAGATTTTGATGCGATGTTTCTTGAGCTGAGGTATGACCTTATATATGGCTTTTTCTAGAGGATATTCCGGATCAGTATCAGGAACACCAATGGGCAAAGTTCCTCCAACACCGAGCCATTCGGTCATTGGAAAAACCGGGTCCAACGGTGCAGGATAGGCACGCCGCTTAGTTCCTTCGGGAGCAAATGGATAGGGGTTATCTGCCGTTGGAGCTGAATTAGGATCGTTTTGAGCAATTTTGGGCTTGCCGCTGGCATCCGGGTCTTGCATTACGGCTTGCTGTGGAGTCAAAGCCCCGCCATTCTTGCTTAGATCAGTCGCGGACGAATCCGTATAGCTGGGCCCGGCAATGTCACTGTCCGCCAACAGTTTTTCGCCGTCTTCTCCGAATATCGAATCAGCGTTCGAATTTTTTCCTTGTTGATTCAAGGAGTTTTTCGGCAACGCATTATTAGGTACGGCAGCTGCTGCTTTAACCTTGCCAAGATTTTCCACAGTGGGCGCAGGATTGGCTGTGGGCACCAGCGTCGCTGAGTCGAAAGCCTGAGCTTGAGGTCGCTTAACAGTCAACCAGATAGGAACACGGAATGGTGAATTCGGGCCAGCAGGTACACGACGCATAAGCGTTCTGAGCATCGGTGAGCTGGAGTACTCGTCTTTTCTGTTTTCTAGACCCTGGGCTGCACGCATGGCAGCAACACGAGCGGCCGCAGCCCGCCTGGCTTCCTGAATTTGACGAGCCTTTTCTTCGGCCGCTTTTTTCTTTTCTTCTTCAGGATCTTCTAATACAGAAGCTGATGCAATTCTAATGGTTCCTGAATTCTTCAGCGCGAGTGACGCGATTTTCGATTCGTGAATGATGTGTTTTGCGCCCGTACTTGCTGCCGAAGTAGTGGGACAAGAAATTTCCGCCAGCGCAGCCTGATCGGCACTTGCAGCAGGCTGCAAAGCAGCAAAGACTAAAACAGAATTAGCTGTTATCGCAAAAAGATACGAGGGCTTCATGGGTACCAACCTAGTAAAGGGCCGCACCAACTGCGGTGCCTAGAGTATATTTCCTTGCCCGTTAAGCAAACATCAATTCCTTAAAGCATACATCAAGGCGCTATCAATTTTTCTGCTTGGAATTCAAGAAAGCCAGCAGTATCAGATTTTTTTGAGCTTGCGATTGCTGCAGTTTTTTACGTTTAGCTCAGACCGGAAGCGATAACCAACTCTTACCTCAGTGATAATAAATTGCGGATTTTCAGGATCTGATTCAATTTTTTTCCGGAGGTTGGCAATATGTACTCTCAGGGTATGGTTTTCATCCGCCAGTTCGCCACCCCAAAAGTTGCTGAGTAAACTCTTGTTTGTCAAAACTTTATCAGCGTTTTTTACCATGTAGCGTAAAAGATCATACTCTTTTGGAGTGAGATGAACTTCCTGATCGTTTGAAAAGACCTGTCGTTTAGCAAAATCTATGTGCAAGGTCGCAGACGAAAACACTGAGTTTTCCTTTTCAACGGCATCGTTAGCACGGCGCAAAATGGCTCTGACACGCGCCAGCATTTCGCCCATACCGAAAGGCTTTACAACATAATCGTCAGCTCCTTGATCGAGCGCAGTAATTTTGTCTCGCTCTCTCTCACTGTCTGAAATCATAATGAAAGGTACGTTGGACCATTCACGTATATGCGTGCAAACTTCCAAACCGGTAAGCAGCGGCAAAACCAGATCGCAAATTACAACCTGCGGCGAATGCAGTGCACAAAGGTCAAGGACCTTTTCTCCGTCAGCAGCAAGCAAAACTTTGTAGTTATCAGCTTCCAAAGAAGTTCTCAAGGCACGGCTTATTTGTGGATCAGCTGCGGCTACCAGTACTTTCATTCCGCTTCCTTTGCAGAAACGAGGAATACTCCAGCCAAGTTATAGAGCAAGATTCTGTAAATAGACTGCTAACGGCATCAAAGTCGATATCAAGATTTTGACAATATTTCCATTTCGAAACCGCAGACCACTCTCAACATATGGCGGAAGGCTGTTTGAGGCAAACCCGGTGTTTGTGAAATCGTTTTTAAAAACCCCAACTACTACCATTAGCAGGGTTCTACAGCTTTAGTTGACAATTTCTTGCCAGCAAAAAGCTGTATTTAACGGCAAGTACAGCCTAGAATCTCTTCTTGGGATCAATTTACTATCAAGGACCTTGATTATGCCAGGACAAAACCGATCTCATTTGATTCGGGAATGCGCCTTTTCCGCCGCATTTATTCTGGCATCATGCACGGTGCCCGTTTTTGCCCAGGTGTCAAATCCACCGCCTGCACCACTCGACGCCGCAAACCAGGCTCAGTCACTGCAACCGGTGCAGGTAAAGAGCACTCAGTTGCTCGCCCGCTATCTTGAAGATCTTGCGCGGCGCCACAGCGTCAATCCACCGGATTTTTCAGCTATGACGCGTACACAAATGGGGAGCTGGTTTCTCGGACTTGCACAAAAACTTAGTACCTTGCCTCCGGACCAAATGAGCAGGCAGGACTATCAAGACATTGGAATGCTAAGCCGTGAGTTTGAAGATGTCTATAACGAAATTCATGGCAGGCTCGCCATGACAATTCTAAGCAATCAACTGCCTGCCTCGGCACCGGAGAAATCTGCACTACCTGGCAAAGAGCAGGAGTTCGCGGAGAGATTAAAGGCGCTAGAAAACGTAAGAATGTCGGGCGACTATTCCTTTCTTCCACAAACGTATCAGGGCAACAAAAATGTACGGGAGACTACTTCAGCAAACCAGCGTGCACGCTTCAATGTAACGGCAAAGGTCTATGACGGAAAACCGGAAGACAAGCTACAAGACGGTTATCTTTTCATGAGAATGAGCGCCGCAAGCGGAAACTTTTTTCCGCGAAACAGATATTTATTGAGCCCGACAAATGACCTCAACGATGCGGTAGCCAGTCCGTTCAACTCAGGATTCAATGACGTTCAGCTGCCAAATCTTGTTATCAACAATAACAACAGCAACAACGTCCGTCCTGGACTCAGCCTCGAGCAAGCATACTACACGCAGGATCTAAAATTCGGTTCCAGGACAAAGGGAAATTTCAAAAGCGGCCTTATTTACTTCGGCGGCATGTTCGACAACAACAACATTGCCAATGCTGAACATCTGCAATTTGCAAACACATCATTCGTAAATAGCATAAACTGGAAACCAAATTTTGCTGGACCGGCCACTGTCCTTTCGCTTGAACGCTCCCTTTTTCATGACAAGGCCTTCTTGCGCGGGACTGCCGGTATGATCAGTTTGACTGATCGAGATTATTTTGGTGGCTTTGGTCTGAATTATGAAGCGCAGTTTGGGCACAAATTCTTCTGGAATAAAGAAGGTAATTTGCGCGCTGGATTGTGGAACTATAATTTCAGAGGCGGCAGCCAGCCACCATTTGCTACGCCCACGGACATAACCGGCTCTGCGCCCCTTTCCTTGCTTCCCGGCGGAACTACAAACGGCAGCCAGCCGATGGGAGCCTATTTTAACTTCGATCAAAGAATCTGGAGGGACATCGGAATATTCGGAAGATTCGCGTTTCAGGATCTTCAATTTGGACAGGTGCTCCTGGGCGGCTTGCTTTCCTCAAGGTCAAGCTGGTCATTCGGCGCAGAAATACCAATGAAATTGATTTCTAAGAAACGCCAAAATGACGTTATCGGAGTAGCCTATGGGCAGATTGCGCCGTACAATCGAGACGGTCAAATCGTGCCGGCAACACCGGCGTTTGTTGGTGTAAATGGTGTGCCTTCAAGCAACCTAGCCCAGGTATATAATGCATTGCACACTGTCGATCCAGGAACCTCTATCGCTAATGAGAAGGTGCTGGAAGCATATTACAGATTTCAACTGAACAAAAATGTTTCCATTTCTCCAGATGTGCAGTACATCTGGGATCCAGGCGGCACTGGCGGACAGCCAGGTATTTTTGTATTTGGCTCTCGCTTGACTGTAACTTTCTAGCTTCTGGGTTTGTTTAACGCGAGTGCCCGTATTGCATTTGATCGACACCTTCAGCAGGTCCAACGGCTAAGCTGACATCAAAGGCAGTGCCTTTAATGGTGGCACTATTGCCACTGCGTTCCTCCCAAACAACGTAAGCCTTCTTACCTGTCAGCGCCACCGAAGGATGATCCGATTGAGCATCACTTTGATAAATCTCCATCACATTGGAGAATGCACCTTCGTGGCCGGTTCTTGCCCAAATATTCGGAGCCTTTGGGCTGTCACTTGAATCAGACCAAGCAATTGCCGTGCGTCCGTGCGGGTCTGCCGCTATGGTGGCATGCATCGAAATACCTGGAGTAGTTGAAATGTTCAGGGGAGCCCTGAATTTGCCATCATGCCCGATTACACACCATATATCCGCGGCCTTTTCTTTTCTAGAATTGTCCGACCAGACCAAATAAACTTTGTTATTCGAACCGCACGCAAGACTCGGATGCGCAGAAACTCTGGGACTATTGCTGATGTTTTGCCATTTTGCGAATCCGCCTCCGGCGTTGTAGGTATAAAGAATGTCTGGATGAGATTCGCCGCCACTCTCATCGAGCCACGCTATATGAACTGTGCCATTAGCAGAGACCGCAATAGCCGGATTCGCACACTTCCCAGGAGTGTTGCTCAAGTCACCGCGTTCAGTCCAGGTTTTGCCACCATCCTTCGAAACAACATAATATAGATCAGGGCTCTTGGCTCCGGAAAGAGCATCAATCCATACTATATGCAGCGCATTGTCGTTACCGATAGCTAGCTTAGGTTCGCTGGATTGTGTAGGTGTGTTTGAAATATTGATTGGGTTGGACCATGACTTGCCACCATCAGCGGAGCGCGTATAGAAAATTTCCTCTTCAGCTTGCCCAGACTTATCCTGCCAGACGATATTTACAGATCCATCATTTCCGGAAGCAACGGAAGCATAGCTACACGCACTGCCATTTCCGGATACCTTTGCCGGAACCGACCATGTAGCACCCGTGTCTGAGCTTGACAAATAATAAATTGAACCGGCTTTTTGAAAGGCAAGATGCAATCTATTGCCATCAGAACAAACCGAGGGAAGTGCGCCATTTCCCAAATCAACAACTTTGCTGGAACTGCTTTTGCTATCCTCCGTTTTTGCCAGTGATTCTGGTGCACAGAAGAAAACACTACAAACAGCCAGTGCCACCAGGAATCCAAGATGCATTGATTTAACCTCTAAGCTTAAAAGTAGAACCGAATTATATTCTCGTTCGCATCAAGATTGCATCAACACATCCGTTTTTTTTTTGCGAATAAGTACGTCTAATTTCAGCAATCGCTAATCATCATCAGTACGCAATCGGTAGCCTACACCCGCTTCTGTGATGAAATGTTTTGGATGCGCCGGGTCTTTTTCCAGCTTCCTGCGTAAATGCGCCATGTATACTCGCAAATAATTACTCTCATCGAAATAAGATTGTCCCCAGATCTCTTTCAAAAGTTGCTTATGCGTAACGACTTTGCCTGCATATTTAATAAGCGTCTGCAGCAACTTATATTCCGTGCGAGTAAGTTTGACCTCCTCACCGTCCAAAAATACAAGGCGGCGACTGAAATCAACACGAATGTTTCCAAAAGAAAAATCCGGCTCAGCCTTACCGCTTGCAACTCTTGTGGAGTGGCGCAGTGCGACGCGAACTCTCGCCAAAAGTTCAGGCACTCCAAACGGTTTGGTCAAGTAATCATCTGCTCCAAGGTCGAGAGCTTCGACTTTGTCTTTCTCCTGACCACGAGCAGAAAGAATAATTATGGGAATACTGCTCCACTCGCGGACTTGTTTTGTAATTTCGAGTCCGTCAATGTCCGGCAAGCCAAGATCGAGAATCAGGAGGTCTGGATGCTCAGTAGCCACCTTCATCAAGCCTTCCTTGCCGTTGGCAGCTTCTCGAAATGCATAGCCATGGTCGGCAAGAGCTATCTTAAGAAAGCGCCTGATAGGAACTTCGTCTTCAATTACTAATACGATAGGATCATTTTCGGACATGGCTCAAATATTACTCCAAAGGCTCATCATTGTCGAAGTCAACTTCGGGTAGCCCGCCAGCGGCAGGTACGCTGAACTTGAATATGGATCCGCCTCCTGGCCGTTCTTCTACCCATATTCGGCCACCGTGTGCCTCGGCAATCCCTCTACATATTGCCAATCCAAGACCAGCCCCAGTTGAGGCCTGCGGGTCGCCTCTGTAGAATTTTTCAAATATTTTTTCTTTATCTCCAGGCTTAATGCCAAATCCTCTGTCTGAAACAGCAATTATCACCTCATCTCCATCCTGGGCAGCGGAAACATCGATTTCCGTTCTTACAGGTGAGTACTTCGCTGCATTTTCGATTAAGTTAACCAATACCTGTTGAATAAGCACAGGATCAACATTGATCAGAGGCAAATCTTGAGGAACATTTGTTGTCAGCTCTCGCTCACCAATTTTCTCTTCCATATAATTCATCGCAGCCCCAACCACCTCATCCACCGGCTGAAGCTCTTGATTGATTCGAAGATTCCCGGACTGCAATTTAGTCATGTCCAGGAGATTACTTACAAGACGATTCATGCGCATCGATTCTTGATAAATCTCGCGTACCATTTGCTTGCATGAGTCAATATCAAAAGCATCAGAACCCTCCAGGATGCTGCTGGCTGCACCGGATATAGTGGCAAGCGGCGTTCTGAGATCGTGAGAGAAAGAACTTAGCAATGAGCTGCGAAGCTGTTCCGTCTTTGCCTGCAGGCGGGCCTGCTCGCTCTCCTCTGACATTCTAGCTCTCTCACAAGCAAGCGCCATTTGATTGGAAAATGTTTCCAAAAGCCTGAATTGCTCTGGCGAAAGAAAACGATCAGACTGTGCCGGTCTAACTACAAGCACGCCGATGATTTTCTTGGCGCCGGTCAGAGGCAAATACAGCGCATCTGCACCCGGTAATGTGTCAGTGCCCAGCCCCGCCGGCTGCTTGTTCTGATGAACCCAGGATGTAATTCCCGTCTCTACATTTTTTAATTCATGCTCGCCAGTTCCATTGGCAGCCAGTCCAAGGAGACCATCATTGTCAGTAAGATAAAGTGCCACCTGACTCTCGAAAACTGAAGCAATGTGGTTAACACCTATTGTCGCAAGACTTTTCGCATCTAAACTTGAAGAAAGCTCGCGACTCATCGAATAAAGAGCCGTGGTCCTGGTTTCGCGCAGCCACGACGCCTCGGCTTGCTGTTTTATCGTTGTGGTTAAAGTACTTATGAACAGAGCTACAACAAGCATAACAACAAAAGTCAAAATGTACTGCGTATCCGAAACGGCAAAAGTCAAATACGGAGGAACATAGAAAAAATCAAAAGCGGCAACACTGACTATCGACGCAAGAATCGAGGGACCTCTCCCAAACTGAGACGCAATAATAACCACACCAAAGAGGTAAATCATAACTACATTTGAAAGTTCAAAGTAGGGGCGCATCAGCCCTGCGAAAGCACTGCAAATTCCTAAAATAGCCAGCGTCCATAGATAGGCAGACAACTTGCCTGGTTTGCCGGCGTCATTTGACACGCTCGTTTTCTTGCTACCGCTCTTGCCGTTCTTCCCGTTCCTACTGTCGTCACCTGTTATAACGTAGACGTCGATGGCGCCACTGAGCCGGATAACATCGTCAACCACGGATCCAATAATCATTTCCTTCCAACGCGATTGCGCAGGCTTACCTATGACTATTTTGGATACATTATATTTGTTGGCGTATCTTACTATTTCTTCGGGTACATTACTGCCGGACATTTCCATTGTTTCGGCGCCCAGCTCTTCTGCGACCCGCAGAGTCTGCACCACTCGATTTTTTTCTTCTGCTGGCAGCGCTTGCTGGCGCGTTCCTTCTACATATACAACTGTCCACTTGGCCCTTAAAGCTTCCGCCATGCGCTTGCCCGCTCTGACCAATCGGATAGACATAGGACTGGGGCTAACACAAACCAGAATGTGGTCTGCAGCGGGCCACGGATGGATAATATCGTGCGAGCGCCGATAATTCTCCATGTCGACAACTACACGTTGAGCAGTAACACGTAACGAAAGCTCTCGCAGAGCAATCAAATTGCCTTTGCGAAAAAAATTGTCCATCGCGGCTTTTGCCTGCCCAGCCATGTAGACCTTTCCTGCACGCATGCGCTCAAGTAAATCTTCCGGCGGCAAATCAACAAGCTCAATTTCATCTGCTCGCTCCAACAAAGCATCAGGTACGCGTTCTTTCACTGAAACCCTGGTGATTTGGGCAACAACGTCATGTAAGCTTTCGATGTGTTGAACGTTTATCGTGGTGTAGACATCAATACCAGCCTCAAGTAATTCTTGTACATCCTGCCACCGTTTGGTGTGCCTCGAGCCTGGAGCATTAGTGTGTGCTAGTTCGTCAACCAGGATCACCTTTGGCTTACGTTGCAGCGCGCCATCTATATCGAATTCCTGAAGGGTACTGCCATTGTATTCGATATTTCTTCTGGGAAGTATTTCCAGCCCATCGAGCAAGGCTTCCGTTTCCTTGCGTCCATGCGTCTCTGCAATCCCGATAACAACTTCGACATTCTCTTCTTTAAGCTTGCGCGCGGATTGCAGCATGGAATAGGTCTTCCCTACTCCAGCGCAGGCTCCAAAAAAGATTTTCAGGCGCGCTCGTGAATTTTTCTTTTCTTCTTCCTGCAATCTCGACAGAATTGCCTGAGGATCGGGACGATCTTTTTGCATGATGGCAAACTGTCGCAACCTCTCATTACTTATTGGGTTTCATTTCGTCTAATGCCATGTTCAATGTAAGCACATTGACAGCCGGTTCTCCAAGAAAGCCAAATTGTCGCGGCACCGTGTTCTTGATAATGAGATCCCCGACTTGTGCTTCAGTTAAGCCCCTGTCTTTTGCTACTCGTCTTGCCTGGAACTTTGCATTTGCTAAAGAGATGTGTGGATCAAGCCCAGAACCTGACCTTGTGACCGCATCAACTGGAGCTTTCTCCTGAGGGGTCAAGAGATTCTCACGAGCGTATCGCTCGGCCAGCTGTTTTATGCCGTCGAATGATTCATTGGCAGGCGTTGCTGGATCATCAGGAATGCCATTGATTAATTTGCTTGAGGTGGGACCGAGATTCGTTCCTCCAGAGGCTTCGCCGGCATATCCGCTACCGGCCGCTGATGGGCGCGGATGAAAGTAGCCGGGCTTTGTGAATTGCTGTGCAAGCAAACGGGAACCTATGACCTGGCCATCTTTGTTTCTTATCAGCGAACCGCCTGCCTGTTCCGGAAAAATGAGCTGTGAAATCAGTGTCATAGCAAGCGGAAAAACAAGACCGAGCAAAAGTGCAAGTACTAATGTGGCTCTTATGGCTGGAAAGATTTGCGCTATCACACTGACCTCACTTCGGTGCCAATCCAAGTAAAACAAGAATGTTGTCAATTAAGCAGATGCAAGGAAACGGCACAATTAGTCCACCCAATCCGTAAACCAGGAGATTGCGCTGCAGTAGCGCTTCAGCGCTCATCGGGCGATAAGAAACACCGCGCAAGGCAAGTGGAATCAGCGCGATAATTATGAGCGCGTTGAATATCACCGCGGCAAGAATAGCAGAATGCGGTGAATGCAAGCCCATAATATTCAGCGCCCAGAGAGCACCACGCTGTGTACCTGGAACAATATACATGGATCCAAACATGGCAGGCAAAATAGCAAAATATTTTGCTACGTCATTGGCAATAGAGAAAGTTGTGAGCGAACCACGAGTCATTAAGAGCTGTTTGCCGATTTGTACTACCTCAATCAATTTTGTCGGATTTGAATCAAGGTCAATCATGTTGCCGGCTTCTTTTGCCGCCTGAGTACCAGTGTTCATAGCAACGCCAACATCTGCAGCAGCAAGAGCCGGGGCATCGTTTGTACCATCTCCCGTCATTGCTACGAGCCGCCCTCCGCTCTGCTCTTTGCGAATGAGCTGCATTTTTGTTTCGGGCGTAGCCTCGGCCAAAAAATCATCAACGCCGGCTTCACTTGCAATCGCCGCGGCAGTCAAAGGATTGTCTCCCGTGATCATCACGGTGCGAATGCCCATTTGCCGAAGTTGAACGAAACGCTCCCGCATGCCCCCTTTTACAACATCCTTCAGATAGATGACTCCAAGCATGCCGCGCATCGTGTCAGCCACCGCCAGTGGAGTTCCACCAGCTTGCGCAATTTTGGTGATTGCTTGCTCTACCTCCGGGGGTATTGCAGCGCCCTGTTCGCGGACGAATCTGAATATGGCGTCAGAGGCGCCTTTACGAATTCTCTTGCCATTGAGATCTACACCGCTCATTCTTGTCTGAGCACTGAAAGAAATGAAATCTGCCTTTACATTTGAGAGTTGACGCTCACGCAGCTTGAAGTTTTTTGCAAGGGCCACTATCGAGCGCCCTTCGGGTGTTTCATCTGCCAGGGAAGAGAGTTGCGCAGCGTCGGCGAGCATGGTATGCGATATTCCGGGAGCTGGAATGAATTCGACAGCCTGCCTGTTTCCCAGAGTAATGGTTCCGGTCTTGTCCAATAACAACGTGTCGACGTCTCCTGCTGCTTCAATTGCTTTCCCGCTCATCGCCAGAATGTTGTGCTGAAGAACGCGGTCCATACCAGCAATACCGATAGCACTGAGCAGCGCGCCGATCGTGGTCGGGATTAAGCACACGAGAAGCGAAATCAATGAGAACATGTCTGATGCCACACCTGAGCCACCAGCACGAACTGCGAATATTGTATACGGGAGCAAGGTAGCTACCGCCAGCAGGAAGATTATCGTTAAACCAGCAAGCAAGATATTGAGCGCAATTTCATTAGGCGTTTTTTGCCTTTGTGCTCCTTCGACAAGGGAAATCATGCGATCAATAAATGTCTCGCCAGGCTGCACGCTGATTTGGATGCGCAACCAATCCGAAAGGACAGTGGTACCACCAGTGACGGCACTGCGATCGCCGCCGCTTTCGCGAATCACGGGAGCCGACTCGCCAGTAATGGCACTTTCATCGACTGTAGCCACGCCCTCGATTACATCGCCATCACTGGGGATAACCTCTCCGGCTTTGACCAGAACAATGTCACCTTTCTGCAAGGCGGTAGCTGGAATCGTTTCGTAATTGCCTTTATCAATCTCACGCTGTGCAGTAGTCTCTTTGCGATTGCGTCGCAGCGTATCTGCCTGAGCCTTTCCGCGACCTTCAGCAATAGCTTCGGCGAAGTTGGCAAATAAAACTGTGAACCAGAGCCATAATGTTATCTGTGCTTCAAATAGCAATTGCTCAGCTCCCGCGCCAGTGAAAATATCACGAAGGAACATGACGAGAGTCATAACACTGCCAACTTCGACCACCATCATGACTGGATTTTTTGCCATTGCAGCTGGGTTCAGCTTAAGAATGGAATCTTTTATTGCGCGTTGAACGATGGCGGGCTGGAAAAGAGGAAGCTTTTTCCGCTCCGGAACTGGCACCAGACTCAAGTTATCCGTTTCCAACGCACACCTCTAAAACAGTTTGTTTTTCATCATCAGAAAATGTTCAACAATCGGTCCAAGCGTTAGAGCAGGGAAAAACGTCAAGGCACCAACAATCAAAATCACACCAATTAGCAAGCTGACAAAGAGCCAACTATGTGTTGGGAAAGTACCGCTTGATGGAGGCACATATCGTTTCTGCACAAGCGAACCAGCCAGCGCCATAACAGGAATCATCATGAGAAAGCGCCCGATTAACATGGCGAAGCCTCCGGTGACATTGTAAAAGGGCGTGTTTGATGTGAGTCCAGCGAAGGCAGATCCATTATTGCCAGTCGAAGAAGCGTACAAGTAGAGGATCTCGGAAAAGCCATGAGGTCCGCCATTGTTCACATTGTTATATGTGGCTCCGGGAGCATTTAACGGGCTATTAGCCGGCAGGTTCAGCACTGAGCCGACAGCAGTAAAGATGAGAATGGAAATACAACCTGCAAGAACAAAAAACATAGCCATCTTTACGTCTTTTTGTTCGATCTTCTTGCCGACATATTCGGGTGTTCGACCCACCATTAAACCTGCGATAAAGACCGTAAGAATAGCAAAGACTAACATTCCATAGAGACCGGAGCCTACGCCGCCAAATACAATTTCGCCAAGTTGAATGTTGAGAAGAGTTATCATTCCGCCAAGCGGAGTAAGGGAGTCATGCATGCAATTCACCGCACCGCAGCTTGCATCCGTGGTGACTGATGCAAACAAGGCATTGTTAGCTTGCCCGAATCGAATTTCCTTACCTTCCATGTTTCCGCCCAGATCGCCAAGGACGCGAGAGGAAGTTTCGACATGCTGAGCGCTAATATTGGGATTGCCCCTGGCTTCGGCGAAGTAACAAACAAATGTTCCTGCAAGGAAAAGAGCAAACATAGCAGCAAGCAACGCCCAGCCTTGCCGAGTATCATTTACCATTTTGCCGAACATGTACGTTATGCCAGCGGGCAGCAAAAAAATCGAAAGCATTTCTAACAGGTTGCTTAGCGGTGTGGGATTCTCAAATGGATGAGCACTGTTTGCATTGAAGAAACCACCGCCATTTATGCCAAGTAGTTTTATCACTTCCTGTGAGGCAACCGGCCCCTGGGGGATAATTTGCTTTGCACCTTCAACGGTATTTGCCACTGTATATGGTGAAAGATTTTGAATCACACCCTGTGAGACTAGCGCAAGAGTATACACAAAACAAATAGGAAAGAAGATGTAGAGCAAACTGCGAATAAGATCCTTCCAAAAATTTCCAATTGTTTGGGCTGAATGGCGACAGAACCCTCGAATCAGCGCAGTGCAAGCAGCCAAACCAACCGCAGCAGACACCCAGTTGTGATAAGCTAGTGCCAGCATTTGCGAAAGATAAGACATCGTATTCTCGCCGGCATAATTTTGCCAGTTAGTATTAGTTGTGAATGACGACGCCGTGTTAAAAGCAAGGTCAGCAGTCAAATTGGTGGCATAAGCGGGTGCGGCCGCTGTGGAGAAACCCATCGGATTAAGAGGCAAATAACCTTGCAGGCGAAGAATGAAGTAAGTAAACAGCATCCCTGCCAGTGAAAACGCCAGCAGTGCATATGTGTAAGTCGTCCAGTGCATCTCCTCCTGAGGATTGATACCGCAAAGTTTATAGATGAACCTCTCTAACCAGCCGAGGGGTTTTTCCAGAAAAGTATTGCCGCTGTCTTCCATAACAAGCGTCATGTAAGCGCCCAACGGCTTGGTTACAGCGAGCAATATTGCGCAGAAAACTATTATTTGGGCTACGCCCAGAGCTGTCATGAAAACCTCTAGAATTTATCTGGAAAAAGCAGCGCGTAAAAGAGATAGGCGGCAAGCAAAACTGCCACGAACGAGCCAATGATGTAATCAGCACTCACGCCTGGTCCCTTCCTTAAAGCATTTCGCAGCCTTTGACATAGGCAGCGCAAAGCAGAAAGAACAAAATAATAGCTATTGAGTAAACAATGTCCGCCATAGGTTCCCTGATACGCGTGTTTTCCGCGTACTTTGCAATACAAAAAGGCTCTCCGGCTTTTTCGTATCCACCCTATACTCGTACCGCTTACGGTGTTAAGCGAGCATAAAAAAAGGTGCCAGGCAGTATCAAGATTGTATAAAAACACAGAACAGCCGGTTTCTCGGAACGCCTTTTTTAACGCGTTCTTTATACACAATCCATAGCCATTTGCACACGATTTACCGGCGAACCGTTTTAATAGTAACTGTCAGACATTACAGGCATAATATGGAAAGTTCAATCTTCTCTTGTATGTTTTGCATCACGATATCCCTGGCCGCTGTAGCCGGCACTAGCAGGGTGTTAAATCAGCTTACCGATCACTATTTAAAGAACAGACACTAATAATCACTGGCTCGACAGCATTTCTGAGAGCCTGAAGAAAGTAGATTGAGTTAGTGACCAATTAGGATGAACTCGTACTGAGTTCAGAACATTCTTACCCTGGACTGCGGCATTTTTACTCTGCGGGCCGGGCACCTTGCCCAGCAGGAAAGCGATCCGGCATGCATCTTAAGGTTCGAGTTAACTGCTGGAGACTTTATCTTGCCTCTAGCCAATTTTTGCTTGGGTCTATGGGCGGCAAAGAAACTGCACCAATCTGGCTATCATCAGGTGCTGGCACCGTTTTTCAATGCGTGTGAGAGTGTCTGTGTGGTGGCGGATTGAGTGTATAACTCCAGCGGCTGCAATAAAGAATTTTCCGTCGCGCTGGATGCCATTTCCATTTGTTTTTTCCACGCGTCTTCGACAGCCGAGGCTGCTGCGCGAGCTGTTTCTGCGAGTGCTTCCCCAATTTGCGAAATTACATCGGTAAACAGCTTAAACAGAAAGCCTAATATCTGTCCAATCATTCCCATAGGGGAAGACAAACCTTGTTTTAACACGTCTGCAAAATTGCTTCCAAAGTCGGACAAGGCGTTGTTTAAAGCTTGCGTGTCTGTCCCCAGGTCAAGCTTGGGAACAGATGAATCCACTTTCAAATCCACGTTATTAAAATTGACCTTAGGAAAATCGGCAGGCACCTTGCCCTCATAAAAGAACGCCTGGTCCGGTGTTAATGTGCCGTTGCGCGCAGTCATATAAGCATCCACGGCAACTTTGCCCGCGAGTGACTGCTGAGCTGCGGTCGGAAAGCCGGGTATGCCGAGCTCGCCGGCGACAGTGTTCAACTGTTCGAAGAAAGACTCAGCTCCATCATATCCGTCTGCTGATACGCCTTTGCCGGCTGGTCCCGCTCCAGAAGATGCACGATAAAATGGTGATGGCATAACTCTTTTCCTCCTGAGCATTACTCTAAGGAATTCGATGTAAAAAGGGGGATATACTTTTCAAGCGCCAGCGTAAAAAAAACGCTAAAACCACGCGAATTCAACATTTCAGTAGCCATCTGTGCACTAATATTGCACAGAATTTTCACAAATCCGATTCATCAAGCTCTTGCAAAAGTGATTTGTGCGAAAAAAGATCTTGTCCGCGTCAAGAATGTATCAAAAGCGACTGACACTTTAGTAGCTTCAAGTAGAATATTTTCCAGAGTCTCCATACTCGTATGCGGACTCACCAATTTTCAAACCTTCGAACTAACCCGAGAGCCAAAAATGAACGCCGTAAGCGCAGCAAAAACCAGACAAGAAGGATTGTGCCTTCTTCTCGCTTGCGCTGGCAGTGTCAAATATTGCAGTAGCAGCTCCAATTAACTAATGGACGCAAACAATGCCGAAGTTCAAACCGCGTTAGCTGAGCGGTTTGCGGCAGCTTGCAATGGATGCGCCAACGACAATAAATGCAGCCTGAACAAAGGAAGGAAGATTATGCATACTTTGAATTTCAATGATGTATCCAAATCGATCACGAATGATTTGTACATAACAGCTGGGTCCGAAAAAACCCCAATTAACCTTCTGGTATCACTTGCAAGAAATCGTTCAGAGCGCATAAGGCGCCAGGTTGCAGCAAACCCGCGTACGCCAGTTACGATTCTCGCTATGTTAGCTGCTGACGGTTCAGCCGAAGTTCGTGAAGGTATCACGGACAATCCAGCGGCACCAGTAGGGCTTCTGTTCATACTTGCGGGCGATACTAGCCCGGATGTTCGCTATGCAATGGCAGAAAGCTCTCTCATGCCTGCGCAGATACTCGCAGTTTTAACTCGAGACATTAACCCGTATGTTGCCGAGCGCGCGGCACGAACACTGTCTCTACAAAATATTCTCCTGCTGCCCGTTGCGGCGTGAGAGATAGTTGGTCAAAATGCGACGCGCCCATGAGCTGCCCTACCAATCCAGTTGACGGAGACTATGTGCTGGCGCCGTTCTTCAATGCGTGTGACAGTGTTTGTGTAGTTGCTGATTGAGTGTACAGCTCAAGCGGCTGCAATCCTGCATTTTGACCGGCGGCCGAAGCCATTTCCATCTGCTTCTTCCAGGCGTCTTCCATGGTAGCTGCGGCGGCGCGAGCAGCTTCTGAAAGTGCCTCGCCAAGACTGGCTGCAATATCGGTGAACATCTTGAAGAGGAAACCGAGAAGCTGTCCGACGAATCCAATCGGGTTCGAGATTGCCTGGTTGAGAACATCACCCATATTTGCCATGAGATCTGAAATTGCTTTGCCGATGTCCATGGGTGCCCCATCCATCGAAGCGTCCAGGTGTGCAGCGTCCCCTGAGAGTTGAACTTGCGGCAGCTCGTTCGGTCCCTGACCTAAAAGTGCTTGCTCTGGACTTACGAGCCCGTTTCGGGCAGCCATGTATGCTTGAGCCGCCGCGTGTGCTGAGGCCAACTCGGTAGCGTTTGACGGGATTAAGCCACAGCCTAAGTCGCCGAGTACGTTTTTCACTTGCTCGAATAGCGTCTGCGCTCCTTCGAAGCCGTCTTCGGACACGCCTTTGCCTGCGGGTCCTGCGCCGGAAGATGGTCTGTAAAACGGTGATGGCATGAGTGCTAACCTCTAGGTCACGTCCTTCATGACATCAATATATGCGATTTTTGGAATTTTGCACCATTTGAGATGGGAAAACCACCATAAAAGGCCCATAAAAATCGTATAAATGAAATATTTTCGGGGTACCTTTCGGGCAGAGACTGAAAGACAAAAAAGACTCTTTACGCCGGCCCTGATTAAAGAATGGGGTTCGACATGTCACGGGAGTGCCACAAGAAAGTTGCGAGCGTGTATCCGTCCGATCTGAAACGCGGAACCCAGCTTTCAAAAACAACAAAAATGAGCAGACCCAAACATTCAGTTCGCTAAGTGTTCGAGATCGCCATCAGAAATTTCTGGCGGTACTACACTGGAAAACGTGCCTGGAGTCGAGCTATGCAAATCAATCAAGAAGACACAATCAAAAATTTGAAGAAATCGCTAGACGAACTTAGCCATCGAGTCGCTCGACTTGAATCAAAAATCTCCGCCGATGATATAGATTTTGATTCCAAGCCAGAAGAAAAAACTTCGCAGGAAACTCCTCTGGTCGATCTCAAAACGCCCGAGCAAAAGGAAGCGACAGATGAGAAAAACGCTGATGAGAATCAATCCGAGGCCGAACCTGAAAAGCAAGACACAGCATACGATGCGGCTCCCTCCCTCGAAGCAAAGATAGGACTTTATTGGTTGAGCCGACTGGGTGTCGGCTTTCTTGTTGTCGGCGTATCACTTCTCATAATGTACTCGTTCCAGTATTTCGGTGAGTGGGCAAAAATATTCACCGGCTTTGCAGTATCAGGCATTCTTCTTTCACTTGGCGAATTTGTAGATAAAAAACAAAACATGCGCTGGTACGGTAATGCCCTCGCGGGTGGTGGCTGGTCGCTTGCATATTTCACCAGCTATGCAATGCATCATGTTGACTCAGTGAAAGTGATAGACAATCCAATCACAGGCGCATCGCTGATGTTGCTGGTTGCCGGTGCAGCAATGATGCAGTCCTATCTGAAGAACTCAGAATTGGTTGCCACACTTGCAATAATTCTGGGATATCTCACTCTTGGGTTTAGTGAACTGGGAACTTTTTCTGCAGTTGCATCTGGAATACTGACAGCAGCACTCTCTTTTATGGTGTGCAAAAAGAAATGGACCGGACTTTACAGCATAGGAACATTGAGTGCATTTGCAGGCATGTTGTTCACAAGTAATGTTCGCTGGACTCCCGCAAGTCCAGAAACTCAACTCGAAATCATCCTCCCGTATTGGCTGGCAGCAACCCTTTTGCCGCTCTCATTCTCTGACGAGAATTCGGAAAAGAGCAAAGGATTGACGGTAACTGTTGCAATCATCTCTGCTATTGCTGCATATTTTTCACTAAAGCCAGCATTGGCACATCTCACGCAAAACGCTGATGCCTGCTTATTCGGCTTTGCAGCAACTGCATACAGCGGAATTGCAATAGCAATGAAGAGCAGAAACTGCCCGACTGCGGCAAGCACAAATTCATTGCTCGCACTAAGTTCTATTGCAATGTTTATACCTGCTGTCTATTCGGGTTCATTACAGCTTTCAGCCTGGGGCGCGCAACTTGCATTAATATTGTGGGCAGGATTCAAATATGATTTGAAATCGTTCCGCTGGTTCTCATATCCGCTCTCGCTTTTCTTGCTGGGCGCATGTATAGCCGAGATTGCAAACACCAGCACGTTTACTTTTGGCGGAATGACTTTCAATTGGTCAGCAATAAACATTTTGCCCAGCGCCCTGGTGTTCGCAGGAGCATGCGCTGCATTTCAAATGGCTGAAATTAGACTGTCTCCAGAAAAACGAAGCATTCTTTTTTACTGGTATTTGCACCTCTGCGCCTTCAGCTGGTTTCCGCTGGTTCCGACGGCAGTAATGAATAACTTCAACAATGATTCATTCCTTGGGTTCACCGTAACAGGATGGTCACTGCAGAGCCTCCTGATCGGCTATCTTTCCTTCCTGTGGAAGCGTCCTTATCTCGTAGTCTTATCAGTAGCCGGGCTGCTGTCGGCCCTTCTCTTTTCGCTATTCGGCTCAACAGTTCCGATGCATGTAATCCCCACTTTAGCAGCCATCGGATTGACATTTGCACTTGCATTTGAAGCCAAGAAAGCCGATGCTTCGATGAAGCCTGCGACAGTTCATGCCACCTTCTTTTTGACTGCCGCAAGTTGGCTCTTTGCGTACCAGCTGAGCAGAATCAATTCCGCACAGGACCTTGCTTATCTAATGGCAGTGGAAATGCTCATCTACGTTTATTGGGGAATCAGCAAGAGCGATGTTTTGATCAGAGCATGCGGAGTGTTCACCGCTTGTGCACTGCTGGCGGACATTTGTTTGAACAGCCAGATAGACTGGGCTACAGTTCTACCATCAATTGCTGCCGTGTATACCTGCGCCCAACTTTACAGAAATTTCAAACCAGAAGGCGATATTAATGGCACGCGCGAGCTGCTCAGGAATTTTCTGAATGTGGCAGCGACTTTCACACTGACTTCGTTCATCGGTTGGCATTTGCACAGCTACTTCATTTCTTGCGCGTGGGCGGTTGAAGGTATGGCACTGCTCGCCGCTGGATTCATGCTTTCAGACAAGGTTCTCAGAATATCCGGACTAGGTGTCTTTGGAATTCTGATACTGCGCTTGCTCTTTGTTGATCTCTCAGGAGCAGAAACAATTTACCGCATCATTGCTTTCATCGTCGCTGGGCTGATGCTCATGCTGGCGGCCTATTCATACAACTGGTTTAGCAAGAAATTGAGTAATGCTGCTCACTCTTAAGTTGCGAAGCGATCCATTAGAAGCCGGCGAGCCGCAGCTAGCCTCGTAATGGGGACCCGTGCGAGCGCAGCGAGTGCGGGTTGGAGAGGCGACGCGGGCGCTCCCGGGTTGGAGAAGTCGCGAGCGCTCCCTTTCTATTCGCCGGACTAAGATTCTTCTTGTTCGAGCTTTGTGATTAGCGAGCTAGCCCGCGCCATTAACGAATCTTTTTCGTCAGGAGAGACTTCGTTAAGGTATTTTTCCAGCGCCTGCAAAGGTTGCAAGACGGCGGATTCATTTACATCCGGCATTCGCCTGGGTCGCTCAGCAAAAACGATTTCCGGTTTGAATCGCAAACTCAAAACATTTGAGAGGGAGTTGCGCACACGCTGTTCATCAACTTCAACAAGCCGGCTTTGCTGGATTCGATATTTTATTCGCAGCACAGCGCCGTCCGGAACCTTTTTGCTGGCCTGAAGGATCAAATGATCAGTGGGATCATCAATGTTCGTCAGATCTACTTCAATCGTAAGAAAAGGTCGCGGTGAAATAGAATGAAACTTAGCCGACACCGCACCACGTGTGATATCAAGCTCAAGGAAGCCCTTATCCTCAAATTCTTCGCCAAAATCGACACGCTCAAGGCTTCCGGCATAAGCAATCAGCGGCTTTTCTGCTCGCAGAATCTGGTGTCCGTGCACGTGTCCAAGAGCGACATAATCGATCCGTTCATCAATCAAGAATTCCAGAGGGAAGGTCATTGAATAACCAACCATTAGCTCTTGCTCGGCTCCCGCGCGCGCTGTATCCATCATCATATGTGCCGTAAGAACAGCAGGCAGTTGAGGGTCTAGCTGATTGCAGAAATCAGCCAGGATTTCACCCACATGCTTGACGAGTACTTTGTCGATTTGCGCAGCGCTGAGCTGCGAATACTTTTCATGTGTCATCAGAATGTGTCTTGTGACATGCGGCATGCCGATGATTTGCAATTTCCCTTTTGCTGTGTCAAGCACTATAAGCTGCGGTGTTTCCAGCACAGTTAGGCCGGGAACCTCAAGACTCTGAAAAACAGACATCGAGTGGCTGGCACCACCGCGAAGAATCTGATCGTGATTGCCAACAAGTAGAACGGCTGGAATTCTCGCGTCAGACAAGCGTTTTAATTGCCTGGCGAATGCCTGCTGATAAACAGGCTCAGGAGCTGCGTTCCTGTAAGCATCTCCTGAAAAGAGAAAAACATCAGCTTTGTTATCAATAGTGAAGTCAATGACTCTAGAAAAGGCAGCCGCAAAATCCTCAAAGCGAACATTTAAGCCGCTGGCTGGATTCAGCCGGCCGTGCGATTCGCCCGAGCCGAAATGAATATCCGACACGTGGATAAGTTTTGTAGGCATGCTCGCCTCCACCTGATCAAACAATATCATCAATATAAATGAGCTACAATGTACGGGATGATTAAACAATTAGCCTGCTACATAGCCGTTGCGATCACCGTTTTTCTTGCACCTGCTGTGCCTGCCAAAACAGGCGCGGGCATCAGCGCTGCCAGCATCAAGCAGATTGTGCAAAAAGAAGAAACGCTCGAATCAGAATTCAAGCAACAGGTTTATGCCGCATATGCTGACGGGGTCGCTTCAGTAAGTCTGTTCAGACATCCAGAAGCGACAAAAGACGATTGCAAAATAAACGCAGTTCTGCTTGCGCACAAAATAATCGCACTTGATCCTCACAGCGTAAAACTAGTCCGCTGCGTTTTCTACGATTATGATCGCCAGAATGAATTCTGGGCTGTTGAAGTGCGCGCGGAATTGGTAAATGCTTTCGCGCAGGGAAAGCTAGGTGAGCATGAGCTGATT
This sequence comes from Obscuribacteraceae bacterium (SeqCode), assembly GCA_044358055.1. GTDB lineage: Bacteria > Cyanobacteriota > Vampirovibrionia > Obscuribacterales > Obscuribacteraceae > JAIEPM01. Next base: position 21,228 of record JBIKOL010000014.1, read on the forward strand.
AACAGCATTCAATTAACTGAAGACAGGCAAAAGAATCCACTCAGTGATAAGTTTGCCTCGCTCAGCTACAACGGCATCTTAAACGCGGACAGTGTCTGTCGCGGCGCCTGCGAAGAGCGGCGGCTTGCCATCCATCTGCGCCTGAAGGAACTCACACACCAGCATGTGGATGTCTCACGTTTTCGCGATGACGTTTTGAGAATTGAAGATGCGGCTCGCCGCGGAAAGGATGATGCTGAGATGCCTGCGCAATTAACGACACTGAGCAAAAACATTGATGATTATGTGCAAGAATTGATCCAGGATGGGCAGCTGCAAAAGCCCGAGCTGCGGAGAACCAAAAACGCAATGGGTAAGCAAGGAAAGCCCACGCTCGACCCACTCAAAGGAATGTAATCTGATGAGCAAAAGCGGCCACGCCTTAAAGAAAGGGCAAAAGCTCAAGTTGAAGATAGAATCTATCGCAACTGGAGGAAAAGGGTTTGCCAAACATGAAGGAATCTCTATCTTTGTCGATCGCGGCGTGCCCGGAGATTTTGTAGAGCTTGAACTTTATGATGTTCGGAAAAACTTTGCGAAAGCCAAAATCATTAACTTGTTGGAAGGCTCAAATCTCAGACAGGAAGCACCTTGTAAATTATTCAAGGTGTGCGGCGCTTGTCACTGGCAACACATTAAATACCAGAACCAGATAGAACTAAAAACGGATATTGTCAAACAAGTAATTAAACATATTGCCGGACTTAACGAATCTCTTGTGCGTCCGACCTTGGCTGCAGAGCGCGATTTACACTACCGGAACAAAATACAGTTTCCCGTTTCTTCACCTAATAAGTCCAGCAGAATACTTGCCGGCTATTACCAGGAAAATTCCCACGAGCTAGTGAATGTCAAACACTGCCCAGTACAGGCGGAGCTCGTCGATCAGGTGATGGAAACAGCCAAGCTCGCCGCAGAACACGCCGGCTTCTCTGCCTACAAAGAAGAAACACATTCGGGGCAGCTCAGACATTTCACCGCCAGACATAGCTTTTCCGCTGACGAAGTGCTTTTCACTGTAGTGTTGAACGCGAAACCCGACCAGTTCGCGGGCTTTGCTTCGTCTCTCAATAGATTTGCCGAAGAATTGATGGAAACCGTACCACGGGTGATTGGCTTTTGCGTTAACTTCAACCCATTGAAAGGCAATAGAATAATGGGTCCCGAAACTAAATTAGTACGAGGCAGAGAACATCTTGTTGAAGAGCTGAAAAGCAAGCACCAGAGCGCGCCAGAACAACTTAAACGAGGACTAAAATTTGAACTTTCGCCTGCAAGTTTTTTCCAGGTGAACAGCACTCAAGCAGTCACGCTTATGGACCTGGTACTGAATGCGGTGCTTGATTACAAGAGCTCTCGTCAGCTGGATAGCATTCCACTCATTTTAGATGCATTTGCGGGGGTAGCAAGTATTGCCTTATGGGTTGCACCACTTGCAGATAAGGTTTTGGCGGTAGAAGAAGTGAGAGAAGCAGTTGAGGACGCAGAGCGAATAATTCAATTAAATGGCATCTGCAATGTAGAACCAATATGCGGAACTGTGGAAGAACTATTTCCCAAGTTTGTATCAGAACGGCTGCGACCACAAATTGTAGTTCTAGATCCACCAAGAAAGGGCGTAGATGAAGAAGCACTAAAATCCGTCATTGAGCTGCAGTGTGACCGCATTATTTATGTAAGCTGCGAACCATCGACGCTTGCGCGTGATTTGAAAATTTTGGAACAAGGAGGTTATGAAACCAGTTCCATCCAACCCGTGGACCTGTTCCCGCAGACATACCACGTTGAAACGGTCAGCGTTTTAGATAAGCGCACAAAAGAATAGCAGCCCCGAAGCTTTGAGCACGAGCTCTCATTATAATTGCGCCCTGCTGAACTGGTTAACAATCCTCATCTATTCCCCACAAATCTTTCCGGAATAATTTATTTCTTGCTTCTAGACTAATAGATGCAATATCAAGGAAATTCGAAAATGAATAGAACAAACCGTCAGCGCCGCGCAAAGAGCAAGAATTGGCCCAAAATTAGTTTAGCTTTTCTTCTTGCCATCGGATTATCCACGGTTTTGCAGCCGCTCGCGCACGCAGATGCTAAGAAAAAATTGCAAGCAGAAATACCAAAATTGGATGGCGAATCTAAAACCACTACATTGAAAGGTGGTGTTACTGAATTGCAGCTCGAATCGGATTTGAGAAAGTTGGGTATCACCTTAGAGAACCACAAACCAGGGCTTCTGCCCGCGACTGTAAGCAATGTTTTCGCAGACAGCCTGGCTGCATTCGGAAACATAGAAAAAGGCGACGTCATCCTGAAATTAGAAGCGGACAAAAATGCAAGTTACGTTACGATCCAGAGAAACGGGAAAAGCTATCGCGCGGTTTTGTCGGCATCTCAGCCGAACTTTTTTCCGATGAGCAGTACCCCAACAAATGGTATTCTTCCTACCGGTGGTCTCATCGCTAATAACTGGAACCCATCCAGGCAAGGATCGTGCAGATGCAGCGTGCCCCCGACAGGCCCACAGGAACTGGCAAACGGAACAGTAAGATTGCAACTTAGAAGTGGAGCAATCGGTGGCAATCCTGTTACAGTGAATATGGCAGGAGCAACGAGTATTTACGTTTCCAAAAAAATGTCCACCCCATTAGACCTGGCTTCTCCGATTCAAACAGGCGACCCTCAGCAGTCTTTCTGCGATGGAGGATTTATCCCACAAGGTAAAGTTTGGACAATTACGGAAATAAAATACTCAGCAATCGTCAAAGGAGATTTTAACGGACATGGGGAGTTTAAGCTTATGGCCGGGGGAAAGGAAATATATAACACTGGACAAATTTATCCTCTTCGACCAGCAGATGGTAGTAGAAACAGTTCTCTTCCACCAATAGCCGGGGATTGGCATGGACAAATCGAAATTCGTTCTGGAGAAGAAGATAGCGTTTGTGCAACCGTTGCCAACTCATGCCAATGCGAAGTCATCCTCATTGGTGATTTATTCTAAGTTACAGAGGCACCAAATATGGTACCAGCATGAGTCCGAGATCGGTTGCTTTTACAAGCGCTTCCATTTCCACCTGTTTACAAGCCCGTCTCTTGAAAGAAGCAAGCTTCTATAAGCGTTTTTAATCTACGCCTAAATCTGCAAGAGCCTTTCGTTAGAAAAAGCATTGCAACCGGGACTAGAGCCATGAAACGAGAGAGCTTTTCAAGAAGACAGCGCAAGGGTAGTTCGAATGGTGCTTTCGAAAGTTTGCGAAACAAAGACCCGAACAGTTGCAAAATCTATGGGCACACCGCCGGGAGAATTCGGTCAGGTAGTAGTATGTTTTGCAGCGTCTGTGGAAAAAAATTCAGCCGTGCGTCTTAATCACTTTCCAAGAATGGCGAAAATATATTAGTATTATCTAACTGCTACTTTTGATATTCACGACTGAGGGTCCGGCTAGAAGTGGTCTTATCAGGGATTTGGAAAAAACAGGATGGCCGTGAAGACCCGCTAAAAGGGCTGACAGTCATTCACGACAAAAACATTTCGCCGCTGCAGGTTCAGGACCTTTGCGCTTCGGTCGGCTGGAGCCGCCGTGACCCAGTTCTGATAGCCAAAGCCTTGAACTTTAGCCTTGCCGTGGTCAGCGCCTGGGATAAAGAAGTGATGGTGGGCTTTGCCAGAGCTACAGGCGACCAGGTCTTCAATGCGACCATCTGGGACGTAGCCGTTAGACCGAGCTACCAGAAACGTGGCGTGGGAAGGCTCTTGATGATTGAGCTCCTGAAGGAGCTGGACAGTTACAGTATTCCTCTCATCACCCTTTATGCCGACCCTGGCACAGATGGGTTTTACAAACGATTCGGATTTTCCACCGACCCCTCAGGAGTCCGCGGAATGTTCCGTGACACCGAAATTTGAACAGCCAGGCGTCGCCCCGCCCGGTTTCTCAGATTAAATTAATCAGCCTGCGCGAGTCGAAACTTTAAGGTAGGGCAAAGGTTCGGGCAAAACAGCAAGCCTATATGGTAGATTGATTGACCTGTCGCAGTCTTGCCCGATTCAAAGCAAGACCCGTCCTGAGCCCTTCACAGGGTATCGTCAGGCAAAAACCGTTCTCGCTATGGAAAGCTGGAGTAATCATGAAAGTCATATTGCAGAAAAACGTGCAAAAGCTCGGCAAAATAGGCGATGTGGTAGAGTCCAAACCTGGATACTTCCGTAATTTTCTTCAGCCTAGAGGTCTTGCCGTACTCGCCACCGATGGCTCTCTCAAGAAGAGAGAAGAAGAGCTTGAGGCACTGAAAGCTAAAGCAGAAAAGCAGCACCAGGAAGCAATCGCTCTGGGCGAAAAGATTTCAGCCGTCGGCTACATCAAAATCAGTCAGAAAGCTGGCGATGGTGGCAAGCTCTACGGTAAAGTCACCAACAAAGACATTGCTGAAGTTCTGTCTAAAGCCGTCGGCCTTGATGTCGACAAGAAGGGCATCAAGACCCTGGAAGAAATCACAGCCGTCGGAACCTACAAGGCATATGTCAAAGTTGCCTCTGATGTTCAAGCCGAAGTCAACGTGCTTGTTTACGACGAAACTCAAGGTGAGCCAGTAATCAAGACTGCTCAAACTGAGCCCGAAACAGCCAAGGAAACTGAAGAAGCAACTGCCTAACAGTTCTCTCTATAATTAAATTCAGCCGGTGAGCCTCGGTTCACCGGTCTTTTTATGCGTGTTATTCTGGCTGCTTCATTTTGTTGATTTGAGGTATACGCAATGGATCTGATCAAAAAACGACTCACAGAAGTAGCAGTTGATTCCTTCACTGATTATTTGAAAGAAAAAATCGAGAAAATCAAACAGCTAGATCTTGATCATGACGGACAAAAAGATGTTGATCAGCTCAAGGAAATAGTTGCAAACTGCGGATTGCGAGTGAAAAATGCACTGGAGTCAACAGATTTCCAAAAACTTGCCGAAGGTCTCGACAATGTCATGAAAGGCGCCAATATGATTGCCACCGCATTTGATGGCAAGTTGCTCGCCGAAGCTGGACAGGAACTGAGCAAAGGCATGCAGAAAGTCGGACAATTGGCTCAGCTGGCAATTGAAGAAGCAAAAGAGAAAAACGCTTGATTAGAATACTGATGCAGCTGATTGTTGACTCTAACGAGGCGGTTAGCTTTGTCACCCTCTGAGATTTCTCGAGCTTTTTCACTGCCATGAAGAGCATGTATGGGGCCTGGAAAGAGCGCCAGTGCGCCTTCCGCTGAAATACAGAATTCCTCAACTGTTGCAATCTCCGTCAAAAGACCGAATGACAAGGGGTATTTCGGATGATATACCTATTCAATAGTTAGAGTTATTGTTGTAATCGAGGGGGTCACAAGGCAGGAGCACACCTGCTTGCCTCGCTTACCGGGAGTCTCTGTAAATGCCGGCTTTTGAAACATGGATATTGTTGCTGCAAGCTGCGCGGGCAAGCGAGCCCAGAGATCCCGCCTTTTCAGAAAATTGTCTGAGAAAAGCTCTTAAATCCGCAGAAGAAATACAGGGTGAGCAGAGCGCAGAAGCGGGACTTTGCCTGGCAGAACTGGCAGTATTCCTGAAAAGGAACGGCAAAAGCGATGAAGCGGAATCGCTCAGCCAGCGATATCGGGAAATCTTCCGGGCCTATACACGCGATGGCCTGAGCGGCGGCATCTATTCAGGCAGCTGAGTCTTCCAGGTAAAGAAAATGCCGTGCCAGCGCAAAATGCCTGCAGCCGGAACTGAGCTTTTATCTTATAGCAGCAGTAGTGTCATAAAAAAATGTACGCGTGTCAGTTGTTTATCTGAAGCGCTTCTTCGTCGAATTTTTCGGTACTCAGCTTTCCACTTGCAGCGCGCTTGAGAATTTCTATTTTCTGTTCAGCGCTTTTCAAAAATTCTTCGCAGTGTTGTGAAAGTTTCATACCACGGTCAAAGAGCCCTAATGCCTCTTCGAGCTTCACTTCACCCTCAAGTTGTGCCACTATCTTTTCGAGATCGGCAAGTGCTTCTTCAAAGTCTTTTTCTTTTGTTTCAGGCATTGGCGCTGTCCTCTCTTCGCTGCTGATTGGTAGACTCAATTGCGTTAATTCTTTGCTGGAGCCGGAATTCTTCTTGCTCTTTTCGCTCATTCCTCGACCTCCTCCACCCTCAGTCTCAGCTTTCCTGAAGATAGACGACCTGTGATAATTTCTCCTGCTGACACATCTTTTGCATTGCGCACTATTGTTCCATCATCTTTTTGCAAAATAGAAAAACCTCGTTCAAGAACATTCAAAGCGCTGAGCGCGAGCAGCTTTTCATGCCCACGATGCAAGCGATGCTTCCAATTGATTACTTTGTAATCCATAGCTTTTAAGAGTCTGGCTTTCTTAGACTCTAATTGCAGTTTGATTTTCTTCAATCTTTCTGCATGCCGGTAAAGAGCATGCCGCGGGTCTAATTTTTGCAGCCTAATGCGAGCGTTTGACATACGCTGCTGCATGGAATGCAGCAAACGCCGATTTAAATTTGTCCATTTTTCCAAAAGCTCTGCTCGTCCGCGAGCTACCAGCTCCGCGGCGGCCGTGGGAGTTGGCGCGCGCAGATCAGCAACGAGATCGCAAATGGTGATATCTGTCTCGTGCCCGATGCCACTAATTATTGGAATGCGTGATGAGACGACTGCCCGTGCAACAGGCTCACTGTTAAAGGACCAGAGGTCTTCAATGGAGCCGCCACCACGCGCGATGATAATTACATCGAGATCGTCGAGCTGCTGCAAATCGTTTATCGCCTGCACGATTTCTTCAATGCTACCCTCACCCTGAACACGACAGGGTGATATCAAAACTTGAACATTTGAATTTCTTCGTTTGAGAGCGCTAAGTACATCTCGAAGAGCTGCAGCGCTGGGGCTGGTCACCACTCCGATTTTTTTCGGCAAGAGCGGAATTGGGCGTTTTCTTTCCGCAGCCAGAAGACCTTCTTTGCCAAGTTTCTCTTTCAACTGTTCGAAGGCAAGCTGCCAATCACCAACTCCAACCGGTTGCAGCGTGTTTACCACCATTTGATATGCACCACGAGGAGCGAACACAGTAAGTTTTCCGCGTGCCACCACCTGCAGGCCGTCTTGCAAATCAAATGGAATGTATTGGGCAGTGCTGCGCCACAATACGCAGGGCAAGACTGCTTCTTTGTCCTTCAAAGAAAAATACCAGTGCCCTGAGGCATTCAGCTTTGCATTGCTGACTTCACCGGAAACAGCGACGTATTCAAAAGATGTTTCTATGGCAGTTTGAATCCGCGCGGTGAGCTCGGAAACAGAAAGTACTTTGGGCTTGTGAATGCTGGTTCGAAACACTGCCTCAACACCTCTACGCATGAGCCGTCAGAAATGCGGCTCGAAATTCGAGCTGCTCACTGAAAGTATTGCCTTACATTCTTATACGACAGCAAAGCCGAATAAGTTCAAGTACTTATCTTACATCGTGATAATTAATCTGTTTGTCAGAAGCAGAACAATACATCAACCACATATACAAAAGATCCCCCCAGAGCAACACAAGAGCATATCCAAGACAAAAATGCATGCTCAGATCGAGATAAGAAAAATATGCATTCGAGCGCGGGAGGATATCCCGAAACCTTGATGTCAACTGGGTTTCAGGCTTCAGTTGAGGGGAACATCTATAGTGGAAGACGTCACAGTAAGTGGACGGATTCCACTTAAGTAAATGCAATTGGAAGTCCTTAGAAAGACAAGCAAGAAAAAGAAAAAGCTGCAAGCAGAAATGCATTCTGCAAAATAGCTGACGCTCAAATATTGATTATCGGAACAAGAAAACTCAGCCGTTATTTAAATTGACGGATGCAGTTGTCATGCCGTATATTAGTATGACATACAAAAGTTTGGTACTATCGTTGGAAGGGGGACGGATTATGGACCGCACCTTGTTTACACCTGCCATGATCGAGACATTTCGGGTCTGCAAGCGCGCTTACGAGCTGGCCTTTTTGAAGCCCAGAGACGAAGGCAGCCTCAAGCTGAGCACCATCTGCAAACGCTTTCTTTTGAGAGCTGTAGCAGAGGTTAACCGCTCTCGCATCAATACTCTCCAGGAAGCCCAGCGCTTCATTGGGCAACACTGGAATGCACTGCGACTGGAAGACAATGCCCCTGAAGACATACAAAACAAGAGCATACAGGCGTTTCGCTTCGCCTACAGGACTCTCAATTCCTATGTCAGCCGACCCTACCGCCCTGGAGGCAGCGAAATTGTCGCGGTCAACACAACCATGCGCGCCCGCGTTCCGCATGCAGGCGTCTACCTCGAAGACGTTTTTGATCTCATCCTCTGGCATCCAGACCAGAAGGTTCTTGAAATTGTTGATTTCCACCTCAACCCGCTCAAGGCATTTGATCCAGCCTGGCCGGCACCATCCATACTGGTCAAACAATTCCTCTGCGACAAGCTTAAGTCCAGATTGCCTTTCGAAAAAATCCGGCTTACTTTCGTACAACTTCAATCTCAAGGGCAACAAATACGCTCCTTCGATCTCGACGAGTCCGTCTTCAGAGTTCACTGGCCGGAACTTATTTCAACACTCTCCGAGATGAAAAGTGCAAAAGAGTTTCCGCCACACGTAAGCGAAGTGTGCAAGCGCTGTGAGGTTCTCGAACCATGCTCAAGCATGGGCACATTCACTGGCGAATGCAGAAACGATGTGGTTTATCGCAGCGCTTGACTCAATGAGTAAGGCTTCTCAAGCGCATTCTGTTAGCCCATTCTTTATAACTTCTGCCGCCCAATGTTATATAATTTGACCTCGTTTCAATGCATTTAGCATGTCGGTTGAGCAATATGTTCAACCCGGCAATCGAAGCAGCCATTGCAGAAGGAGAGGAAATGGATAAGAAGAAAGTACTGGAAGCGCTCAACCTCGATCTCGAGCACGAGATGTCAGCCATCGTTCGCTATTTGCATCATTCCTTCATCACCACTGGACCAAACCGCGGGCCGCTTGTACAAATGTTTCGCGCGCAAGCTCAAGATTCAATGATGCATGCCATCAAACTCGGTGAAAAAGTCGTAGCACTTGGCGGACATCCTTCAGTCAAGATTCAGGAAGTCTACGAGCCTGGCGAACAAACAATCGAACAAATGCTTGAAGAAGATCTCGAAATGGAAAAACACCATCTCGAAATGTATGAAAAGCAACTCGCTCTGGTGCAGGACAGCACCGCGCTGAAATTGATGCTGGAACAAATCATCGTGGAAGAAACAGATCACGTCGAACAGCTCGAAATGTACCTCGGGCCCAGACGTGCAGTATCTAAGGTCTAGACGCCAAGGCAGCGATGAGCACTGAGGCAAAATCGAAACAAGCTGTCGACCTGATTGTTCATCCTATCGGTGAGCTGGCCAGTTCTGTGGCTTCCGATGAACCGTTGCATGGCAGCGAGATGTCCAACATAGTACGAATCAAGGACGCCGCAATTGCAATTGACGGTGATAAATTCGTTAATTGCGGAGAAGCAAGCGAAGTACTGGCAAAGGTTGAACTTAAAGCCGGCGGAAAACAAATCGACGCCAGCGGAAAGGTGGTCGTCCCAGGCTTTGTCGATCCGCACACTCATCTTGTTTTTGCCGGAAACCGCGCCAATGAATTCTTGATGCGCTGCCAGGGACGCAGCTATCAGGAAATTGCCAGAGCTGGTGGTGGCATTGTAGCCAGCATGAATGCCACCAGACATGCCACCGTCGACGAGCTGGTATCACTCGGCGAGCAGAGACTCGCCCGAATGCTCGCGCATGGTACCACCACCTGTGAAGTCAAAACAGGTTATGGACTCAGCACCGACAGTGAGCTCAATATGATGAAAGCGATCTTCCGCCTGGCGAAGATGCAGGAGATTGATCTCGTTCCCACATTCATGCCGGCACACGCTTTTCCCCCTGGCATGGATCATAAGGAATATATCCGTTCAATCAAAGAAGATATGCTGCCCAGGCTGGCAAATCTTCTTGCAGAAGAGGGCAGACAATCCGCAGAAATTTATCATGACGTATTCTGTGATGAGGGATATTTCACGCTTGATCAAACAAGAGAAATATTGCAGGAAGGATGCAAGCACGGATTCCGCCCCAAAGTTCACGCAGATGAATTCGTCAACCTGGGCGCATCGGCACTTGCAATTGAAATGAATGCCTCAAGCGCAGACCACCTCCTCAACATATCAGACAATGAAATGAGTTTGATGGCAGAATCAGATACGGTGGCAGTGCTATTGCCTGGAACATCGTTCTTCCTCAACTTAAGAGAGCACGCAGCAGCGCGTGCAATGATAGATCGTGGAGTGGCCGTTGCCATAGGCAGCGATTACAACCCTGGCTCCTGCCATATATTCTCCATGCCGTTTATTATCGGGCTATCCTGCCTGCACCTGGGCATGACTCTTGCAGAAGCATTTTGTGCCGCCACAGTAAATGCAGCATTTGCGCTCGGGAAAGGAAAGAGCGTCGGACAAATCAAACCAGATTATCAGGCAGATTTTCTGGTCTTGAACTTGGACAGCCTGGAAGAACTTCCGTATAACATGACGCTAAATCCGGTATCAATGGTATTCAAACGCGGTAAGCAGCTTATCTAAGGATACGGATATTCGAATGGTAGGGGCGCCTCACGGGCGCCCTTTGAGTTCGAGGGAGCATTGATCCGGAGACCCTTGTTTAGCACATGTTCACAGCACTGCATGCCCGAAGAATATCCACATATTGCCTGAAACATCGCTGCAAAAAGATTAGAGAAACTGTTCTGGAAAAATTTATTTTGCTCGCTGATTGCCTGATGATTATCCTTATCGGACATATAGATATATGCAAATATGAACCATGCGAGATCCGCCTATCTTCCAATTGATCTTCGGCATCTACGGAAAATATTTTCGCCAGCCGGTTTACTATTCTGATCCATTAGCTATAATCATCAGGACGCCACCACTGGCGGAGACCATCTGATTCACCACACGAGCCCCACTCATCTAATCCATGAGGATTTTCTTCATGCCTGAAGCCCAACGCAAAAACAATCAACAAGAATCCGACCTCGAAATGAGCGGGTTCGAAAACTTTTTTGAAAACCCAGAGACAACAGACAGTACGCAGCAAGAGAGCGGTGCCACCGTCGGTGATTCCTATTTGAACGGACAGTTAGCCCAGCTAATAGAGAAAATGACTCAGCTACTCACGTTCAATATAGATCAGAGAGTTGAGACAGCACGTATATCCAATCAGCTTATTGAAAACCAACGCCAACTCGTCGCGACTCAGCAAATTTTGATCAGGCTGATGGAAAGATCAATCGATCTTACGAGACACATCACCGCAATCGAAGAGAAACTGCCCGCGGTATTTGAAATTCCAAGCATGGTTGAACACCTTCGCGAAAAAGTCGCACAGCTTGAAGGCATCGAAACACGCTAGGAGATGCCCGCTCTGCTTAAGGAGCGGCGCCTCACGGGCGCTCTGAAATCAACATTTATTTAATGGGCGCCCGTGAGGCGCCCATTTTTGAAGCGGTTTCAATCTGCAGTTCCATCCCCAGTTCCGAAATACTGGGATCAGTCCGATTCGGAGACTGATCCGCAAGAACATGGCCACAGGATCAACACCAGCCAAAGGCCCTTAGTTAACAATGTTCATTAAGCTGTGGGAAGATTCCCATGCTTTTCGGGTTTTTCTATTTACACTGTATATGAGCTGGCTAATATGTAAGGTATCGGGTTGAGCCCCCTCACGTGATCCGACCGGGAGCAATAATGAGCCATACAGGCAACAGCAAGAGTCCCTTTGCTCAATTTCAACAAACTCCGACAAGCAAAGGCAATTCCATTTTCTCCTTGCACGCAAATAAGAAAAGCGGCAAGCTAATTTCGCATCTGCTTGGATTAGACCAGGAGCAATCCAGGTCATCGAGCGCGAATGCACATGTCATTGCGTTTATCAGGAACATCAAAATCAGCGACCTGTTCCAGGGTGTGAAATTTACACCCAACTTCATGTTCTTCTTACTATTCCTGGGTTTCTTCCTCTGGATATTTGTAATTTACTGGGTGCGGCATAACGAGCCGCTGGCAAATCAAGTTCTGGGTACGCCCAAAGGTGATGTGCATAAAACAGCTGTCGACAGGCAGCTTGTCGCTGGCATCAAGAATGCTTTCCCAGTGCAAACTTCAAATAGCACCGGTGAGATTTACGTTCCGGGTTCCAATCCCCTTCCAGCGCAGCCGATCTCGCAGCAAGCGATCCCCGTCCAGCCGATGCCGGCGCCGCCGGCTCAACAAGCACCAAGCCAAACAAATTCACTGCAGCCACAATCCTTTGCTGGCTATCAGGTAAGTCCAGCGCCGGTACTTGCAAGTCCAACAAATGCAGCTGCAGCACCAGCACAATTCGGCACAGCCGGAGGTCCTGTACAGATGCCGGCTACCGCCCCACAACTACCTTCTAGTGCCTACGGTCAATCAGTGGTACCAGCTGGAGCTGGAGCAGCAGTCACAGCAGTAAATCCAGCGGCAGCCTATCCTGTTTCACAATCTAACTACATGGTTGGTGTGCCATCGAGTTCGGGGCCACGCCTTAAAACGATCGTCAACAGATAGCCTCGGGCTTCACTTCGTTAAGCATCATTGCGCCGGAAAAGCCGACACGTAGCTCATAGCTGTCAGCTTTACAAGGTCCAAAATTCGCATTTCTCCGACAGAGCAAGCCTTTAGGGATTTTGCACTTGAAAGCCTCAAACAGCGCTAATCTGACTTAAAGTCTAAGGCTTTGTTAGATGGGCTCTGATCCGAGTTAAAATTGTCCCTGGCATTTTTTAGCCAGCATCTATAGCCAGGAAATAAGAGCAATTACATAATGGACGTATACGACATCACGATTATTGGCGGTGGCCCCACAGGATTATTCGGCAGCTTCTATGCCGGTCTTCGTGGACTCAAAACAAAAGTAGTTGACGTTTTGGCAGAGATGGGCGGCCAGCTAACGGCGCTCTATCCAGAAAAATACGTTTACGACGTAGCTGGACACCCGAAAATTCTTGCTAAAGATCTCGCAAAAAATCTCGCGACACAAGCGCAATTATTCAAGCAATCAATTTGTCTGGGCGAGAAAGTCACCTCGATGTCCCGTCTTGAAGACGGCACCTGGAAGATCTCAACGGATACAAAGGGTGAGCACTTCACCAAGACAGTGTTACTGGCACTCGGAGCCGGCGCCTGCGTTCCCAAGAAGCTTGACGTTGAATACCCAACTGAGCTCGAAGGAAAAAATATTTTCTATGCCGTGAAAAACAAAGAGCAGTTCCGCGGCAAGGACGTTCTCATCATCGGCGGCGGCGACTCCGCAGTTGACTGGGCAAATGAGTTCTCGCAATTTGCGAAAGTAACCTTGATTCACCGCAGAGACGGATTCCGCGCGGTGCAAACATCGGTAGAAGAGATGAAGCGCAATAACGTTGACATCAAAGTTTTCTACGAGCTGAAACAAGTTCTGGGAAATGGAAAAGTTGAAGGCGCAGTAATTTTCGACAACCGCACCGGCAAAGAAGAAACCATCAAAGCTGACGCAATTCTGATCAACATCGGCTTTGTCATCAACCTCGACTTTTTGAAATCATGGGGATTGCACATGGAGGGCAACGCCATTGCAGTCAACGAAAAGATGGAAACAAATCTGCCAGGAGTCTATGCAGCAGGTGACATCTGCTCACACCCTGCAAAATTGAAGCTCATCGCTACTGGCGCATCAGAAGCTGCAACAGCAGTCAATTTTGCTGCCGTATTCATCAACCCGACCGCCAAGGCATTCCCTGGACACAGCTCGAACTTGAATCTCAGCATTTAACCGAGACCCGGATCTCATAACGGTAGAGGCGCCTCACGGGCGCTCTTTCGATTACCTTGAGCCTGGGCGAGCGACTCATTCCCTTCGCCAATCGTGCGTTGGAACAGCGTAAGCCCTGGGATCGCGGGCGTCCCGCCCGCTTCTAAAAAAGTGTGAATGGAACAGCAGACAGCAGAGCTACTGCGTGTGAACATAAATTGTGCTAAAACTTTCGTGCTCGTTCTTTACTGACTGAACAAATCTGCTCTCTTCCGGCTCTAACAGCTGAAGTTCGACTGCCGTATGAGAAAAAGCTAGTGGGCAATTCCCTGCAATTCAATGTATAAACGTACTAAGCAAGCCCTTCCAATGCGCTACCGGAGAGCGTATGTCAATCTTAGTTGATCACGAAATCAGAGCAGAAATCGCCGAGGGCAAACTTATAATCGAACCCTTTGAAGACGTACTCATCCAGCCAAATTCCTACGACGTGCGTCTTGATGACCGCTTTGGTTGGCATGAACGTTCTGATGAGATCATTGACCCTTACAAGTCTGAAACTGTGCTTGCCAATGTGGTCCATGTGCAGGGCGACAGCATCCTTTTGCACCCGGGACAGTTCATCCTTGGGGCAACTCTGGAAAAATTGTGTTTACCTCGCGACATTGTGGGACAGCTCACAGGCAAGTCCTCGCTGGCAAGACTAGGAGTTATGGTCCACGTTACAGCGGGCTTCATTGACGCCGGGTTCAGCCATCCACCGGCTCAAATAACCCTTGAAATAGTCAACGTCGGAAATCGACCTGTTCGCTTGCACGCAGGAATGCCGATTGGGCAGATGGTCTTCACGCGGACGGCGCCGTGCGAAGTAGCCTATCACGAGAAAGCAAACGCTAAATACAACAATCAGCCAGCAGCAGCGCACAGCCGCTATTACATGAACGCACGCGGCTAATTCCAAAGGCGGAGCCTCCGGGAGCGCCCGCGTCGCCTCTCCAACCCGCACTCGCTGCGCTCGCACGGGTCCCCATTACGAGGCTTGCTGCGGCTCGCTGGCTTTTACTCCAGCAAAATCGATCCGATTCTTAGAAGCCGCCAGGATGTCGGCTTTTATTTGATCTTTGAATATTTTTGGAGCGGGCGGGACGCCCGCGATCCCGGGGCTCCGCTTTAGTGGTGGAGCCGATCTTTGCCGGTTCGGATTGCATTTTAGCGGTCGCGTTCGCGGCGGAGAGAGGGGAGACGGAAGATGCCGGGACGGCGCTCTTGTGGATGCTGATGCTGTCTGTGATTAGAAAGCCCTTCTGATGCGTTGCCCGTTCCATCTGGCGGAATGATCACGCATTTAGGCATGTTCTTTTGCAAGAAGGCCACTTTATCTGCACTAAGCTTAGTGTCTTCCAAATTGAGCACCATAAGTTGCTGGCATTTTGAAAGATCCATCACAGCATCATCTGTAATCGGGCAGCCCTTCAAGGAAAGAGAGCGCAAGTTAGGCATTTCTTTGAATGATTTGGCGCCTTCATTTCGTATGTCGCTATAATCCAGTGTAAGAACCTGCAACGAACGCATGTTTTTCAGTTGCTTGATACAGTCATCAGAAACAATTGTGTCGGACAAATTCAATTTCTTGATCGGCATGTCCTTCAACTGCGCAACACCCGCGTCACCAACTCGCGTTGAATGCAAGTTGAGCTCTTGCAAATTCTTCAGTCCCTGTTTGGCAAGAACATTCATACTGTTATCGTCGCTGGATGTATCGTTTAAGGCTAGTTTATTCAAATTGGGTGCCTGACTGAGCATGGCAAGGCTTTTATCGCTAATTCCTGCACCATTCACGTCCAGCTCTGTAAGCAGATTTCCACGCTCTCTCAAATAAACAGACAGGCGATCATCGGCACTTACAGATTTACTGTCGGCAATAGACATTCTGTCGCCATTCCGCTCCGTTATGTATATCGGCTCAGGCACAGTTCTTTCTGTAATCCGAGCGTCATCGGCAACTGGCTCATTGTCTGCAGGAGGTTCGATCTTTGGAAATCCGCTCAGGTCGAACCCTGCCGGCAACCTTTGTGGCTCTGTGCCGGCGCCATTGCCAGGATAATTCGAAACCGCTTTTTTTTCGTCAGCAAGCGGGGGTTCCTGCGTGCTGAATCTGATCGGCGGCACCGCAGGTGGTGTCAAATCAATTCCTGGACGATTCTGCTCCGGACGCGGCGGATAGTATTGCGGCGGGACATTTCTGCGCGGAGGATAATTGTCGTAAGACGGCATATTGCGCGGAAACTCGTTTGCAGCAATTCTGTCCGGCTGTGCATGACGATCATATGGATTATGTTGAACCGGCGAATCGCCGTCGTGTGAATTGCGATCCTGCCTGCGAGAAAGCCTGGCTTCGTGCCTGCGTTCTCGATTGGCTCGAATATTATCAATAAGATCTCTTATTGGGTGAAACTCTTTTTGCGGACCGGACTGCTGGCTGGACTCGTCCTGATATATTGCATCGCGAAATGACATGAGTGGGCATCCTCATTGAACCACCAAACGCTTTTTTTCGTGCCCTGACCAAGCCAATATCAAGAAGCTACATTATTATCCGTGGATTTTTCGTGAATCGTTCTGCGGGGAATCCCATGCGGTATCACATGAGGTGCCAGCGCGGCACGCGCTAGGTCCTGTTCCAACGCCCCATATCCCAAGCGTGCGACAATGTGAGACGCAGCTATCAAGGGATCGCAGGCGTCCCGCCTGCCCATACTCCGGCAATCCACCATTCCGAATCGTTAAAGCGGGCGGGACGCCCGCGATCCCGGAGCTTCCGCTTTCTTACTCAGGGACTGAATCCAAAAAGCCGCATCATATATAAGGAAGACCAGAGCGAGTGGGAATTTTCCCATACCCGGGGTGATAACACGCATTTATGATTCGCTGATTTATTTCTAATATTGTCCCATGCGGAAATAAATAGGTGTTCGTTTCGATCCCGTTCGACCGGGATAGTTTCTCAAGGCTGGAGGTCTCGATAAATGGTGGATGGAACTTTCTCGGAAAGAGATTCCCACGTTAAGCAAGACAGCCCATGGGCTGACAAATCTGCTGAACAAGATGCAGGCGAGAGGGTCAGCCGAGCAGGCTGGGGTGACAACGTCGCACCTCTTGCGCGCAACATGCAGCCAATAGACCCAACAATGGACGGACGCAATCCAAATCAGAACGGCGGCAATGGACAGAAGCCATGGCGTGCTGGATTCGGCAGCGTAGCTCCAGACGCACAAAGATTTCCACAAAACAATGGCAGTTCTCCATGGGGAACAGACGCTTCCCCACCCACACCGCAACCAGCGCCGCAAGGCCAGTGGCGGGCAGGTTATCCGGATTCGTCCTATCGCGGACCCGGACAGGACACACAGCAGCCAACATATAACAATAATCCAGGCAATGGCAGCCCCTGGCGCGCGGGATATCCCGATTCAACTTATCGTGGACCCGGCACAGACGCTCAGCCTCCCGTAAACAATAACAGTGGCAATAGCCCCTGGCGCACAGGCTATCCAGACTCCAGCTATCCAGGACCGCGCGCTCAGCCTTATTCTCCTCCGGAAAATCCAAATCCGAATCCAGCACCTGCAAATCAAGGTGGAGGACTCGACTGGAGACGTGACGTTGCAAACCCTGCAATAGCAGGACAGGGACAAACAGGACAGTTCCCCGGCATGCCACGCGGTGATGCCCCGAGCGTTCCATCAAACCCTGGTCTCAACGACATGCCTGGCGACGCGAGAGCAAGCGTCGAGAAAAGCCTCGAAGCAAAATCGTCGGTATTTGGTCATCTCATGACCGGTGCGGGAACTGGTGCAGCTATTGGAGCAGGCGAGTGGTATCTCGACAAGAAATTACTCACAAGCATGGGTGAACCACAGACCGGATTGATGCAGTGGTGGCAAAACCATAGCCCTATGCTAAAAGAGCAGGGAGCATTTGCTGACAAAGTTTCCCTTCTTGAACAAGCTCATAATGCGCGGCTTGCAGAAGCAACCATAAAAACTGAAGCACTCACTAAAGCAGCCGAGCCGCTCAAGTCTGTGCTCGATCGTCTTGATGCTAAGGTAGCCGGAATGGCTGTTGATGATGCAGCACGCGAAATAGTTCTCAAACAACAAGCCTTCCTGGGCAACGCTGTATTCGTATCGAATCCAGCGAAGGTCGCCGGTGTAATCGGCACCGCTGAAGAAGTTGAAGCCGGGAAGAAATTGTTTGTTACCGGCAGCAAAGAAGCGAAGGTATTATCAGAGTTCGCTAAAGCAGCGGAAGAAAATGGTAAAGCCGGCCGGGCAGCGACTCTTGCCGAAGCGGGCATGGAAAATGCTCGCAAAGAACTTCAGCAATCTATTGAAACTGGTGCCGGCACACTTGGTGGCAGAACACTGAGGGGTGCAGCAACAGGTCTCGGTGTAGCAGGATTAACTCTAGCCGCAGGCTACGGAATGGATTATCTGGGCAGCCGCATGTTCGGATACAAAGCACCAGAGCTTGATTCAACACGACTCTTTTTCGATGGCATTGCCGTACCTGCAGTTTTGCTGTCCAACATTCCAGCCAGATATAAATTCGCTATTGCAGGAAGCGCCTTCATCGGCGCCCGCGTAGCTGACTACGCGTCGGGTACAGGACAATTCAGCGCAGCAGCAGAATACAGCAAGTTGCTTCGTCCAAACCTGGTCGATGGCGTCGGCATAACTGCCGCGGCAATGGCTCCAGTAGATGGCAAAACTAAAGCGGCACTTGTTGGTGGCGCATGGCTTCTCGGCAGAGCATACAACGGAGTTTCACACATGTTCGGATGGGACGGCAGCACTGGTGCCGAACTCAGAGACACAGCACAAAATGCATTCACGCACGATCAAATGGCGCGCACAGACTCAAGTTTCGACAATGCTGTAAAAGCAGGCAAGAAACTCGGTGAAGAAAACGAAGTTGCTCTTGAATTACAAATGCGCGACTGGTTGGCCAAACAATCAATAACAAGTCCAGTCACTCACATGCGTGGCACAGCAGTTCTCGGCGCTGCACTCGGTGAGTTCAGACTCGAATCTGGAACCCGCCTCGATATCAACTCACACGCAGACAAGAAAGACAGAATCCTGAAAGGTTACAACTATGACTTCGGTGGCGAAGCAACAACCTGGTTGCGCATGTCCGCCGGATCACTAGTCTCGGCGCAGCAATACGCTGAAACCCACAAAGGCCAGACTGTCGATGGACAGGTCATGGATGATAACTACATTCAACAATTGAAGAATGAGCAAAAGAGAGTCGAAGATGATCTCAACAAAGTTTATGGTGAGCACGACATCAAAGGCATCTTCAATGAACTGAAGGATCAAGCTAGAGTCAATGGTACGGATATGGATCAGGCTCTTGTGCGAATGAAGAATACACTCGATGTCACAACCTCGAAAGATCCAAAATTCGTGGCTAAATCATCACGCGACGTCGCCATTGGATTCCTTGCCAAAGCCTCCTACATGGCAACAAAGAACAACGGTGGCGATGCAAACGTAATGTATCAAGCTGCAATTCAATACTTACGACAAGCAGAGCAACTGGATCCAAACAATCCGGATAACAAGAAGATGGAAGAACTCCAGCTTGACGTTGTTAAAGGCATTCCTGGCGCACAGCCCAGTATTCAGCAAGCCATCAACAACCAATACAAGAGCAACTGGAACAATCCATTCCAATTGCAAACGCCGCAGCTTTATCCGAAACAATAATTGAACTGTCGACAGTACGCTGCTAGTATGGAACATCCGTTGCATTTAATGCAGGGCGGCCCCATGGCATCGCCCACACAGGATTCCCTATGGAGGTTCCAGCTATGAAGAAATTGCTTATGCTTTGTTTTGCCACATTGTGGCTGTGCGCACCAATGTGCTCTGCAAAAGATGAAGCCGCAAAAGAAGCAAAAGATCAGGCTAAAGCACAGGCTGAAGAAAACAAGGCCAAAGACCAGGAAGCCAAAGGTCATGCTCATCGCGCAGGCAGAGCCGCGAAGAAAGCAGAAAAGGCTGAAGAAAAAGCTGAAAAGGACGCCGGTAAATAAGGCCTGCCTACTGAGAAAAAAATTGGAAGCCCGCACATTATTCTGTGCGGGCTTCATTTTTCAGGCATATCGCATTCATATCCATTAGCTCATCCTTGAACTGAATTTCGCACACACTCGAACTTAAGTGCTAGAATTAGTTTCGGGTTGCATGCACAGTTCTCAACGCGAGGCCGGAGCACGTAAATTGGATCAGCTTAGAACTGCTTCTTCAATCTTACTCATGGCTTTCTGCTTTAGTAGCGCAGTTTACCCGGCTCAAAGCGCTCAGCTCAAAAGCATGCAGCCGTTAACAGATGGCAGATCCATAGCGGCTGTTGACCAGGCTGTCAACGACAATGCTGCAGGCTCAACAGCAAAAAATGGAATCGAGAAAGGAGCGGCGGAAGCTCAGGCGCAGCTGCGACCGGCAATCCGCCATGATGAGCAAGCCATCTATAGCCAGCATCCTCTGACGATCAACGAAGCAGTAGCGATTGCCGATAGTAATTATCCAAAGCTGCTCAAAGCAAGGCTTCAGGTGTCTACAGCGCGAGAAGGCGTCACTCTGCGGAAAATAAACGAGTATATGCCGGAAGCTCTGATGCAATATCAAGAGATAATGGCTAGCCGAAATCAGATCACGCAAATCATATATGGCAGCCCTGTTTTTCCTGCAAACCCTGGACCCGGACTCGGCGCCATCTCCATGCAACCGCGCTTCTTTAGCGGTGGCGGCTTCAATGTCGATTGGCAGCCACTTGATTTTGGACTGCACAAAGCACGCATTAACTTGAGTAAGGCAAACTACAATCAAGCATCGCAGGAAGCAAGAGTGACAGAGCTTGATACCGCAGTTAGTGCCGCATTAAATTTTCTCGATACTGTTGTTGCAAAAGAGCAGGTAAAAGCGGCAGAGGAAAATGTACGAGCTTTCGAACAAATAAAAAATAGCGTCGATACACAAGTGAAAAGCAAACTGCGTCCCGGCGCAGATTCATATCTGGCTGCAGCGGAACTGGCACGCGCACGAAATTCACTTGTGCGCGCTAAATTAGCGGAAGATCTTGCTCTTGCAAGCCTGGCAAACGCGCTTGGTATCGCGGGTCAAAAATTAGACATCAATCCTGGTGCAATTAACGGCTATGTTGAAAAAGAAACCGCAGTGTTTAAAGTGCCTGATTATGAAAGCGTGCCCGTAATCAGTGCAGGGAAAGCGTATGTAGCATCACAAATTGCACAACGACAGGTGCTAAACAAAGAATACTATCCCACCTTTCACTGGCTGGCAGGATTTCAGATGAGAGGCAGTGGTCTAAACATTCATTCCAGAGAACAATCTGTGGCGCTGCACGGAGTATTTCCCTACGTTCCGAACTACCAGCTTGCCATGATCATGAACTGGAACTTTCTAGATTTTGCTCGCCTTCACGAAGAGAAAAAAATGCAAGACCAGCGTATACGCCAGTCTTATCTTGATCTGGACCTGGTAAGGAATAACCTGAAAACAGAAGACGCGCAGACGCGTGCGCAGCTGCAAGCAGCGTATGAAATCGTGGAAAACACAAGAGTACAATTGCAATCGGCCGAAATGGCATTAAGCCAGGCACAAGCTCGATACAATAATGGGCTCTCGTCAGTGGTAGCGCTTGCTGAAGCAAGCCAGGCTATGGCACAAGCGCGCCTGGAAGAGGCGCAGGCGCATGTAGGCATCTGGCGTGTCCTGCTGTCTATGTCGGCGTTGCGAGGCGATTTAAGACCGTTCCTTACGTTGACCAGAAGCGTGCAAGGGAGACCGTAATTATGTGGCTAATTAGATTAGCCATGGGGCGCCCCGTCACCATAATGGTGGCAATCGTCAGCGTTGTGATCCTGTCGGCTCTGGCCGTACTTCGCATGAAAGTGGATATTTTCCCGGATCTGAAAGTGCCGCGAATATCGGTGATTCAGCCCTATGGCGGGCTGGACCCAGCCCAGATGGAAGGCTATATTGTCACTAACTACGAACAGCATTTTTTCTACATAAATAATGTTGATCACATTAGTTCGAAGTCTATTCAAAGTGCATCAGTTATCGACATTTATTTTCGCCCGGAAGCGAATATGGCTGACGCCATGGCGCAGGTAATCGCCCAGGTAGAGCGCACAAAATCCTACCTTCCGCCGGGCACAGTCGACCCTTTTGTATTGAGATTTGATGTAGGACAAGTTCCGGTGGGCTTTCTTGTATTCGACAGCCCAAACCGAAGCCTTGGAGAAATACAAGATCTCGTTTTTTCCAGAGTTCGTCCGGTGGTCGCGACCACGCCAGGCGTGTCTACTCCGCCACCATTCGGCGGCAATCAACGCTCGATAGTTATTACCATCAACCAAACGAAACTAAATCAGTACCATGTTTCAATGGAAAATCTCGTCAATGCTCTTAGCGAAGGAAACTCAATAACGCCTTCAGGTATCGTGCGTAGCGGTGACCTTCAACAAATGACCGTGCTCAATTCTGTGCCTGAAAATATTCAGGAACTTGGCAAAATTGTTGTAAAACACGAGGGCATGTCCACAGTTTTCTTGAGAGACCTCGGTTCCATCAATGATTCCACTGACATCACAACCGGCTACGCTCTCGTAAACGGCAACCGAACTGTGTACATGGCCGTCTCCAAGCAAGCGAGTGCATCGACTCTTGCAGTGGTCGAAGGCGTGAAAAGCAAGCTCGAATATATGCAGAGCCTTCTGCCAGAAGACATCAAGATTTCATTCCAGTTCGACCAATCAGTATACGTTACGGAAGCATTGCACGGACTGCTTGTTGAAAGTGCAATCGGAGCCGGGTTAACTGGCATTGTGGTGCTCATATTCTTGCGCAATTTTGTCAGTTCACTAATAGTTGTTCTGAACATACCATTTGCCTTACTTGCTGCTGTATGTGTGCTCTGGCTAATGGGACAGAGCATCAATATCATGACCCTCGGTGGTATGGCGCTCGCTGTCGGAATTCTAGTTGATGAAGCCACCGTAGTCATCGAGAACATCCATTCTCACCTCGGCCGAAGCACAAACGTATTTAAAGCAATTTTCGACGCAAGCACCGAAGTCGCGGTTCCAAGACTTCTGGCCATGCTGTCCGTTGTATCAGTATTTACGCCGGCCTTCTTCATGGTAGGTACAACGCAATCCATGTTCGTTCCCTTGTCGCTGGCAGTAGGCCTGGCGATGTTTGCTTCCTATATTTTGTCAGGGACATTCGTTCCTGTTATGTGCGGATGGTTGATAAAACCGGGCGCGGTTCATCATGAAGATCCGCCTATTCTGCTGGCAATTCGCAACAGCTACAAGCGCTTTTTGATAGGACTTCATCGATGCCGCTTTCTAGTAGTGCCGGCATTTTTTGCTATTGCTCTAGCAATTAGCAGCGTTTACTTCAGCCTGGGGCAGGAAATATTCCCGCTCGGAAACCCCAAAGGCTTTCAGCTCAGAATCAAAGGTCCAACAGGAACCCGGTTCGAAAAAACAGAGAAAATTGCTGTAAGCGTACTTGAAGAAATCGGAAAAGAGGTGGGTCCGCAAAAGGTTGAAGTATCAATTGGTTACGTTGGAACTCAACCACCAACATATGCGATTGCCAATGCTTACATGTGGACAAGCGGACCGCAAGAAGCTGTGCTCATGATTTCCTTCAAAGACGATGCTCATATCATTACAAGCGAGCTTAAAGAGCGTTTGCGAAAAATTTTCGAAAAGAACTGGCCTGATGTTTCCTTTTCATTTGAAGCCGGCGACATTGTGACCAAAATCATGAACTTCGGCTCTAATACGCCCATCCAGGTTGATGTAGATGGACCGAATTTCGGGGACGATGAGGCATTCGCAGACAAAGTTCTCACTGAGTTGAAAACGCTGGACTATCTGCGCGATGTCACCCTGGCACAACCAATGAACTTTCCCACAGTGGAAGTAAATGTCGATCGCGTTCGCGCGGGACAGCTGGGCGTCACGGCAAAAGATGTCGGCCGAACTATCATCGGCGGAACGTACTCCAGCCGATTCATGGCTCCTGTTTTCTGGAGAGATCCGAAGAATGGGCTCTCGTATCAAGTGCAGGTGCAAGTTCCACAGGGAGACATCTCCTCGTTTAGTGATATCGGCTCCCTACCAGTCAAAGGCGGCTCCTTCATGGGGCCGTTTGTGAGAGACGTCTCCACCTTGAGTTACGGAACGATGCCTGGAGAATACGATCACTACAATATGCGCAGGACGCTCAGTATCACAGCGAACCTTGCCGGGGACGATCTTGGAAAAGCCGCGCGTGAGGTTGAGAAAGCGGTGGCGAATTGCGGCAAGCCACCACGGGGAGTGCGCGTGACCGTGCGAGGACAGGTTCCGATAATGCGGCAGGTCTTCGAATCACTCTATCTGGGTGTGGGATTTGCAGTAGTCTCAATTGCGTTGATGCTTGCGGCATTTTTCCAATCGATAGAGCTGGCGCTGGTGATTATTTCTATAGTCCCAGCGATTGTTTGTGGAGCGTTACTTGCACTCTTCTTGTCTCACAGCACCTTGAATATTCAGTCATTCATGGGAACGATTATGGCTACAGGTGTGGGCGTTGCCAATTCGATTCTCGTTTGTGTTTTCGCGGAAGAACGCCGCTTGCGAGGCATGTCTGCTAAAACTGCCGCCATCGGTGGTGCGGCAGCCCGAATGCGCCCGGTGTTGATGACAAGTCTGGCCATGGTATTCGGAATGGTACCGATGGCACTGGGAATGAGCGACGGAGGCGAGAGAACTGCCCCCCTCGGGCGTGCCGTAATCGGCGGACTTCTGGTTTCAACACCTTCTGTATTGCTTGTGCTACCGATCATTTACGCGATGGTCCGAGCACGCGCCAGCAAGAAATCACCATCACTTTTACCTGAAGATAATCCTTCAGAAGATAACAGCGCTGAGGAGAATGAGCACAAGAGACATTAACGATCCGGATTGTGATGCGAGCAGGTAAGGCCTGCCCCCACCAATGAATGACCGATCTAGAATGAATAAGGGTACGATGCAAATGGCTATGAAATCCGACAATACACGTTTCAACGATAAGAATCCGCCGAGGTGTCAAAAGCCAACAATTCATGGCACTCATTTGCACAAGCATTTCATCAAGCAATGGATACGGCTGTCCTCATGGATACGGACCCAATCATCGAAACGGAACCTCTCATGGATACAAATCTTATGTATAGGGGCTCCGATGCCGTTGGCTCGCTTGCGCTCGTCAACGGGTCCCCATCGGCCATGCGTCGCCCGCAATGAGCTCGTATCTAAAAACCTCACATTCTTGTTTGCTCTCATTATTAGTTCCAACACAGCCTGCTCCGCCCAGGCAAACTCCGACACGCACGCCCAAGCAAAGCTGATAGTTCCAATCATCAAAAAATCGCTCGACGTCACAACCGAATTACCAGGTGAACTGCTTGCCTATCGCGATGTTGCTATCCACGCAAAAGTCCAGGGTTATGTCGCGTGGATAGGAGTTGATCGCGGTTCTCATGTCAAAACTGGACAAGATATGATCAAAATAAGCTGTCCTGAACTTGATGAAAAATTGCGCGAAGCAGACGCAAAACTCGCAGTCACACAATCCACCTGGCGCGAAAGCCAGGCGCGATATCAGGCGGAGCTGGAAAAACAAAGCGAAGCAAAAGCACAACTGGAGGCAGATCAGCTAACCGCCAACCGCCTGGCCGAGGCAAACAAAACGCCAGGCGCTGTCGCGCAAAATGACGTGGATCTCGCTCAGAAGAAAGTGGAAGCCGACCTCTCACGAATTCACGGCGTAGAAGCAAACATAAAGGCCATGGCAGCGCTGGTAGCATCGCAAAAGGAAAACATTTCCGCAGCACAAAAGCTTGTCAAATCAATTCAAGCTATGCAGTCTTATTTGACAATAAAAGCGCCTTTTGACGGAGTAATTACCGAACGCAACGTGCACGAAGGCAGCATCGTTGCAGTCGAAAGCGGCCGAAACGCGGATGCTCTTTTGCGCTTGCAAGAACGCCGCAAATTGCGATTGGTCGTTGCAGTGCCCGAAGCAGCAGTATCTGGCATAACCAAAGGAAGAATTCTCACTTTCTCTGTGCCCGCATTCCTGGGCAAAAAATTCGAAGGCAGAATTGCACGTCCTGGCTATGCGCTGGATCATAATACGCGCACGATGCCGGTAGAACTTGATGTAGACAACTCGAAAGCAGATCTCGAACCAGGAATGTATGCAAAAGTTGATTGGAAACAATCTCGCTCAGGAGACAGCTTGTTCGTTCCACTGTCTGCAGTTGGCACAGATTTAAAAGGATCATTTGTAATTGTAGTCAAAAGCAATGCGACAAAACGCGTGCCCGTAAGCACCGGCGTTCCGATGGAAAATCAGATTGAGATCTCCGGCGATGTTAATCAAGGAGATACAGTTCTTCTTCGCGCGGACGATCGCGCCAGCAAAGAATTGAAAACAGGAACCAGGCTCGCAAATGCGGAAGAAATCCGCGCCGCAAATAAACGCGGCGGCAGCGCGGGAGACTAGCTTATGCATGTAGGGAGATGCAATTGGTGAAATCTGAGCGGATAGGTATTACTCGACGCGTCCTTTTTCTTGCTTCATTAGTTGCTGGAACTGTTTTGCTTGAGAATAATGAAGTCAGTGCACAAGAATACTCTTCGCAATTGAGATCAGGTGCGGGTTGTTATTCATGCGGATTCAAAACAGGCGGGCAGTCTCTACCATTGCTTTCGCTGCCGGCATCTCTAGAGCGCCAGCAAAGTTTGCTCAATCGCTCACTTGGGGGCATAGCCGGCTCGTCCTTTCAAACGGAACAAGCGACGCCAGAACAAACTCTGCGGCAGGTCTTGAAAGCGCCTCCAGACCCCGCGCTAAATACAGGATTTGCAGCCAGCGCCGAAGCCGCGACACCTATCTTCACCCAGCCCCAACTGTCCGCAGAGAGATTTACTCTATTGCGTTCTTTCGAAGAGCGCTTTGGTGGCGGCAGAAATGATGACGATACGGAAGAAGCATTTCGCCTTTTCACTCCCGATCTACAAAATTCAGTGCAGGTACTCGGAGGCAGACGCAGGAGGGGCGTGCTTCAAAATCTTTTCGCCCCTGTTCTTCGGTACTGACCGAAATTTGAAAGTTAAGTGAGGCATGCATCTGGCTAAGCAAGCAAGCAGGGAGCGGAAAGATGGAGTGGATAAATAAAATCCTCGGCAGAAACAAAAAGCCACGCAAAACGAACTCCGATAACGAAATCGTAGAATTCGACGAATTTTTGAAATCAAACAGCGCTCCATCCCTTCGTTTGATCCTTCAACAAAAGTACGGCAATAGCAAGTGCCAACTTGGTGGCTCGCCCCTTTTACCATTGGAATTCATTTGGCCGATTTCGCCGCCGGGCAATCGGCTTTCCTTTCTTTGCCAACTAGATCTCGCGGAGTTTGCAGAAACTGAAGCCTCGAAATCGTCGAGTCTTCCGAAATCAGGATTGCTGAGTTTCTTTTATGATCTGCAACATCAACCATGGGGATTCGACCCAACTCATCAAGGCGCCGCGGCTGTGTATTTTTTTTCAAATGACCTTGTTCTAAAATCGTCTGATGAAAATTACGAACCAAAGCTTCCTTATCAGAGTATCAGCTGGAAGGAGGAACTCACTCATCCTGACCCACAGGCAAACGAACTTAACGGCAAGAATCTGCGCACTGAAGATGGAAAAGTACACGACGAAGCTGACGACTATTATTTCGACTTCCTTGAGAAATGCTATGGGAATGAACCTGTGCATCGATTCCTGGGATATCCTCAACTGATTCAATCGGACTGGCGAATGGAATGTGAACTCGTTTCGCACGGTATTTCCTGCGCCGACGGCAAGGCATTTTGCGGAGCGGAAGCAAAAGAATTCGAGAATTCCTCCATGGATTGGCGGCTCCTCTTACAATTAGATTCCGACGATAAGTTTGGAATGTGGGGAGATGGCGGCAAGATTTACTTTTGCATTAAAGATGCCGATCTCAGGGCTAGAAATTTTTCTCAATGCCGGCTCATTCTGCAATGCTGTTAGTTCACTGGCTATATTTTTAGGTTTTTCACGTGCCACGGACCTTCGTCCCCCGTGCCAATTGCAAGCGCTCGCTTATCCAGTCGATCAGCTTCCGCATCTCTTCCTGTCGCACGATACAATGTGGCTAAGTTTCTCAGGCTTTCCGCTACAGCTTTGTGTTTGGGACCGAGCACTTTCTCCCGCAGCGAAAGCGCCTTTTTGTATAGCTTCTCCGCATCCGCGTATCGACCTTCAGCTTGCAGACTTGTTGCAATGTTATTTATGTTGGTAATAAAAATTGGATGTTCTGCTCCCAGATTTTTTTCATTAATTGCTTTTGCGTTCTCGAATAAAGCGAGTGCCTGCTTAGGGTCGCTTTGTTCAAGGGCGACCAGACCCATATTATTTAACAGCGCGGCAATACCCGCGCTATTGGCTTTCGCATCGCGCTGGTAAATTGCCATCGCCTTCTTGTAATACTCAATGGACTTTGCATATTTTTTCTCCTTGCGGTAGTTTTCCGCAAGCTTATTGAAACTGTCGGCGCAAAATACATGTGTTTTGCCATAAGCCTTTTCGCGAATTGCTAGAGCTCGGCGCAGTACTTTCTCTGCCTCTGAATACTGACCGCCAGCAGCCCATGTCGCAGCAATTCCGTTTAAGGTTTCCGCAACAAGAGGGTGAGATTCGCCAAAGGAAGATTTCAGGATCTTCAGCTCCTTATTAAAGGTTGCATCAGCAAGTTCGTTTTGCCCTTGCGCCAGATAAGCAGTACCAAGACCGTTGAGAACATTTGCAAGATAAGGGCTCTCCGATCCATATTCTTTTGCGAGAATCGAACTTGCTTCGCAAAAATATTGCTCGGCAGTTTTGTACTTTCCCTGACTCGAATATATCTTCGCAAGAGTACACCAGCTTTCTGCAATGTCTACTTTGTTTTCTCCAGAAATCCTGCGGGCATCCAACGCCTTCATACTCAGTTTCTCAGCCATGGCATACTGATTCCTGATGCGGCACAAATCCGCCTGACCGTTTTCGGTTTGCGCTAATGCCAGAGCTAGATCAACAGGAAACAGATTTTCATGGCTATCTTTCCGACTAGTATTGATGAGCTCCTCGGCTTTTGAATAGACAGCTTCTGCCTCGGAATATTTACCTTCAGTTTTATAAAGCGCAGCAAGATTATTTAAAGCCTTTGCCAGCTCTACCTTACGCTCATCGGGATATTGCTCACGTACACTAACTAGTCGCTTTAGCATGGATTCAGCATCATCATAATTTCCTTGCAAGCGATAAAGTTCCGCCAATGCGCCTAATGGTTCGATTTGACGAACGTCCTCATATCCGAGACTTTCTGTGTGTTTTAATGCAGCTGCGAATTTGTCTTTGGCTTTAGCATAGTCACCGGCTTTGAACGCACTCATGCCATCATTCATCATTGTCTGCAAAGTCTTATCATACTCAGCCCATGGATTTGCTTTTGTTTTTGCAGCCTCAGAAGAAACCGCTTTCATGGTTCCATCCGTGTTAATTGTGTTCAATAGAAACGAACCAGCGAAAAACATCAGAGCAATGAGCACAGCTGCTCCCATTAAAACTGTAGTTGGGATACCATGAGAAGGTCTCGACCAGAGTAAAGCTCTCATTGCTACGCCAGAGAAGATTTTTTTCTTTATCGGATTTGATGGAGCAAGCAAGGAATTCGATTCTTGAGCTGAAGTTTCAGAACCGTCGTGCCATTCACGAAAATCCGGCTGAGCCCGCGCTGAGGGTTCGATCAGTTTTTCCAGCGCGGCGAGATCATCGGGAACAATCATCTCTTCAGAAAGCGAAGGAACTTCTGAAAATTCGTTTTGTAGCAGAGAACGCAAAAAACGGGCATTGCACTTTACCGTTTCGCTCGAATGCGCTTCTAGGGTATGGAATGCTTTAGAGTTAAGCGGGTTTTGCAAGTCATATTGTTTGAACAGCAAACAGTCCTGCCCGGCATCCAGCTTATTCCAGAGCGTGGGATCTTCAGAAAGCGCAAGAATAGAAATCAAAATGAGCCAAGCAGAAAAGTTGTCTATGCGTTCATTGAAATCCGAAAAGGATCGAGCTGGGTGCTGATAACAGCTGTGCCCCAGCTCGTGGCTTATATTTCCCGCTAGTTCTGGTACGTAGCAATTGTCGTAATCAACAAAATTAACCCGCCCTTCAGAATCAACGATAATATTGCCGTGCTGAAGGTCACCGTGCGCGATACCATTCCTTTGGAGATCCAAAACGGCATTTTTGAAGGAAGCAGCGAGATCCTTTAGTTTTCGCGAATCATCCAGGTTCTCCTGTATGAACTGAAGAAGCGTCTGCCCCTGTATCCATTCCATTTTCAAGATTGGATACGGCTTTCCTGCTACCTTGATTCCATCGTTGACATACTTGAAGTCAGCCAAGTATGGAGCGTGGATTTGTGAAAACTTTTCCGAGATTGCCTTATATCTTTGCTCCTGGTCACTGTACGGATGCAAGAAACAACGCACAGCACAATCGGATTTTGCGGAGAACAGGTGATAAACAGATGCAAAATTGCCAGAAGCAGTTTTGGGAATGCCAAGAAAATTCAGCTCTGGCTGGGCCTGCTTGAGCGCTTCATCAGAAAAACAAGAATCGGGGTTTTGCACGGACTCGTTATAGTCTTGTGGAGAAGGCCAGGCCTGCACGATTTTCGGCTCAGCTTCGCGCAGCCGTTTTGTCTCCATGAACTCTGTCACGGTTGCTTCTCCAGACCGCCCCGCTCCCGTTTTACCATATATGTGTGACTTTATGTTGGCGACGGCGGCGGATTCAGGGTTTTTACTGTCCTTACTAAATTAATCATCTGACATCTCCCTGGACTTGCGGACGCACTGGGAGCGCCACTTCTAAGGAGCAATGAAAATGGGACGTCGCGGGAGCGGCACTTCTAAGGAGCAATGAAAATGGGACGTCGCGGGAGCGCCACTTCTAAGGAGCAATGAAAATGGGACGTCGCGGGAGCGCCACTTCTAAGGAGCAATGAAAATGGAACGTCGCGGGAGCGCCAGTTCCAAGAAGCAATGTAAAAATGGTAGGGGCGCCTCGCGGGCGCCAGTTAAGATTCGTCCCCACAGGGCGCCCATGAGGCGCCCCTACCCATTCGCTCCTTGAGTAGAACGACGCTGAATGTTACGCCAGTTCCAGGCGGATTCTAAAGGCAAGGATCAAACAGATCCTTTAAAAGCCGCCAGAGATGGCGCACTCCCAGTTCGTCCGCATTTCCATACTGGCTGGTCTATTTGAGCGATTGGATCTGTTTGCGCACGACGGCAATGGTTCGTGAGAAATTTCGTTCGAAGGGAACCTTGTCCTCGGGATTCTCTGGACCAGTTAGCAGCATGCCGAAGAGTGAGGCGAAGCATTCTTCGCTGCCGGGGCGCTCACCTTTTGCGGGTCCGTCCTTTTGGTTGAAGTAATCGTAAATCATTTTTTCTCGATCGTTATTCAACAAACCTTTCTTCGCCATATCCGACATGTCTTGTTTGAACGCCTGTTGGAACGCCTCCTGGCTTGATAGTTTGCCGAACGCATGATCAAGTGCATGACCTATTTGATGCACGACGACATTGTCGCGATCAACCGGTACAAACTCCGGTCCATTATTGAAACGATAAGGCGCGAGGATCACACGCCTGGCATTATCGTGAGTCCCATCCGAGTTATCAAAATCCTGTTCTTTAGGCCATCCTCGAGGTGTGAGTCCCTTAAGTTCAGGAATCGCCTCGGTATTATGGGTAGTGGCAATAATCTTATAGCCTTTATCCTTTAGCGCCTGTAAAACATTTGGCGGCAACTCGTCCAGTTTTTTCTGCAACGCCTGAACATGAGCCTCTGGAACGCCAGGCAAAGCCTCAATTAAACCGCTATGATCGTTCTTCGCCTGAACGTTGAATTGATAATCCTTGCTCAACTTAACGCTTCCATCTCTATTTATTCCGTCGAGCCGCCATCCAGCATCTATCTGCCCGGTAGTAGCGTGGCGCAGCTTGAATCCATCTTGTCCGATAAGCTTATCTGGAGCGCCAGCACTCTGATTCTGTTTTGCGAATTCTTCAGCTGGCACATTGACTGCAGCACGAGAATAAATCTGGTCAACACCTGCTTTGTTTCCAGGCTTTGCCTGCCAGCTGTTTTCGGGCCGCTGCAGATCATTAGTGATTGTCAGAGCTACATTGGCGACTTGTTCGAATGCTTGCTTAAATGGCGGCGACATTTCTTTCCAGATGCTCTGCGCCAGATGAGCAGCACCTGCAAATGCGTCATGAAATTCACCAGTCCCTTCAACCCTGTCATCATGCTTTTCCATAAAGGCGCACTCGATGTGGGTTAGAGCCATCGTATGGCAAGACGCCACGGGCGTCAACTTAAGTTTAGCCGGTCAAGCTCGCCCTCCACTCAGGCTCGTAATTATGATAACTGCAGTGCAAGTCAGGCCCGAACACATTTTGGTGGGCCGTAAAACGTGCCGTTTTGCCTATTTCAAGTTCCGGTGAGATCTTTTTCGCTCCGTTTTCATGGATGA
Source organism: Obscuribacteraceae bacterium (SeqCode) (assembly GCA_044358055.1). Lineage (GTDB taxonomy): Bacteria > Cyanobacteriota > Vampirovibrionia > Obscuribacterales > Obscuribacteraceae > JAIEPM01. Next base: position 53,880 of record JBIKOL010000014.1, read on the forward strand.
AGTGAAGCGAAAAGAGGCCCGGTTCTCTCAGATTTGATGCCTTTGAATACTTTTTCGCTTCACCCCCCGGTACACATATCAGACCCAAGTGTTGCATCGGCTGCAATCGGCACTTCAGTTTGGACAACGCAGCTAATTTTCACATCGCCGAACTGGTGATATTGAACGCGAAAGGCGCTTCTGATGGGATTAATCCCATGGGCATGTTGAATTTACGAGTTTAATTTGAAAGCTGAATACCGTTTAATAAACACATCAGGGATGGTCATAAGATCGAGCGGATCTAGCTGCCTCAGTTTGCAGCATCCCGAAAGTCTTATTTAAAAAACAGAAGCCTTTGTCTGGCTGGACGCGAAGGAATTGCAATGCGACTTTGCTCCTCTGGAGGAACGTTTCTCTATGGTTGATGGAATTATTCCTGATAAGGAATCGGCTAAGGATTCAGGTACGTGGAAGGTCAATTTTGATAATTTGCTGAGAGGCTCTGAGCTAGACAAGAAAGCTGATGAGAAGCAGACAGCGAAATCAGAGAAGACTCAAGAAAAAGTTCAACGTGTAGCAGATACACATCCGGCGACTCCGCCGTCTCCTGCACCAGTTCGTCCGTGGTCGGCAAGACCGGGCGTAGCACCTGCATTCGTTCCAGAGACACCGCAGCCACTAACACCGGCGCCGAAAACTCAGTCGCCGCCCGCTGCTGAATCAATAAAACCTGCATTATCCACAAAGCCGCCCGTCGGCGGGTTTGCGCTTCCAGAATCACCGAATCCCAATCCGGCAAAGCCTGCGGACAGCACGCTCCCTGCGACAGATCCGCGCTCGCAAGTCAGACCGGATCCTCGTTTTCCTAATCACGTGGATCCTCGCTTTCAACCAGCGCGCCCTCAACCGCAGCAGCCGTTCACCCCAGAACGACCGGTAGCACAACCAGTAGCACAACCAGGTTTGGTTCCACCGAGGGCAAATCCATCTCCATTTGCGCCAACACCTCCATTTACGCCAATACCTCCATTTACGCCAACACCTCAATTTGCGCCACCTCAAAGTCCCGAAATAAAGCCAGGTACACCCGGCACCACAGGCGGTGGCGAGCAAGTCGTCCCATGGAACCAATATATTAGAACTCAGCCTGGAGCTCCAGCGCTACCCGGGCTACAAGAACCAGGCGGTCCGCGCCCGGCGCTACCCGGGCTTCCCGGAGTTCAGCCGCAAGGCGATCACCCGGGAATCAATCCCAGTTCGCAGGTAATAAATGTAAGTCCCGAAGGACGAAAAGCAATCGAAGATGCGCTGCACGATGCAGTCAATGTGCAAGGGCATTTGCTCGCTGGTGGAACCTGGGGAGCGATGCTGAACACAGCGAAATGGGGAATGGACTACAATTTCGCAAAAGGAAACGTGCAATGGTGGGGACCATACAGCCCCTTCATGAAAAAACTCGAGGCAGAGGAACTTCGCATCCAGGGAGTGCGAGAAGCGCACGCAGCAGCCGAAGCCGGTCAAATAATGGCAGCGCAGAAATTAGAATCGAGCACCACAAAGATTGCATCACTTCTCGATTTCGTAGATAAAAAAATAGCAGGAGCCAGCGCAGTTGCGGACCCTGCTACGAATTTGTTGACGCGCCAGCACGCGTTCTTGAAGGATGCAACGAACTTAGTCGATCCAACAAAAATTCAAGCGGCAATTGGTACAGCAGAAGAAGTGACCGCTGGAAGCAAGCTCTTCGTCGCCGGCAGCACCGAGGCAGACCATCTGCTCAAACTGTCTCGACATATGAGCGGAGTTGAAGTGGCTGCAAATCCTGCGGAGCTTCTTTCAAAAACGTCCGCCATGATGAAAGATGCTGAGACGCAACTTGCCAAAGCTGTTGTGGCACCCGCTGGGGCTGCAGGGCTAAGCGAAAAAGGGCTTGAGTTGCTGAAACAGCAGCAAGCTTTTCTAAGCGATATCCACAATCTTACGAACATGAACAAGGCAAGAGCTGCAATAGGTACTGCAGAGCAAGTCGCTCTTGGAGAACCAGTTGGCGGCGCCAGGAAATTGTTCGTGACAGGCACCCCAGAAGCTCAAGCGCTGTTAGAACGGGCACAGCAACATGCAGACTTCTACAAAGCAAAAGCCGGTGCCACCGCAGTCGAGGCTCGCCTGGGCAAAATGGAAATCGACCTCGCCGCCATGCGTGAAGCCGGAGCAGGCAATGGTTGGTCCGCAGCCACAAAAGGGTTCTTGACCGGCACACTTGTCACCGGCGCAACAATTGGCGCTGGTTATGCAGCCGACAAATGGTTGCTCGGCAGCAATGCAAACATGAACGGATTCGATCGATTCCTGATTGATGGTGTAGCAATTCCCGGACTACTCATGACACCAGGAATTCCAACACGATACAAAGTCGGTGGAACAATCGCCTTATTCGGGCTTGCACGCGCCAAAGGATATTTCGATAATAGCGGCGTGCCGGCTCTAACTCAATCAAGCCTATTGCTCCGTCCAAACACTGTCGACACGCTCGGCTTCACAACAGCAGCCCTGGCACCACTGGGAGTGCGCGGCAAACTTGCAATTGCGGGAGCAACACTTGTGGCTGGTCGCGGATACAACTTGCTCGCACATGCAGCAGGGTGGGATGGTCCCGACGGAATTGAATTGCGAGAGCAAGCAAGAAACGCCCTTAACAATGATTCCAACACAAGAACTAGCGCAACCTTTGACAGAGCAGTGGATGCCTCTCTTGCTCTTTCCAGACATAAAGCAGGCGAAGGCGCGCTCGACCTTCAGCTAGCGGATCTGATCAATTCGCAAAACACAATGTCTAAATTGGATTACCTGCGAAACCATGCGATTCTCTCAACTGCAATCGGCATGGCAAGACTGGAAAAAGGCAGCCGCATAGTAGAAGGCGGAAGCAATGCTGTGGACATTTACGGCGATGACTCGCGCATACTCAAGAATTTCAAATATGACTTTCTTGGTGAATCGATGCTGCAATTAGCCCAGGGCTTCACCGATCTTTCCGATCTTCGATATGCATTGCATCAGGAGAAAGCAAAAGTAGATGCAGACAAATCGCTGAATGACTCTTCTAAGAAAGAGAAGCTTGCATTGCTTGACGATCAAATGAAGCAATGCGACAGCGAAAGGCAAAAGGTCGACAAAACTCTGAAGGAAATATTCGGCGCTCACGACATTGACGGCATATTCAAAGAGCTCTCAGAAGCGTGCCGAAACCGCAGCCGTGATATGGACCAGATTATCTTCAAGCGGAAGCAGTTGTTCGAAACACTTTCACCAACGGTGAATCCTGAAATTCGCGCAAAGTTTGCACGTGACCTCTGCCTTGCACATCTTGCTGAGGCAGCTAGATTCAGCAAAGCAAATGATGGTGAGCAAGCACGCATAATGTATCTTGCCGGACTGGAATTTCTCGGCAAGGCACAATCGCTTGATCCCAAAAATCCCAACCTGCAGAAAATGCAGACTATCGCAGGCACGATAGGCAGTACAATCCCAAGAGCAATCACCAATCAATACAACAGCAACTTCAACAATCCGTTCCAACTGAAGTCTGGACAGAAATAGTAGGTAATAAATAAGCTGCATTGCAAAAGCTGTGTAAAAGCTTTCTCGTTTTCCGTCCAAGATCGGAACAGATAAGCTCGGCAGTCGTCTTCGAGCTCATCATGTTGAAGACTGCTGGGGCTTTACATCATGGCACCGTCTGTATTTACAGCTTTACGGCATTCGCGAATTTATGCTCGTAGACATTTGTTCAAGAAGAAACCTCTGTACGCCTTGCTAATTGGAGCCACTGGAATGGCTTTGATCGCCGGCGCCTTTGCTCTGTTCAGGCTTGCCGAAATTGGCAACTTGTCAGACAGCAGTGCAGGCTATGGTATTCGATTCTTCGACCGCAATGACAATCTAGTCTGCGTCATGTCCGGCGGCGAAGAGCGCATGCCTGTCAGCTTGAAGCACATTTCGCCGTATATGAGAGAAGCAGTGATCGCAGCAGAGGATCACAGCTTCTACAAACACCACGGCATAGATCCACTCGGTGTATTGCGCGCCCTGCTCGTGGACATCAAATCTGGAGAGGTGCGTGAAGGCGGCTCAACAATAACTCAGCAGCTGGCAAAAAACCTTTATTCGAAATCAGCACCAAGAACAATTTTGCGCAAAGCAAAAGAAGCGATCATCGCCTGGCAGCTTGAGAATAAGAACAGCAAGGACAAGATTCTCGAAAGCTACCTCAACGAAATCTATTTCGGGCGAAACGCATATGGCATCGAACGAGCGGCAGAAGAATATTTTGGAAAAAGTGCAGACAAACTCAACATTTCCGAATCAGCGTTTCTTGCGGGCATTGTTAGTTCCCCCAGCAGATTGGGGGCAAAATCAAATTTGCAGGATGCAATGAGCCGCCAAAATTATGTTCTGGATAATATGCTTGAGTGCAAATTTATTAGCGCAGAACAGGCTAAGCATGCGAAGAGCAGCAAATTGGCATTCAGGAAAACCGACGCCAATATCTCCGACAACATGTACTATTTCGATGCTGCAATGGATGTTCTACGTCATCAGCCCCAGCTGGGACAAGACTTAACTAAGCGCGGTTTAAATGTTTATACGAACCTAGATCAAGTAGCTCAGCACAACGCAGTGCAAGCCGTCACGCGTGGTGTCATGCACGCACCGCGCGGTGTCAGCCAAGCAGCTCTGGTTTCAATTTCAGTGCCCGACAGCGCAGTAATTGCCTTAGTCGGAGGAGCAGGCGACTTTTGGAAGCACCAGTGGAACCGTGCCACAAGCCCACACACAATGGGTTCCGCCTTTAAGCCATTTGTATATCTGGCAGGGATCTTGAAGGGAACAATAACACCGCATACGGTGCTTTACGATCAACCAATCACAATTGCACAAGACAATACCACCCTCTACACCCCGCGGAACTTCGACCACAGATTCATGGGTGCGCTCACTGTTCGTGATGCTCTGGCATTATCGCGCAACGTTTGCGCAGTCGAAGTAGCTAACAATACAGGCATAGATAAAGTAATCGAAACGGCAAGATTGGCAGGAATCAAATCAGAACTTTACCCTGGTCTGTCAACTGCGCTTGGAGCATGCGCCGCATCACCGCTCGAAATGGCAACTGCGTACTCAACATTAGCTCGCGGAGGTGTCGCAGAGGACCCTGTCATCATTCGCAAAGTTACTGATGCTAACGGCAGCGTTCTACTAAACAGCTCACCCACACCCAGACGCGTATTTGACGAAGAGAGCGTGGCTGAGCTCGTGGACATAATGCAAGATGTGGTTGAACACGGCACCGGTGTTGCAGCACAATTGCCAGGTCGTGCAGTAGCAGGAAAGACAGGCACAGCAGATCAAGCGAAAGACATCTGGTTTGTCGGCTTCACGCCCGACACGGTTACGGCAACCTGGGGCGGAAACGACCAGCAGATTGCAGTGCCTGGAACTCGCATCACAGGAGGCACGGTGATGGCCGGCATCTGGAAAGATTACATGCAGTCATATTACAAGAACAATCCTACTCCGGCGCTTGCATTCAATCCACCTGAACACCCAATGGACAGACAGGCTGAAGGCGGTATCATTGCCACGATTGATAATGGAATCAGTGAGGTAGAAAACGCAGCCGAAAATGCTGCAAAAGAAATCGATCAAAAACTCGAGAAGAAACACGGGTTCTTCGGAGTGTTCAAAAAACTTGTCGGGCTATTCCATTGAAATTTGCAAGGCTATTCCATTGAACTTATGTGTAGGGGCGAGGTCAGGCCTCGCCCTCTTTGCGAACCGGTCTTCGGGCGGGCGACGCATGGCGTCGCCTACACATAAACTGGTTATCTATTTGGCACTGTTATTTAGGCGATCCATTAAAGCGCCTGGCTTGATTCTCCTAGCGCTGACGCTGACATTTGCATTTACACCAGATCCGCTGGATCCCGTATCGTGAGTGTTAGGATAAGTTTTTGCTATCGGTTGCTGTTGTGTCTTCATGCTCGCATTGACGGTGCCGTGCCCAGTATTTCCACCGCTGGATTTAGCCTGAGCTGGCATCGCGGCGGCTCCAGTTGGTCCATGAACTCCGGTTGACTGTCCAGGAGCCAGGTTCGGGTTAATAGTGTTCGCCTTGTAATTCGGCTGCGAGCCAAAGTTTGCAGCAGGCAAACCTGACGAGTTTAATGGAACCACCACGGGTCCACCGCTGCCTCCATTCGGATTACCAACGACAGTTGTAGTTCCTGGAATGACTTGCCGAGGTGGAATATTGATGATCGTGTTGTTTGGTCCCTCAATAGGTGGACGATTGTCTGTCACGATTGGGCTGGTATCTATAATGTTGACGTGCAAACGACTCTTGGGAAATTTCGATCCGTCCGGCAAGCCGCCAACCTGAAACCCCTGTCCGTTGGCGTTGGAATTGCCTCTTGGGTCTGCCAGCGCCGGCGCACTCATGCTTAGAACTGCAATTACACCCGCAGAAAGCGAAAGAGCGAGCTTCTTCATTAGTAGACCTCCAGAGATGAGGAATTAATCCCGACTGGAATATTATGCCCGCAGTCTGGAGCGGTTTATAGCGGGAAGACCCTAGAACTTGCGCCAGATTATATTAACTCGGCGGGAAGTAAAAGCGAGTTCGGACATGAACTTTAACAGTGCTCGGCATTTTTCCCGCATTCTTGATAGGATTCCAAATTGTCGATAATTGCAATGCTCAGCAGCAGCTGCGCAAGGCTATGTGTCGCCCAAATTTGCGCGCGTAGGTCAATATGACTATACACATAAAAGCTCAAATGCCCGAACATTATCCCATTTTGATCGTTGACGATCATCCAGTCAATCGAAAGGTTCTCGGCTATTTGCTGGAGAACCTCGGCCTTGAATATCGCAGCGCCTGCGACGGACTCGAGGCAATAAATCTATTTGAGTCTGACACATTCGGCGCTATTCTCATGGACATAATGATGCCCGGTATGGATGGCTACGAAGCAACTCGCAGAATTCGCAAAGCCGAATTTGCTACTGGAACCCACACTCCGATAATCGCATGCACAGCCCTCGACCTGGACCGAGCGAAAGAGAGCTGTTTAGCAGCAGGAATGGACGATCTAATTCTGAAACCGGTCAGCTTAGATGTGCTGAGGGACCGCCTCGAAAGATGGTTGCGCTTACCAGTGGCGGCGCTGCTGGCTGAGTTTAAGCAAAATCTGGAAGAGTCCATGAACACAAATGATCCAGTCAATAAAGAACGACTGCGATTGCTTTACGGAACCGATCAGATAGAAGACGTACTCAGCATGTTCGTAACCGCCACGGAAGCGTTAATGCTTGAGATGAAGATGGAAATTGGAGAAAAGCACAGCGAGCGAGTGGCAAGACTCGCTCACGAGTTGAAGGGATCATCGTTTGCAATTAGTGCTGACGCCATAAGCGTTCTTGCTAGAAAAATGCAACATGCAGCAGAACAAAATGATTGGGGACAAGCTTTAGATCTCTACATTCAATTGTCCACTACATTTGCCGATTTGCGCAGCAGTGTGATTCGCGCGAATACGATTATCCACCACTAAGACTTTATGATTGAGCCCTCGCATTCAGCTGCTGATCGCTCTCTGCGAGTTGCTCAACTTCGGTTCGCGCTGCTAGTTTCTCGGGGAGGTGTCGGCTTCCATTCTTCGCTGGACATTTCGATCGATTTAATACGCTTGCGAACATCGGCGGATTCTGTGCTTTTTCCATTCTTGTCCAGCACGTCTGCGTATAAGCTTAATGTTCCGGTGAGCTGAGGATGCTTGGGTCCCATCTGCTTTTCATTTACATCAAGTAAGCGTTGAGCAACAAGCAATTCGTCTCTATATTTTTTCTGCTCGTCGTAATAAGTGGCATAAGCCTTCAAGGCTGCGACGAGATTTGGATTTACATTTCCATTGTAGGGATGTGATTCGGCGTATTCCAAAGTGCTCTTTAGCAAAGGCTCAGCTTTATCAAATTGCCTCATTTGAGTGTAAGTCCGTGCCATGCTTAAACAAGCAGAAGCGCGTTCATTCAATGAGCCGGTCAGGCTCTTTTGATAAAGGTCCTTATACAGTTCAAGTGCTTTATCAGTTTTATGCGCGCGCAAATAAATTTCGGCAAGCAAAGATTCAGCCGTGTTTGTTTGTATGTCATTGGCGCCAAGTACTTTCATGCGTAGCGCATAGAGCTGCTCGTAAAGTTCGGTTTTCTGGCTGCATTTACCTGACGCACATTCGCCCGCAATCTGCCCGCTCAATGCCTCCATCTCCAATCGCTCAGAGGCTCCGCCTTTTTCTTTGTATATGGAGCCAGCCGTTTGCCAGGCACTTGCTGAGCCCGAAAAATCCCTCAGTGCAAATTTGTTCTTGCCCAGGCGAGCGCAAGCATCGGCATATTCAAGGCTTTTCGCACCACAGAGTTCCATTGAAAGAGTGGAAATTTGCCCCAGCAATTTTTCCTGAGACGCGGGAGGATCGTTAGCCCTCAGATCCGCCAGCTGCTTCATCAAAGCAAGCTGCTCTTTGCTCTTGGATGAATTGTTGATAGCTGAAACAAGCAGGTTTTGTGCGCCGCTTTGGTCGCCCTTAGCAAGCAGTGCTTTTGCCTGTTCTAACGAATCTTTGCTATGTCCTGCACAAGCAATACAGGCCTGCGCTAATATAAGCGCGAGTCCTAGCTTGAAGAGATGGTTTTGATGGATTCTCATTTTAACGAAAACGCGTACACAATTAATATGGACGCCCCTTGACTAGCAACTGATAGTACGAGATTATAGTCAAGCACATTAAGTGCGTCTCATCAATCCCAAGGGTTCTTAAACGGCATTAAGGATGTTTGTAAAAGCAATGACAGTCTCATGATTCGGTTGATCTGGTTGCGTGACAATCAGCGTTGAGGAGTTTTCCAAATGACAAAAAGACAAGACAGTGGCGGCACGACCGCGTTAGTAATAGTTTGTACCTTAGTAGTTGTTCTGGTTGGTGTAGCCTTTTTTGTCTGGATGAAAATCATAGGTGGCGGTAAAGAACTGCAGCACGCCACAGACTCAGGAAACCTCAATGTTGCCAAACAAGCACTCAAATCACCGGGCATCGCTTTAAGCAGCGCCGATGAATCAAATGAATTCGGAGATCTGGTCGATCCGTCTACGGGTCAGGTCGATCTTCTTGCTTATGACAGACTGGTCGGCAAATGCGTCCTGGTTGCACTTAATGCATCAGCAGAAGGCAGCGATGAAGCGAGAACCAATGCAGAAAAAATTCTGGCCATGGTGGAAGGCACCAACGGTATTGGTTCGAGACTTGCCTCACAACTTTCTCAGCACAACAATACCTCAGGTTTCTTTACCGACATGACCTCGAAAGCATCAACCAGAATGCTGCAGAGTGATGGTCAGGTGCAAGCCAATGCCGAAGAAACTGCCGTGTCTTTTATGGCTCGTCAAAAAGCAAGCAACGTGTTTATCGATGGCCAGCAAGTTCCGCCTGAAGTACAAGACTTCCTCAGCAACAGCAACAACATCGTCAAGAAAAACAATAAGCAATACATCGCCGGATATACCCCACTGGCGATAACCAATCTTCCAAGTGTGCAAGCGCAAGCAGTGCCCATGCGCCCCGGAGAACAACCTCACCTTGTGAACGTTGATGACTTCCATAATTTAAATCAATCGCCTCTTGGCGGAAATAGCAGCTTCATTCCACCAAACGCATTTCGCTCCGGAGGCTCGAGCATTGAAGGAAACGCCACCAATGCGAATCTGAAGATGAGATCATGCGCCATCGTTGGTACTCTAAATCAGGATTTTCCCGTATCAATTCCTCGCGGATATATCAAAATTGACAACACCGGCTCGATGGACTTCAGCGGCACCACCGGTGGCGGGCAAACCGCTCTAGCGAACATCCTCATGCAGCCCAGTTATGTTGGTCTTGTTAATGGACCAAGTGGAGATGTTTTTGGAAAGCCCGGCACCGTTGAAGGTGTTCTGGATTTCGTCAATCAGCACAAAAGCGATAACCCACAACCACCAGTTCCAGCTAACTTGTTGCAAGCAGTGGACTCCCCTTCAAACATGACAAGCGCACAAGCTTATGCACTTGCAGGTAAAACGGTTCACCAGTGCAACAACGTTAACAGCATTTCGATGGGTCCAGGACCACATGATGCGTCATGCATTGCTGACTATGACAAGTTCCTGTCTACCTACGGTTCAAAAGTAGGAAACACCAATACCACCGCCAATGGTATCATGGCTGTTGAAGCATTCAAATGCTATGTGCTTCAAGTTAGAGGCTCTGTTGGCAGCGGAGGCTGCGGCGCAGCGTCAGCTCCTGCCGAATGCACAGGCTTGAAGAACTACAATATCAACGGTGGCTATTGCTTACCCTGTAACTTCGCATCCGAAGGTTCCTTGCGCCAACTTCTCACCGAAGCACCCGGAGCCACGAGTGTACAAAGCCAGCTTATCGTACGCATGCACCAGATAAAACCAACAATCTCTCAAGCAGAAGTTGACAGTGTTTTGAATACAGCGGTTTCAATGGGAAAGGTTAGCTACATTTATCAACAAAGTGTAGGCGGTCCGCTCGTCCTCTCGACAAACCCACCAGGCTTCCCCATCAATGCCGGAGCCGTGCCTGACGGCAAAATGCAGACTTACGACACTGGTTCGGTTAACCTTAATGGCTCAATAGTAAATGTGCCGAGCTGCGAAGGCTACCCCAACCCATGGGATTGTCCTGCATTGCCGGCAAATGGCCAGAACAAGATTCAATGGACACCAAGCAGCGGATTCAACAATTTGCTCGGAGTACTGCGCTTCATGAACTGCGCAAGTGGTGGCGGTGAATGGTGCTGCCCCTGCTAAGCATTGAAACGATTGAAGGAAACAGAAATGAAAAACGCATATTTTAGCGCTGTAATATCAGCTGCGCTGCTCGCCGGCAGTTTGCAAATTCAATGCCAGGCTCAAGCCCCAGCGAAAGTGGCTTCAAACACGGCGAGCAACAACCAGATAAAGCGCCCGAAATCACCAGAACAAATCCAGATGGAAACTTATTTCCAGAATCTGAAAACACCGATCTCGCTTCCTGATATTCCGGATATAGGTAGCCACGGCAAATACCGATTCGGGCTCGAGAGAACGGATAAGACAGGGAAAACTCTCATCGGAATGCGATACGGCACTAGCACACCGCCTACGCAAGTCATCGACTTCTACAAACAAAGCCTCATTGCCTCAAAATGGACCTAGAAAATTTCCTCAGATACTAAGTTGCAAGCGGAGAAAGCCGGTAAAAGCCTGACTATAAACATCATGCCAAAGAGCAGCCCTGAGGTAGCGACTGACTTCATGATCAATTATTCCTATTCGAGCCGCTAGGAGTAAGCGTTTACTTGAACCTCAAAAAGCGAGTCATTCTTTTTTCCATTTCTCTGGCTTTCTGCCAGTCGATGGTAAGCGCTTCCACGGCGCTTGAAGAAGCGTGCTCGCTTTATGATAAGCACGACTATGGAGCATCGCTCAAGAAATTGGATTCGCTTCCAAATGCAAATCGCAATGCAAAATCAGAGTACTATCGAGGGCTAAATTTGCAGGCATTGCAGCGATTTCCGGAAGCGAAAGAGTCCTTTCAAAAGGTTGCAGCGCAAAAGAAAGATGCACGACTTGCCCTGTTAGCAAGACAAGGTTTGCTGGGACTGGGCCGTGCACAGAAGCGCAAAATGACGGCACGCCTGCCGGGCGCGGCATCCGCGGCTGGTCCGGAAGAGAAAGCGAAACCTCAATCGCAATTCGTAACGGACTCGAAATGGAAAGTAGCAAAGCCTGGCGAAGGAGGCGAAGGTACAGACTTTCACGGCCTGCCTTCAGGATGGACATTCGTCAAAACTCGTGAAGGCTGCGGTCGGCATTAAGATCAAAACTTCCACATCAGCCCGGCCAATAACAAGCTATATATGATCAACCATAGTCTAATTTGCTTCCTGCACTGAAACAGAGGAAAACAAATAAGGCCAAAATAATAGAACAAAACGGCAGCAACACATGGCTGCACCGTCGCAGTTTGCGCATACGGCAAAGAGGCAATCGCGTGCACAATAAACCTGATCAATTCGAGCGGATAATAGCAGGGCTTGTCTACGATCGCAGAAACAATGTTTGGAAGATGCAAGAAATGTTCGACGGCAAAACAAAAACTGCTCGCGAAACCGGCGATGGTAATGGCTGGTATGCACGGAGTAACAATGACATTTGCAATCAGACAATAGGGATTGAGCTGCTTGAAATAATATACTTGAAGAGGCAGTACACAAGCTTGTGCTACAAGCGTCCCTGCCAGAACTACTTTAACCCACTCAGGGCAAGCGAATGCTCTCATTCGATTAAGGCAGCCTGTCAATTCATTCGCTCCAATTATCATTCCGGCTGTGGCGAAATACGATAGCTGAAAGCCGACATCTGCAGCAGTTGCAGGATCGACAAGCATCACAAGCAATATACTTAGTGAAAGAACTGCAGGCATATGTGCTGATCGCAACAGCGATCTCGCTAGAAGTAATACCGCACCCATCAGAAAAGCTCGAACCACAGACGGTGATGGTCCAGCGATGAACACAAAGCAGAGCATTCCAGAGAAGCACAATCCATTTGCTAAGCAAATATTACCAGCGTAACGAGCGAGAAAATATATTGCAGTTGCCACTACACTGAGATTGAAACCTGACGCGGCAAGAACATGCGATAAGCCACTAGCACGAAATGATTCCGTAATGTCCTTTCCTGGCTCCACAGCTTTGTCTCCAAGAACCATAGAAGCAAGAAGATTTCCATTATCCATACCAAGATTTTTTCTGTGTTCAGCGACCAGCAGCCCGCGCCAGAAGCAGAGCGCCCTGTCGAAATTTGAAACGGAAGACGTTCCGGCTCTCTGAATTAATTGCACACGAGACAGAGTCACACTCGCCTGACAAAAGATATGCCTTCGCCCAAGTACGTATTTTGCGGCATTGCCAAACGCATTTTTAGAAGGATCTACCTTTGCTAAACGAGCCATGAAGGATATCCGATCTCCTGTGTGGAACAGCTCATCGGCGTTCAATTGATTCCTACTATATAAATTCAACAATAAGTGCCCATGGACACCGCTTTCTTCGGCTGCCACACAATTGGCGATGACACGCATTCCCTTCCCTGATTTGAAAGCATTGCATTCTTCAATTTCTCCATTCACAAGCAAAGTTCGCCCGGTGCAAGAAGCGATGTCCCAATCAGCTTGCTGCGCCAGGCGCGCTTGCGCACTGCCCATTCCCAGCACAAGCGCAATAGCGGCAAGCTTCAATTTCAATGTGCTGCAGCAATCAAATACACGAAGAAGCAGCAAAACAAGAAACGGCAGTAGTAGAAACACCAGCTCCACCTGATAAACGATCAAGCTAGAGCCCAGTGCAAATAATGCAGAAAAACAGACAAGCAGTCGCGGTTTTATTTCAAAAAATCTATCAACCTCCCTGGCTGAGAAACCAGGGGACTGATTGTGGCAGAGCGTCGACAAGCGCCCCCTTTCTTCCTCGGGAGGCGCCTGAGCATCCGGATAAGTCGATGACCGCATAGGAACTCCAGGCGTGTCTCTATTTACGTAGACGAATAAATCAGGCCAAGAGTTCAACGGCTGGCAGCAATTTAATTGACCGTTATGTGCACTGATAAGATACGCTCGTTTGCTTTTTGCAATTCATGCAAAGAAACAAGTAATAAAACTCACTGAGCTTGAGGCGTTGGCACTTCTTTCAGTTCATCTACGTTGTATTTGAAGTTGTAGGAAACGTCGAGATATTTCGGCGCGTACTCGTGTGGCAGCGGCAAGCCTTTTGTGGAAACGACAGTGACTGCTTTAATTGCACTTTCATCCAGCTGCTTATCTCCAGATGAACGGGAGACGCGAATGAAAGCCAGATGGCCATCCTTCTTCAGACGGAATAATAGTTGCACGGAACTGGTGTTTCCGCTGGGAGGATTCCAGGAATTTTTGATTAGCTTATGCAATTCCTTCAGGTAATTGGAAAGCTCATTGTCAGCCCCTTTTCCGCCGCTCGACTTACCGCCTTTTTGGAAAACATGAACTGCGTCCAGATCCCCATCATTTTCCACAAGCTCAACCAACTCTGGGGGAGAAACTTCGGAAATGTAGGGTTGATTTTCACTTTCGCTCTTTGATGCACTTGCGGAGCGGGCAGCGACCGAAACGAATTGAGGATCTATCACCTTCGTTTTCCAGCCAGTCGGTATCATCAGCGGTGACGCCGTGCTTTGTTCGAGCTGTCGTTCCTGCTGCGCTGGCGCTTTCACAATCGGACTGGGTTTCTCGTCTTCATGCTTCAGATCAGCCTTGCCATTGCTGTTCATCACTTTCACATCAGGATGAGGCGTATGAAGGTCTTCCTTCTTATTTTTCTGAACTGCAGGCGCCACTTTAGGTTGATTCAAACTCCCCATTTGCGAAACCGTATCTGCAACCCGCTTGCGCAGTGCTTCCTCAGGTTTGCTTCCAGGAAGAATCGAATGATTGTTTTCGTAGTCTTGGGGCGAAAGAAGCTGAATATCAACAATTTGCATCAACTTAGGCGTTTTGTATGGATGCAAAAGCGAGTAAACGGCGGATCCGTACAAGCCAATTGCTGCAATCAAATAGCAGACAGAAAGGCTTTCCCGCAGCTTAATCGGTTCTTTGCTCTTAGGCACCCCTACAATTTGCGCGAAGCCTGAGTCTAACTTCAAGAATCGAACGGATGCAATACCAAAAACCAAAATTGCACAATACCAGGGCAAACCTTCTTTTCCAACTTCGAGCCTCCCCAGCGTAGCAAGCCACAGTGCACAAGCACCAATAAACAAAATCAAGCAAGCGGCATTGCGCACTTGCAATAATTTTTGTCCATGCAAAAACTGTGCGAAGAAAATATCTGCTTTGCCTCGAGCTAAAGCAGACGATTCTTTTTCTTTTGCAGGTGCCGCCATCTACCACCACGCTCAAGAAGCTGACAACCCATGTTATCACGAGGTTTGCAGAACTTTAAACCACTAATAGTTTCTAATGAGAATATATCCACTGGATAGAGACAGAAAGCTTCTGAATCCGTTAGCATTCGAGCGCTTGACATTTAAGCGACTCGCTTCACGCAAGTTTTAAGGTGGTCATTGGCACGCGACACCATAAGATCAGCCATAATCGCCGATTCTTCAGCAAAGGCTTGCATGCTGATGAACACAGCTTCTCGCGACAGATTTGCCTTTTGAACCAGCAATTTCACCACAGCAACCTTGGCTTGTTTTAATTGAAGGCGCTGCTGCTCTGCACGCGGGTTGTTAGCTCTTTCATCAATTACAAGCAAGCTGTCTATAGAGAAGCCCATGTTTTGACATGCGGCATTCACTTGAGCCTTGGCTTGTTGCAGAAGTCCCAGCGCTACAAGGGCACGTCCTGAAGTGAGCGGATCTTTTGCGTTCATATACTGCAAAGCGATTTTGTGCGACTGCTCAATTCTGATTAGTGCTTTTTGTAGCTTTTCAATCGTGGTCATTGTTGTTGGTCTGGCGAATTGTGCGGCTTTCGCTTGAGTGTTCATTTTGATTTCCTCTCTCTCAGTAACATTGCAAGAATAGAATTTTGTTGTTACTGCCAGATTTCAAATTTGTCGCAGAATTGTTTCAACAGTTATTAGAGTGCAAGGAGCGCCAGAGGAGCCACTTCTTCAATCACAGGAGCAATTTCTCCGAGCACAGGTGCAATCTCTGAAGCCAGCGGTGCAATTTCACCGAGAATGCCGCCAAGTGCGCCACCTTCACCACCAAGCATACCTTCGATTGATCCGAGCAAACCGCCGGCGCCACCTTCGCCACCGCCAAGAGATCCCAGCAAACCGCCCAGTCCGCCGCTCTTGCCGCCGAGCAAGGATTTCAGCATGGAAAGCGGATTGCTTCCTTTGTTCGCGCCGCCCAGAACTGACTCTAAGCCAGCCAGCGGATTCTGTCCGTTCCCGGAGACCAGAGATTCGATACCGGACAGCGGGTTCTGTCCATTTCCGGAGACCAGGGATTCGATACCGGACAGCGGGTTCTGTCCATTTCCGGAGACCAGGGATTCGACACCTGAGAGCGGGTTCTGTCCATTGCCCGAAATGAGCGACTCAATGCCAGTCAAAGGATTCTGTTGTCCGAATCCTTTTTCCAGAGCACTCAAAGGTGACTCAGCGCTGTTGCCAAAAATTTGATCGAATGAAGGAAAACCTTCCGGCATGTTTTTGCTGAGACCGCCCATTTCCTTGAGAATTCCCAGACTGTCCGAATTGCCTATTGCCGGGGTCAGCTCTTTCAATAGTTTAGACTCGATGCCTTCGAGTGGATTTCCTTTCACTGCGTGTTCGACTTTATCAAATATAGACATTGCTCTTCCCTCGTGAATGTAGTGAACTTTGATGCTTGAAGAATAAAACTTCGCTGTTTCACGAATGTCTCGAATCTGTTTCAGATTTGTCGCAGACTCGGATTCTGCAGATACCGTCCAAAAGCAAAAGCACCAGGTAGGTAAACCTGGTGCTCGTGCCCGATCGCGGGGAGAGGGAGGAGAGTCGGATCGAATTAGAAACCTTCGCTGTAACGAGGACCACGCATGCCATAGCGATGTGCATTAACGGGAGCGGCATTCTCGCGGATGATGTTGATCTCAATTTGCGGCTCAGCTGCAACCGGAGTGTAGTCGCGATCATCAAGCACGCTGAGCTTCATGCTGCAGGTAACTGTTGGAGGGAGGCTTTTGGAAAGATTGGTGTTAGTGCGGCGGCTTGTTCGAGGCATTTGAGCCTGGCAGGCTGCCGGTGCTGGAGCGGCTTGACGATCAGCCCAGGCGTAGGTCGGTACTTCGAGCTGCTCATCAGCTCCGTCATAGATTGAATCAGCAAAACAGGGGTTGAAAGCGCTCAGTGCTGCAAGAACCATTAAGCCTGTCAATTTGCCTTTTGCCGATTTCATTGTTCGTTCCCTCGCGTTTGATGAGAGAAGAATACCGGCGGCTTGTTTCACGTTTATCGCAGAATTGTTTCAAGAATGTTTCAGCAGTAGAAGGCTGGATTTTCCAAGGAAAAGGGCACCCGTGAGGCGCCCCTACAGTAATTTTTGTGGATCCCGATACCTTATGGATACTGTGACCTTTATGGATCCGAGACCTTTATCGATCGACCTTTACTTGCCCATCGCGGCGAAGTAAACATTGCAGGCGTGGTCCAGATACTCGCGCGTGAGGCGCGGTTCAGCACCGAGGAACTTACAGAGGTTCACCACCTGATCGATAACGTCACGTGGGTGGCAGCAACGCATGTTGCGGCGCCCGCTGCGATATTGAGTTTCAATCAGATAATTCACGGCTTCTTCGTTGTAAGGCACACCGACGCGCTGACAATACTGAAGGAAGATCCATTTGAATTCTTCTTCCGTAGGGCTAGTGATGTTGATCTTAAATGGAATACGTCTGAGGAACGCTTCATCAACCAGATCCGCAGGGTTCAAGTTGGTCGAGAATACAATCAACTGTTCAAACGGTACTTCAAGTTTTTTGCCAGTATGCAATGTGAGATAGTCAACGCGTTTTTCCAGAGGAACAATCCATCTATTAAGAAGAGATTTGTGGTCAATACGCTGGCGACCAAAGTCGTCTATGAGAAGCAGACCGCAATTTGATTTCAACTGAAGCGGTGCTTCGTAAAGCTTTGCCGTAAAGTCATATTGGAGTTCCAACATATCGATGGTCAATTCGCCGCCTACGACCACGCAGGGTCGATTGATACGCACCCAACGATGGTCATAATCGCGAGGATAATTTGCGGCAGAAACCTGTTGATGGTTGTGATCGTCAAAGCAACGAATGATTTGACCATCTACTTCAAGCGCGTATGGAATGAAAATTTGCCCCTTGAAGCTGCGCACAATACGCTCTGCAATGGATGTTTTTCCGTTGCCTGCGTCACCGAATAAGAACATACCTCTTCCGGAGTTGATTGCCGGACCAACGGTATTCAGGGTGCGTCTGTTTACCATAATGTCTGAAAATGCGATTTCCAGGTCTCGTGGGTTCACAGACTCCTTTCGAATAGTTTGCTGTTTGAGCGACTCCACGTAAGAAGTCCAGGTGACAGGACATGGTCCAACGTAGCTGTTTTGATCGAAATAAGCTCTGGCCCTATCACGACCTTTATCAGTCGGAATGTACTCATAGTCGGCAATACCGCCCGAAGAGCGCACCTCAACCAATAACTGGCGTTTCAATGATTCAAGAATGCTCTCCACAATTTTGAATGGAAGCATGGTGCGATTGGCGACTTCTCGCCCCAGCGCAAAGTTGACCAGATAAATGTCTTTGAGAATGAGCGCTTCGAGAAAGCCCTCTTTCAATCCGGTTTCTTCGATTGTATTTGGATAAGGAGGGACAAAATCCTGTTGTTGTACGCCTCTGACCTGTTGCACCATATTCCTGGACCTTCTATGAATGTAAACGAACGAATACCAGAACCTAATCCTATTCTCCCAAAAAACCGCAAAAACTAACAGCCTAGCTTGAAATTGCCTCCTTCTTTCTTTGCTTTATCACCTCCTTACTCAGTTTGTCCAGTGATATTGATTGTTCTTTCAGACGCTGCAACTCCGCGGAAGCGCCACCACCAAAGCGAATCGAGGAGTATAGCGCCATAAACTCGCTCAAAGCAAAAACAAACTCGCTATTTTCCATGCTCTTTTCTGACATATTATGTCGGACGCGCTCAAGTAGCTCATCGGCGGTTTCTGATATTCTTCGTTCGATTCCCAGAGACTTAAGTGAATTGCTTACCATGAGAAACTCTCGGGAGGCCTCTTCAAGCGGGGCGACCGCTTCATGCTTCCCGTGCTTGTTAAGTAAGCGCAAAAACTTTGGCAAAGCAAGAGACTTTAGCTGCCTGAAAGAAGCCAGTAAAGAAATCAGCAGTGCGGCAAGAATGATGTATCTGAAGTTTTTCCAGACCAGATTGAAGCTGGCAAATAGAGCAATAATAATTCCATGGAGCTGCGCTGCAAATTGCTTGCTTGCGGGGTTATCAAAAACCGCCTGCCACACAGGCTGCAATTTCTGCCAGAGATAATCAAGGACAGACTGGCGGTCTTGCAAGCTGAGCGATCCCATCATGCTGTCCGGCGTCGCATCGAAGGGCACCCATCCGACTGAAGGAATCAAAACCTCAGCCCACGAATGCGCGTCGTTCAAGCGGACTTCCCAGAAGCCCGTAAAAGGATTGTACTGACCCGGCATGTAACCGGTCACCAATCGCGCGGGAAGTCCTTGAGTACGTGCCATTATGACCATGGCCGAGGCAAAGTGCTCACAGTAACCCCGTTTTTTATGAAATAGGAAATCGGATACGCTATCCATCTCTGGTGGAGTAGGAGCTATCTGCAGATCGTATTTATAGTTGTGGCGCAAATATTTGCAAATGTTATCCGCACGAACCCAGTCATTGCCGGTTCCTGCAACTTTAGCTGCAAGTTCGGCCACTTCCGGTGAGAGTTGTTTAGGCAACTGCAGATACAATGGAATGTACTTGCTTACAGTCGCTTTGGGTGGAATTTTCAGACCCGTCGGCAGGGAGCGCAGGATGCTTTCATCGTAAATAGGCACATGCGAAACGACAGTATAGACCATGTCCTTGAGCATGCCGGCAGGGCTGCGAATGCCATCATAAGTATCCACTTCAAGTTCCGAAGCCGGAAAATAAATGTGGAAAGGAATGTTGGCGCAGACAACAAGATTGCTGCTGTCCTCTTCAACGTAGATAACCTGGGTCAGCGACTTGTATCGTATTTTGCGTGAAAGCAATTGCAAACTGGTATGAACATCAATTGCGTTGAATAGATTAGCAACGCATTTCTCTGTTTTCTTTGGACGCTGCATGCTCCATACCTTCCCATCGTATGTATCGTAGGCCATCCCCCTGAGGTAGGACCCGGCAGCACCAGACACGCGCAAGACGACTTCGTCTCCTAGCCCTCCCCTATAGTTGGTGTCCAATGATTCAGAAAACCCATAATAAGCCTTTGGGCTGATTTTAATGGATCCGTCTCCACCTGAGTGGGAATGGCTGAATCGATTCAGCTGGAACTGGTAAGGCAAAGAAAACTGGAAGTGCCACTGATTGAGGAAATTGAAATACGCTCTGGGAATGAAAGCAAAAATAATGGCTGTCACGCAGGCCACCGAAGCGAAGCCGAGCAAGATTTGCTTCAGGTCAGTTCTGCTCAGTGCGGCAGCTCTCCTCCCCGAGAAGGGCGCCTTTTCTTGCGCAAGCTCAGCCGGCGCAAAAAGGACTTCTTCATTTCCTCCAGAAACAATTTTCGCTACGGAATTATTGCCTGTCAGAAACTGAGCTCTGCTCATACTACGCGAATTGCAATCCAGTTGAAACATACATACAGAGAGCAAGGAAAAAATTGCCGCGTAATAGCCAAACTGCAAATCGCGGCTCAGCGTTGCCGCGGCAGTCATAAGAGTAAGTCCAACCAGAGCCGCCACGCTCAGGTCACGGCGCCTCGGAATGTCGAAGCAGTGCAGTCCTACTAGTCCCATTAACAATCTGGTAAGAGGGACTCTGGCGTCGGAAATATTTGCATTTGCCAGCGAAACTACTTCTTCAAAGAAGAGAAATGCAAAGAAAATTATTGCTACCGACATCCATATCTTGAGTACAAAATTGTTGGAATACCTTCGCCTGTAGCTGACGTAGCTTCCAATGATGCAGCTTGCTACGCTAAATACAATGAGCCATAAGGGTGGCTCAGTAATTGCAATAGATGCTGCAAGCCCCGTCAGAGCCATTCCTGTTGTCACCGCACGCAGAGGCACCGAGTCCTCGATTTGATGCTTGCGTTTCGTCAAAATATTTGCAGTCCACTTAATCATAAATCGCAGAGTTCCTCAAGTTTGCAGAGGATGAACTCGTTTGCGTTTGCATGAGGCTTGTTTGCAAGGTCTGCAATTGCTGATACCTTCAGCACAAAGACACTGCTGCGCGATCTTTCGGAGCCACCGGACAGCAATTCACCAGTGTCAGCGCTGCTGGGAACAAGCGGCGTAACGAGAACCACAGCTCTTGTACGATTGGAAAAGGCCGAAGGGTCTGAGCTGGAGAACGCCCCATTTTTTGCAGGCTTTCTGTAAGTTATGGCAGCCAGGGACAATAACTGCTGCTCGATGTCTGTTCTGCGAAGCAAACCAGGCTGTTCAGATGATTTTATTATTTCATCAAGCACGAAAAGGTCAGGATGTATTCCTGTTGAATGTCCAAGCTCTAAAACGGAGGCCACGGCACTAATGGCCAGTTCGAATTGCTGCGAATTCTGCCAGACTGCTGCAGCATCGAATATAAGATCAAATGCCGGCAACCCTTCCTGTTCTAATTCTCTGACCATTAAGCGGCCGTGACGAGCACTGCTTGACCAGTGGATATGACGCCTGCTGTCTCCCCTGTTGTATTCGCGCACACCTCGAGAGCTGCACGATTGAAACCCGGAGTTAGTGCCTTGAGCATCTCCCGGTACATACACTCCTGAACGAAGCCTGTAGAGAAATTTCCCTTCAATCGAAGAGATTCTAGGCAAAACGGTAATAGTACTCGATGCCTGGAAGTAACCCGTGCACCAGAGCATGCCCATCGGAAAAGATGTTTCTATTGCCAGCGGCAATAACTGCCGAACACCGCGCTTGAGCGAGGGTGCATCGATAGACAATAACGATTTGTCTTGCAGAGATTCAAGAACAATTACTTCTGCATCGCATTCGCCATACAATTGCCCCGCGGCAGGCACCATTTGCAGTATCATCCATCGCGACAGGGAGGCAAGAACTTGGCCACAGTTAAGGCGAACGGCAACGGCAAATTTGTCTCCAGCGCTCACCTGCTCAGGAGCTGCAAGACTCACAGAACAGCACTTCAAGATAAGTATTGGCAGGATAGTGGCAAGCAAGCAACAGCAGAACAATGCACAGGAGAGAAATAAAGCCCAACCACTTCCGATACTGGCAGAAATAAAATAGACGCTCAGCCCCAACAACAGCATAATGAAATAACGTGGCTCGGCCCTTAACCTTAGCGCGTTAAGCCGTGCCAGCTCAGCGGCCGTCGAAGTATTTTTTTCTGCGATTTTCGCGCTGCTTTGCACCGCTTCGGCCATGTTTTCAATCTCAGATAAAGGCGCTTACCAGCTCTAAAGCTGCCATTTTCATACGGGAACGGGTACTGTTTCCAGAATACGAGAAATCAATTTCGCGTGGCTTACTTTATTTCCCCTCTGTTTGGGTATGACCCTATGCCCAAATACAAATGGCGCGAGCAATTTCGTGTCTTCAGGTTTTACAAAATTTCGGCCGGACAAAAAGGCCGCAGACTGGCTAGCCTTCATCAAAAGCTGACTTCCACGCGGACTTACACCGAGTGCAATTTCACTGTCATTACGAGTAGCACTAGCAATTTCTACAATGTATTTTTTTATGGCAGCATCAACCTTCACTTCACGCACTTTCTTCCGTGCTTGCAAGACCTCTTCAATCGTCAATACTGGCTCAACGTCGAAGGCACCCTCTTGCAGTGTTTTATCAAGAATCTCAATTTCTTCATTTAGCTCAGGATATCCAAGTTGCAGAGACAGCATGAAACGGTCTAGCTGCGCTTCCGGCAGGGGAAACGTGCCGTGATATTCAACCGGATTTTGTGTAGAGATGACAAAGAACAATTCAGGTAATCGTCTCGTTTCTCCATCCACAGTGACTTGGCCCTCTTCCATCGCTTCCAGCAGGCTTGACTGAGTCCGCGGTGTTGCGCGGTTTATCTCGTCGGCTAACAAAATGTTGGAGAAAAGTGGACCGGGCTCGAAAACGAATGCACCGTTTCGCTGATCGAAAATATTGATGCCCGAAACATCGGACGGCAAAAGGTCCGGGGTGCATTGAATTCGTTTGAAGTCAGCAGAAACAGAGCGCGCCAGCGACTTTGCCAGGAGCGTTTTGCCAACCCCGGGCACGTCTTCCAGCAGTACATGCCCGCCGGCAAGAAACGCAGTACTGGCAAGAAAAACGGACTTGGACTGCCCGACCAGCACCTTATTCATGCTGTCTAAGAGTAACTGGAATTTGCCAGAGATTTCGTCTTTTGTTTCTAAGGAATTCACATGAGCCTCCGCATAGGTTATTCCCAGGTTCGGATTCAAACCTCTCACTGGGCCAATATTTGCGAAAATTTAGTGGTGCCAAACTGTCTTCATTTTTATCAGCATGATGATCTTTGATTCGAGCTTATGCCCGTGATGCGGGCATTCTTGACGATCACCCGTTCCACTGCGGCATTGTGAGTCTCTCTGCTTAATTGCGGGCTCGTCGCGCAGCCAGTGAGCAAGGAAAAGCAATCCCGCCCGGCTAGTACTTTGCTTCATACTAGCGTGCTTGGCGTAAAGACAACAAGTAAAGAGGAATTTTCGCCTGACATCTCTGCTGCAAAACCATTTGTGACAAGCAAAGACTCCCTTACTCAGCTCTTGGACATCTCAGGATATAATGCTGGAGCTAAGCAGAGGTATTGTCATGGCTTTGACTTTTCAACGCCTTCTTCAATCGTTGAACGAGTATTGGGACAAACAAGGTTGTGTTGTACTGCAACCTTATGATCTGGAAAAGGGAGCCTCAACAATGAGCCCCAGCACTTTCCTGCGAGTTCTCGGTCCCGAACCGTGGAATATGGCGACTGCAGATGGATGTCGCCGGCCAACCGACGGAAGGTATGGCGAAAATCCAAACAGGCTGCAGCACTACTTTCAATACCAGGTAATCTTAAAACCGTCACCTGACAATGTTCAGCAGCTTTATTTGGACAGCCTCACAGCAATGGGAATCGATGCTTCCTTGCATGATATTCGCTTTGTCGAAGACAACTGGGAATCCCCTACGCTAGGCGCCTGGGGTGTCGGTTGGGAAGTCTGGCTGGACGGTCTGGAAGTAACTCAATTCACTTATTTCCAGCAAGCCGGTGGCATTGATTTGCGTCCTGTGGCAGCAGAAATAACATACGGCGTAGAGCGCCTTGCTATGTATCTCCAGAACGTTGAAAGCGTCTACGACTTGAAGTGGAACGATCACGTTAGCTATGGTGATATTTATCATCGCAATGAGGTTGAGCAGTCCACTTACAATTTCACTGAAAGTGATAAAGAAATGCTCGTAAAGCTCTTTGGCATGCATTTCACAGAGGCAAACAATCTGCTCAACAAGAAACTGGTGATGCCTGGTTATGAGCAGGTTTTGAAGTGCTCGCACTACTTCAATTTGATGGATGCCCGCGGAATTCTCGGTCGCGATGAACGAATGAAGCGCATTCTTGATATTCGTAGGCTCTCAGAGCGAGTTGCGCAGTTGTATCTTGAGCAGCGCATCAACCTGGGCTTCCCACTTTTGAAATGCGACAACAAGGAAGAACTCGTCGAGCAGTATCGCGAAAAATACCTTGCATCTAAGACACAAGCTGGCACGTAATTAACGATCCGGATCGTGAATTTTTAGAAGCCGGCGAGCCGCCGGCTTCTGAAGCTTAGCTTGCCGACCAGGCGATCGTGGTGGGTTTGCCGCCTTTGGTGAGGACGACGTTGAATTTGCCCGGAGCGGTATTTTGTATCGCGACGCTAACTCCCATCGCTTTGAGCGGTCCGTCATTCAGTGACTTGACGAAGGACTGCAGGTCCGCATTGAATGTGCTTCCGGGAACGAACTTGAAGCGATTCATCAGCAGGTTTGCCAGCTGCTGTTGTGCTGCCTGATCCGTCACAGCCTTTTCAGCAAGCGCCGCAATTTCCTTGCCTTGATCTTCTGTTGCTTCCAGCTGTCGGCTGGCATTGCGGTGGTTCACCACATCCGGCTGACCGTTCTGTCCTTTGATCGTGAAATCTGTAGAACCATCTTCATTCACAACAACTTTGTGTCCGGCATCAAATTGCACCGTCAACTTGCCGTTCTCATACTTGGCTTGAACGTCCTTCCACTGCGCTTTGGCATCACGCATCGAAACAAGCGAATCATTTGATGAATCTGCAGTTGGAATTTTGTATGCAAGAACTTCGCCGTTTTTGCCAAGCACTACACTGGAGTAGAGAGGCTTGTTGTCGCTGCCAAGCCAAGATTTATCAAGCTGCGCATTACCACTGGCCGGATCCCATTGCATTTTGCTTGTGGTCTTGTTTTTGTCATCCTTGCTTTCAGCAACGAACTCACCATTTTCATTGAACGTATACGCTGAACCTGGCGGGTTGGCTTTGATTTCATCACCGCCACCTTTTGGTTTGAGCGATGTAATTTTGCCGTCTCCGTTCAATACCGGCTCATACTCCTTACCGTTCATGGTATAGGTTTTTAGCTTGCCGTTTTCAAAAGTTGCTTCAGCTTTGTTGGGATAGATTGTCTTTTCCTTGCCGTCCTTTTTCTCGACGACCGATCCATTTGTTTTGAACAAGACACTGTCGTTTGGATTCTTGCCTTTGATGAGCATCTCGCCATTTGGTCCAGTCTGAACGTCTTGGGGCTTAACGTTCCAATCTTTGGCTTCGTATTTGCGACCGTTGAGACCGGTAGCACTTCCATCAGGATTGAACGTTAGTACTCGGGCACCATTAATATCAATTCCGGCAGGCTTTCCGTTTTCGAGCGAGCTGACGCGGGAGAAGTTCTCGCCTGCACGCTGTTCTGATTTCGTTTTGTTGTTTATATCATATACGGTCTGGACTTCTTTGTTATTTTGGTCTGCCGTAACGACCTTGAACTGGTTCACCGCAGGTGGTGGCAAAGCTTCAACAGATTTAACTGGTGGAACGCCAGGCTTGAATGTTTCATAGTCACCAGGCTTGCTCGCATCGGCATTAGGTTTGGCGATTTTCAGCTCAGCCAGTTTTTGAGCCGGCGGATCACCCTGTTTAGCCGCTGGTGTATTTTCGTACTTAGCGATGGAGCCATCAGGCATTATCCTGCTTGTTGTTTTTCCATCGTTGCTGGTCTGAGTGACAGTACCGTCCGACTCAACATTGTAAGCGCCATCGGTAGAGCTGATTTTAAAGGGTTGCCCGTTTCGCTTAAACTCTAGCGTACCCACAGGCGGCGTCTTCGTTTTGTCGATAGTCTCGGTTACACCGCCAGGTTTTTCCGTGATTCTCTGTGTCGGTGTGTCTCTGTAGCTGTCTCCCACAGGAGGCTGAACTTTCAGCTCGGCACCTTTTCCGTCACGCGGAGCAGTTTCCATACGTACGGTACCATCGGCGGTGGTATGAATATTCAATCCTGTAATAGGCTTGCCGTCTTTGTCGACCCAGCTGTTGTAATCTTTTGGAGCGTTCGGATCGCGCGGAGGCGCATCTGAAGGACGTCGTGGCGCGCCATTGCCTTCGCGCCCCAGCCATTGTTCCATACCAGGATCTTTTTCTTGACCGGTTCTTGTATATGAATTTCTTACGGTCTTGCCATCAGCTTCATACTCCGTGGCTTTGCTGATATCACCGTCACCGTCGCGTTCAAACTTCCAGACGCCTTTAGGTCCATTTACTTCCGTAACCTGTCCTTTGTTGTCCTTCTCGACTTTCGTTCCATCCTTATAATGCGCGGTCATCGAACCATTTTCGTGACGCACGACTCCGCGAGGCTGGTTGTCCGGAATTGGCTCTTTGAAAAGTACAATCTTCTCGTGATTTTGATTTTCGGTGAGCTGACCTTCTCTATATGTGGAACCATCAAAATAACGAGTGGTTTGCTTACCGTCTTTGCCTACTTCTGTTTGTGACTGATTCTTCCAGTCACAGACAAATTTCCGTCCATCGCCGTAGCCTACCGTAGTAATATCTTGCGGTGGGTTTCCGCCTGTGGTTCGTTCTATAAATGACGGCTTGTTCGGATCTGGTGGGCTGAATTCGACTCTCTTGCCGTCGGCAGAAAGCTTGCCGTTCCGCCATTCATACCCATCCCAGTGTTCTTCTTTTGACTTACCATCAGTGCCGGTGATGGTTCGTTTCCAGTTTTTGTAATCGTAATCTTCGATTGTGCCATTGGCCCTGCGAACAATTTCATGGCGTTCAGGTCCATCGCCGTTCTTGTAGCGAATATCACCGTTTTTGTTGAGGTGCAAGTCACCGACAATCTTGCCGTCTTTGACGTCGACATCGATTCCTTCGACTTTGACTTTTCCGTCTTTGGCTTGAAAGCGACCAGTAGCGTTTTTGACTTCAAGCTCGCCTTTGTCGTTTCGCTGCAACTCTAGAGTTTCAGGAGGATTGCCTGCGCTAATCTTGAGATTATCGACCTTACCGTCTTTGTATTTAACCTCGTAATCGCGATCGCCAATTCGCATGTGCGTAGGCATACCGTTGTTTTTATTTATGTCCAGAATGCCGGTGTTGTCACCCTGGCCCACCTGAGTTCTTATATCCCCATTGGGTGGACAATCGACAGAGACACCGTTTTTAAATGTGATTTGATCGGGCTTGCCGTCTTTAAAATGAGCGACCTGCTGTATTCCATTTGGATCGTCGGTTTTGTATGTTTCTACACGGGACGCACCGGGACCATTGGGATCGTTTGCTCGTTTTGGTCCTTTGTTATCGTTGTACTCAGTCACTACTGCAGGATGATCTTTGTCCGCATTTTTGAAGGCTGTAATTGACTTGATGTCACCCTTTTCAAAGGTCGTTTCTTTGCGATCTTCGTAGGTTTTTACTGTACGTGCGCTGGTTTGAGTATTATCTCCAGGCTCTTTTGCAGCGAACTTTTCTTCCTGTCTAATGCCGTCTTTTTGTCCGGGCGGGTAAGTGGTGCGTTCAGCAAGCTCGCCCGGCTTCGGGTTATCGATTGTTGTTGTAACGCGCCCATCAAGATAAGTTTTCTTCTGCCCTGTGACACCATTTTCGTTAACAGCTTCAGTGCCGACAGGCTTGTTTCTTAAATCATCTATTTGCTTCTGATCGGTAATCGGCTCACGCTTTCCGTCCTTGCCGATGCGAGTATAGCCCTGCGTTTTGGGATCATACTCAATGCTTGTGTTTTCGTCGATTCTGCTTGTGACTTTGCCATTTGCATCAACATATTGAGCCGTCTTTTCATCGAGAACACGCAAGACACCCTTGCCGTCACCATATTTTTCAGCTTGCTGCTCGCCAGGTTGAACGCCTTTTGTTTGCTCAAGTAGTTTTTGCAAGTCCCGAGCGGCATTTGATGCTTCGCCACCTTGATGGAAGTTATAGCTTCCAGGACTATCCGGCTTCTTGTCACCCTGGTGATAGTCGAAGTTATCGTTCGGTTTGCCGTTGTCGTTGGGTTTATCAGTGCCGGTTTTGGCGCGACTAAAAAGATCTTTCAAGTATTCATCGGCAAATGAACGGCTTGATTCCTCACGAGCCGGCGTAAATTGCTCGGCTGCTTTTACGACTACTTCTTTTTCGTTGCTTTCATTCGCCGCCATGTCTGCGCCCCTGTTAAGCAGCCTGCTTTATCCGCAAGCAAAAATCCGCGTTGCTTAGTGAGGTCTTCCAGCTTTGTGGTAATGACTCTCCCAAGGCACATTGTGCCCCGAGAATGCCTTTTGTAAGCATCCCTCACCCATTTGCAGCCTTTTGCAACCCCTACCAAATCTAGCTTTCCAGCCCCGGGTTATCAAGAGGTGACTACGCATCCTCTTTGCGGACTTACGCAAATGAATGATATAAGTGACAAAATACTAGTGTATGTGCGGCAAACTTTGAACGATTTTCTTGCCGCCAAGCATGAAAGTAACACGATCAGGTTCGACCTGTTGAACGGAAATCACAGTGTCATCTGCGGTAATGGTCTCTTCGCCAGGCGCAAGGCAAATGGTGTCGTATTTCTTGCGAGTGCCGCTTCTGCGAAGGCTTAGCACGGCCTTGTTGCCGATAATGCCAGTAAATCTTATGTTGGCGTATTTCTGGTTCCGCGATGCGGCGGAACTGAAATATGTGGGAACTGGCATTCTGACCGGCTCGTAAACTGGAGCGGCAGGTGGAGGCGGCGGAAGCTCGGATATCGGAATGTATGCCGCTTCTCTGCTTGTGCTGTGCTTTTTCTGCAATAAGGGATCTGGACCGGAATGAGGAGCCGACGATACGGCTTGGTCATGCAGAAGCCGGCGAGCCGCCGGCGCTCCCGGGAGTTCAGGGTTTGAGCCATAAGGTCCTGCTCCACCATTGCGCACAGATCGAACCGAAGCGGCTTCGTTATTCGAGACGGATTGATTTGAAGCCGACGGATTTGGAGCGGGCTGACTTGAAGCGGACGGATTCGAAGCGGACTGGATACTTGAATCGGGATTTTGCACGGCTGTGGAATCTGTCAACGGAGCTTTGGCCGCATCAGTTTTACTAGCGGGCTTCGAGCCATTTAAGATTGCCAGCCCAAGAAACGCTGACAAAAGTAAATTTGCCGAGAGCGTGAGCATGGTTGGAATTTTTCTGGATGAATCATCCATTTCGGCTGTCCTCAAATGAGAAGCCACTAAGCAGTCAGACTGAGCCTGCTAAGAGGTTCCGCCATTATAGCCGATCAATCCTTACCCAATTCAAATGCATCATGAATAAGCCGGGCTGCATCCCCCGCCTGCCCTCGCGTCACGAGACAGCTTATCTTCATTTCACTTGAGGATATCATTTTTATATTGATCGAATTCTTGCCCAGAGTGGAGAAGAGCGTAGCTGGTATCCACGGCTGCCCGCAGAGCCCGACACCGATTAAACTCACCTTGGCGCAATCGGGATCAGAGATAACTTCTTTCGCCTTCAACTGCGATTTTAGTTCACCGAGAATTTTGATTGTTTGATCGCGATCGGCATCTTGAACAGTGAACGTAATACTGTTAACTCCGGCAGTCGGGTGAGCTGATTGCATAATCATGTCTATTCCGATGTTTTGATCGGCAAGCGCTTGCATGATTTTCCCTGCAATTCCTGGCTGATCGGGTACATCCATAATTGCCACCGCGCATTGATCTTCGTCTACAGCAACGCCGCTAACCGTGCGGAATATTTCCATATCCCCTCCTGCATCTATAGTTGTTCCTTGATGTTCTGGCTTAAAAGTATTGCGAACACGCAGCTTTACTTTGTACTGCCGCGCCAGTTCTACGGCACGCGGATGCAATACCTGTGCGCCGAGCCTTGCCATTTCCAAAACTTCACCGTAAGAAATGCGAGGCAGTAAACGTGCCGTGCTGATTTTATTCGGATCGGAAGTATAAATTCCATTCACATCTGTGTAGATATCACATTCATCTGATTGAACTGCCGCAGCCAGAGCCACTGCTGTAGTATCAGAGCCACCACGCCCAAGAGTGGTTATGTCACCATCGACGGTGACACCCTGAAAGCCCGCAACAACGAGAACATCATTATTTGCAAATCCGTCAAAAAGACGCTTGCTGTTTATATCGAGTATTCGCGCGCGAGTATGTACTGTTTCCGTGAAGATACCAACCTGCGCAGCAGTAAGAGATCTCGCCTTCATGCCCATATCGTGAAGAACCATACATAGCAACGCTATGGAAATTTGCTCACCTGTTGCAAGCAAAGTATCCAGCTCGCGCTTGTTAGGGTTATCACTTGCCTGTTTAGCGAGTTTGACCAGATAATCGGTGGTATCACCCATTGCCGAAACCACAACGAGCACTTTTTGATCTTTGCCGGCGTTCTTGATTATCTGAGCGACGTGTTGAATGCGCGCGATATTTTTTACGGAAGTGCCACCGAATTTCATTACGGCTATTTTTTCGGCAGGCTTCAAAATTACCTTGCTTTGCTCGCTGGTCACTGCATGTCCCGGTGCGGAATCACTCATAACTAACTTTAAGCCCCTCTTGGTCGACACTCAGATCAAGCACTTCAGCACCTTCTCCCTGGGATGCAGCCGAGGATTTCAACGCTTCGAGAACCTGCTTGCGGTGGCGCTGATGAACGATAGTCAGTACTGAGGAACCTGCACCGCTGAGAACACATCCTATCACAGGAAGATCACTCACAAGTTTCCGAATTGCACCGAGCTGAGGCACAAGTTCCATACGATAAGGTTCGTGCAAGCGATCGTGCAAGGCTTCATGCATTGCTTCCTCATCGCGATTTTGCACTGCCGCCATCAGCAACGCTACCTTTTGAATATTGTGCACCGCGTCAAAGCGAGAGATTTGTTTGGGCAGCAATGAGCGAGACTTTTTCGTGCTCAATGCAAAGGACGGCACTGTCACTATGGTGGCCCATTCCGAAGGCCATAAAAGTTTTTGCGTTACAATCGAACGCTCACGCGAAGATTTAGCCGAAACCACCAGGCCGCCGAGCAGGCTCGCAGCAGCATTGTCGGCGTGGCCTTCCAGCTCTGCAACCTTTGAAATGACCAGCCTGTTGTCCGGCATATGTTGCGTTAAAGCAAATGCAGCCCAGACTGCTCCAGTAATAGCCGCGGCGCTTGAGCCGACACCCTTGCCCAGAGGAATATCAGATTCCACAGTGATGCGCACGAGCTGCAATAATTCCGGATCCTTGTGCCAGAGATTTTTCAACACCGTATAAATCAAATTATTCTGATCGCGAGGTAGTCCTTCAACGAGCCGACCTTTCAATGTAATCAACGGCACTGAAGAGTCGTTCTTCTCCAGAATCTGAAAATTCAAGGTGCAATACAATTGATATGCAAGCGCCAGCGCATCAAAACCTGGTCCCAGATTTGCACTGCTACCCGGCACTTTAACCGTGAGACATTTTACTTCCTGCGGCATTCTCTCAGTTCTGCGCTTGAACTGCGTGCTCATTTCAGCTTCATCGCCTCTTGCAAGCTTTCGACGTTAGGAGCAACAGGT
Organism: Obscuribacteraceae bacterium (SeqCode); assembly: GCA_044358055.1. Lineage (GTDB taxonomy): Bacteria > Cyanobacteriota > Vampirovibrionia > Obscuribacterales > Obscuribacteraceae > JAIEPM01. The sequence goes on from JBIKOL010000014.1 coordinate 85,866, forward strand.
TTCAGTTCTACCGAACTTTGCTTAAACGCAGTATCTGGATCTTTCAATCCATTTCCGGTAAGCACGCAAACCACACGAGCGTCTTTATCGATTTTGCCTTCTTTGATGGATTTGATCAGCCCGGCAATCGAGGCAGCACTGGCAGGTTCACAGAAGATACCTTCGTGTTTTGCCACCATATTGTATGCCGCAAGTATCTCTTCATCGGTGACAGCATCGATAAAGCCATTTGAATCTTTAGCAGCGGCTGCAGCCTCAGTCCAGCTTGCGGGATTACCAATACGAATAGCAGTAGCAATTGTCTCAGGGTTTTCTACCGGTTTGCCTAGCACGAACGGTGCAGCACCGGCAGCTTGAAACCCACACATACGCGGCAGGCTCTTGCCCAACCCTTTATGGCAAAGCCTAAAACCTCTCCAGTATGCGCTGATATTTCCAGCATTGCCAACCGGGATACAAAGATAATCCGGCGCATCTCCCAGAGCTTCCACAAGTTCGAAAGCTGCTGTCTTTTGCCCTTCCAACCTGTATGGATTAATTGAATTAACCACTGTAAGTGGAAATTTAGCAGACAGTTCGCGCACCATATCCAGTGCCTGGTCAAAATTACCGTCAATTTGAATTACAGTCGCGCCATACAAAATCGCCTGCGCGAGCTTACCGAGCGCCACCTTGCCTGCAGGCAGAAGCACATAACAAGCCAGCCCAGCCTTAGCCGCGAACGCCGCCGCCGAAGCGCTGGTATTACCTGTAGAGGCACAAATAACAGCCTTGGAGCCTTCTTCGACAGCTTTACTGATTGCCATAGTCATGCCGCGGTCCTTAAAGCTTCCTGTCGGGTTCAAACCCTCCAGCTTAAAAAACAGCTTCAAAGCAGGTGCGTTAATGGCCGCCGGAAGATTCACTGCCTGCATTAACGGAGTAAATCCCTCACCCAAGGTGATGATCGGGCTGTTCTTCTCCAGCGGTAAATATTGCCTGTATTTATCAATTAAGGCACGCCTTCCTTGCATCAATTCAACCATTAGTGTGCTCCTTGATAGATTGGCAGGCATGCAGCCATGCGCTTGAGGAAATCGCGCCTTGCCAGCTGCTCGAGCGCAGTGTTCATATTTGATTCGCGAGTCATATGAGTAACGATTGTGATTCCGGCATGATCGTCAGAAACGCCATGCTGCACTATGCTGCGAATGCTGATGCTGTAAGAACCGAAGATTGTGCCAATATGCCCAATAACACCGGGATGATCGTGCACATACAAACGGAGGTAATAAGGACAATCCCATTCGCCCGTATCCGTAAGCGGCGCCCACCCTGTGCCAATCGATGCCTGGAAGTAACTGGCAAAGTCCGGCAGCTTCAAGGCCGAGGCAAGATTCACAAGATCCCCGACCACCGCGGAGGCAGTGGGCAACTCGCCAGCTCCAGGACCGATCATCATTATTTCGCCGACCGCATCGCCTTTGACGACTATTCCGTTGTTTGCACCGGAGACATTTGCAAGTGGGTGCATCAAGGGCACAAGCGTTGGTCGAACGCGCACATCGATGCCACCATGCCTTCTGGATGTGCTTCCCAAAAGCTTGATCCGATAGCCAAACTCTTTTGCCTGCCTGAAGTCCTCAGGAGCAATGGTTGCGATTCCGTGCCGAAAAATATCGGCAGGTTTGGCAAAACTTCCGTACGCAAGCGCAGTTAGAATTGAAAGCTTGTACGCCACATCGTGAGCTTCGATATCTGCAGTGGGGTCGGCTTCGGCATAGCCCAGTTCTTGCGCTTTTGCCAGTGCCGTGTGAAAGTCTTCAGCCTTTTCTTCCATTGAAGAAAGTATGAAGTTTGTCGTGCCGTTGAGAATACCAGTGACAGAAGAAATCTGATTAGCTTCCAGACCTTTGTGAATAGTCGAAATAAGCGGAATGCCGCCAGCTACCGAAGCTTCGAAGAATATTGCCACGCCTTTCTCTGCGGCTAACTTAAATAGTTCAGGCCCATGTTTGGCTAGAACTTCTTTATTAGCGGTTACGATGTGCTTGCGCTTTTCAATTGCGCTTGTCAAAAGTTCGAGCGCGGGATGCTCTCCCCCCATAACTTCGATGATAACTTCGATTTCCGGGTCGTCGACAAGCTCCATCGGGTCGGTCGTAATAGGGCAGGGAGCTGAAATTGCACGCCGCTTTTCCGCATTCTTCACAGCTACTTTTTTGAGAGTGATACCAGCCGTCTCATTCAGCAGGCGAACAACTCCGGTGCCTACGGTGCCAAAACCGAGCATGCCCACAACAACTTTTGCCATCTCGACTCCATATTTCTGCAAGGAGCTTTAGTCAATTTCAAATCCTTCAGCTATGATTGATAATGACAGCCCTCAAGTTGGCAGATTATATCCCAAATATAGCCATATTGCCGATTTTAAGCCTTTTGATGTATCAGTTTCGAGATCACTTTGAGACTTTGCTGGCAGCAGATTTTTACTGCTCGTAAACCCGGCTTGAGAACTTGCCTTCGCGGTCAAGCTTATTGTTCAGCTTGAGAACCTCTACTGCTTGCTACTAGAAACTGAATCTCGAGAATCAAGAAGACAAGACGTTTTCGATGCGGTTGTAAGCAGATATACCAAAGACATATTAAGCTCAAGCGGCTTAGCAAGTGGGAATTTTGCTTTGAT
>JBIKOL010000281.1:0-2727 GCA_044358055.1 Obscuribacteraceae bacterium (SeqCode)
CCTCACAATTCTCCTTGCTTTAGCTTCATGGTGCATAGGAGGATCGGTTGCTGCAACTCCAGATAAGAGTCCGGATTCAGTGAGCGCACGAGATTTAGAAATTGACGCCAAGACTTTTTTGGATCGATTGCCACCACAGGCTAAACAATGGTGCAAGTTGGTCACAATTGATGAATACGAGAAGTACAACGAGGCAGTTGTGTTCATTTATGATCAGCCAAAAGACATAAGAATTGCACAGATAGACAAAAGCGGAAACATTATCAAGGAATCGGAGAAGACCCAAGATACGGCCTCGTATGTTTCTGCCGGCAATCTTCGATTATTGGTAGATGCCGTTTGCAAGTCGCAGCATCCCTTTCCGATCCTGCTCGTTGAAATACAGTCGTTGTACGATCCACAGCGCTATGGTTTATTCGATCCTGCGAAGTTTTCGAAGGCGCGACCAATCTTTGGAGAGTTGTCGGCATTCTTTGGTGCCACTGCATGGATCAAAAACGGCAAAGTATTTGTTACGCGCAGCGTAACTTTGCCCAGTTTGAACAGAATATCGTTGCTCAATTAGTTGGCCGAAATAGAAACAGTTTGGTGTTGGTAAATGCGGCGTGAGAGTAAGAAAGCTCACCCGTGGTCAAATACTAATGCAAACGCAGAAGCAATCAACCTCGAGCCCTTTGGGCGGCTGCGCCGAGATTGACAGCTTCTGCTGGTTTGGATTCCTTATTCTCCCAACGGGATGAGCCGGGGATTATGGCTCGTCGGAAAGCAAGTTGTCTAAGCAACAGTCTTCGCAGACATGCAAATGCTTGCTTATGTGCCAGCCATTTGTGGTGGCCATTTGCCGGAGCCGATTGAGGATCGCCATCCATGCGTCATAGTTTCCTGCCGGGGCAGGTTTGGGATGCATGAACAAAGTTCCGCAAGCGTCGCATTCGAGCAGTGCAAATCCTTTCAACATGGAGAGTACCTAGTTGATTTCACGCTGATCCAAAACTTGGCGGACAATTTTTCCATCAGCTTTCTCCGCACCAGATGAGCGCATCTTTAGCAAGACTGCAGTGCAAATATTGTTGATCTCGCGAGGGATTCCTTGAGCTGCCAGAAAAATACTTTTTACAGCATCGGAAGTAAAAAGGTCGTCACTAAGATTTGCGCTGCGCAATCTGAGTTTTATGTACTCGGCAGTTTCCTCTTCGGAGAATCCTTCAAGTGCATATCGAAAACGAAGCCTTTGGTTGAGCGCTTCGAATCCCGTTTGTTTGAGCCGGCTGCGCAAAGAAAGTTGTCCGACCATGATTACTGTCAGTGGGGATGTTCTGTCGAAATCTGTATTAGTCAACAATCTAATTTCTTCCAGGGTACGATCGTCCAGGAGGTGTGCCTCATCCATGACCAGGACCACTTCTTTTCCTTGTTCAATCAAATTATCCGACAAGTGCTGGCTGATCGCGAGCCAGGTGTGCGAACGAAAATGCTTAGGTTGAATTCCGAGAGATGATGCAAGACGGCGAGATAGATTCCCGCCATCATGATCTTGTCCGGTATATATTATTTGATATTTGTTTGTAGGTAGCTCATCAGCGAATGAACGGACTCCTGTGGTTTTGCCGACTCCAGCCTGTCCAGTCACTAATGACATGGAGCGAAGTTGAACAGTGTAAGACAGCAATGCATGCAATTCGCGAAATTGTTCGTATTCATACATTTCATCCCGCGGAACATTCTTGCCGAAGAGGGCGCTCAGGTCCAGCCCTTTGTCTGGTGGTTTCTTGCTCATCGTTATCTCCTGTTTTTGAAAATTGATATGCGTATATGGTCGAGGTAAGAGCGCAGATGCAGCGACTTGCCCTTGGCTGCAACGTATTGACTAAGCGCAGTCGAAACTGCATTTGTTCTTAGAGGGCAGTGGGTCAAAAAGAATCTGGAAACAAAATTGATCTCTTCCGTTTCGAACTTGCGTTCAAGCTGTGATTCGATGAGATTTTTGAACTCCGGTTCAGAAAGATATGAATTAGAAGGACCGGTATGAATTGCCTCGCCTTCCATTCCTTCCAAAAGAAATTCTCTGTACTTCTTGGAACTTTCAAAAGTAATTCCACGCGGTATCGAGCTCTTCTTTTTTCTTTTTGAGAAATCGATGTTTTCGTCTATTTTTGCCAGGGGCGCTATTTCAGCAAGCTTGCCCCGTTGCCAAATCTCAACCTTTTCCAGGGGACCGGCAGTCCAACGGACTTCAACCCGTTTGCCGGCGAATTCTCGACTTGCCTGAAAGTAGCTGTTTTCAATTCGCAGAAGTGCGGTTTGTCTATTAACGCAACGGCTGTCCTTTATCATCAAAGCGCGTCGCAGATCTTCTGGAGTAATTCTTTCGAGCCTTGCTTCATCCTGCTGCCACCGCTGTAGTGGCGTCATGTTGATGGAACTGTGATCAGAATGATGATAGTCTTTAGTTAGCCATGCCCAAAAGAATTGATTCAGCTCTTCAAGCGTAGTTAGCCCTGAGTGCTCGGCCTCAGCGTAGAATGCGGCTTTTACAGTTCCAAAATGTTTTTCGATTTTTCCTTTGCTTTCGGGCGAGTAATCCTCACAAAATGAGATGCCGATATTTAACTGAGCACACATACCGGTCATGGTGTGGCTGTGATAGATGAAGCCATTATCGAACAGGCAGCGCTCTGGTTTGCCTCGTTTCAGGAGCGATTTGCGGAAGCAATCGACTAGACTTGG
>JBIKOL010000234.1:0-9479 GCA_044358055.1 Obscuribacteraceae bacterium (SeqCode)
CATGATTACTCAGCAATTCAGTGCTGGGTTCATTTACGTTCGGAAAATTACTCCGTCGCTTACCATTGACAGCTCGAAACCCGCATTTCCATTAAACGAAAGTTCCTTAGGAGCCGGCGCTCCCGGGACTCTGCTTCTGATAAGCCACCACCTTTAATGCCTCTGCCGGTATCACTTAAAGAGAACAGTGAGTTATTGCCGATAGCTGGTGGCGTTCGCGTCGAATTTACCGGCTATAAAGATGCAATGCTCGAACGCGCTGCCGACCGATTCGTAAACAACACGCAAAAACTAACGGGACTCTTGCCCGATAATACATTGCCTCATCCACTTGTAAAAATCGAAATCGCAAAACCAGATCCAAACTACAATTCCCTGGAAGAAAGCGAGAACTACAGCCTCAAAGTCACAAGCAAAGGAGTTGAGTTAAAGGCTGATGGACAGGCTGGAGTCTTGCATGGACTTGCGACTTTGCAGCAGCTAATCAAACTCACGCCAAGCGGATACCAGTTCACCGGGGCAGAAATCGAGGACAGTCCCCGTTTTGCCTGGCGAGGACTTTTAATAGATGTGGCGCGCCATTTCGTTTCAATTGAAACTCTCAAGCGGCAGATCGACGCGATGGAAGCTGTAAAACTCAATGTACTGCATCTGCATTTGAGTGATAATGAAGCATTTCGAGTAGAAAGCAAGGCTTATCCGTTCTTGCATGAGAAAGCATCTGATGGACAGTATTACACTCAAAACCAAATAAAGGATCTCATTCGCTATGCTGCCGATCGTGGCGTTCGTGTTGTTCCGGAGTTCGATATGCCCGGACACAGCGGAAGCGAAGTTAAGGCTTATCCAGAACTAGGAACACCTGTTGCGGGCAAGACCCCAGCTGGGGAGCTCGACCCTTCGCGTGAATCAACTTACAAATTTGTCGAAGGGTTTATCGATGAGATGAGCAAATTGTTTCCCGATACTTACTACCACATGGGTGGTGACGAAGTCGGCGGAGGTTCATGGACTGCGGATCCTCATATTCAGGAATTCATGAAAGAGAAAGGCTTAAAGGACAACGTTGAGCTTCAATCTTATTTCACCAATCGCGTTAAAGAAATGCTCGATAAACGCGGCAAGAAGATGATGGGCTGGGATGAAATTGTAAATCCCGAATTATCGAAAAATGTGATGGTGCATAGCTGGCGCAGTTCTCAGGAAAACATCAAAATCCTCAACAACGCCTATCCTATGATTGTGTCGAACGGCTACTATCTCGACATGCTCTCACCTGCGGGTAGGCACTACGCAGTTGATCCTACCGACACTCGCGGTGGTAACAATGAAGAAAATTGGAACGACGGACAAAATAAAAAGCCTGATGAACCGCCCGTAAAACTTACCCCGGAACAAGCAAAACTGATTAAAGGCGGTGAAGGCGCTATGTGGTCAGAGCTTGCTACTGACGAACAAATGGATGCTAGAATTTGGCCGCGCATGGCTGCCGTAGCAGAGCGCTACTGGTCTCCTGCTGATACCCGCGATGTGGACGATATGTACCGTCGCCTGATACCAATCGACAATGAGCTTGCGGTTCTTGGTTTACAGCAACACGAAAATTCAGACCGAATGGTCGCAAGGCTTGCGCCAGATCAACAGCAAGTGGTGCAAACCTTTCTTTCGGCATTTCGACCAAGTACAAACTGGAGCCATTTCAAATCATTTCGTCACAACTGGGATTGGCCGTATCAGCAACAATTCAACGAACTGGCAGATGCCGCTGCTCCGGACGCTCTGAGATCGAAGCAACTGGAGTTTGATGTAAAAGACTATTTGAACGGCAAGCAGAGCCCTGTCCTGATCAACAAAATTCAAAATCAGTTTCGTCAGTGGCGAGATAATAACGATCAATTTCAAGAGCTGAGCAGCATTTCTCCGATATTCAAAGATGCTGCTTCCCGCTCGCAGGATTTGCATGACCTTTCGGAAGCAGCGTTGGAAGCCATAGACATGATCAAGTCTGGCAGGAAACCAGATGCTGCCTGGCTTAAAAAACAAACTGCGATTCTTGATCAACAGGAGGCATATGACATAGCTACAGCTGGCATGATGAACGTACAAAAAATGCCGCAACCGCCTGCCGATCTTCTGATCACCATCCACCCAGCCGTGCGCATGTTAATAAACGCCGCTGCTAAATAATTAGTTTTCGGCATCCTCTTCGATATTGAACTCTGGACCTCCAAAGGAGGTATGGTCGTTCACGAGTATCGCCACCAAAGTCCCCATCAATACTGTTGCCAAACTCAAAATCATTTCAATTTCTCCCAGATTCTGAGTGTTCGACTCTGTATTTTTCAAACTTAGGATGTCAGCAAGAGGCTGTTTAGATTTATTCTGCTTAATGATCTCGTCCTAATTGCGCAATGCGAATCAAGGCACTCAATGCGAATAATGTTGCTCAATGCGAATCAATGTCACTCAGTTTAGTGAGCAAGCTTGTCCATTGCAAAACAAAAGATGAACAGCAGCGGCAGGCACAAAACAAGACCACCGGCAAAGATTAACGCTCCGCCCATGATTGACACAGCTTCTGGATAGGTGGCAGTTCCACCGCGGCGTGAGCAAAAGTTGCTAGTCAGCTCGTGCTGTATCTTATGCATTTCTGCTTGAAATTCGTATGTGTGGCATTTTTCATCGTCTCGGTCTATTGCATCTTGCATATCTTTTAGGCGTTCGACATCACCTTTCTGGATTCTGGTGCCTTTCCGGAAGACAATTATCCCAGCAATTAGTGGGATGAATCCTAAAGCCAGCCATACAACGATGGTAATTATCCCGCCACTGCTCATTCCGCTCACCTCATCCCACAATACTATCACTGAGGACGGCTGGGAATTAGGGTGTAGTCCCCAAAATGGTGGGTGCCCGGATGCCTTGGATTCGCTAGCGCTCGGAAACAGGGCCATGCGTTGCCCGCCGATCGATCCGGTCCATAAATAATGTCCGAATGGTAGGGGCACGCCTTGCGTGCCCGCCAATCATCCTGTCCATAAAATAGGAACAGCCTGTGCCTAAATAGGAACTGCCAAGCTGCTGAGAATTAAGCGAGGAATGCAGGTCATGAATAGAAGGTGCGCCCGATCTTCCTCCGATTAAATTCCAGCAGCTTGCCAGTGCTTTTTGCTGGCGTCGCTGCCTGCTTAAGAGGCGGCCGGCTGCCAGAGCAAATCGTTGTTGGGCAGAATGTTCTGCTCAACTAAACTCGCGAAGGTCTTCACATTCAATCTCGCGATGTCTGTGGACGCATTGTACGCCGCTTGCTGTTGATCGTTCGGCATCATGCCTGCTGGATTGTCTAGCAATGTGCGAATACCTGCGCTGTTGAGGAAGTGCTCCGAGCTCAACTCGTCACGGTCGCGTTCTGAAATCGGCGTCGCGCCTTCCGATTTGATGAAATCGCGCGTTGAACCTGAGTCATCGCCGAGGCGTTCTTCCGATCCACCAGACACATATGTTGGCGTTCCAGGAATCAAGTGGCTGGCTAATACTGCCGCTTTCATTGCCAAGTCGGATTGTCCTCCGATCACATACGCTCTGTTTGCTGCGGCAGTGAAAAATTGATCTTTGCCGTTGACTTGCAATTCCGGCGCGCTCACAGGAACATCAGGGTGAGCAAGTACAACTGTATTCACCTTTGGCAAATGATCTTGAATTCTGTGTGAGAGATAACGCGAATCAAAATAACCACCGTGGCTGAAGCCGATCATATCTACTCGCTCAGCACCAATTTCCGAAATTGTATCGTCGATTGCCTTGCGGAATTCCGGATTGTCGTTTGCTCTCTTCGCTGAAATCGTATCCTGTGCATAAGCCCTCAATGATTTGAGAGGGTGCATTGGGCCGGGCGCAGGAATCGCTGACCAATCGAGATTGATTGTTGGTCTGCCATTTGTCAGTTGCAACATCAACGCTTGCATGTCAGCGCTGTTGTCCTGGCAAGAAACACCATGAGTGTAGAACTCCACTTCTGAACTTGTAGTTTTGTCTTTCTGGATAATCTTGTCGAAGTCTTCCTTGGATATTTGTTCGCGTGGATTTGTCTTTATCTGGCAATCAGCGATAGATGGGCGATCCACCGGAACGGTAATGTTAACCACCCGCCGATAATAATCAACGCCACTGTCTCTGCCAGGACGATCTGTCAAACCTGCTTGCACCACAGTATAAGTGGTAGAGCCGTCAGCATTTTTCACTGGTGGAAATTGATCTGCGTCACGCATCAAAGATTGCTGCGTTTTTTCATCGATGGGCTTATGCAATTCCGCATCAGTCATCATCGTTTGTTCGCCGCCACCAGGTGCGAAAGATTGGACCTGGATAGTCTCATCACCTGAGATGTTCAAGTAGTTAGAGAGCAAATACCCTGGGTCATTCAAAGCTTTCTGGTTGGTATCACCAGAAGTGATTGCCATGTTTGGCAAGTAATCACCTGCGGTGTTTTGCTGGCCGCCGACAAGACTCATGTCATTGTTCTTCGAGATGTGAAAGTCTTGCGCCAGAGACTGAAGTGCATCAAGCGATGCCATTGTGTCTTTCTCGGTCTTAGAATCGCTCTTCACTTCTTGTGCTTTGTCTACCATAATTTTCCCCATCCTTTAGGGCGCCAGCCTCTTTTGTGTTGGACGAAAGCTGTGAAGAGCAGCAAGAAGTACTCCTGCGCAAGGAGCAATTGCACAAGCTTTTGCTGCTGAACAAAACTTTCGTCGGTCACTCTGTTTGTTAGCGACTGTATGAATTTTTTTGGGAAACTTTCCGTACAGCGCTGTGAAAGTTTCGTGTAGATGAGCAGCCTGAGCCAACCTTAGTGGTGGTTCTACTCGAGCTGTGATCTTTTAGTGATTTTAGTGTGGCGGGCCGTTTGAGTTTCTGAGGGATTGATCTTGGTCAAATGCCGAAGCTTATTTTACTTTTCTGCCAGGTCAATAGTAATTTGCTTCTGTGTCGTTCCGAAAAGTTTCCAAGGCTTCCGCCGCTAGAGTGCGAGCTGCATCCTGGGGCTTCTAAAGCATAGGATCGTTATTATCGGAACATAAGCCGGCGAGCCGCCGGCGCTCCCGGGGTCGAGATACCTATGTCCGGGGGACTCAGTGCGGTTTCCCCCATTGCCCATACAGCCGCCAGCTTTTAAGCTGGGCTTGGCTTTAGTGGTAGAGGCCAGGGATACTTGGATACATTAAACAGCACCAACGGAAGGGTGCCGGAATCTACTTTGTGCAAAATCGAGCGGATGGTGCCGCTCGTAATATCTGCTACTGGCGAAGGCTTTGCTGACGCTGCGCGCGATGCATGGAACAACAAATCACGTACCACCCTGGAACTCGGACTTTCCATGGGGCTTGGGGCTGCGCTTGCTACAATTCACGCCAGAGCGAATTTTCCGAAACTCGCGATCGAAATTGGCACTTTTGCCTTGACCGCTGCCACCGCATCTAGTATCGCAAAGCAAGGACTTAATGGTTTGCGTGCTGTAGGTGATGCCTGGGATTCACCGCTTCATCTGCAGGAAAATCGTCGCGATATACAGAACTGCTTCGGTTCTACCTTGTTCAACTCTGCCCTGGGCTTCTCTGGCGGTATGGCAGGTGCGTCATTAATGCGCGCTGTGCCTGTTGCTATGGAAGAACGTGCAATTCTGCGGGACATGAAAGCGTATCATGCGGAAAGCGCAGAACATTCTCTTAGAACAGCACAATATTCCGAATTAACAGCTAAAGAAATGGGACTGCCTTATGGTTTGCGCCGACGTGTCTATCATGCTGGATTAATGCACGATGCCGGAAAGCTCGATATGCCACTGGAGCTTTTAGGAAAAACGGATGGAAAGCCGTTCACTCCCGAGCAATTGAAGGTAGTGCATCAACATCCGATTGACAGTCTGGAGCGCCTCAAACATGTTCCTTACAAAGGGGAGTTAATACCGGTGCCGGAAGACGCCGCAATGCATCACGAATGGGTGAACGGTGAAGGATACCCATTCCACCTCAAAGGCGAACAGATTCCTGTACCTGCTCGCGCCATACCTCCGGCCGATGTTTTTGATGCTGTGACAGCCGGAAGAGCTTATATGAACGGACAGCGCATGCCGCTTGCTGAAGTAAAATCGCTTATGGACGGCGGACGAGGGACTCACTTTGACCCCCAGGCGTTGGATGCTCTATGGCGGGTGCCAATGGATAAGGCGCTTACTGTAATGGAGTCCGGACCGCACAGAGCACCGATTGCTAGTTCATTATTACGGCAGTTTCGGGGAACAACTCTCGGCCGTATGCTCGATGTCGCAAAAGGCATAGATGCGAGTCCTCAGGAGAGATCACTCGCCACTATGCTGGCACAAATATATGGAAAACCGGCGATTTGAGCGACTGCCCAGCAATGTCTTTGCAGATCTACCGCAAGGTATTGAGATAATCTCTAGTGCGCTCGTACCCTGTCTGTTCCAGTGTTCGCAGGGTATCTGTACTCACCAGTGGTGTTAGAATCCCAACGTCTCTGCGACCCGTTTCTAAGATCGTATGACCCCTGGGATCTATATGTTGAGCCGCTAGAAATGGACTTGCTAGCAATTCCTGGTAATAAATTCCCGCATCGGCCGGATTCATTGTTTTTTCCAGAGGGAAAATGCTTCTTGTAAGAGGAATCTTTGAAACGAACGCTTTACCACCGAGAACGTCGACAGACGGAATTGCGGCGCTGTATAGTCCATCTACCGATAGTTTTCCATTTACGACAGCAGGCCGAAAGCCCGCGCCGATTACAGCTGTTGATGCAGTAAGTGCCAACGGCAAATCGACTTCTTTTCCCTTCAGCACGACAGCGCTGTTGGTTAATAAGTCTGTGGTTAAAATGCCAAGCTTTTCTTGTGGTTTTAGACCCAGCCGTTTAACCCAATCTACAGAAAACTTTTCCATGTCTATCAGCCATGGTTCTCCTTTGAAAGGATTTGCCCATTGTAGAGACCTGAACTCCGAGCTTTCCAGTACTTTTTGCATCTCCATGGGGCGCACCCCATTTTGAAACATAGCGGCTACCCAGGCGCCACCCGAGCTGCCATACATCTCAAATTCTCCTGCCTTTAGACCCGCTTCGTCTAGCGCACGCAGCGTGCCTACATGGGCAGAAGCCTGAACTCCGCTTGGACCGAGAAAAATCTTGTCTTCATTCAAGAGCTTCGTTTGCTTTGGCAATGCTGAAATTTTTTCCAGAGATGCTGCCTCAGTTGCCAGACCGGACATACCATGAAATTTGCCAACAAGGGGCAACATTGCGAGGACTGCCGCAGTTACTATTCCAAATTTCTCTGGAGTTGATGGGACAGCATTAGCCTTATCAGCTTTGGCGGGAGCAATGTATTCCTTGAGATGATTGCTTACTTTGCCTGCACTAAAGTGATCCGCAATCTGCACTAAAAAGGAATTGTCGGCGACATGGTACGCAGTGGCTCTAGCATAATCTGCCAGAGCCGAATCTCCCTTGTCTGAGTGAGACAACAAATTGTCGGAATGCGCTAAATTTTCCATGGATTATGCACAAACTGCATTTAATGAGTGCAAGCATTGTCTGTCATTTCAAAGGGGTAAACCTAGGTGTAAATCAACAGTTGCTACGGTTTATGCGCAATTTGAAAACAATTCTTTGAGAGTATTGCTGTATGATTGTGTTAACTCATTTCGCGCGACAAGCATTTTCGGGCTTCGACCATGGTCAAGAAAGACAGTTCGGTTTTTGTTCAGGTCTACAAGATCGTAAGAAAAATTCCTTCTGGACGAGTAACCACATACGGTGCCATATCGCGTTTACTTAATGGTAAGCTGAGCGCTCAAGGAGTCGGCTGGGCTCTCAATGCATTGAAGCAGCGTGCCAGCAAAGGGCAGGAAGCCAGCAAAGACTCATTTCATTCAGGCAACGTGCCCTGGCACAGAGTAATCAATTCACAGGGCGGGATAAGCACAAGCAACAATGTCGGAATACCACAGGACTATCAACGTACCTTGCTTGAAGCAGAAGGAATTAAATTCACTGAAGACGGGCGAGTTGAGCTAGGAAAGTATCTCTTCGAACTTTCATAATTGAAGCCATCTTGAATTAATCTTGAATCAGAGGTTTATCGCATTGCAATTCCAGCACGCGCATAACCGTCAATTATTGCGTCAAGGATGGGTCCCTTAGATGGTTTTGGCTTAAAATAGTCGGGATCTCGAAGCCAGGGCATAGTTTCCATCTCGCTAAGAGTGTGAGACTGAACGCTTAAACGCTCCGCAGGCTGTGCCGCCAGCTCAGCTACCGGTCGTTCTGCCAGACCCGAAATCGAACGTCTCGATAAAAGCGCAAAAGCCGTGCCGCCCAAAACAGAAGCTGCCGCTGCCACTCCAAGCTCAATCTTGTGTTCTTTTCCCCATTGATACACTTCAGACAGCGCATTCGTCAAACCGGACTCATGCTCAGGTTTTAAGAGTTCACTCTTTTGCAATGAAGCTTCTATCGGCATATGTAATTTCCCTGCTCAAGCCTGAGCTGATCTTAGAGCAGTTTATGAAAGCCGTCGAGTGGTGGAAATACCACAATTTGGAGGTTTCCCGGTAGTACTTAATCAGACCTTTTCGAATTTCGCAGTTGCTGGATGAATGAAGCATGATCAGCATCGCTGATCCCCTCATGCAAAACCTCAATCGAGCGTTGCAGATTCATAGCGAACAAAGCATCCACATCAATCCAAAGTCCTGGAAATACAGTTGATTTATAAATACCATTGGAGATAACAAGGTCTTTCCGAGGCTTACTTTGCAAGTTGAAGAAATGAAGCTGTTGCGGGTTTAAGCAATAAACGAGATACTCGTGTACGCCAAATTTTTCATAGCGTTTTAATTTTAGATGCAAGTCAATGGACTTGCTGCTATTCGCAATCTCAGCTACAAGCTCAGGAGCGCCAACAATGTAGTCATCATAAGTATTCTTTGATTGTCCACCGTATTCGGGCAATATTCTGAGTTGCAGGTCTGGTTGAACCTCATCTTGATCTGAAAGAAAGACACTAGCGTTGTCTAGCATCTCGACACCCGGAGTAAGATGCACATAGTAATCAAAAATAGTATTCAGACGACCATGATTTTTCCCATGTGCGCGCCTCAGTGAGTGCGAGACATAGACAACGCCCGCAAGCAGTTCTGCTTTTACGCTCTCAGACGTAGTTTCGTAAATCGCATGAAATTCTTCGCGAGACAAACTGTCTCCACTTTCAAGGCTCGGTGGACAAACAGGAGAGCAATCATAAGTGCGTTTTTGCGAAGAACTCATCAGCTTTATTCTCAGGCGAGAAGATCAATTATACAGACCTTCAGGACAAAAGCTGATTTTTTTCTGACACTTTCTCTTGCGCTTAAACCGGTGTTGTTTAGCCGCATTCGACAAAATCGAGAGGCACTTCCTGAGAAGCG
>JBIKOL010000107.1:0-31302 GCA_044358055.1 Obscuribacteraceae bacterium (SeqCode)
CAAACGCAGTCCAACAAAAAAAGATTCTACGAAATCAGGTTCCAATGAAACCCGCATTCATTTAGAAAAATGTGCCCAAAAGCCAATCGTAGAGATCGTTTTGGCTTAACTTAACGGTATTGGGCTGGCAGCCGGCGCTCCCGGGGGCAGCTGGGGCTTCCGGGGGCAGCTATGGCTTCCGGGGGCAGCTGTGGCTTCCGGGGGCAGCTGTGGCTTCCGGGGGCAGCCGGGGCTTTCGGGGCTTCGCTCTTTTTTTGGTGGATCCAAATGGATCCGGCTTGTTGTAGCTAATTATGGTGGAACCATGGATCGTTTGTGTCGATCTGGAATTGGCGCATTTGTTTTCTCATCGAATTTAGAGTGTCTGCATATGCAGGATCTGCTGCAAGGTTACGCACTTCGCGAGGATCCTTAGTAATGTCGTACAACTCTTCTGCTGGTCTTTGAAAAAATGCTTCCTGTGTTCTTTCACCAAGCTTGATTGACCTGTCAGCTCTGATTGCCTTCCAGGTTTCCGATGCTTGAATGTCAGTGCTCAGTGGAAAAGCTAATTGAAATGCAAGGTTGTTGATATATTTGTACTGTCTGTTTCGCAGCGCGCGCATTGGATAATATTCGTCTATCTCATGGAAGTTGTGCGAAGCGAAAATGTGATCTCTGGATGCGTCATCTTCCTTTTCAAGCAAGGGAAGCAATGACTGTCCTGGTAACTTGTAATTGGAAGGCGCCTTAGCCTTTGTCCAGTCAAGAATCGTAGGGACTATATCAACCCAGCTTACCATCGCTGAATTTCGGATACCATGCTTCTCTTGCTCGGGAGAGATCATCAGCAAAGGCAAGTGTATGCCGTCGTCATATAAATTGGTTTTGCCCCCAGGAAATGGACGGCCATTATCGCTCAAGTAAATTACTAAAGTATTCTTGAGCTCGTTTGCGTCTTTAAGTTTCTCTTCGAGCAGGCCTACTCCTTTGTCCAGGCGTGTGACAGCCTCATAATACTGAACGAGCTCATCTCTTACTGCTGGAAGGTCCGGTAGGTGCGATGGAACCAGGACTTCTTTTGCTGAGTAAGTCCCAGTCGATTTTGTTGTTTCCTCGTCGATGGCAAACCCATCATCCGCTCTGTGCGGATCGCTATAGGCAACGACAAGAAAGAAAGGATCCTTCGTATGTTTCTTGATAAACTTCCCTGCTTCATCTGCCATTAGCTCTACATCGCGCTTGCCAGGGCGTTCAGGTGCGAGTTCTTCGTCGAATGGCAAGCTATCGAACGGTAGAATGTGTTTCTTTCCCACAAGACAAGTTGAATATCCAGCATGTTTCAGCAATTCCGGGATGGTGCTCACCCAGGGAAGCAGGTGTTGGTTATGCATTGCATGGGCAAGTCCATACATGCCGTTTGAGTGAGAATAAAGACCTGTATAAATAACCGATCTGCTCGGGCTGCAGGACGATACGGTGGCAAATCCGTTCGTGAAAAGTGTACCCAGTTCGGCAAGATGATCAATATTTGGTGTTTTGATTACCTTATTACCATAAGCTCCCATGTCGAGCCCCTGGTCATCAGCAATGATCAAGACCACGTTGTGCCTGCTCTTATTAGACACTGTGCTCTTTGTTGCCGAAGATTTAGCTGTGGCTGCAGAACAAATCGACAGAAATGCAATAAGTGCCGTAATTGCTGCCAGACTTTTTTTCTTGAACATTGATGCTTCCCTGTCGGCTTGTTTGCGCTTTGCAATCTTTCCAGTCAGCTTGCGCGTCAAAACAAGAATAGAAGCTTACTTACTATCATTTTCACGATATCTCGACAAGTGACACGAACATACGCGAAAGCGCGTATCTTTCGCCATTTCACGAAGCTTTTACGGAATTTACACAAATTCGCCCGGATTTGTTCACGAGAAAAAGAGTAGATAAAGCTTAGCTACTTGTAATCCTTCCGGAGTTGCGGAATCCGGGACTAGAAAACGGGTCAATCTAATCGGGTGGGTCGGGTCGTGAGTACAAATAGAGCCGCTGGCGAGCACAGCAACAAGTCTGTTTTGGAAGATCCTTTTATAGGGCTAGAGCTCGATGAAAGGTATAGAGTCGACGAGCTTATCGGAGCCGGCGGTTTCGGTAATGTCTATAAGGCTACTGATTTGCAGCAAAACTGCACCGTAGCAGTAAAAATTGTGCACAAACACCATCTCAATGATGAATCCAGCATTCGGCGTTTCGAACTGGAAGCTCAAAGCTTGAGAAGAATTCAAAGCGATTACATCGTCAAGATTACCGATTTCGGCGTCTCCCCGGCACCATATATCGTGATGGAGCATTTTGATGGGCAGCCTTTAGGTAAATGGCTCAAAGAACAAGGACCTATGAAAGCTGAGATGGCCATTGAGCTATTTCTGCAATTGTGCGATGGCTTGAGTGCCGCCGAATCAATGCACATTGTCCATCGTGACCTCAAGCCGGCGAATATATTGATAAAGATTGAAGGAGATCATCTTCAAGCAAAAATTCTTGATTTTGGTCTGGCAAAAAATGTTGATATGTCAGTGCAGGATGATAACCTCACAGCGACTGGTGAAATCCTGGGCAGCCCGCCTTATATGTCTCCCGAACAATGGAGAGGACAATGCGATTATAGATCGGATATTTACTCTCTTGGTTGCATCATGTACGAAGTCCTTTCCGGTAAGCCGCCATTTTCGGCGCAGTTTGGGCTAGATTATATGAACAAGCATTTGTCTGATAAGCCTGTGCCAATTTCACAGGTGAATTCAATCAATAAGTTTCCTTCCGCGCTGGAAAGTGTCGTTAGCAAGTGTTTGCAAAAGACTCCATCAAATCGTTACCAGTCCAGTTCGAAGTGCAGTGATGATCTTAAAAAGATCAGAATGGGAAGCAAACCGACCATTATTGTTCTCGAAGATATAATCGCAAAGAACAAGCGATTACTTGCTGCTTCATTCGCTTTTTGGTTTGTAATTGTTTCTATGGCTTATTGCCTCAGAGAACCTCTCGTTCATTCGATGTGTGCGGATGCATATGAACGTGCTGCTGCTAAACTTGCTTGTGGGCAAAAGGCCGAAGCGGCTTCCATTTACCAGGATATCGTCAATCTGAGCGGTATACTGCCAGAAAAAGATTTGCAAAAATTGCCGGCGCTTCGTGCGCTGGAAACATATCATAAGAAAAGAAACGAGCTAGCCGTTGCTAAACAGATCGAAAAGCGAATTGATTTGTTAATCGGTAGAGTAAGCACTGATGCTGAGATGAGCATGATAACTTACAAGCTCCAGCGCTATGTGGATGGAGGTAACCTGGCCGAGGCAGAGGCACTAGGTCACTCCGCCATGGATTACGCTGGAACTAAAGTCGGCAAACATTCAATGTGTTACTGCGCCAGTCTGAATTACATGGGTACGATTGCATTCCACAAGGGCTTTTACGGCGATGCTATTACTTACTACAAGAATTCGCTTGCAATTGCAGAAGAGTTGCTTGAGCCGAATAACTTCAGAAAAGCCGATATTATGGATCGCCTTGCACTTGCCTTGACCAAGGATGGCAAGGAGGAGGAAGCCTCAAAATATTCCGAGCATTCTAAGCTAATTCGTGAAAACAAAGAGATTTGTTTGACAGTGAATAAGCCCACAAGAAAAGATGACCTGATACTGTGGGAGTTTCCGCTGCGTATGACAAAATCACTGGACCGAAACAAGACTATGCTGGCTGCGGAGCTCTCTCCACTGGAATAAGACAGCCGGATGAACTCTGCTGCGATCAATTTAAATAAAACACATCGGACGGTTTTTGCTCTTCACGAAATTTATACGATACTGTCCGGATTAATTTAGCTGTGGAACAGGAGACTTTTAATCTATCCCAGCATCGAATTTTAAATTATGGCATCCATTGAAAATCTGAACTCTCAGGAAAAAGTAGAACAGTCCACAATTCGCTCCGACTCACGAATTAATTCTCTAAACATTATGCATGACGAAAAGGTTGAAACAATTTCGCCGGCAAAACCCTCTTCGCAGCTTCCGTCTCTTGAACTGGTTGGAAATAGTTCAGCTCAGGGCGGGGAGCAGCACAAAGGCTTCTTTGACAAAATAACCGATGCAGCAAAGGACGTTGCGCACAAAGGTGAGGACATCTATCACAAGGGGGAGGAGATTGTCACTAACGTGGCGACAGGCGCAACTGATCTATTCAAGACCGTCAAAGATTCTACTCCGGTAATAGGGCCCATTTTGAAAAAAGCAGGAGGCGTGCTTTGGGACAAAGTGGATAAAAAGCTAAATGGAACTGCGGAAGGAATTGCAGGCGAGTTCAGCGAAAAAAAAAATAGCGTCGAGACCTTTGCGAGCAATATAGTCGATGATGTTTCTAAATCAGTAAAGGGCGCCGAGAAGTCTGCTGCCGATTTTCTTGGACAAACCTTCGGAAAGGGTCGCGAAGTCGAAAAGGGTGTCGAGGAAATTTTCGACGTGGCGAAGGAGAAAGGCAAGGAATTCGTAGATACTCCCAAAGCGCTATATAGTGCAGCCAGAGATCCCGTAGTCGGTCCTGATGTGCGCAAGTGGATGCTTCATCAAGTTCTTCTTTACGAGGAAGGCTTAACCAAGGGGCTCGTTTTGAATGCAGTAAATGGTTACACCCAGTATATGAGCCATTTGTATGGTCCCATAATCAAAGGAATTACTGGCAAGGATCCCATTGATTTGACAATAAAGTTTCCGAACGAGAAAGAGGTTGATAGTTCGACGTTCGGTAAGGTGGGCACTGTTGTTGGCCAGATAAGTCAAGCTGTTTTGCTGGCTGCCTTCACTGGAGGTGGTTCATTGCCTCTGCAAATCGGCAAAGGCGCACTTATTGGTGGAATGCTGACTCCCACCAGTGATAATAATTTTTGGAGAAATAGATTGGAAAACACGGCTTTCGGTGCCGCAGGTGGACTATTCTCACATCTTGGAGGCAAAACCATGGGCAGTATCACCGAAAGTGCGCCGGAAACTGTGCAATTAATTGCCACAGAATTCGGGAAAAAATCATTCGGTGCCGCAGCAAATGCCGTTAATGATGAACTCAGACATCTCATAAATGAAGGCAAGGCTTTGCCGCCGGTTCAGCTTGCTAAAGACGTTGCTCTTGGACTTATTCCTGGATTGGGTCCAAAAAATAGAGCGTCTTAGGTGGCTTTCTGAATCTGATGGGAAAATCAACAGGAATAAACAATACGTTCACGAAACAGTCCAGATTTGTTTATCCTCCTTTTGCGAAGCTTAGTCTGGCGTGTTAGACGCAGAAGGGTGAAGGCTAAATGTTTAGACTAGTGTTGATAGCAATTTTTCTTGGTGGCTTAATCTGGCAGGCGCAGTTTAGTCGTTATGCCAAAGCCGAAGGCGCAGAAGGTGTTCTTGCTAATCCAAAAAACAGTGATGAAATTGTCATGTGCAGTGATGGCACTATGAGCACTGTCGCGCTCAATTCTTTAATCGATGCGGGCGAGAAATGCAAAATAGAAAGCAAGTATTCCAATCTTATTCCAGCTTTGCAAGAACGTTATGGCAAACGAACAAACCTTCATGTTTTGGAAATTGAACCTCGTCGCTCCACATCAGTTGCTCGAGCGCTTTCTCGAAGCACTCAGCTTTACATCGGTGTCGATGGGGAAGTGGTATCACGTGCACAGCAGTTGTTTCTTGACGCTGAGGGAGTTCAAAAAGCAAAGGCTATTTCTGGAAGTCAGCGAAAATTGCCGATTGTTGATTCCAGTCAGGACCTGGTTGTTGCACGCAGGTCGCAGATCTTGAACCCTGAGCGAGCAAGTGTCTATAAGGACGTTGCGCGTGTTTTGAAACGTGATGGTGAGTTCGTTCTTTATGAGGACAGTGACTCGAATGCACAAGCGACAAGCAAACCTATTGAGGGTCTCGAGGAGTTGCGACGCATTGCACTTGCCTCTCCAAGGAAAAATAAAGACGCCGCTCAATTGATCGTCTACGGCAAAAAAGATCATGACACAGTGCGCACATTGCACGGCACCTGTGAGTTCATTGATCTGAAATAGTTGCCTGCATACGAGTGAGCCTGCTGCGACTACGTAGTTCTCGCGCTTAAACACAGTCTATACACAGATCATTTACGAAACATACCGGATTTGTTTCCATCCCTGAGAGTAAATTTAATATCAGGGTTACTAGCTTAATGCTAGTTGGTAAGGCAAATGTTCAAGGCGAAGATTCTGCATAAATGTCTTATTCTTGTGGCTACACCACTGGTGTTAGGCACTATATTCGTTTGTTTGCTTACCTATGGTGTTTCTGATTTTGATAAAAACTGGATGCAAACCATTTTGTTTGCGGGCTTGTTCATGAGCATTCTAGTCACTGTTTCTCTGGCTGTTTTCTTCAGCCGGAGCATCAGCAATCGTATACTCATAATCGTAGAAAATACCCTGAGTCTCACGCAGGGAAACCCGCTGAATCCACCTTTGAAAGGCAGCGATGAAATAGCGGAGCTGGACCAATTCTTGTACAAAGCTGCGTCCGAAATCAAAGATCTGGAAAGCTTCAAAAGGCAGATGATCAGCGTGGTCAGCCATGAGCTCAAGAGCCCGCTTTCGTCAGTAGAAATGTTCTTGTCCTCAATGCATGCGGGAGTATATGGTGCACTCGATCAATCAGCACTTTGTAAGGTAGAGCGTACTCACAGTCGCGTGGTTCGATTGATGACTGTGGTCAAGGATCTTTTGTATCTGGATAAGCTCGAACTTGAAATGAACCCTGAAGAGTTCAAGGCTGCTGATATGATCAGAACTTGCCTTGATATTACGCGCGAGCTCGCGACCGAAGCTGGCGTAAACATTGTGATTAATACTTATCCCCAGCTTATTTATGGAGATCGTAATCGCCTGATACAGGTACTTGTGAATCTCCTTACAAATTCAATCAAATTCTCGCCGAGAGGTGGGACGATAAGAATTGAGACAGCGACCACACGGGGGTGCTTCGAGTTACGTGTTAGTGACCAGGGGCGTGGTATCCCAGAAAGTGTGCGCAAGCAAATTTTTGAACCGTTCAAGCAGGTGAATGCTGACGATGCCAAACGCGGTGCCGGTCTGGGGCTGACGATTGCGCGGACGATCATTCACCAGCATGGTGGAGAAATAGCAGTTGAATCTAGTGAGGGGAAAGGAAGCACTTTCTTCTTCAGAATACCTTTGAGTTGCCAAAATGCAATCTATCACCGCAGACCTGCTCAGCCGAGATTTCCCGGACTGATTGCTAATGAAAAATATTTGCCTATGTTCAAGGGCAACTTCAGTGTGCTTCAGCAGAGCTTTACGATACTTGCGTTGCCCCTGATTTTCCAGAGTGTTTTTGTTTCGATTGTCGGTTGTCTTCTGTACAAAATTCCAGGACAGATGATGACGACAATGGAAGCGATTCTGGCAACCGGGCTGGTTTTCAACGTCGCGATGTCAGTGTACCTCGCACTATTTTTGACCAGACGCTTTACCAAACGACTTCAACACATAATGGAGAACACACGACGGCTTGTGCGCAGAGAAGAGCTGCTTATGCCGCTCGGAGGTCATGATGAGATATCATTTCTGGACGAGACCCTTTATGAAACAGCCAGACACCTCGTGGAGTTGGAGAGCTTTAAGAGAGATCTTGTCTTAGTGGTGCGCAATGAATTGAAAACTCCTTTGATGGCAATTTTGGTGTCACTGGAGATGTTCGAGAAAGGCTCGCTTGGACAGATTTCAATGAAGGCACGCGGCAGACTGGCAATCGCCAAAGGCGAAGCAAACAGGTTGATACGCCTGACCAGCGATTTGCTCAATATTGAAACAATTCAAGCGGGTAAAATAGTTCTGAATAAGTCAGCTGTGAACATTAGCGAAATTGTGAACTGGTCTATTCAATCGGTGGCAACTCTGGCAGAACGCAAGTCGATCAACATTTCTGCAAAGGTACCAAATGTAGTGTCAGTTGTGGATAGCGATCGAATATGCCAGGTGCTAATCAATCTTCTTTCAAATGCAATTAAATACTCACCAGATGGTTCTGATATACAGGTCGAGGTAAGCTGGCATGATGATCAAGTCGAGTTCAGAATTGTTGATCACGGCAGAGGCATTCCTGCTGACCTGAACGTGTTTGAACCTTATGTACAGGTAAGCGAAGAGGACTCTACTGTGCTTTCAGGCACCGGTCTGGGTTTGACAATTGCAAGAAGCATTATCGAAGAACATGGCGGTCACATCGGTGTAAATTCTCAACCGGGTGTCGGCAGCACCTTCTGGTTCCAACTTCCCACTTGTGCTTAGCATATAAAAAAAAGGCGACGCATGGCCGATGAGGACCCGTTGGCGAGCGAAAGCAAGTCAACGGCATCGGGGCCCCTACACATAATATCTCTTAATTGCTCTGTCATGAAGATGCAGATGCGGTTCCTGTCATGAAGATGCGGATGCGGTTCCTATATGTAGGGGCGACGCCATGCGTCGCCCGTGAGCCAATCCGATAAAAAGAATCGTACGATTCGCAGCACTTTTTATGCGCTTTTAGAGCTCTTTGTGTTACTGCTGCTTTCAACGCTTGCGCTTGAGCTGCTGCTGTTGCTAGCCGAACTGCTTGAATTATCAGAGCTTGAATGATTCGATGCCACAGGAACGGAATTGTCAGAGACAGGATGGCTAGCATCTGGTGGCTTCAGGAATACACAGTTGTTCCATGCACCAGTATATGATGCTGAATCCTGGCTCCACAAGCCGCTGTTCGAGTGGTTATCCATCAAGGTGCCGTTCATACCAATGATGCCTGTGTGTGCTTCACTTTCTCCGCCGCGGCCAATCCAGACATCGCCTGGTTGTGGTGTATCCGTCATGGTCCATCCTTGAGCGAGCAAGTCGGCCTGCACACCATCGCAATTGCAGTCGTGCGCATTGTGCAAATCAGCTACACCTGCGTCATTCAATATCTGACTAACAGACGCTGCACATCCTTCTTCCGCGCTCGCTGCGCTCCAACCGCCCCACATTGCGTTGCCGAGTGATTGTTCTGCTTGTGCCACGATTCTCTGTTGTGTGTCTGACATGTGCGATGGGTTGCCATCATAATTCTCAATGGTTCCAGAATTCCAATTCAAGCCATCTGTGGGTGCGCCACCATCACGCCAGACCTGATTTGGAATGTTCGAGAATGATCCGCCGCCGCCGTCGTAGCCGCCACCGCCACCACCACCGCCACCACCACCGGATCCGCCTCCTCCGCCACGGCTGCCACCAGAACCGCCCCCATCGCCATTGATACCGGAGCCGCCATGTGTGCCTAGGCCGCCGTCGGAGCTGTCTTGAGGGCTAGATCTTTTATGATCGATAGGCGTTGCACCGCCCTGTTCGGAAGGATTATCTGCATACTGCTGCAGATCTTGTGGAGTAACTGTACTGTTGTTTTTCTCGTTGCCTTCGTTTGGATAGCTGCTGTCCGGCTGTGAATCGAGAACCGATTGCCACATTTCCGGTACTTTTTCACCAGGATGGTCATGCTTGAACGCTTCTACTAAATACTGAATATGTTCTTTCTGCAATTTGTTGGCGTACTGTTCGGCCTTCTTTGCAGAATTATTTCCCTCGACTTCAATTTTGATTTTACCGTCTGCACTGGGCTGCGCTTTCGGGTTCTTCACTAGTTTGCCTTCTGCATTCAAATAGAAGTCGGGCTCTTCGTTTTTGCTTGCATCTTCGGCTGGTGTCGTCAGCGTTATCTTGGTTAGATCTGTCGTGGGCAGATCCGCTAAAAGATCTTTGATTTCCTGCGGACTCAGGCTGCCAATATCGGCGGGGATCTTGCTTCCGTCAGCTGCGGGGGCAGCGCCCGGGGCTACACTAATACTATCGCTAATAGCTCTACCAATTTGTCCTGTGGATGCAGGTGCGGTAGGAGCATCCGCAGAGAAGTTTTGCATACCAAATGGCAGCGCGTCTTTCATAAGAGGCAGACTTGCCGATGTTTTTGCCGCGTCAATGTTCTTCAATATCCGCAAATCAGAATGATTGAACTCTACGTGCGGTGGAGATTGGCTTGCCGTGTGCGAATCGAACTGCTCAAACTTACTCATCAAAAAAGGTTTCCGAAAAAAATTAGCGATCTAAGTTGATGAAATAACTTTATTTGATCACATTCCTTAAAATCCGTACTTTTTTGTGTATGTCTTGTGTAGTACGTGCGGGAAATACGATGTCATGGGGAATCCGCGCGAACCGCATCGGAAGCTGATTCTGCCAAACGCTGCCGGAGCCCTTCGGCTGTTGGAATTGTGAACCAAAAAGTGCTGCCGATATCTTGCACGGAGTCAACGCCAATCGTGCCACCATGCTGTTCTACAATCGCCCGTGCAATGGCCAGTCCCAGTCCTGTACCTCCACGTTCAGTAGCATCTGCTTTCTCTACCTGAACAAAACGGTCAAAAATTTTGTCCTTTAGTTGCGAGGGAATTCCTCGTCCCTGGTCACATACATTCAGTTTGATCTCATGATAGCTTCGTTCGCATGTAACTTTTACGGCTCCTCCCTCCGGAGAATACTTAATCGCATTGGACAGAAGATTGATCAATACCTGGCAAATACGATCGCGATCCACACTCATATACATTTCGGGTACTCGAGATTCAACCTTGATTCTTCGAGGGTCAGCAAGCTGAATTACCGAAGAAATTGAGCTTCCAACCACGTCCGAAATGTCCACTTCAGATTTGTCGAGGATGAACTTACCGGCCTCCATCTTTTCTATATCGAGAAGATCGTTGATCAATCTGATCAATCTGGCAGCTTCTTCTTGAGCTATCTTGAGGCGATTGTTTCCTTTCTCCGAAAGCGAAGTCATGATTCCAGCCTCAAACAACTCGAGAGTTCCTTGAATTGATAACAATGGGGTGCGCAGTTCATGACTGACAATCGATATGAGCTCACGCTTGAATGTTTCGAGTTCCAGCAGATGTTTTCCAGTCTCAAAGAGAGTCCTGTCCAGATAGGCTATTTCATCACTGCCACTCAAGGGCGCTGATAAGGGCTCGCGTTTAGCAAGACTGGACATATTATTCATTACGTGCTGCAGTCGGCTCGTAATACTGCGCATGAGGAAAATTGAGAGAATCGATGATATCAATACGTTGACCAAAATACCAAGCATCAGTGCGAATTGCAGATTCTTGATCATGCCTTCACGTTCTGCGGAGAGTTTTTGTCCGGTTACCTTTTCTCGTGCCATGACATTCTCAAGAAAAACCTGCTCATCGAACAATGGCTTTATCTGCTCAGAGATATTATTTTTCTTGATGTATTCATGCAAGGAAGCCATGGTTCCCAATTCTTTATCTCGATCAAGAGAAACCATTTTGTCCAGAAGTCCGGATATTTTCTGCAGCCAGTCGAAGGCTGACTGGACATCTTTTGTTTCCTCAGGTTTTCCGGCGGACAGCTGTTTAACATGATCGAGCATTTGAAATGCATCTTTCCGGCCTCGCTCCCATGCGGTCAAATAAGCCTTGTTTTGTGTATACAAGTAGAAAACAGCATCATTGGATGAGAGGAGCAGTTCACCACCCATCTTGTTTAGTGAGTCGACTACTTCCCGTGAATGCTTTTCGAGTTGAATGTGTTCACTTAATTGTTTGAACATGGCAGCAAGCAATCCACCGAAGGCAAGCTGAAAGATCAAAGGCACTGCAATAATAACAAGACCCTGGTGTAGCACTCTGAATCGACCAGACGTATTTTGTCCGCCAGGAGGGAGGGGAACCTGCGAATTGGACCTCTGGGCTGCAAGTTTCTTATCGGTATCATTATGCTCCCTCGTGTTTGTGGGAATCCTGAACCAGAAAGTGCTCCCTTTTCCAATGGTCGATTCAACGTCAATCGTGCCGCCATGCTGTTTGATAATGGAACTCGAAATGGTGAGTCCCAGTCCGGTTCCTTTTTTGCTAACCGCGTCCCTGCTGTCTACCTGTTTGAACGGCTCGAAAATTTGTTTGCGAAATTCTTCTGGAATGCCTGGTCCCCCATCAGTGACACGGCATGCTAACCACGCCGATCATCTCCTTCTTAAATTTTTCGAGCTGTCTGATTTCGGCGGCTGTTTTGTAGAGAAATTGGTCTAATTCAGCTATTTCGTCGCTGCCTTTAATCGGTGCACTTAGAGGAAGACCCTGGGCTAGCCTGATGGTATTGTTCACGATGAGCAAAAGGCGATTGGTTATGTTGAGGCAAAAGAATAAAGCCAGCGCAAGAGTGAGCGAAAGACTCAAAACCAGGCCGCTTGCCAGCGTGAATTGCATGGCGCTCATTGCCTGCAATGTTGCTTCAGCTTCTCGATTAGACATGAGCTGCAATTTGTCCATCACGTCATAGACAGGGCGAGCTGTGAAAAATAGCTGAATGCTCATGCCAAACATTTCAAACACATCAGAAAGGTTGACCTCAAAAGGCGCATGCATGATAAGCATGTAAATTCCCTTGTCCGACATAATTTGTTCTTTGAGGGCATGCATTGGTCTTTGTAGAGATCGCTCGTCTTTCAGCAGCCTGTTCAGGGTCTTGCATGCGCTTGAGCACTCCTGAATGTTGCTATGAAATGCCTGCTCATAATATCGATCTTTGCAAATGTAATAGGATATCGCGCAGATTCTTGCGGAAAAAAGCCGGCGTGCGACAACATCATCGAAAATCATGGCGTCCTTCAGCAATAGTTCGTGCTTGAAAGTTTTGTCCGATGTATATAGTGCCACGCAGAGCGAAAGTATGAAAATGATGCCGAAGCAAAGCGGAATGGCAACCAGCGCGAAGCCTTTATGAATAATGCGGATACGAGGTCGCACGGGAGTAGCCCCAGAATGCCAGCTGCCCCTATATTAGCAGAATTGCCCGCCGACAAAAAACAAGCCGGAACTTAAGTTCCGGCTTGCTTTCTTACACAAGGTCCGTAAGCTTTAACCAGGATCGCACAGGTGACCATAGCGTGTTCTGCAGACCGGCTGGCATGGGCGGGGCTCGCAGTTGCTGGAGGCGATGTAGTTGTTTGTGGAGTTGTTAGTCGTGTTGCAGTTGCTGTTGTTGTATGCAGTTACGTTGTTGGTTCCACCGCTGCTACCGCTGCCGCAGTGGCTGCGGCTGTTGCTGCCGTAGTTGTTTGTGGAATTATTTGTGGTGTTGTCGTTGCTGCCGTTATAGGCTGTCACGTTGTTTGTTCCACCGCTGCTGCCACCGACGTTGTTTGTGTGGTTATTTGTGGTGTTGTAGTTGCTGTTGTTGTAAGCAGTAACGTTGTTTGTGCCACCGCTGCCGCTTCCGGCGCTGTTGTTGGTGGAGTTGTTAGTCGTATTGCCGTTGCTGTTATTGTAGCTTGTGATGTTATTGGTATTGCCGTTGCCATACTCATTGACATTCACAATGGAGATTGAGACGAGGTCCTCATCCGACAGAGAGCGGGAAATAGTTGAAATGCCTGTCGAGCCACCGTTGACATTAATGGAAACCGATGATTGGTTGCATGGTCTCGGAGCCCGGTGTTCGCAGCAGGCGGTAGTGGAGCATGCTGCCGCAGCTATTGCAATTAGGCTGAGGATCTGTTGAACTTTTTTCATGGTTTTCTCCTTTGATAACAGTTGAGGCTATTGCATCCGTGCTCCGGCTGCGCGTTTGATATGTACGATGGGATCAACGAAATTGAACTGAACCTGCGGTCAAATATTTGATTTCGAATGATGATTTGAATCCTGCTACTGAACTCTGATTGGCACGAAGACTGAAGCAGAGACCATTGTCTTTGCGAATTGCGGTTAGCCCATTTACGCCTGATTGCAAGGCATCAATCTGCCAACCGTTTTGAGCCAGTGAATTGCGGTAATTGCGAATCACATCTCTAGCTGAATCTTTCGCAAGATAGTTCATCACATAGCACTGACGACCTTTCAGATATGGATAGTAAACTCCACCGTTGTATTTTGCACCTTGTCCAACATAGGCTGGAATAAAAGGAGCTGATACAGGATCTTTCAAATCAACTGCTTTGTAGGATGCCTTTTGGCTGCCATTGAATCTTCTAACAAAAGAAGTGGAAGCGTAGCTGGCACCTGTCATCGCAGTTTGTCCACTGCTGTAGGTCTGGGCTGAAGCCATCAATCCTGTTCCAAATAGAATTGCAATTGCATTTGTGGATGCGATTACTGATTTGATTGCTTTGCCGCTGATGAACATCTGGTCTTTTCCTCATTTTTACTTTCAGTGTTCTTTGAGAATCGCTTGCGTTCTCCGAACCGCTGCTTTGTGAGTACACGTTAACGTTTATTTCCATAAAAAATCCGTACAAGTTTGTGAATTTTTCGTGCCACCGAAAATACATTCACTTTTGTGTCGCAAATATCGAATCATATATAGATGCCATAAGACTGGGTGCTGCTGATCTCGCTTCATCTAGCCTGTGTAGCTGTTCTTGCTGCTAATCCTGATACGCCTCTCTGCTTGGTTGAAATGATGATTAGAGATCACGCGAACAAAAACGCGGGCGTGTGCTAACGCCCGCGTTTAATTTTGATGCCACCAGATTCGGGGCAGTTATTTCTTCGGCACAGCTTGCTGGAAGAACTTAACGTATCCAAGCATGCCGTTGGCGCCGCTGGAGGACTGATAAGATACACAATCTACGGCCTTGACGCTGACTCCATTCGTCTGGAAGGGATAATCGTTTGCACCGAAATCGTGTGGAGCATCAACCATTGATCCGCTAATCTCATAAGTATGGGTGAAAGCATGGCGTATGCCGTCCGGAGTAGGGATTGAAGTCACCCATTGCGGAGGGCTTGTAGTGACGAGCCAGGCGTTCTGGTAGTAGACGTAATAGCTGCTTCCGAGGATAAGCGTTTGCTTTAAGACGTTGTCAACATCAGCGTCGCTTGCTCCGGAGTGTATTTCATTCATACGCTGCTTTAGGAATTTTCTGATTTCAGCTTCCGGTGTAATTTCACTTGGCTGTTGCACCATGGTGACGTGCTTGGTGTCGCCATCGATTCGCATATAAGGAAATGACTGTGTCGTCTGCTGGATAAGTTCAAGCATGGTACCGTCTTTGGTGACTTTGCCTAAGACATATGGATCACCATAGTTGTCGGTGCGGTAGTCTTGTATGGGAAGCTTCCCTGAGGGCATTACTGCAGTTTTTGGTGCATACGGATATGGATGGTCCAAACTCGGCAGCACACCATTTTCGTAACGTCTCAGTCCGGTCAGCGGGAAAGTCTTGTCTGAAAAACTTCCACCCATGCTGCCTGCTCCGTGATATTTGCTCAAAAGATCTAAAACATAAACCTTCGCCTGCTCAGAGCTGATGAGCTTTCCACTGCCGCTCAAGCCGTTTGAATTGGCATTTGGGTGGTAGGCTCTGTTGAATGGCGATAGATTGTCGGGCAATGTTGGTGTGTCCAGAAGGGTGCAATCAGAATCTGGGCTGGCCCCATTTGGATCTGAGTTTTGATTTGTAGCAAGCACAAGATCACTCGGATTGGTGTCGAATGGAATCTGTTTGGCTGCTTCCGCTTTCGATGTAATTGGATTGCCGTTTGCATCATAAAGCAGTGCATTACCTTCATCATCCACAATAGGTGGTCCGCTGTTTGGGTCAAAGTTGCCGGAACGTGGAGTTTGCAGCCAGCTACTCAAAGCGTTGTATGGACGTCCATTAACAGTGCTTTCCGTTGAGAAAACGTGACTTGGGCGGTATACAAGTGTACCGGTGCAACCTTCAACTGCATCCCAATTATCACCGTTCGGCACGGCCACTGGTGTCATATTTGGATTCATTGAGTTATCGATCATAATGAATCCATGAGGAATGTTTGCCTGAGGAGCAGCGCCTGGCATTCCTACTATTCCTGCAGCGTTTGCTTTTTGTGTGCTGCTGGAGATTTCGTTATTTGATGCGGCTCCGGCTTTGAATGCATTTGGAGGAAGAATAACAGTACCGTCACCGGGTTGTTGAAGGCCTGTTGCGAATGTCTTGAGTGAGATCAGGTGCGGTTGTTGCCCCGGTTGAGTTGGGACAGCATAGATAGGAGTGGAAATGTTCGGAATGTTGATTGCCTGGTATCCGCGCAAGTATGGACCGTTGTCTGTGAGAATACTTTTCGGTGTTGGATACGCGCTCATTTTGCCACTGCCATCATAGACGAATGGCATATTGTTATTTACGAACTGATCGAGCGCCACGTTTGAGGCTGCCGATTCCGGCGAGGGCTCGACCAGATAAGCTACTTGATACTCGTTTTTATCCCAGGATGCCTGTGAATTCTTTCCCATCATTCGTTCGGAATTTACAAGGGAAACGCTTTGGAATGCTTTAGCTGCCCAGTCTGAGCTAGATGAACTGCTGCCTTGCAACAGGTTTTTGAGTTGAGCTCCTACGCTGTCTTTTGAAACTTCCAGGTCGTTGATCACATTTGCCGCGTTGCTTTGTCCACCGTTCGAGCCGCTCATGCCATCTGCAGATGCGTTCATTGCCACAATCAATGCAGAACCGATCATATTATTGAAAGTGGCAAGGCTCACCCGCATAGAACCGTCATTTTGAATGAGGCCGGAGCTTTTGCCATACATGGCAATGAACTGGTGTCCTGGCTGGTTTAGATATGAGGCAGGGAGAATAACGTCTTGTCCTACGGCTGTTTTATTCAGGTTCAATACACCGCCGTCGGTGGCATTTCTCTGTTCACCAGTGCCGCCAAGAATTTGCATCAGAAAAATGAAGCCGACGCCTAAGACGACGAGCGCCAAAGTTGAAACTATGACATAGGTTAGTGCTTGCCCGCTTGATCGACGACACTTGTTTATGATCATTATGTATTCCGCCCTGTGAATTTTCTGGTTTCGATTCTTCGATTTCGACAAGTTGGTGCTTGCTGAAAATGCAATGGTGAGATCACCTTTGTTAGCTTAGCTTAATCGTGTACGCCAAAAAAAATCCGTACAGGTTTGTGAACATTTTGTGGCTAGATGGTTTGGCTAAGGATGAGCGCGATGCGCTGGCAGTCAGGTCTTGCTGGGCGTCGCTTTGTTGGGCGTCAGGACGTTTGGTGTACCGTGCTGGGCGGTGGAACGCACGTTATCTAAAACAAAAAAGAGCGGACCGTTTCTTCCGCTCTTTGTTCATTGCTTGTCTTTACTTTGTGCAAATTTGCTGAGTCTTTTACCGTAGCGACAATTAAATGTCACGACCGACGTAGCGATAATAGAGTTGAACTTGCACTCTTGCACCTGGTTTCTTTGGACTCAATAGAAAGATGTTGCTTTCGACATTCTTGCCGTGTTGAGCACAAAGTCTGTATTGTGCGGCGCCTTTATCATCGAGGTTCCAGCTGTATGCCTGGAAGGCTGCTTTATACCAATCGAGCACTACATTCGCTTGCTCGGCAGTTTCAAATGTGATGGCGTAGGCGATACCACCATCAGGCTGAGGAGCGGTGGAAACATCGCCTGCAACAATGCGGCCTGTGTAAGGTGGCAAGAATGGTGTGCTGGGCATGTGGAATGTTTGCATGATTCCTTTTGCTTCTGCTACTGTTGCTAGAGGAGACGCCATCAACGCGGACAGCGCGAGTATCGAGCAGAGGATCGATTTTACTAGAACCGGGCTAGCTGCTTTTTTGAATACTCCGATCATTTGCTTAGCTCCTTGCGAAACTGTGTTCTGATTTATGAGACCAGTTTAGTTTTTCATGAGGGAATAAGTCCGGACGAATCTGTGTAAGCTTTGTGTATGGCTCCTAAAAGTTCTAGCTCGTGTTGGTGACTGGAACCAACACGAGCTAGAGGGCTGCTTTGTCTCGGAAAAAACTTTTGGCTCTGCGAGCCTCGACTTTAGATGTTGAATAGCTTCTGGAAGAAGTTTTGCTTACGGGTCTTTTCTTGTTGCACTTGGGCATAGAAACCGCGAGCGGCGCGAATATATTCAACTGGTATTCTTTGACACAGAGATTGGTCGTTGATTTGGTTGTTGCTAGCGGCTTGGCTTACTTGTGCTGCTGTAACCATTTCCGTTTCCTCTTTCTCTGAGTATTGCGAACAAATTAAGTCGACCGTTTCGGGAGATAATGCAGGGAATAGGTGCTCGGCCGACTTAACTGTTCACTGAACTTAGAATAGAACTCTGGGTTGGTAAAAATCCGGACTGATTTGTGCATATTTTGTGTATGCCAGAAATTTTTTTGAGGCGCGCTGCGCCAAAGATTAAACGCCCAACTGCTGAGCCTTTCGGGGTTTGATGTGATGAGTTAGGGGCGAGAACTGTAGCTGATCCCGGAAGCGCCCGCGTCGCCTCTCCAACCCGCACTCGCTGCGCTCGCGCGGGTCCCCATTACGAGGCTAGCTGCAGCCTGCCGGCTTCTAAAGGATCGGATCGATCTTGCTGGAGCAGAAGCCGGCGAGCCGCCGGCGCTCCCGGGCTTCCGGGCTCCCGGGCTCAGGACTGAATCGGAAGGGTGAACCAGAAGCAGGCTCCGCCGGTTTCATTGTTTTCGACCCCGATTTGCCCGCCATGTTCTTCCACGATCTCACGACAAATTGAAAGTCCCAGACCTGTCCCGCCCTTTGTTGCTGAATCGGTCCAGCTGACCTGACTGTAGGGTGTAAACAGAGAACTCTCCGCCCCTGCCGGGATGCCGCGTCCCTGGTCTATGACCGAAATGCGCAGCAACTTCGGTTCTAGCTTAGAAACAACGGTGATACTCGAGTCACTGGGCGAATATTTGACCGCATTTGACAGAAGATTAAACAGAACCTGTAAGATGCGGTCGCTATCGACGTTTACTTTCGCATTGACAGTCTGAGCAGTAATCCTTACGGACCGTTCCATAGCAAGGTCGTTAATAGAAGCCACCGCTTGTTTTATCAGGGGTTCAATCTCGTTTTCAGCCAGCTGCAAGTTCAATCTTGTTGCTTCGTGTCGAGAAATTCGCAGGAGGTCATTAATAAGCCTGATAATCCGTTTGACTTCATCCTGGCAAATTTCCAGCTTCTTCCTGAACTTCTCTTCAAGTACAAAATTACATTTCAGCAAAATCTCTTGTGTTGAGAGTAAAGATTGCAAGGGCGCTCGTATGTCGTGTGCAACCATGTCCATCAGTTTTTGACGTAAGTCCAGGAATTGCTGCTTAACCTTTTCTGCCGCTCGTTTTTCGCTTACATCGACAAACATCACAAGACAAGCCGGGTTCTCTTCCCAGCTGATCTCTCTGGCGGATATTTCTACAGGAAGCTCCGTTCCGTCATCACGTATAACTTTTGGATCGCTTGCCGATTGAAGCTCGCCCGTAAATTTAGAAATAGAAAACGGCTCTGTGCAGGGATTAAAAAATGCATTCGCCAGGCGGTTGCCGGCAAGATTACCAGTCGGCAAACATATTTGTCTCGCGGTGTGATTCATGAACTTAATCGTTCCTGTTAATCCCAAAACGCAAATTCCGGCAGGCAGGCTTTCGAGGATCATTCGCAATCGTTCCTCACTCTCCTTCAACAATCGCTCTGCATGCTTACGCTCAGTAATATCGTGCGCAACACAAAAGAGTCCATTGTCCGTTGCCGACCAGTGTGCGGACCAGAGAAGGTCAATTACAGTTCCGTCCTTTTTTCGGAATTGGTTTTCTAGCGCTATCTTCTGGATGCTTTCGTCTCCGCCAAGCAGTGGATTGAGGCTGTTTTCCTCATTCTCAGCGACGTTGAAATCGGAAAGCTTTCTTCCGACCAGCTCGTCCGAGTTATAACCAAACACTGTTTTGCACGCAGGATTGGCACTAAGTATGGTGCCTTCAGTACTGACAAGACAAATTACATCAGCAGCATTCTCAACAACCTTTCTCTCTCGTCTCAAGGTTTCTCGAAAAAGATCTTCAAGTTCCTGCATTACGTCTGAGAATGCGGCGTCGTTCTTGCCCTTGAACTGGCGCTTGTAGAGCCTGTCTGCGATTTCGATTGCTGCATTCCGTTCCTCGTCAAGTTGTCGCGAGAAAAAGATAGCTAAGCCAATCTGGCAGATTGTGCCAGCGCAAGCCGCGATCAGCAGGGAAGTTCTTGCCGGGCTTGCAGCGTCGGGCGCGAAGTATGCAAAGATACTTGCAGCCAGTGAAACTGCAATAATTGCGCCGAATTTTGCGAGAATCTTCACTTTGAACCGTAATACACTAAGCGCACCGGCTGATAAACGCGCTTAAAACACTGTACAGATCAGCACTGTAGGCATTCTACCCAGTGGGATCATCGCTCATTCGCGTGAATTGGCTTCTTGTAGTAATATCGTCTGAATCTTGCTCCAATTCATTTTCGAGGAGAAAGGGCGACGAATGGCGTCGCCCCTGCATATATTCGCTCTTGTTGATCCCGATTTGGGACCGATTAGAGATCTGAGGCGAATCGCTTGTTCTCAAGAGCTGATGGGCTTTACGTCGGTTTAGCCAAAATTTGCGCCGGGTATAATGCTCTGAAGTACGGGAAATGGCTGCATGTCCAGTTTTGACAAGCAATTCGGGAATATTTCCAGCAATGAACGGTCTTTCGTTGAAGACCCGTATATTGACTTTGAACTCGACGGAAAATATCGAATTCTTGAACTGATCGGTTCCGGAGGTTGGGGAAACGTATACATTGGACGGCACATGCAACTGGGAACAGCTCTTGCGATCAAGGTGGTGCACAAGCACCATATGCAAAACGAGCAAAGCATCAAGCGATTCGAACTTGAATCAAAGCTGTTAAGCCGCCTGGAGAGCCCCTACACCGTAAAAATTATCGACCATGGTTTTTCGCCGGCACCGTATATTGTGATGGAATATTTTGATGGCAAGCCATTGAATAAATGGTTGAGAGACAACGGTGCCATGAACTCGCAGATTGCCATTGAGTTCTTTATGCAATTGTGCGACGGTCTTGCTGCAGCTCAGGCAATCAAAATCGTTCATCGTGATCTTAAGCCCGCCAACATCTTGCTGAAAATATCTTCCGGCAACATTCAGGCAAAAATACTCGATTTTGGCCTGGCAAAGTTTATTGATTCAAGTGCAGGTGGTGACAAGCTGACTTCAACCGGTGATGTCCTTGGTAGTCCGCCTTATATGTCACCTGAGCAATGGAAAGGCCAGGCTGACCATCGGTCTGATATTTATTCACTGGGTTGTATTATGTACGAAGTCCTGGCAGGCAAGCCGGCATATACTGCCGATTATGGACTGGATTACTTAAACAAACACCTGAATGAGAAGCCGAAAAAATTATCGGAAGTGAATCCCTCAGAAAAAGTTCCAGCTGCCCTTGAAGCGATTGTGAACAAGTGCCTGCAGAAAATGCCGGCGAATCGCTACCAAACTGCAGCCGCATGCAAAGCTGATCTGCGCAAACTGAAAACTGGAAGAACGCCGCTCATCATTCTTAACGAAGAAATGAAATTGGGGCATCTGAAGTGGGTGCTTGTTGCTGTGCTTTCTTAACGGCAGTAATTGGATCGCTCTTCTACTTTAAAGGAAATATCGCCCGTGCGATATGTTCTCAGCTATACACTCAAGCTGATTCGAACCTGGAAAATGGACGCTCTGAAGAAGCTATTTCGCAATTTCGGCAAATCTTGTTCGTCTCACAATTTCTTCCTGATAAAGACATGGAAAAATTGCACGCACTGCGGAGTCTTTCAGCTTTGTTGAACGATCGCAAAGAGTTCAATGCTGCAAAATCCATTCAAGAGCAGGTGAACAAACTGATTGGAACTGCTGCAACTGATGAAGTACTGTCCGTCAAAATATTGCAAATAAAGAAAGCCTTCGAGTCGAATAAATTGGACGAAGCTGAGAAATTATGTAAGCAGGCACTCGAGCAAGCTGCCAAAAATCCTGGAAAGCATTCGATGGCTTATTCAGAATTCCTCGATTGGATGGGAAGCATAAATTCCAAGAAAGGTGCTTATCTCCAGGCTGCAGACTGTTATCGAGAATCTCTGGAGCTTGCTCAAGATTTACTGGATTCTAAAGACTTGCACAGAGCGCAAATAATGGAGCAGTTGTCCTCTGCTTTTCGCTCCGCTGGTAATCCCGAGCAGGCAGATAAATTTGCTATGCTGGCCGCTGCGCTGAGAAATCCCAACAGTATTAGCACAGCTCCGCCGACTCCCATTACTGGCAGCCGTTCAGTAAGCACGCAGCACCCGACAAATGCCATCCCAGCTCACATAAGCAGCTCCTCGTCGATCCGTGCCACCGTATCTGCCACCACTGCCACACCCAGGCCTGCTCAGACGAGTCCTGCAGCCGAAGCATCAGCTCATGCAAGCAAGCCAGTTGAGGCGGCAAGAGTAAATGTTCCATTGAAGCCTCTTTCGAAAGAACGTCCAACTAGCAAGCCTGTCAGCTCGTCATCCAATAACTCTGAGACATGGTCAGCTTTAGAAAAGTTGTCCGCAAGCCGGGCGCGTGCCCAGCAAGCTGCCTCTTCTGCTCAGGCAGCAGCCAAGGCCAAGAAAACGAATGCTGAGTCCAAATCTTCTACGGCAGCCAAAGGTGGAAGCGGCTGGGGAGAACTCGAACATCTCAGGACGACAAAATGATAGATCGCGCTCGTCATTTAGCTGCAGCAGCTAGCATCGCTCTCATGTCGATGATTGCTGTGCAAAGTGCATTTTGCCAATCATCGGCAGACGTAGAAAACCTGATGCGTAACTCAAAATATATAGATAGAACTCGTCCTGTAAAAGCGTTTGTTGGAGCCGAGGAAACGGTGATTTCAACTTATTGTGATCATAAGGCAACCGATCAAGATTGCAAAATAAATGCACTTCTATTGATGAAGGAAATGGTTCAGCGATTCAAGACTATCCATCGCATGAGAGTAAATTTCTTTGATCCGAAAATCGCCAGCAGCTATAGATCTGTCGTTGTGAGCGATTCGGAAACCGAACTGGTAGACCGCGGCAAGCCAGTGAGCAGCGTTCTGAGTTCTATTTCTCTAACACGGGGATCTCTGGCACCAAAACAAGCTGCTTCTAAGCCAGGCGCTGCGTATTCGAATTCGGCTCTGTCTAATTCAGCGAATAATTCTCGTTCAGAAAAGACCAGTTTCATTACCTTTTCGACGCGTAGTGGCGAGATCTCCCTAAATGTGCCGGCTGCTAGCAGGAGCGTGGAAGGATTCAACGGGCATCTGCTCGATTGCATTGAACCGCCACGGCTTACATTATGGATAGCCAAAGTCCCGATTCTTCCGGGGCAGGCATTTGAGGATCTGGTTAGAACTGGTGAGGCTAGCGCAGGAGCATATAAGAACTTTCGCAAGCTCAGAGAGCAGAATCAGACAGTTGCTTCTTTTCCCGCAGTAGTGATGGAAGGAACGTTCGATCCTGACTCGAAAGTGGACGCTGCCTTTGTCCACGTGCGTGAGAACGTCTACTATGTGGTTTTCACGACAACCGGAGCTAGCGCAAACGACAATGCGCTGCTTGTTCGTGAGATGTTGAACTCGCTTAGGATTCGTAGTTAGGGACAGATTTCGTCGGTGTAAAAGCCGCCAGGACGGCAGCAGAATCCGCGCCAATAAAAGATCCTCACCAATAGGAAGGGACGCCAGAGGCGCCCCTTGATGCTTTTGATTGAACGTGTCTATTTGCAGTCTATTGCGCTGCAAGATCTGGCTGCGTCACCGGCGGTTCAAAACTATAACCGACGCCGTGCACATTTCGAATGCTGGAGGGGTAGCCTTCCATGTCGATCTTTCTGCGCAAACGCTTGATGAAGGTGCGCACTGATTCTGGAGATGTTTCCGACTCAGTAGGCCAGACGCGACTCACGATAGTTTCCTGGCTGAATACTCGTCTTGGATTGCGCATGAAAAACTCGAGCAATGCAAATTCGCCACGAGTTAAATTGAGCAATTCGTCACCGCGGTAAACTGAAAATGTCATCGTATCTAATTTCAGCGGACCAGCACAAAGAATGTTATCGGATGAGCGGCTGCTGCGTCGCAGTAATGCTTGTATGCGTAAGAATAGCTCCTCAAGAAAGAACGGTTTGACCAGGTAGTCGTCTGCACCGCAACCGAAGCCTACTTGCTTGTCGCCGAGTGAATCTTGTCCGGTTAAAAACATAATTGGAGTTTTGCCGCCGGCTGCGCGGAAGCGGCGGGAAATTTCAAAGCCGGTCAGTCCGGGCAAATTCACATCCAAAACTACCAGGTCGAATTTCGAGCACTGCAAACGAAAGAGACCATCAAGTCCATCGTGCACAAACTCGACTGAGTGGTGTTTGTGCTCAAACCAATCTCTTATGTTCTCGCACAGATTTTTATCGTCGTCTACTAAAAGAATTTTTGCCATGGTGTTTATATCTTCACTGATTACTACAAACGTCTTCCCCTTGTATGAAAGCGCCACCACTGACAGTGGCGCTTTCATTTCATTTACCAGCCGAAAAACTTCGGTTTCTGCCCTAGTGTGAAGGTCTCACAATTCCGGGGCCTGCACTAATCCTGACTACCGGTGGCTCGTAGTGAGGGGTCTGGTACGGATTAGGCATATAAGGATTGTAGTGGCGGTGCCCAACTGTCTCTTGTGCCGCTGTCTGAATTGCCTGATCAGCATCTTTGTTTGCACCCATCACGAGTTCCACACTTGGGACCAAATGTCCTGGCGGGCTGACTTCAAATCGACTTGTTGGTCTGTGGAATTCAGGAGTCGGATACGGGGGCGGATACCAGCCGCCATGACGTCCAACTTCTTCTTGTACTGCTGCGTCTTTGTTAGCGCCCATAACTAGCTCAACACTCGGTACAACAAATCCGGGCGGACTTACGCTGATTCTAGAAACTGGTGGCTCATAGTGCGGCATTGGATAGGGTGGATAAAAGCCACCGTGACGACCGGTCATTTCGGCAGAGCCAAGCGCATCCTGCGATAAAGCAGTCGAAGCTGCTATCTTTTCGTCTTTTTCTACAGGTGGCTTCAGATGCTCGTTTTGTTCGATACTCATTTGATTGCTCCTAATTTCCTGATTGGTAGTGCCAGATTCGTTCAATGGGGTGTTCAACTGAACATGAACGAATGTTATCTTTAGCGCTATTAATAAAAACGGACGGGCGTGTGAATATTCTGTGACGAAAAGCCACTAGCCAGCGGGAAATACGTACACAGATCGATCAAATCAAAAATCGATCTATATATTAGATAGGAGATCGTCGGGCTTGTTTTACTCTATGACGAGCTTGTAGCCAACACCGTGGACGTTTTTGATGAGCCCACCGCGACCATGCTTTTCAAGTTTTTCGCGCAATCTCTTTATATAAACGCGAACCGTATCTGGTGACACCTCTGCATCTGATTTCCAGAGGCGATCCAAAAGAGCGTCTGCGCTGAATACCTGATCTTTATGGCGAAGCATAAATTCAAGAATGTCGAACTCTTTTGGAGTCAACTGCAATTCCTTGCCGTCAATCTTGACGCTATGAGCAATCGGATCTACATTGATGCCACTAATATCGATAATTCTCGATGGCGCAACGAGCCCACCGCGACGCATAAGTGCATTGAGTCGAGCCGTGAGTTCTAGTAGTTCGAAGGGCTTGGTCAAATAATCGTCAGCGCCGGCATCGAAGCTTGTTACTTTGTCATCGACGTGATCTTTGCCGGTCAGCATCAATATCGGTGTCGCGCCGCCGCGTCCTCTGAACCAGCGGCAAATGTCTACGCCCTCTGCGTCGCCCAGGTTCCAGTCGAGAACAACCAGGTCATAGCTGAATGCACCAAGTTTTTCTTTGGCTTCGGCACCATTTTTGGCTTCATCAACATCGTATCTTTGATGTTCGAGCCAATCAGCAATGTTCATTCTGATTCTTGCATCATCGTCAACTATAAGCACTTTCGGCATAGCTTAACCTGGCGGATGTAAAGGGAACGCGCGGATTTCATTGCTCCGCAGGTTTAGAGTAGCGCAAAATTCCTCCTTTGTCCTGCATCCGGCTTTGTTTTTGAATCTTGACTTCGCTTGAGATGTCCGGAACTTATACCTTATAAATGGATTCAATAGACTTACTGCCCCTCTGCCTTCAAGAAGCTCAACACTATCTGGTTATTAAGTGCTGCCCTTCTGGTTTCCAATGGAAGAGGCAGAATCTTGAATTCGCCAATGAGAGATTGTCAACCGGCAAAGAAAAGGCGATCAAAGCTTCGATTTTTGATCGCATTGAGTTCGAGAATTTCGATCTCGCGCAGCATCTTCTGATTATATGGCGCTAAAGACCCGCCCCGATGAGCCTTCTGAGTGGGAGTTCTACCTGGAACCGCTACCAGTTTGTCACACAAGAATAATATCGTTCGATTATGCCTGAGTTACAGGAACGGCAGGCACAGCGAATCTTCGCTGGTTTTAAGGAAGGCGCCCGCAGAAATTTTGCATTCCGGCGATTGCTCGGAATCTTTTTTCCTGCGCCAATGCGCTGCCAGAAGGGATGAGAATTGGAGGAAGCAGATTATGTTCAACCCTATTGACGCGATGGATAATGCAAAAAACAAAGTATGCGATGAGCTCAGCGCTTTCAAAGACGATCTGCTGCCGATGGGTAAGGAATTGCTGCCCATGGCAAAGCAATATCTGGATAAAGGCGTCAAAGCTGCAGGTGAAAAGCTCGGTCTGCCGAATCTAAGCATAGAGGGTGCTACCCAGACTGCAAAGGAGACTATTCAAAATCTTGAACATGCCGCTGGCAAGATTGGCGTCGTGACAGCTGACCCCGGAAAAGCTTTTGAAACAGCAAAGAACATTCCAATGGAAGATTGGAAGGAAATGGGCAAGGATGCTCTCAAAGTTCTGGAGAAGCATGGAGCTAACATTGCCGCTGACGCGGTGGTTATCGCTTGCACCGATGGTGGTGACGTCGTTAAAGACGTTAAACTCGGCGTTGACGTTATTGATCTGGTCACCAGCCAGGAAACCAAAGACCTCGCGAAGAGTGTGGAAAAGGCCTATGCGGACGGCGAAAAAGCAAAAGCAGCCAAAGCCTGATTGATCGAATCGTTCAAATAAACAGCCCGGCATTTCTGATGCCGGGCTTTCTTTTTTCTAAATCTGAGTTTCTAGTCTTAGTTTGCAACTTGAACCATGCAAATACAGAGTGCTGTCGCACTTGCTTTCGAGTTTTTGTTCAGCGCGCTCGAGTTGACTTCGCGGATCATTAATCTAGATTTGTTTCTTTGAACTTTGCTTTGGGATTGCTTGCTATTTGATCTCTTGTTCATGGTCTTATCCTTGTCTCATTCGAGCTGCTGATGCTAAAACTTGTTATGTTCAATTACTTGTTCAAAGTCTCTTGTTTAATAGTCATTGATACAGAAAAGCGTTGAAGCAGCTTTCGGCATTGTATTAAGTACCTTTGTCTTAAGTGTTTTAATTGCTAGTCTGGATTTCTTTTCTTGTTGCTTTTTTACTTGTTTCTTCTTGTTCATTGTTCTTCCTCTTTCTCATCGGCGCGCTTCATATCAGCGACTCTTTTATATTAGCCAGCCTGCTGTTAGGAGTCTGTGGGGAAACGTATGCCATTTGAAGGACACAAGCCAAACTGTTCAAAAGATCAGTAGACACTGGGCTTGGAAACTTGTTTGTCTGCAATTGTAGTCCGTCAAATCCAGCTGACTGCCATCAGGCATTGGCTGCAGCGGTACTCAATTTTCTGGCTTGTGAGGCGTCGCTGATATTCCGTATTTTCTGAAGCTCGGTCAATATACTGGCGAAACGGGGAAAATACTGGTCGCGCTCAAGGAGAATTGCGTTAACCTCAGTTTTCCTTAAAGTCAGTTCTAACAATTCATAGACCGGATCTGCAATCTTAGCTCCGTGCGTATCAATAATCACCGATTCCAATTTCTTATGTCCTGCTATGTGAATCTGCACAACTCTATCCAATGGCAAATCGTTTATGAATTGCTTAGCATCAAACTGGTGATTGAACGAGTTAACGTAAACGTTGTTTACGTCAAGCAGAAGACCGCAGTTCGCTCTTTCAGCGATTTCTCCAATAAATTGTGCTTCGTTCAATTCC
Source organism: Obscuribacteraceae bacterium (SeqCode) (assembly GCA_044358055.1). Classification (GTDB taxonomy): domain Bacteria; phylum Cyanobacteriota; class Vampirovibrionia; order Obscuribacterales; family Obscuribacteraceae; genus JAIEPM01. The sequence continues at coordinate 28,112 of JBIKOL010000107.1, forward strand.
GATCCAGGGGTGCGAATGTACGAGGAAATGTTCTCCAGCAATAGTGGAATTCCAATGAACTCTTGTACCTTTTGCACTCTCTCTGCCACGTGCTTAACTGCTTCCATAGAAAATGGCAGAGGAAGCAAATCGTGTAAGCGACGGCGTTCGGTTCCCGTAAAGCAAAGGTGATCGCTCCACCAGGGCGCGTCGATTTTCTTGAGAAATGTTTTGAGCTTGCCCAGATATTCATAGTCTAATTCGGCACAATTTCCAATTGAAAGCTCCAATCCGTGCGGAATTAGCCGAAAATGATTTATTCGTTCGAGTGTTTCGTTTTCGGTCGGCCCATCACTAATATAATGCTCGGACATCAATTCGAGAAAATCGATAGAGTCTTCATTTGCCAGGGTCGCTGCCTCCAGCGGTTCACGATATCCTAAGCCGACTCCCAGCTTGGGCAGTGCTTTTTTAATGTTCAGAAAATCATCGTGCATAACTATTCTATTCCTGCGAGCATTCCGCATTTTTGCAAATGCATAAGAAGCGAATTCAATTCTTCGGCTGTTTCTTGCGGCGTTAAGTCAGGCATCAGTGCATTCGTTTTTTTAAGAGTCTGCTCCAAGGTATCGCCGCTATCTTGAATCTCTTTCACCACAACATAGGTCAACTCACCTAGTTCCTGGGCGCAGAGATGTGAGCCTTTTGAAGGATCCTGATAGATCGCCATGAAGTACATACCTTTGCTATAAGCAGACTTTTTCTTTCGATTGGATGCTAGCGCTCCGGCAATAGAATGTACAGGATACTCGAAGGATTGAAGCTCCAACGTGTGATTCAATCTGGCTCGTTTTTTCTTGTGCTTCGAAATATCGCCGCTAAATTCGCTTCCCTTGAACCTGCTTCTCTCAGCGTTGGTTATGCAACGGCGCCTCATCCATTCATAACTTGCAAGATCTGATATATATGGATGCTTTGACATGAGTTCGCTTTGCTTTCGGAGAAACTCCGGAAAGCGGTCCATTTCAAAGTTGGGATTGCTCATTTTGCTGGGATATTCTTGCCAGTATTTCTCAACGATAATTTCTCCATCCTTTCCGATCAGCCGCATGGTTAGAGCAAAACAATTGCTCGCTACTTTTAGCCGACGCTGAAAGATGTCGTTTGAGTAAATTTTGAGTCGTTGGCGATCCAGATGCTTCAAAAGCAGTGCTGAATCTGCTTCCTTCCCCGAATCAGAGCCAGCACTGCTATTGAGCGCGTTCACCAGCGCTTCCTGTATCTCTCTTAGTTTTGTCACGTTATCGCCAGCGAAGTAAATACTGCTTATTTCTCAGTAAAGGAGATACAGATGCACATTGCAGTAGCTGTTGCTCCAGCAAGTTTCTTGAGTGCTTTGGGCGTATTGACTTCTTTGATGGCCAATCTGGATGACTGCTTTTTGCTTGCGTTCTGCTTGCTCTTGTTCTTGTTCATAGTAACCTCAGCGTGTTTGTGAACCCGTCATGGTCTTATCATCACATTCTATCTGTTAGCATTTTGTGAGGGGAGCTTCGCTGGAGATAGAACCCCATGATAAAGCTTATGGTTTAACCCCAAGCTTTGTGGCAATTGAGCTCAAAATCTCATGGTTTTGTTTGATTACTTTCTGCATGATTTCTTCCGAAGCCTCGGACTCTGCAGGCTTCTCAGGCGTAGACAAACCGAGTTTCTTGGCTATGGACCTCAAAATCTCATTGTTGTAGTCGTGCAGAAAGAGGTTGTTTTTCAAACTGCTTCCCGATTCACCCTTATAGTTCTCAGGTAATTTGGCGCCAAGTTTCTTCGCCGCAGCAGCATAGTAGAACTGATCCGTAAGAGACATAATGGCGTTCGCACCAATGGAGCGGTAATGAGGCAAAACAGGGACATAGTAATCAATTTTCAGGTGATTCAATACTTTCTCGATTAATGCCTGATTCGACTGGAGTGTCTTGAAGTTCTCATCAATTAATTTGACCTGGGCTTTCGTCAGCTTTAGCTGTGGCATAACTTCAACCATTTCTTCATCCGCACAAAAAGCCGGAGAAGCAAGAGCGCCTACTGCAAAGATGGCACAAACTATTGATGATCTGGCTCGCATTTATAAAGATCCTCCCTTTGATGTTTTAGGGGCGGCGCCTGACGCCGCCTGACCGATGAGTTCTCATGACTTAAAAAGCTGCAACACCTGCTTCTGCAACGGCGTGGTCTTGTTCACCCGAGCCACCACTGACGCCGACTGCACCAACAACTTTGCCGTCACGTTTCAGCGGAATCCCACCTGCAAATATCATCACGCGACCGTCGTTACTCGCATTGATTCCAAAGAATTGATCTCCAGATTGCGAATGTGTAGCGAGATCTTTGGTAGCGATGTCAAATGCACGCGATGTCCAGGCTTTCTTAATGGAAATGTCAATACTTCCCAGCCAGGCGTTGTCCATCCGGACATGGGCAACGAGATTGCCGCCTGCATCTGATACTGCAATATTCATGGGTTGGCCGATTTCTGCTGCTTTCTTCTCTGCTGCAGCAATAACACGTCTGGCGTCTGCAAGAGTAACTATTGTCCTGTCCTCCGGTACGGAAAGGGTACATTTTCGCACATGCAGGACGGCAGGTAAAATAGGCTAAGACCTTAAGTGGGGCAGATGCATGTCAAGCAAAGTTGAACGAGAGCTGGCGAATTGGCAAGAACGAGCAAGCATTGCCCGGGAATACAATAACGACGCTCTGGCAGCAGCTTGCGATTATCTTGTGCAGGTTTATCAATCGCTTTTGAAATCCGAAGAAGCGCATGAAAATGAATTCTTGCTCAAAGCGCTTCGATTACGAAAAATGATGGAAGCAAGTGAACAACATCGGACCATGTGTGTGGAACACGGTCTCGGAGATTCGGCCATCGACGCCACTTACGAAATACAGGAAATAGAACGCAAAATTATTGCGCTTGTAGCCTCAAATAACGCTTAGGAAGCGGATGCACGCGGAAGACATAGAGAAAGCGGACGCCCTGGGAGCGCCGGCAGCCTGCCGGCTTCTAAAGGATCGGATCGATCTTGCCGGATTAAAAGCCGGCTGGCAGTGACGTTGCATTCAGAGACCGTCATTCCACTCAAGGAACGGACCGGGCTAATATTGGACGGTTATTACTAAACCAATAACCGTCCTTGTAGTTTTAGAGGCTCAAC
>JBIKOL010000011.1:0-89895 GCA_044358055.1 Obscuribacteraceae bacterium (SeqCode)
ATCCGGTGAGAGCGGGCGCCGGGAGCGCCGGCGGCTCGCCGGCTTCTATTGCGATTTGCCGGTCGCTTTCAAAAGATTCTGCAGGTTCTCATTCGCATCAGCATAATTCGGATTGATCTGCAGCGCCTGCCTGTACTCAGCTTCCGCGAGGTCAATTTTGCCAAGCTTCGCATACGCCACGCCCAGATTATTGTGCGCGTTAGCGTTCTTCGTATCAAATTTGATTGCTGCCTGGTAATGCCCAATGCACTGCTGAACCTGACCTTGTTTTTGCAACAAAATACCAAGGTTGTAGTGAGCATCAGCAAAGTTAGGATCTATCTTCAAAGCAGTTTTGTATTCTTCAAACGCTTTTTGCAGATTCCCTTGATTATAGTAAGTGACACCAAGACTGGTGTGAGCATGCGAATACCCAAGATTGCGCTGCGCTTCATTACACTCCGGATCGAGTTTTAAAGCCGTACCAAAAGCAGCAACAGAATCCGCGAATTTACCCATTTCTTGATATGCAACACCAAGATTATTATACGCTTCAACATAACGTGGATTGTCGGCAATCGCTTGCTTATATTCCTCAATAGCTTTGCCATTTTCTTTCAACTGTTGATACACCCTTCCGAGACAATAGTGAGCGTGTGCATTATGCGGCTCAAGTTTAAGCGTTCGATGGAAGCCTTCAATTGATTTCTCTTTTTTATCAAGCCTATCCCAAACCAGAGCAAGATTGTATTCGTATTCAGCATTCTTGGGAGCTTCCTTGCAAGCTTCTTCCAGATACTTTTCTGCTTGCGAATAATCGTTCTGGTCGAAGTAGGCAATTCCAAGATTGTACTTGGCCTCTGCCAACCTGGAATCACACTTGATGGCAAGCTTGTACTCATTAATCGCAAGATCAGCCTTGCGCTGCTTATGATAAATCTTGCCCAGCAAATTGTGGGCGGGCGCATAACTTGCATTTGTCGATAATATGGTGGACATATAGCTCGCCGCTTCGCCAAGCCTGCCCTGAGCGTACATTTCGTTGCCTTGTTTGAATAATTGCTCGACATTTGCCGCGTTTGCAGGCGCAGCGCAAGCCACAAGAGCTATCGAAATAAGTAAATGTCGGAGCAAATATTTTGCCATAGGACTCCCGGCATAAAGCAAAGCCATTTAATAATAGCTCACCAGCCAAATTAATTAGTTGCGAATCTGCCTAGCGTTAACGTTATGCAGGGCATTAAAGCGCCGTGCACGGGGCACTACTATCTTGTGCGAGTGTTTTGGGACTCTTGAAATAAATGACAGTGAAAAAGCTAGGCGTCCGTTTGCTTGCAACTGCCCTGACTCTGGTTTCGTTTTCCGGAGCTTCGGATGCTGCATCGAAAACCCGCGCGGGCGGAAGCTCATCTAAGGCAGACGACCCGGCTTGCAGAGGCTGCGTGTCCCAGGCGGCTAGCCTGTTTGCCTCCAACCAGGCGGACAAAGCGGCGACACTTCTGCGCCAGTGGAGCCAAAAATGCCCACATAACGCGCAATTGCATTTGTTGCTTTCCACAATACTTATCAGACAGGCAGACAAGCTGGAGGAAGCTGAAAGCGAAGCAGCCCTGGCTTGCGCAGCTCAGCCTGATTCGCAGGGAGCACATCTGCAGTACGCTATGGCACTCATGTCTGCTCAGAAACTGAGCCAGGCAGCCTCCGAGTTTGAAACTGTCACTAGCATCAATCCCGGCTCGTACGAGGCATGGTCAGCTTTGTCTGAGATATATAAAAAATTGCGGCGCGATTCTGAAGCCGAAAAAGCCACGCAGAGAGCTGCAAGTCTGGAGCCCTCAACTCAATCCGTCAAGCTTTCAGTCTTGCAAAATTTGAAACGGTCGGGCAAAACGAATCAGGCCAGAACAGAGTTGAAGAAACTTTTGCAAGCGTCCGAGATTACGCCCGAATTTGAACAGCATCTTGCTAGCGAAGCATTACAGCTGGGCGCCTATGATGAAGCGATAGAAGCAAGTAATCATGTAGTCAAAGCATATCCTGACTCGGCTGGGCCATTGAAATGCCTTTTGCTTGCGCAAATGCTGAAAGGCGACTTTAATGCAGCCACGCAAAGCGCCGAGAAATTGAGCCAGAGGAGCAAAAATGCAGACAGTCTAGCTATGCTTGCATACTGCCAGTTGCATTCCGGGAAGCACGATGCAGCCGAAGCTAGCTTGAAAGCAGCGCGTTCGCTTGACCCTTCAAATGCATTTGCCTTGCTAAGCGATGGCTTGCTCAAATCATGCAAAGCTGATTTCGAATCAGCCGAAGAGACACTAAAACTGGCAACAGAAGCCGACACCCGCGGGTCGCAAGCAGACAAAATTCCACAAGGATTGGCCCATCTGGCTCTTTCCAGCTTAAATCGCAAGCAGGGACTCTTGCCGGAAGCCATTCAAGAGGCACATGCGGCAGCCGGCGACAAACGATTCGAAGCTAAATCTCAGGCACTGGAAGCCAGAGCCGTTCTACTGGACAACAAGAGGACGGATGCTCTGCCTGCAGCAAGCAAGCTGGCTCAACAAGCGCTTGCAGCCAATGGGTCCGATATAGAAGCGCTTATTGCGCAGTCTCTATGTGAACTGCACGCCGGCAAAATTGCAGAGGCGCGCAAATATATAGACAGAGCAAAAGCTGCGGCTCTTTCAGATGCAGATGTCAATCTCGTACTATCTCAAATTGCAGGACGTGAGGGGAACGCTGCTTTGCAAAAGCAAGAACTTGAAAGCGGTTTGAAGCTTTCTGCTGACGATCCAGAATTGCTTTTTGAACTAGGGCGCCTGTATCTTAAAGATAACAAGGCAGCAGATGCGATACCCTTGTTGAAGCGGGCAGCAGAGCGTCAAATTCGCGGACCAGAACTGTGTTTTATCCTTGCAGAAGCTTGTGAAAAAACTGGTGATACTAGCGAATCAATAAAGTACTACAAAAAAAGCTTGATGCAGGGACTGAGTGGTGACAATTCGAATCAAGCCAAAACGGCACTAAGCCGGCTGGAAGCGAAATAAAAAGTATGCGCCAATAGGGGAGCGCCATAGTAAATGACAGAAGAGATAGAACAGGAGCTTGTTGAAAATCGCTTTGAAGACTTGATTCAGTCTTTGCCAGGGCGAATTTTACCAAAACGATATCGCATCGATCGAATCTTATCGTCGTCGCCATTCTCGGCTATCTATTTGACTTACTTTGAGGCCGAAGAAAAGATAGTCAATATACGAGTTTTCAGAACCTACGTAAAGAACGAAGATGACTATCAGTACCGCCGTTTCAAGCAAGAAGTGAAACGTTTAGTAGCCTTGCAAGACCCGAATATCAGCAGAGTATTCGATTGCGGATTGCTAGAGGAAGGTCTTCCTTACGTGGTCCTCGAACATATTGAAGGTCCGAGCCTGGAAGAAATACTCGTCAGCCAGAACCGACTCGCCGGTGATCAGGTAGGACTTGTGTTCAGCCAGCTGGCTAAAGCAGTTCACGTTGCCTATGAGCAAGGCATCTTGCACGAAGGTTTGAAACCAAGTCGCGTCATTATCTGCGAGGATGAAGAGGGCGATGTTAAGGTACGCCTGACTGGTCTTGGCTTAATGGCGCTGCACAACAAACTCGGTATGTCACTTAAAACACCGCAGTTGCGCGCACGCTGCATTGGCACAGCAGCATATTTAAGCCCAGAGCAATGTTGCGAAGGTTTTGATATTGACGGCCGTACAGATATTTACGCACTCGGTTGCATGATGTACGAATCCCTTTGCGGGCAAGCTCCATTTCTGGGCAGTCCCGAAGAGATAATGAGAAAGCATACAGAGGAAAACTCAACTCCAATTCCCGAAGTAAGAAAAGATCTGCAGTTCCCCCGCAGATTGCTTGCAATTACGAATAAGTGCATTCAGAAAGATCCTGTTCGGCGCTATCAATATGTGCGCGATTTGCAGTCTGATCTGGAAAAAGATGTGGATCCAACAGAACGAGACAAGGCGACTGTGATTCCGCAGGCCATTCAAAAGGCACAAAAGACCGTCAAGGAGAATAAAGAGGGTGGTCTAAAACTTGTCGGGATGATAGTCCTGGCGCTTGCGGGCCTCATAGGTGCGCTCTATGGTGGCTCCTATATTGTGACGACCACAGGGCAGGCAGCCAGCCACGCCGTCTGGCAAGGGAAGCTTGATGCTGCACGTAAGGCTGTAACTGAGAACAAAATGTCCGAAGCTCGCGACGGATTTCTCGATGCGATTTCGGAAGCCAAGAAATTTCCACCGCCGGATTTGAGGCTGGCACACAGTAAAAACGAGTTGGCAGCGCTGTACTTGTTGCTTGGTTCGTTCTCTGATGCGCGGACGCAAACAAATGATGCTATCACGATTGAAACTGCTATGAAAAATAATGACCCCGAGGCCGGAGCAAAGTCTTACGAAGTCCGCTCAATGGCGCAGTTGGCGCTCGGAAAAACAAAAGATGCGGAGAAAGATGCGAACAAGGCGTACGATCTGGCGCAGAAAATAAGTGGAGAAAAAACGGAGCGCCTCTATGGCGCTGCCAGCGCTCAGTTCAAAGTGGCACTTGCAGAAAACAATTTTGCAGAAGCTAAAAAGGCTATCGACAAGATGAAGGATGCAATCGGCAAAACGAATACGATTCTCTCGATGGAACTTATTAGCGGTGAAAAGCAAGCGGAAGCGCTTTTGAAGCAAGCCAACAAAGACTATGATGGTGCAGAGAAAGGACTGCAGGACGTCCTTGGCACAAGGCAAGAAAAAATTGGTTTAGCTTCTCTTGCCAGCATTGATACCATGGAAGCCCTTGGCAGACTCTATGCAGCCGAAGGCAAATACGATAAAGCAATAAAAATGCTTGATGCCGCTTACTCTGCGAAATCGGGCTTGATAGGGGAAAAGAACCCCGCCATGGTAAATCTGCTATTCACTATCGCGCAGGCTTACGATAAGTCGAAGAAACCAGCAGAATACGAGAAGTTTCTGCGCAAGACTTATGAGATCGGCGAGGAAACTTTCGGCAAAAATAGCACCGAAATGCTACCTTACATTGATGCACTCGCGAAGTTCTTGCGCGCGAACAAGCAGATTTCAGCGGCTGAAGTTTACGAAGTTGAGGCGCTGGATATCAGGCATCCGGAAAGAGTTTCTAAGCTGGGCAAGTAGCGGTGCGAACTATTTCCTGGAATTATCACTAAGTTCAAACGTCGCTGTAATTGCTCGGTGATCTGACGGAAACGGAGTTATTGGAATATCCGCGTGTTGCGCATCTTCACCGATTATCTGCACTGAATTGACCTTAATGCCATCACCGCGGTACAGAACATAATCTATGCGGTCGTGATGATCCTTCGGATCGTTATCCTTTGTCGTAGGTGTCCATGTGTATCCGGGATGAGCCATCTCATCAGGATAGATTTCACGATATGAGTCATGGAAACCATCCCTCTCAAATGCTTTGGTCGTTGGCCACTCGACTTTGACCGGATGACGCCCGGATTTTGCTGCAGCGGCAGTCCAATCCAAATGAGAAGGTTCATTGAAATCACCCACAACAATTGTAGGCAGTTTCTCATCTTTCAATGAAGCGATATCATTGCGCGCCTCTTGCAAATTGGCCCCACGAGCCTTAGTTGCTTCATCAATTGCTTCCGCTTCTGTGTTAATGAATTTGCTGTCTTCATAAGGAATGTGCAAAAGCTGATACGGCTGATAGGGTTTGTAATACAAATGCTCATCGAAGAAAGCGAATTTCTTGCCTGACTTTGTGTGCATCAAAACGCCGTTGCCACCATCACTTGTCCCATCTATGTCCAGTCTGGTGAGCACTGCAGCGTCGCCGTGCAATACATAGTTATAACCGAGCGCATCAGCAATCTTTTTCGTGTTGTCACCCGCTTCCTGCAGCCCAACAACATCAGCATCTGTCTTTTTGATCAAATCAATAACACCCTGAAGACCGAACTGTCCGTCAAGTGCAATATTGAAAGTTAGTACTTTCACCTGCTCGGGTTTGTTGCTGGCATTATTCTTGGGATCGGTTGCCGAGATCAACTCAGACTGGAATGCTGCACTCGCATCAGTTCCACCTTCATTCTTTTGAGCCCTAGCTTTATCCCCAGACGAATTCTGCTCATTTTCAAACACGTAGGTATCCCCCGATAGCTTTCCAAAGGGGGGGACTTCGGATGCAGCAGCCAACTCTTTAGCAAAACCACATTTTGTTCCCCTAAATGTAACAGACACTGCTCAATGCACTCAGAGCAGAACGTGTGGAAAATACTAATTAGAAAGAGCTCTTGAAAAAGAAATAAGATTACTGTACTGTTCTGCCAGTCATGGATGGGCAACTATGATAGCGAAGTCCAGATCCGATAAAGCCTGGCTTGCGCTGGACATCAGCTATCTCGCTATTTGTCTTTTGTTGGCCACCGTTTATCTTGCTCTGTTCACCTACAAGATTTACTCGGCAGAATGTCTTTATTTGAAAACAGACAAGGGATTCGTGATCAATTCGGATTTCCCTGCGTTCTATGCAGCCGGGGAAGCGGCTTCCCATGGACATATCTATAGCTACCAGAAGCAGCTGGAGCTGCTGAACGAAAGGGCAGCACCGGCACATATTGAAAAGGTGCTACGAATTCCCTATCCGCCGCACTTTTATCTCTTATTACTGGCGGCAGTTCAATGGCCTATCAAAACTGCCTTTGTCGGCTGGGTAACAGTGGGAGTCATTTTGAGTTTGTTTTGCACCTACAAGATCTCGGCAACAAATCAATTACTCTCGCACGCTTCAAAACTCTTCTATTCCTTCTCGGTGCTCTCTATCTTTCCGACTTTTTATTCGATGTTGACAGGACAGAATAACCCGCTTGTAATGCTGGCTTTCACCCTTCTTTATCTTGCAATTGTAGGAAAGAAATATATTTTGACTGCTGTCGCGCTATTGCTTTCAACGCTAAAACCACAATTCACCATTTTACTTGGGATCATTTCTCTGGCGCAGAAGAACTGGAAAGCAATGTTCCTGGCAGCATTATGCACACTTTTGGTTTTGTCTGTACCTTGCTTTGTCTGGGGCATTTCTGTTTATGACGTTTACCTAAAGTTTTTGAATGAATGGCTGCATGAGTCATACGCAGAAGCACATCCGGAAAAACAGGTGTCCATTCGATGGTTCATTGAGTTTGCACCTAAATATCTTCAGGGAATCTTATCTGCGGCCAGTCTCCTGGGATGCCTGATATACCTTTATTCGATCTGGCGCCGAGTCGCGCAAGACACGGGGCTTGCCGGAAAGGCGTTTACTTTGAGTTGCAGCGCAACCCTAGCCTTGCTCCCGCACTGTCACTTGTATGAATGCGGTCTGCTCTGGGCGGGCGCGGCAAGCAGTCTGCATGGTGTTTTTCCTTCAGTGTGCCGCTCGCTCAAAAATAAAGCTGATCTTGTGTTTCATGGCGTTATATTGACTTATCCACTAATTGCACCAATCTGCTTTTTGCTAATGCCCAACTTCGAGATACGCGCAAGCCAACCTTTCGCGGTCGTCGGGCTCATAGCCTTTTGCGCCTGTGCTATTTCCTTCGAACAACAGTGCAAAATAATTAGTGATAATAGCAAGCAAGAATGATCATCTATGCTGCACCACGGCTGGATTTCGATTTTTTCGAACGGCCTGCACTTGTCGTGCCGGCGCTCTTGCCTTTTTTAGCAGTTTTTCTTGCTTTACCTGCGGCACTTTTCTCTGTTTCTTCCGGCACAGGATCTTCTCCAGCTATTGCCTGTGCTGCCGAAACTCTTTCAGCGGGCTTCTCTGATTTCAATTTCCCAATACTTGCTTGCAATGCCGCCATTAAGTCGACAACTTCTCCGGCGCGTCTGGCAGGTTTGGCTTCTTCCAGTTCAACCCCTTCCAGTTTGGCATCAATCAATTTCGCCAGCGCGTCTCGATAATGATCGTGATATTGCTCCGGATTGAAGGGCTGTGCAAGCAAATCTATCAAGCTTGATGCCATGCTGAGTTCCTGTTTTGGCAATTTAAATTCTGGTGTTTTCGCGTTCAGATCAATTATCACTTCATCAGGATATAGAAGTGTCGTTAGCAGTACGGTATCGCCGTGCGGGCGGAGTGCACAAATACGCTCCTTGGTCCTTATCGTCACGGTGCCAATAGCTATCATCCCCTTATCACTCAAGACTTGCATGAAGAGTTGAAAGGGGTGCACACCTGTTCGTTCAGGTTCCAGATAATAGGTCTTTTCAAAAAATACGGGATCAACCTCTTCCAATTTCACAAAGGAGCTGACTTGAATAATATTTTTGCTGGGCAGTGGCAATTGCTCGAAATCTTCTTCGGTCAAAGTTACGTATCGCCCTTTACTGTACTCGTAGCCTCTCTCCAGTTCATTCCAGGAGACTTTTTCATCGCAAGTAGGACAGTAACGCATTTCCTGAATGCGAGTCTTGCATTTCTCATGAAGGAGATGAAACGAGATGCTTTTGCTGCCAGTTGCGGTATACATTTTTACAGGAATGTTTACCATTCCAAATCCAATTGCGCCGCTCCACAGTGATCGTGATGCCATCTTTTATTGCTCCGGATGCCACATCATTGTGATGAGGAATGAACTTTTACCAGAGGAGGCTTTGCTGCTGGTGGAATGTCCTTAACCATGGTCAAATCAGGCTCGCTCGTACGTTGATGCAATTTAAAATCAAGCTCGACAGCTTTTCCTGTTTTACATGACTCGATGATCGCTTCGATTACTTTTATGTCAGCCAGCCCTTCATAGCCACAAGGACGAGGCTGCAAATCTTCCAGAATGCATTTGGAGAAATGCAAAATCTCCGGCGCAAACTGATCTACCATTGGTTTTACATGCTGCTCTTGATGCTCTGGCTGCGCAAGAATGTATTTCAATTCGTTAGTGTAATCAAAAGCCGGGTCCAGCGTTAATCGCCCGCGAGTGCCGATGACTTCGTAGCGAGAATCATCAAATGCCGCAAAACTGCAGGCAAAAAGTGCAAGACGCTCATCAGGAAATTTCATTATCGCAGCAACACTTTCGTCTACTTCCCGAAATCGAGGATCGTTGCTTCTAACACTGAGCGCTGTAACTTGCACTGGCTCAGACTTAAAAAGATAGCGCGCCGCATTTATGCAATATATGCCAATATCATAGAGTGGACCGCCACCCTGCTCTTTACTTATTCGGTAATTATCTGGTGTCACCTGCAAGCTGAACGATGCATTGAATATTCGTGGCTTGCCTATTTCCCCAGACTGAATGGTTTTCACTGCTTCCATGTTGGCTCGTTCGAAATGCAATCGGTATGCAATCATTAATTTCACATTGTTGAACTCGCAGGCGCTGATCATTTCCTGGCAATCGCGCGAACACATTGCCATGGGTTTTTCGCACAACACATGAACTCCGCCATCTGCTGCTTTAATCGTGTATTGCTTATGAAGGTTATTTGGCAAGCAAATATAGACTGCATCGAAAGTATCGTCAGCAAGGGCTTTGTCGAACTCGCCATAATGATAGCGATTTTGGACATTATAACGCTCTCCAACAGCTTTCAATTTCTCATCATCCCCCGATATCAGAGCTGTTAGTTCGGAGTTTTCTGTCGCGTGCTCAAATGCGGGAAGAACCGCATTCTGTGCAATATGTCCCAAACCGACGACCGCGTAACGAACTTTCGATCCTTTCATGTAGTCACCTCATAATCAACAGCGATGGCGGAGTTAAATGCTTAATCAGCTGAGCTTATCGTGGTCCCTCGAGACCGTTTTCAAACTCATTCATTTCAGCTTCAGCCTTGTCTTTGGCATAGCCATAGCGTTCTTGCAGCTTGCCGACCAGCTGATCGCGGTGTCCTTCAATTGTTAGCAGGTCATCGTCCGTAAGTTTGCCCCATTTTTCTTTGACCTTTCCCTGCAGGCTTTTCCAGTTGCCTTTTACTTGATCCCAATTCATAACGACTACCTCCATTTTTAATCGATCTCAATAGATGAGACCCATTTTTTTCAATTCCGAGTATTAATGCTGCCGTGCTTGAGACGGACGCATACTCCTATAGTTCCAAACATGCTCAAGCACAGCGATTCAGAGCAGTGAAAAAAAATGGTAGGGGCGCCTCACGGGCGCCCAGTAATGCGTCCTCAAAGGCGCCCATGAGGCGCCCCTACGCAATCACGTACCTACAACAATTCGATCAGTTTGCGCGCATTCTTTATTGCTTTGCACTCAGCATCGTTATTGAAATAGGCATACACATCTATTCCATCATCAAGCATTTTTCTTATTTTCTTTGCTTCAGCTTTCAATTGCGCCGGTGAATAGTCCGGTGCAGCTGTTTCTCGCCTGCCGTGATAGCGAATATAACTGTAATCAGCCGTGACCTTATCGACCCGCGGGTAGCGCCAGGAATCAGCAATGCAGAGTGCCGCGTTGTTCTTAGCAAGAAGCACATACAGCTCTGTTGTGAACCATGACTCATGACGAAACTCAAAAGCAAATCTACATCTCTCAGCTTCTGATTTTAATAAGTCAAGAAACTCTTCTAAACGCTTTAAATTCACTCTCCAGTTCGGGGCGAACTGAAACAAAATCGGTCCCATCTTATTACCAAGACTTAAAGCGTGTTCGTAAAATAGAGCCCAAGGATCTTCAGGTTCTTTGAGCTTCTTCGTGTGTGTCAGATAGCGACTCGCTTTTACAGCGAAAACGAAATCAGCGGGTACCTTTTTTGACCAGTTCTTGAACACGTCGTAAGACGGAAGATGATAGAACGAATTGTTTATTTCTACGCTGCCGAATTCAGCAGAATAAAATTGAAGTTTCTCTTGCTCGTGCAGCTCTTCAGGATAGAATCTCTTGTCCCAGCTTTTGTAAATCCATCCCGATGTTCCGACTAATACTTGTGGCATCTGGCTTACTCGCTTTATCACCATGTCTGTGTGCAAAGCATCAGACTGGACCAGAAACTGCGCAAAAACACCCCTCAAAGAAACGATCACACGAGCTATTTGCTCGTGTGATCTTACAGCGGAATGAGTTGTAGCGTCCCCATTCTTGAACTTATCCAAGAATCACAAGAACTCATAGCTTATAGAGCCCTGTGCGTCGCCCTGCCAATCAGGTATGCAAGGAATATCACGATCGCCGAACCCACAATCGCGGATAAAATGGGCACACCAGCTACTACAGGACCAACGGCACCCATCAAGCTCGTGCCAAGCCATGCTCCCAGCAATCCGAAAATTGCGGAAGTCAAAAAGCCGCCGGGCAATACGCCAGGTACGAAGTAATCCGCAATCCATGCGCAAACGGCTGCAACAATCAGGTAAAGAATGAAACCAAGTACAGTCATATATCCCCTCCAAGCTCTAGCGTTTGGTGGCGTTTGTTTAGCCACTGTGTGTTTCGTGACTCGCATGCAGCTGGAAGGTTCCCAACGGAAATCCGCGATCAAGCGGTCTTTCCCTGCGCTTCTTTGGCTTCTGAGCCATCTGAGCGCCCGTGAATAATAGTCGTAAGTAGCACTGAAACAAGCGCGCCAAGCATGGGTCCTGCAATATAAATCCAGACGTCTTCCAGATGTCCACTCACAATCGCCGGCCCAAGCGAACGAGCAGGGTTCATCGAGGCACCGCTCACAGGACTGCCAATCATTCCGCAAAGTGCAATGGTTGCTCCGACGGCAAGTGCCGCATTTCTTCCCACAATACGATGTTCCTTCGCAGTTCCCAGAATTACAAACACCAGTATCATTGTCAGCATGGCTTCCATCTGAAATGCCACAGTTGAGTTTGTCAGAACCGGTTTGCTGGCGCCAAGATCTTGTACCTGCGAGAACATGCATTTCACAAAAAATGCTGCGGCAATTGCACCTGTCATTTGCGCGCACCAGTAGAAAAGTACGTGGCTCCACGGAAATGCTCTACGTAATGCAAAAGCGAAAGTAACCGCAGGGTTAAAGTGCGCTCCAGAAACATTTCCAAGGCAATAGATCAGGACCATCACCACCATACCTGGTGGCGCAACTTTATCGAGATGGCTTAAGTTGCCGCCGAGATTCGAAACTACAATCGGCACTATTGCTACAAAAGTCAGAAGAAATGCGCCAATAAATTCAGACAGGAAGCATCGGGGCATGATAAATTCCGACTGGCTGTTTTTATGCTTCAGGTATCCATGCTCGGACACAGCTCTGATTCTCCCTTTGTTATTTTGCGGGTGTCGGTTCTGGTGGCTCGGGCGGAACAGGGTCCGGATTGGGATCTGGCGGGTTCGGCTCCTGGTCAGGCAGGGGGGATGGCTCCAGGTCAGGAACTGGTGAAGGTTCCAGATCCGGCAGAGGAGACGGCTCTGGCGAAGGAGGCACAGGTTTCGGCTTAGGGGGCGCCGGCTCTGGAGGTTTTGGTTCTGCCGGTTTTCTTGGACCCGGCTCAGGAAATGACGGCTTCGGTTCGGCCAGTTCAGGCAGCTGAAGCTCCGATTCAGGATTAAGTGAATAATTCTTGAAGTACAACCTAATTCCGTTATTAGCATTAAGTGCGCTACTCTGATTGTCGCCGACAAATTTCAACCGGCTGTGCTTCCCTGCTGCTGCGGATTTTGCCATGAGCATCTTCCTCGTCCTTTATTGATCAGCTGATGTGTTTTCAGCTAATTGGTTCCCGGCAAAGCGAATCCGAATGCCGTCGCCGCCGAACCAGCGCTTTCTAATGCAAAAAGGCGGACGAGTCCGCCTTTTTATGAATCTAATCAGACAGCTTTTGACTTTACATCATTCTCGACTTCATATCTTCAGCTAATTGCAAATGCTGTTTGATCGTGGGCAAAGTCTGGGCAGCCCATGCCTTAAATGGTTCGCTGCCAGTGCTCGCTTCTTTCTGTACTACCTCAACTGCTTTCTGATGGTCTTTCACCATGTCGCTGATATAGGTTTTGTCAAAGTCCTTTCCACGCAGTCTGGCCAGCGATTGCTCTGTTACCACCTGTTGGCTGTTCAGTGAATGAGGCAAGTCGAGGTTCAATTGCTTTGCCGCTGCCATGAGCTTCTCATTAGCCTGAGAATGATCTTGCACCATACGCTTGCCGAAATCTTTTACTGCCGTACTTGAGGCATTCTTTTCAGCAAGCTGTCCGAGTTTCACCTCGAGCAGGCCGTCTCCGGCAAGGTCCTTTATAATTGCAGACTCGTTTGATGATAGTTGATTAGACACAGATTTAGCCGCGTTTACCGGAAGAGTCAAACCCAGCGCGATTGCCATCGATACCAGATATAGTGCCTTCATTCCGCACCTCCTTTTGTCAGCGCTTGCAGCAATTTGATTTGCACGGATGAAAGAAAGTTCCTTTTTAGGGCTAATATTTATATGTCAGCACTTCGATTGCAATTCTACTCTTGAGCAAGCAAGACCTTAGCAAAGAGGACCAACCAAATGGAAGAGTATCAGGAAAGTAATCCATGTCATCACGCGGAGAAAATAAAAAAGATGCTCGATGATGTAATTAATCATGCTCAGGAAGACCTGGGCAAAGTAGACAACGCAAAAGCACGAGCGCTATTCGATGTCACATCGAGACTTTTGACTTCTCTCAAAATGGTGTACGACGATTACGAGACCGAATTCAAAAAAGCAAGTTGATCTGATTCTTGCTCGTCCGTACGACAGATCAGCCAGGGGCTGATCCGTCTTGCTGAGCAAAATTTTGCAGTTCTCTACACCAGAGCTTTTTGGTTAGAAAAAACCTGATCTCTCATTTGCGCAGTTTCTTTGTCCAATTGTTTGAACGCCTCCATGGAGAATGGCGCAGGTGCTGAAAGTTTCTGGCGCACCTTCTGAATGCGAGCATATGCCGCGTCTAGAACTTTGCGGTCGGCCTTTATAATTGCTTTTGCAATTTCAGGCACAGCCGTGACGGCATGGCAAACCAGCATAATATCGTTGCCTGCTTCCAGCGCCATTAATACAGACTCGGCGCTGCCGTATTTGTTCTTGATTGCACCCATGTCCATGTCATCGGTAATTGTGCAACCATCAAAGTTCCAATCTTCACGCAAGACTTTGTGCACCATAGTGCGTGAAAGTGATGCGGGCAAGCCGGAGGGATCGATTTTTGGATAGGACACATGCCCGATCATGAGCATGTCCACCCATTGCAGTGTTTTGCGGAATGGAATCCACTCGAGACTTTGCAAATCTTCCATGCTGCGATCAATAGAAGGCAACTCAGCATGAGGGTCTACATTGGCATAGGAGTAACCTGGATAGTGCTTGCCGCAGCAGAGAACACCTTCAGCCATCATAGCTTCGGCAAAAGCTCCGCCGTTTTGAATAACCTGCTCTGCTGATGTTCCGTAGGTGCGATCTTTCAATGAGTTGACCCACTCTTCGTTCACAAGCGTATCAAGTACAGGCGCGAGGTTGAGGTTGAAACCGAAAAGTCTCAGCAATTTGCCTGTCAATTTGCCGTGAGTTTTAATAAGGGACAAATCACCATGTTCGGTCAGCTTTTTGGCACTGGGTGGCTCTGTCATGAACTCTTTCAAGCGAGAAACGCGACCGCCTTCCTGGTCGATGGTAATAATGGGCACTTGCTTTACCGAGGCGCGCAGGTCATCTGTGAGCTTGCGTAGCTGTTCTGGAGTCTTGATGTTGCGTGCAAAAAGAATGAAGCCTGCAGGCTGAACTTTTGCGATGATATCAGCTGTTTCTTTGTCGATGGTTTCGCCCGGAATGCCCATCACAATGAATTCGCCGCCGGTATACTCTTGCATTGATGCGCTCCTCTTTAAGCTGCTGAAGGCTATCTATTATATACGCTTCAGCTCTTGCCGTGCTCAATATTTTAGGATAGCCGAGCGAGGTTCCGCTTGTCATGCGCTTCTACGAGACTGCTAATATTCGCAAACTTGACTACGCAAAATTCGCCAAGCCATAACTCCTGGGACGCAATAAATCAATTCCCAGCAGATGCGGGAGCTTCTTGGGCAGAATCTGATTCCTGCTTTTTCGAAAATAGCAGCCCCACCCCCAGTGTAGTCAAAGAGCCGAACATGATTCTCCAGGGGAATTCAACTTCAGGAATAGAAGAGAAAAACTCAAGAGGCTTGCCGCCAGCGAGCTCAACTATCTGATTGGGCAAGCCGCTGATGAGCGAGACAAGAATGAACCCGCAGACCATCGCCACATAATTTCCGAAATCATTGCCGCGCGTTTTTGTGAGCATTCCCAACAAAAACACCCCGAGCAAAGACCCATATGTGTATCCAAAAATTCCCAGCACAATAGGAATAACTCGTGAACTAGGGTGAGTAATAACAAAGTATGCAGTGATGCTGGCTATCACAATCATCAGCCCTGCAAACATAAAAGTAAATTTGCGAGCAACTGAAACGGATTTTTCTCCATCACCTTCGCCATTTCCACCCTTGTAAAAGTCACGAGTAGCGCTTGTTGCAAGCGCGTTTAATGCCGCACTCAAGGAGCCCATAGCAGTGGCGAAGATACCGGCAACAAGCAGACCGCGCAGTCCAACCGGCATTTGTTTCAGAATGAAATAGGCAAATATCTCGTTGTTTTTGTGCGGCAAAGCCGGGTCATGCACCTGTTGAAAATAGAGATGCAGCAAGATTCCAATGGTCAGGAAGATAAATCCTATAGGAATATCAGCAAGACCAGAAGTGATCAATGAAAGCCTGCTCTTCTTATAATCAGTCGCGGTGAGCATGCGCTGAACCATGTCCTGATCAGTTCCATGAGTAGCAAGAGTAATAAAAGTTGAGCCGAGCAGTGCAGCCCAAATCGTGTATTCAGTCCCAAGGACCGTCTTTATGTTCTCTATAAGTGGCACACCGGATTTAGTACCAATACTGAACATAGATAATTTGGTGGCAGGATCATTTATAAATGAACTAATGGTTCCCCAGCCCCCCGGCATCTTAGAAATCAAAACTCCGATTGCAGCCAGCGCTCCACCAAACATCACTGAAGCTTGAATAAGGTCCGTCCACACAACTGCTTTGATTCCACCGATTGATGTATAAACGGCTGTTGTTAAAGTAACAAACAGAATAGCTCCGAAATAAACAATCATTTGCTGCTCTGCAGTCGGCGGAGCTCCAGTCAATAATTCAAATCCAACGGCAAGAATAATTGCTGCCACATAAAGCCTCGCTCCGCTGGCTAGAACGCGCGTTACCAGAAAAGTCGCAGAAGCGGCAGCTCTCGTGCCACGGCCAAAGCGCACCTCAAGGTATTCATAAATTGAATAAACATTGAGATCAAAATAAGGTTTGATAAAGAGAAAAGCAACAATGATACGGCCGATTACAGTGCCGATTGCCATCTGCAAATACGTGTAATTGACAAGCCCGTAACCTTCTCCTGGAGCTCCAATGAAAGTCGCTGCGCTGGTTTCGGCAGCAATAATTGAGGCAAGCACAGCCCACCAGGGAATAGAGCGACCACCCAGGGAGAAGTCTTCAAGGTTGTCTTCCTTCTCACCGAATTTCAGGCCGACATATATAACAGCAAAAAAGTAAATTGCGATTACGAATAAATCGGCAATAAAAGCACCGTCTACCTGCATGGCAGTTCCCCAAACGCATAAGCAGTGAATGCACAGATTAGCACGCCTGAGTCGCTTATTCCATTTTTTGCAGAAGTCATGGATGTAGTAAAATTATTGCAGTCATTTCTACAAATGAAGTTCATCTATGTGCGGTCGCTATACACTTGCTCGCAGTCAACAAGAGCTCTCTGAGCGCTTCGGCATCAAGCAGCTTTTTATGGATTTGGAACCTCGCTACAACATAGCGCCGACTCAGAGTGTGCCGGTTGTAATTGCCGAAGACGGCGAGCGAAAAATGCAGATGTATCAATGGGGACTTATCCCATCCTGGGTGAAAGATCTTCAAACGGCAAAGCCTATTATCAATGCCCGCTGCGAATCTCTAGCGGAGAAGGCATCATTCAAACACTCGTTCAAGAGAAGAAGATGTATCGTTCCTGCTGAAGGATTCTTCGAATGGAAAAAGCAGGGGAAACAGAAGCAACCTATGTTCATAAGAGCGGCGGATCAAAGCTTGCTGGGTTTTGCCGGGCTCTGGGACGAATGGCGGACAGAAGAAGGCGAACCGGTGAGAACATTTTGTATCATCACAACCGATGCTAATGAAATGATGTCCAGCGTACACGATCGCATGCCGGCAATATTGGATCGCGAAGCAGAGATGAAATGGCTCGACGAATCAGTCAAAAATCCGCAGGATTTGATGAACTTGCTGCATCCTTGCCCGGAAGACCAGTTAAAAATGCACGAAGTCTCCCAACGAGTTAACTCATTTAAGGAAGACACAGCCGATTTAATAGAACCCGTGCAAGTAGAGCCACAGGTTCAACTCAAATTGAACCTCGGAATTTAAGGGCTTAAGCGTTCAAAAAACCATGTTTAACCTTGCTCAACTGGGTACAAAGCTCTGGGGAAAGCAAAAGGGTGCAAAATGGCGAAGATTCTCCTTGTCGAGGATGACGAAGACATTTCGGACAATGCCGCTCTGTTTTTGGAGCACAAAGGTCACCAAGTTACGATTATGGATAACGGAACCGATGGGCTGGAGCAAATGCGCTACGGCAACTTCGACATTATTATTCTCGACGGGCATCTGCCTGACATTGACGGACTGGAACTTTGCCGCAGCTACCGCGAAGAAGGTGGCAAGATCCCGGTTTTGATGGCTACAGGTCGCTCCAGCTCTGCAGATCAGCAACGCGGTCAAGACGTCGGAGTAAACGGCTACATCATCAAGCCCTATTCGCTTGAAGATCTCGTCGCCAAAATCGATTCAATTTTGGCTTCAGTCCCGGGTTAATATCAGGTCTTATCGGCACCAACTGCGGTGCCTGTCGCTTTTGCTGAATTTGCCGCCTGACGGCTTTTGTACGAACTTATAATCCGCACGATAATATCTGCTGCGCGTTCAACCTCTTCTTCAGTGTTGAACTTTCCAGCTGTAATACGAACAGATCCAAGTGCATCAGATTCGCAATAACCTAGCGCAGTAACAACATGCGATGGTTGAACGATCCCTTTCTTGCACGCTGAAGCAGCAGAAACACAGAGACCTCGAAGGTCTGCCTGCAAAACAACCGACTCGCCTTCGACTCCTGGAACAACGATGCTCACGTGTCCAGGAACACGCTTGTCCGCTTCAAATGGGCCGGTTAGCTTTACGCCTTCCAGACACATCAATCTGCCGGTCAAAATTGACTGCAGCTTGCGCAGATGCTTAATGGTCTCCGGCAATTCCTCTTTAGCTAACTTCGCCGCAACCCCCAGAGCGATGATGTTCGGCAAGGGTTCCGTTCCGGGAAAGAGCCCCATCTCCTGCCCTCCGCCAAAAGCGATAGGCATGACATTCGAACCGCGGCGTACAAAAAGTGCGCCAATGCCTTTAGGTCCGTAAAACTTGTGGGCGGAAATCGAAAGCGTATCAACCGGCAACTCTTTGACATTAATGTCCATTTTGCCGGGTACCTGAACCGCGTCAGTATGAAAAAAAATGCCCTTTTCTTTCGCCAGGCGGGCGATTTCCGGAATGGGCTGCACTGCGCCTATTTCATTGTTTGCCCACATGACTGAAATTATGCTTGTTGTGTTTTTGACAGACTCTTTCAGTTGATCAAAGTCAATTATGCCTTCTCTATTTACCGGCAAGTAGGTGACATCCCAACCCAGAGATTCAAGATAACGCGCGGGGCCTGTGCAGGAAGGATGCTCAATTTTCGTGGTGATCAAGTGGCGACCTTTGCCATTTGCTTCCACAAATCTGGCTCTTCCGAGCACCGCTACATTGTTGCTGTAAGTAGCACAGGGTGTGAAGTAAACTTCATCTGGCTCACAAGAAAGAAGCGCAGCTACAGATTGCCGCGCCTCATCCATTGCTCGTTTGGAAACAGCTCCCATACAGTGAACTGAAGATGGGTTGCCCCACTTGTCCATGAGAAACGGCAACATCGCCTCTCGTACTTCCGGACGAACCGGTGTCGTCGCGCTGTTATCCAGGTATATTGTCCGCAACATCGAGCTTACTCCAGCACATCAATTCTGGTGGACGCCTTCAGGGCGCCAGTTTTTAGCTTACGGATTGACGAAGGGCATGTATGGACTGCCCCCACCTATCTCCCGAGCAAAAACACATACGGCTGACATGTTAGCACGTCAAGCTTGCGTATGAACAACAGAACCTGAGAGAATCAGCCTTTTGAAGGAACTCTAAGATAGCTGTATGCACACTGCAGTTTTTTTCAAATTCGTACTGCTCGCATGTATCTTTGCAGCTGTTCTGTTGGCAAACCTCTGCTTTGGCGAAGTCAGCTTATCAATCAGCGAGCTAATGAATATTTTGTCCGCATGGCTTCGCCATGCTGCCGCGGACAGCACAGCTTCGCAAATTCTGCTGGACATACGTCTTCCAAGAGCGCTGGCTGCCGGTCTTGTGGGAGTAGCACTCGGTGTATCAGGTTACCAACTACAATCACTTTCCAATAACGGACTGGCAGATCCCTATTTGACCGGAGTTTCAAGCGGCGCAGGATTAGCTGTTGCCGCAGCAATTATCTCTGGCTGGGATGCCGGACTCATACCTGTTATCTCCTTATGCGGTGGTCTAAGCGCCAGTGCAATTGTATTGTTCTTATCACGTTCTAATGATGGAATCTCTGTATCACGCTTGCTTCTTTCAGGAGTTGCGCTGTCCTCGTTTTGCTCAGCAGTTATCACATTGCTGGTCTGCTCAGCTCAGGGCAGTACCAGGGGACAGGGCATCTACTATTGGCTTGCCGGCAGCGTAAACGGAAAAAATTGGGATGATTTGCGTTATGCAAGCGTCTATATTCTTATCGGCTTGCTCATTGCTCTTATTATGAGTAAACCCTTGCGTCTTTTATCGCTCGGCCGCAGCGCCGCGGTATCTCTGGGTCTCGAAATAGGCAAAGCACAAATTGCCATCCTCTTCTCCGCAATTCTTCTTTGCAGTGCAGCAGTGTCTTTGAGCGGTATTGTCGGATTCGCCGGACTGATCGCGCCTTATTTTGCCCGACAATTATTCGGCAGAGATGAACGCGCACATATCCTGAGCTCAGCCGTTATTGGCGCTGTGCTAGTTCTCACAAGCGATCTCGCGGCAAGAACTCTGGCAGCCGGGCAAGAACCACCGCTTGGAACTCTGCTCTCATTAATCGGCGGTCCATTCTTTGTATTTTTGCTGATGAAACAAGAAGGAGCGTCCCGCTTGTGAGCGATGCATTTATTCAATTGCAAGATCTTCTCGTCGGCTGGCATGCTGTTAAACCCGTATGCAAGATTGACTCACTGGCTTTGAATAAGAAGGAAATTACAGTTCTCTGCGGGCCAAACGGCTCGGGCAAATCTACCCTGCTTAAGACGATTGCCAGACAGATTTCACCTCTGGGAGGAGCCGTTCGCATTGAGGGCGAGGATCTCCTTTCGATGCAAACCTTACAATTAGCAAAAACTCTGGCATATGTTCCACAATTTATTGAAATGCAGAGAAGCCTGAGCGTTGGCGAGTGGGTTGCGCTTGGCAGAAATCCACATCAGCAGTGGTGGAGCTGGAGCATCAGCGATGAGGATCGCAACAAGATCACAAATGCATTGAGCCGGACGAAATGCTCGGAACTCAAAAGTAAAATGATCGATGAACTCTCAGGGGGAGAAAGACAGCGGGTTTTAATTGCGACAGCTCTTGCGCAGGAACCATCATATTTATTGTTGGACGAACCAACCGCTCACCTGGATTTTAGGCATCAACTCGAATTGCTGGATTTGCTAAAGTCATTGAAGAACGAGGGACTGGGCATTCTGATTGTGCTCCATGATCTCAATTTGACAGCACGTATTGCGGATCAGGTTGTGCTAATCAAAGAAGGAAACGGAAGCGGTCTAAGCGAGATGGCTGCGCGGGGAGACGTCAGTGAAGTGCTTTCAGTCGACCTGCTAAAAAAAGTCTACGGCGTCGAAATGCAGATAATGCAAAGCACCGATGGCAGCCAATCCTGCTATCTTCCCAGCCGCATTTGTGATTGAAATTTGAGGCCGCAAGGCTTCTCAATCGTCCCGATCAATCCGCTTAAAGCCCAATCCCCGGGAACGCCGGCGGCTCGCCGGCTTCTAAAAGATCGGATCGATCTTGCCTGCTAAAAGCCGGCGAGCCGCCGGCGCTCCCGGAATTGTCGCAATATTCACTATTTATTTAGGTTCTTTGCGCTTTGTTGATCTGGGCAAAGGGAAGAAAGATAGTCTGGCTTCCCATTGGCGTATTATTTTCAGGGGGAATTATATGAGAAACTTGTTTGGTTTAATGCTGATTTCTCTTCTTTTTGGAACGAGCTTCAGTCCTGCCATTGCAGATGAAAGCGGCAATGCACCCGCAGCAAAAACGGAGAAAACCGCAAAGGACATAGGTCCTTATCGAAGGGATGTACTGAAGCGAATAGCTCAAAACTGGCACCCGAAACAAAGCAATAAATCGGTCACAATCGAGATCAAGCTGGACAAATCCGGCAAATTACTTGAGTCGAAAATAGTAAAAAGTTCCGGAGATAAGGACGAAGACAAACTTGTCCTGGATACGTTGAAAACGACGGAATTTAGCGCTCCTCCAGATTTCGCCCAGGATCCGCTAACATTCAAAATCGATTTGAACAAAACACCAAAAAATTGAAGAGAACACATGATAAGGGCGCCCTTTTGAGGATTGGCTCTAATGGGCACCAGAGAGGTGCCCCCAGGATTAGGTATTGCAGGACGAAAGGAACCGTTTGAACAGTCCCGGAGAACAAGAATTTAAAATGGGGGGAGGGGCGCCGGAGTGACGCCCCTCTTATGTAAAAGGTGTATTTGTCTGAGCCGGCTTGAGCGGCAGTTTGCACTTCATTCGATTGGATTGGGAGATCTTCAATCGATGTGTCGCTTTTTTAATTGCGCTGTTCTATAAGTTCACATCCGATGAAGCCACCGTCCATGGTGAGGCTTCGCTCTTATACTGATGTGCGCCTTGCGAAAAGCAATCGCTATCTGCAGTGACGCCCATAGTTCGGCGGGCATGGCTGCCTGTAGTGATTATAGTTGTTGTAGTTGTAGTTATTGTAGTTGTAATTGTTGTAGTTGTAGCGGTTATATCCATTGTCGTAATAGCCGCCATCATAACCACCACGGTTGTAATAACCACCGTTATAACCGCCACGGTTGTAATAATCACCGCGGTCATAATAGCCACGATCGTAATATCCATCGCCATAACCACGACCGTAGCCGCGATCGTATCCTCGGTCGTAATCATAGCGACGTCCGCCATTTATAATGGCACCACCTATGATACCACCAACGACTCCACCAAAGATTTCTGCGGCAACATCAGCCCCACGGTCTCTACCGTAACAACCGTTGCTGTAATAGCCACAGTCCTGCACATACTGAACTCTTTGCACCGGTGCTTGATACTGATAAGCCGGAGCGACCTCCTGGACAGGCTGATACTGTTGCGAGTAAACCTGACCCTGGTTTTCAATTACGACATTGTTAGCGTAGACATTTATATTACCGTCTGTTCTAACAGTTGCGTTTTGATAGTACCTGTTGTCGTCTTGCGACCATTGAACAGAAGGTCCGTCGTTACTCACTCCCTGATGATATTCGAAGCGAGACGTGTCCTCCATAACAGGAGAAGGCGATCTATCCATATTTTAAAACTCCCTAAACCAACCCAAGACAAAAATGTACAAGCCCTTTACGCCTCCAATTAAAGCTTAAACGGAGACGTAGTCAATGGGAGTTTCCCCATGCAGCCGCGGCGACGCAGCACCCATCAGCCTTCCGGCTCGCAGCACGAGTCCGGCGCTAGCTCGCTAAATACATATTGGTACGCAAGAATGGCTCCAGAAATGATGTTCCACTAATTGTTTTGGCAAATTTTTGGCATTTATCGAGTCAAGCCGATCGATCACTGTTCTTCTAATTCTGGAATAAATAGAATCTGATCCGAATTCTGCTAAGCAAGAATACACCAATCGCTTCCGGCAGATTCAGAGCAGATCAAATTGAGAGATGAATAACAGTATTACTGCGCCACAGCGAACAATGCAAAAATGCGCGGCAAATAAATTGATGCACCGATTGCAATCGAAGTTACTGATGCACAAACAACTGCTCCTGCAGCAACATCTTTTGCATCTTTAGCAAGATTATTAAACTCGCCGCCGGTGAACATGTCGACCGCGCGCTCTAGTGCAGTATTTAAAAGTTCTGCTGTAATGACTAACCCCATTGCCAGAAATAACAGGGCCCAGCTAAATGGGTCAAACCGCAGGTAAATAGCCAGAGTAACGGCAACGAAAGCGAGCGCTGTGTGAATTTTCAAATTGCGTTCAGAACGGAACGCAACTGCAAGCCCTCTTAATGCGTGATAAAAAGACTCGACCAAACTCGAGGTGCGCTCAACGCGCCGACGCCAGGCTCTCGGAATGAGGGACTGGTTAGACTTGGAGCCAGGTGTTTCCAGCTCACGATATATCGATCGATCTTTAATTGCGCGTCGCACGAGGGATTCCTGAATCTAAGACGCAGATAAGGTTCTGCTCCACCAACCTAGCCATTTTGACGATAGCATGCCTTTGAACTGTTGGGTGACTTTGTGAGTGTTCAAAACGCCTCTAAAGGTCAAAATTTACTCATAACTTACATTTCTGGCGATGGAGGCTCACTTTTGTTTCAATTCTCAGCACGAAAAAGGTAAACAAAACAATTGGTATTCACTCATAATTTTCATCAGCAAAAAGTCTGCGTAGAAGGCTCAGCGCTTGAATCCGCATGAATCAAGAATCTGTTTTTGCCGGCTGAACATTTCTTTTTCTTCAGCTTTAGTCAAATGATCAAAACCGAGCACATGCAGGCAACCATGCACAAAAAGAAAAGCCATTTCGCGCTCGAAGGAGTGTCCATATTCTTCTGCCTGTTCTTGCGCTTTCTCAGCTGAAATGATCAACTCACCCATTTCGAAGGGCACCCCATCTTCATTCACAGCGAGATCGAGAGGAAAGGACAAAACATCAGTGGCATAATCTTTGCCGCGCCACTGTTTATTGAGTTTTTGAATCTCTCTGTTACTGACAACAACCACGCTGAGGATGCCAAAGTCCTGCAAATTGTCTATTTCTTCCTCACTCAGAAACTCAGGTGGACGTTTCTTCACATTATCTAATACAGCCTCAAAAAGTTCTTCTGCCGCGCCCTTGAACCATTTCGAGTCCAGCTTCAGACGCCTTTGCCTGTTAGTTACCTGAACCTGTGAAGCCATATGTTGTCCTTATAAAGCTTGTCATGTTAAGATTAGTACGGAATAGCTCAGATTTGTCGTAGACAAAATGAAGTCTACGGCAATTCGGTGTTTAGCCCTCTTGCAGAAACTCAATCTGCAACGAGAGAAATATTGTACTGAATGCAAAAACTCCCCGAAATACTAAAAATTGCCGAATCCGAAGCCGCACCCATGGGCTTATCCGTGGTCGAAACGCGATTTGCGCAGCAAGGGAAACGACGCACGCTCGAAGTAACCATCTGCAGAAAAGGCGGACGCATCTCGCTGGACGATTGTGAGGAGCTCAGCCGCAAACTGGAGAAGGTGCTTGATGAGCAAACGCCGGCTCTCATTGAGGGTGCCTATATGCTCGAGGTGCAAAGCCCCGGGTTGGAAAGGCAATTGAAGTTCGAAAGGGAATTCCAAATTTTTGCAGGAGAAGAAGTAGAGGTAAAAACAAAGGAATCAATTCCAACGCTGGGAGACATTTTTAGCGGGACGCTGCAGTCCATGATTGATAGCGTTCTAACTATAAGCAATCCACAAGCAATCAAAACTGGAGGCAGCTCAAAGAGAAAAGCAAAGGCAAGCGAAACGCAAGTTCCGCCTCCCGAGTCGATTTCTATTGAACTGAGCAAAGTTTTGAAAGTGAATTTGCGTGCTGTTGAACCAGCAGACATCGACAACTAAATATTGCTGATGCAAGAACGCAGAAGCGTTCAAGCCGAAGCAACTACAATTAAATACGGAGAAAAAACATGATTAAAATTGGCGACAAGCTTCTAGAAGCTGCTGAAGAACTTGAGAGAGAGCGGAATATTCCCCAGGAAGAGTTCATCTCTTATGTTTGCGACGCCATTGTTGCGGCCTATAAGAAAAAGGTTCCAGACCATGACGTCGAAGGCGTGCGCGCAATATTCGACGCTGAAACCGGGGAAATAGGCATATTTGCTCCGAAAGAAGTTGTAGACGAAGTCGAAAACAGCTATCACGAAATTGGAATTGATGAAGCTAAAGATTTGATCCCCGACGTTACTGTCGGTGAAGTTCTCGAAATCGAAGTCACCCCGGCAGATTTCTCAGAGTTCGGACGCATCGCTGCACAAACAGCCAAGCAATTGATCACTCAACGTTTGCGTGAAGCAGAAAAAGAATTGATCAAGAAAGAATTCGAAGCACGCAAGGGAACTTGCACTACCGGTCAAATTGAGCGTATCGAAGTTGTAGGCGATAACCGCACCAACGTAATTGTCAATCTGGGTCGTGTCGAAGGCTGCATGCCGAGCAAAGAACAATTACCCGGCGACAGTTATCGCGTCGGCAATCGTGTTCGCGTATACGTTCTCGAACTGAGAGACTCAGGACGCGTTCCGCAAATCATCGTGTCACAGGCACACCCCGAGCTGGTTCGAGAGCTGTTCGAGCTCTACGTTCCAGAAATCGAAGATGGAACCGTTGAAATCAGATCGATTGCACGTGAAGCCGGCTACCGCACAAAAATTGCAGTGCACTCGGAAGATGCAGATGTAGATCCAGTCGGCGCCTGCATCGGTACTCGAGGCGTCAGAATTCAGAACGTAGTCGCAGAACTTCGCAACGAAAAAATCGATGTGATTCGTTTCTCCGGAGACCCGGTTGACTACATTTCCAATGCCTTGAGCCCGGCACGCATTGAAACAGTCGCACTTTATGAAGACGAAAGCGGCGGCAAACGTGCGGAAGTAATCGTTCCTGACGACCAACTGAGTCTGGCAATCGGCCGTGGCGGTCAAAACGTACGACTGGCTGCCAAGCTTACCGGCTGGAAAATCGACATTAAGTCGAAGAGCCAGGCTGACGGTTCTTTCAAAGTTGCCGATCATTCCAGCAAACGCTGAGAAAGGGCAAGCAGTTCTCTCATTTTCGGAATTGGAAACAAAGGGGCGAGCAGTCGCCCCTATCCGAATTTGTCAGGCAGCACAGGCCATAACGAATGCCATTCGTAACCTGAAAAAACTCCCCGCTCGTGAGGCAGCAGACTCTGCAAGAATTAAAGAAAGATAAAACAAATAGTCAATTGCGACTCTGTGTAACTTGCCGACGCAGTGCACCACGTTCCGAACTCATCAAGCTTACGTTTGATTACAAAAATAAGAACGTATTGCTTAACACAAGAGATAAATCAGATCGCTTTATTTTCGGGCGTTCCGCCTATCTTTGTCCATCGCTCAATTGTCTGGAACAGTCCATAAAAACAGGGCGGCTGAGGATCGCGCTCGAAGGTCGCCGAGCCAAAAACGTGCCTGCTAAAAGAAAGGTGGCATGGCCGTTTGAGTCACAACTTATCCACACTCTGAGATCTAGATGTACAGAAAAATTAGAAACATGCCAAAATACTGCAAGAAAGGAGGGTAGTTGATGGACGATCGTGTGCGCATTTACGAGTTGGCCAAACAGATGAACCTGCCAAACCAGGAAGTCATCAATGCTCTGCGCGAACTCGGATATGACGTCAAGAGCCATTCATCCACGGTGGACAAACAAGCCGTGGGGCTCCTTATTGCGCATCTAGGCAAGAAGAAACAAGCCGATCAACAACCCAAAACTGGAAAAACTACTACGAGCAGCGCAAAACCAGGTACCCCGGCTAAAGCGGCCGCGACTCCTGCGGCACCCCCTGTAAAACCGCGTGTCATCGGTCGTTATAGACCGACCCCGGCAGTGACTGAAGCTCCGCCAGAGCCTGCAGTGGCTCCGGCACAAATCACTCCAGCAGCGCCAGAAAAACCGGCAGCCACAGTGCCGGCCACCCCGGCAACGCCAGTCCCAGCCGTGGCGGAAGCTCCAGCTGTAGAAGAACTTAGCGAATCCAAAATTGACAAAGCAGAAACCCCGGCTTCTGGTTCCAAGGGCGGCGGTGCCAAAACAAGCGAAGCGCCGAAGGCGGACAAAGCAGCCCATGAAGTAAAAGCCGAGAAAGAAATCGAAGCTGTTGTAGCAAAAGCAGCAGAGCCAGAACCGGCAGCACTTCCTCCGAGCATCGAGAGTGCTGTGGAAATCAAAGAGGCACCCGCGGCAGAAGTACAACAAGCAGAACTAGAACAAGAAGAGAAGTCACCACAATCAATGCGACAAGCCACTCCATCAGTGCCCATAAGAGTTGCAGCACCATCCCTGCGTGCAACACCTCCTCGCCCGCCAAAGCATCGGCCGACCCCAGGCGAGCGCCATGGTCAGAAGCGTGAAGAGAAATCGAAACCAACTGCAGCAGTTGTCGAAATTCCAAAAGAGATAGCGCTCACCAGCACACTCACAGTCAAGGACCTTGCAGAAAAAATGCAGGTTGTCGAAACTGAAGTCATTAAACGATTGATGATGAAAGGTTTTATGCGTACCATCAATCAGTTGGTTGAACTTGAGCTGGCAAGAGAGCTTGCCGTCGAAATGGGATACGAGCTTCAAACACTCGAAGAAATTCAACTCGAAGAAGCTATTAAAGAAGAAGAGAAGAAAGCCGAAGAACGTAAAGCCGTTGAGGACATGAGTGAAGAGGACAAAGCTGCACTCGTCGGCAGACCTCCAGTAGTCACAATCATGGGTCACGTAGACCACGGTAAAACGAGTTTGCTCGATGCCATTCGTCAAACAAAATTCTTGCTAACTGATGCCGAAGCAGGTGGAATAACTCAACACATTGGCGCTTATCACGTTGAAGTGAAGGGCGAAGATGGTCAATCGCGCCAAGTAGTGTTCCTTGATACGCCGGGTCACGAAGCATTCACCGCAATGCGTGCAAGAGGAGCCCGTTGCACCGATATCGCAATTCTGGTCGTGGCTGCCGACGACGGTGTCATGCCTCAAACCATTGAAGCGATCGACCACGCAAAAGCGGCACAAGTACCTATCATCGTAGCGGTCAATAAAATCGACAAAGCAGGCTCAGATCCCGATCGAGTTTTAAACCAATTGATGGAACACGGCTTGCTCCCCGATCGTTTCGGCGGCGATACCGTGACAGTGAACGTTTCTGCGAAGAAGCGCACTGGTCTCGACGAATTGCTCGAAATGATCTTGCTGGTCGCCGACATGCAAGACCTCAAAGCCAACCCGGAAAAAGCAGCTTCAGGTGTAATTGTTGAAGCCGAACTTCACAGAGGAAAAGGCGCCGTCGCAACAGCACTTGTCCAAAATGGTACACTGCGCATGGGTGACATACTTGTCGCCGGTGGAGTTTTCGGCAGGGTCAGAGCACTTCTGGACGATCGCGGACAGCAGGTACGAGCCGCAGGTCCTTCAATGCCTGTGGAAGTGCTTGGTTTGCCTGAAGTTCCTTCAGCAGGTGATCGCTTCGAAGTAGTAGCCGATCTCCAATATGCAAAACAGCTTGCTGAACAACGTAAGGAAAGCGAAGCCGAGCGCCGCTCGCAACGCGTCACACTCGAGTCTCTGCATGACCTGCTGGAACAAGGCGAAGTTCGCGACCTCAACATCATTGTCAAAGCTGATGTGCTGGGTACAGCAGAAGCTATTGCCGATCAGGTCCGCAAGTTAAGCACGAAGGAAGTGCAAGTGCGTGTACTGCGGGCTGCAACAGGTGACATTTCGGAAAATGATGTGAACCTGGCGACTTCATCGAATGCAATTATCATCGGCTTCAACGTTCAACCTGACGCTAATGCAGGCCGCGCGGCAGAAGGTTCCGGTGTAGACATCCGCACATACAATATTATCTATGAAATCATGGATAACCTTGAGCTTGCAATTCAAGGACTGCTTCAACCAATCAAAGTTGAAGTGCAAATTGGAACCGCCGAAGTCAGACAAGTCTTCAAATTCGGCAAAAACCAGATGATCGCCGGATGTTATGTCACTAATGGAAAAGTTCAAAGAGGCGCGCTTGCTCGCATAGTGCGCGGAGGTGATCAAATCTACGAAGGCAAGATTGAGACACTCAGACGCTTTAAAGACGACGTCAAAGAAGTTGCCCAGGGCTTTGAGTGCGGTGTGAGTTGTGAGAAGTTCAACGACATTCAGGAAGGCGATCTTATCAACGCTTACATCATTCAGGAAAAGAAGCGAGAGAAATAAGGCGTTCTGCGCCCGAACGAAATCAGGGAGGTACCCGATATGTCTACTCCCCGCAATTTGAGAGTTGCACAGTCGATAAAGAAAGAGATGTCCGATATCATCATGCGCGGACTTAAAGATGAACGCGTAGGTGGCCTCGTATCTGTCACTGACGTCGAATGTTCGACTGATTGCCGGCGCGCCAAGATTTTTATTTCGGTTTTTGGAACCGAAGAACAACAGAATGGCACCATCGAAGCACTCAACGATCACGTTGGACAAATTCGAGGTGAGCTTGGACGCCGCCTGCAATTACGTTTTGCTCCTGATGTCAGTTTCAAACTGGACAACTCGCTAGAACGCGGAGCGCAAGTATCCGCATTGCTGAACAAAATATCCAAAGGGGAGATTTAAAGATCTGCACAAGTCCGACTTGCCTGGCTTGCTTGGTCGATTCGGAACGCGGCCATTTGCTGGCAATGCACTAAATACGGTGCGAATTGAAATAGCTGATTCACAAAATCTTTCGGTAACAAATGATCGGTTTCCTGAACATCAACAAAGCAGCTGGCATGACTGCTCATGATGTTGTCGCTCGTGTGCGGCGCGCAAGCAAAATGAAGCAAGTAGGACACGCGGGCACACTCGACCCAATGGCTACTGGTGTATTGCCGGTGGCCATAGGTAAGGCTTGCCGCTTGCTTCGTTTTCTTTCTGACGACAAAACATATCTTGCTGGTGTTTTATTTGCTGCTTCCACTGATACCGATGACGTGGAAGGAAAAATACTGCGAACAAGCGATCGCATCCCTTCACTTGAGGAAATCAAAAAGTCGCTGTCACAATTTCTAGGAGAGATCGATCAGATACCGCCAGTGTATTCAGCCGTCCACATCCAGGGGGAAAGAGCTTACCGGCTGGCCAGGCGAGGCGATACTGATATCGCAATTCCAGCCCGACGGGTTCAAGTTTTTTCCATCGAATCTCTTGGCTACCAAAAGAACACTGGCTTACTGCAAAAGTTCAAACAAGATCAAGAAGCCGATTTGGATCCCGATGCAATTAAGAATCTGGAATTTGCGGAGCTTCAATTGCGTATTCACTGTGGCACAGGTACGTATATTCGAGCAATTGCGCGCGACCTTGGCCAGAGCCTGGGCTCTGCTGCCTGTCTTTCCTCACTTGTGAGAGAGCAGGCCGGCAGCTTCAATTTGGCGCATGCGATCAATCTAGACGACTTAGCCGCCATGTCGCCCGAGATGATCGAGCAAGCGCTCCTTCCACCCGAACGAG
Source organism: Obscuribacteraceae bacterium (SeqCode) (assembly GCA_044358055.1). Taxonomy (GTDB): domain Bacteria; phylum Cyanobacteriota; class Vampirovibrionia; order Obscuribacterales; family Obscuribacteraceae; genus JAIEPM01. The sequence goes on from JBIKOL010000011.1 coordinate 30,741, forward strand.
TCTTGGCGCTGCCTTCGCTGGAAATTACAGATCGGGCTACTGTCCGCAGGCTATTGTGCGGGCAACTGATTAAGTTCTCTGAAATCGAAGCAGGCTCAGCAGAAAGAGCTCAAGAGTATCTCGAAGCATATACCATGGTCACACACAATGGGAAAGCAATCGCTGTGTGCTCAATAATTTCGGCGCCGGAGGCAGCTCCAGGCGTCGCCATTAACTCAGATCGAGAACAGGAAACAAACAATACCGGTAAAATTGGAACTAGCTTAAAACCGGAAGTAGTTATTGCAGATGCAAGCGCCTTCTAGATCTTTGATTTTCAATTTAACAGCTGCGCTGGAAGGTGCGCTTCTGCTGGCTGCGGCTGTCTGGATTTATTTTGCACACATTCCTCTTCTGCAACATATGCAGTTCAGTCCACACGCATGTTTGATCGGATTTTTTGTTTCCTTAGGCACAACAGCTTTTTCCGTTTTCGCACTAACGCTTGGCAAGGGGCTTCCAGTGCTGAGAGAGCTGAAGAAGATGAGCGATGAAGTTCTAGCTCCTATGGTAGAGATTTTGGGTTACTTCGATATCTTGTTCATATCACTCGTTTCGGGATTCTGTGAGGAAGTCCTTTTTCGCGGCGTTGTACAGGCTCAGATAGGGCTGCTGCCGGCAAGCTTGTTCTTCGGTTTATTTCACGATCCTACGCTTCGGCACAAGTCCTATGTCTTTTTCACGCTGATGGCTGGAATCGTGCTGGGCTACTTGTACCAACAGACAGGCAACCTCTGGTCATCTATCAGCGCGCACATTTTCCACAATTTCTTCGCACTTATTATTCTTCGTTTTGTCGTGAGATTGAAAAAGCCATAGCCTTTATACGATTTGCTTGACTGGAGCGAAGCCGACCTTTTTCGCCCCGGGAGCGCCGGCGGCTCGCCGGCTTTTAAAAGATCGGATCGATCTTGTCGGCTAAAAGCCGGCGAGCCGCCGGCGCTCCCGGGGTGAACAGATCCTCGTTCAAAAAAAATCGACGAGGAGAAAAATCCCCTCGTCGAAATTGAGCTATTTGCTTAGCTTCGAAGCTTATTTGCGCTTCTTAGCTTTCTTTGCCGGCTTCTTGGCAGCTGGCTTAGCAGCTTTCTTAGGAGCCTTAGCAGCAGCTTTCTTAGCTGGTTTAGAAGCTGACTCTACCTTAGGCGGAGCTGGCAATTTTGAACGTCCGTCAACGATGTCCTTCAGCTCTTGTCCAGCACGGAAAGCAGGAACCTTTGCTGCTGCAATGGTTAGCTTTTGGCGCGGATTTTGCGGATTGACACCTGAACGGGCCTTGCGGTTTCTGCGCTCGAATGTTCCGAAGCCGACGAGCATAACTCTATCGCCTTTGGACAATGCACCCGTGATGGTGTGCAAAATCGCATTAACTGCATTGCCTGTTTGCTGCTTTGTTTGTCCGGTTATATCTGCAACAGCGTTGATTAACTCTGCTCTGTTCATTCGAGGACCCCCTCACCTTTTCCTAATAACGAAATGTTTCACCATGAAACGTTGGGAATACTAACACCGTATTTGCCGCGGTTCAAGTAGGATCACGTGTCAAAAGTGTATGATCTGAGAAGAAATAATCATGTTGACCTACGAAGATACCATCGCTGCAATCTCCACAACGCCCGGCCCAGGGGCGATTGCGCTTGTACGCTTCTCCGGAAAATCTTCCGAAAAAATTTTGCAGAAAATTTTTTCTGTGAGCTCTTCAATCGACTCTGAAAATTCAGTTCGCGAAGTTCCGCTTATTAAAAGCCACTTCGCCCGGCACGGATATATATACGATCCATCCACAAAAGACATCGTGGATGAAGTTGTCTGCACACTTTATAAAGCCCCGCACAGTTACACCGGCGAAGACCTCGTTGAAATCTCGTGCCACGGCGGTTCTGTTATCTGCCATGAGATACTTGCGCTATTGCTTCATCAGGGGGCCAGATTAGCGCGTCCGGGTGAGTTCACCGAAAGAGCCTTTCTGAACGGGAAGATGGACCTTACCCAGGCCGAGTCTGTTCTCGATGTGATTCAAGCAAAAACAGCACGTAGCGGACGCATGGCCGTCTCAGCCCTCACTGGGCGGCTCGGCAAGCGCATTAATGAAGTACGATCTGATCTAATAAATGTTCAAACGAGAGTAGTCGCAGGCATCGATTTTCCCGAAGAGATAGGAGACGCTCCAGAACCGGAGATCGAGAGAGTCGTCAAGATGTCGCGCGATTTACTTTTCGAACTTGCATCAAGCGCAAGAGCCGGCAAGTTTTTACGCGAAGGCTTGAAATTAGCTCTAGTTGGGCGCCCGAACGCTGGAAAATCCAGCCTTTTAAATCAGCTTCTAAAATTCGAACGTGCAATCGTTACTGAAATACCTGGAACTACTCGAGATTCGATCGAAGAGGTTCTTGACCTCAACGGCATTCCGGTAACCTTAATTGATACCGCTGGAATCCGACATACAGATGATCGAGTCGAAAAAATAGGAATTGAGCGAAGCAAAATGGCCATGAACGAGGCCGATTTGATTATCCTTCTGGTTGATCTCAGCCAGGGCTGGGGTGATGCAGAAGAGCACATAGTGGAGATTTCGGAAGAAAAGCCGATCATAATTTTGGGAAACAAGATCGACCTTATTGATGATGAACGCGCGTTCCACCCAGAGCGCATGACATCTTCGGCGGTGGCAATAATTAAGGTATCGGCAGTAAGCGGGAAAAATATTGAATCCCTGAGCAAAGCAATCGAGGATTGGGTTTACCAGGGTGCGCGAAATCGCGAAGCGCCATCCCTTAATATGCGCCAGTCCGCTTTGTGCTTGAAGTCTGCCGACTGCCTCGGCAATGTGCTCGACACTTTGAATGCAGGGATGCCTCAAGATTGCATCGCCTCAGATCTTAAGATTGCTATCGACGCGCTTTCAGAAATAGCCGGAGATGCGGTAAGCGAAGAGATAATATCGGAGGTATTCGCTAAGTTCTGCATAGGTAAGTAAGCATGGCTCAATTGGTCTCCGAAGAAAAAGATTGCTCCAGCCACCTGGAGATTAAGCCTGGCGACAAGCACATTGTCGAGCGGCCGTCACAGGATGAGTGCTGGCAGAAGCTGACGCTCATGCTTCGCAGCGGCGACAACCATGTCAGCAGCACAGCTGGAGACAATTGCAGTATTTGCAGAACTCCAACAGATGAATTAGAAAATTTTGCCAGCCAGCTGGAAGGACTTCTTAAGGGGCAAAAGCAAAAGGTTATATTCGAACCGAATGAACCGTCATTCGAGCTGACTCTTGAAAGAAGCAGACGCGAAGGAATTAAAGTTGAGGCATGGATTGATGCTGGTAACGCTAAAACAGGCTTCTATACCTGGGACGCAGCCGGCGTGCGCTTCTTCACAACGGATGAGAATCTGGCGGAGTTTATCAATCAGCTGCGGCAGGAATTTTAAAGATAGTCGCGCTACAGCAAGTGCAAATGCACAGAAGCGATAGGGTCTTCATAAACCGGCGTTAATCTAAACCGCAGCATCATATCTATATATAGATTACTTGAGCAGCAAGCCCGCAATCAGCGTGCAATGAAAATGCTCAGTCGAAAATCTAATAGCAATAAAAGAATTGCTGTTCCCGATTAATTCATAGCGCGGAACTATCAATGTTGAGGTTATCATAAAGGAAAATGCACCGATTGCGTTGAAGCAGCCTTATTCCTGCAAGTTCTTGCTCGTCTCTACATTAACTCAGTAATTCTAATTACTAATCAGCTTTTGAACTACAGAGTAACTAAATCGCTGCCAGGTGCAGGCTAAGCCGCTCCGGGTATCAGTAGTTTTGGCCTTTGCAATAATATATAAATCGGAATCCAGGCAACTCTACGAGCGCTTTTTCGTCATATTGCTGTTAACTCAGATATCTCTAGTGGCTCATCCTCAAGCCAAACTATCAGAGAAATAGAGAGCTATGCCTAACTTTCATTTAGAAATGAGCCTGATTTTTTCGTTAGCCAACGTCATAATCGGGCTTTGTTTTTTTTCGATAGCATCCGCCTTGCTTGCATATCTGCGGCTGAGAGGAGGCAAACGCCTTCGCGATTGGCGCTTATACTCAATTTGTATATTCTTCTATTCTGTCGGCATTGCCCGAGTTGCTCGCGGATTTGATATTGATCTGGGCTTTCCCAATTTGAGTCTTGCACTTGACCTGGTATCAGATGTCCTGGGTGTCTACGCCGCAATTACCATCTGGCCGCTTTTTCTCGGATTACTCAAACTGCCGACAAATGAGCAGCTTGATGAGCTGAACAAAAAGCTGATCCACAGCCAACATTTATTCAATAGTTTCATGAGATACACGCCCTCGATTCAATATGCCAGAGACTCTCATCTGCGATTTACTTATGTGAATGAAGCGTTTTGTAAGCTGTTCCAGGTGAAACAGGAAGAGGTTCTGGGAAAGCGAAGCCAGAGCTTCATGCCCTCAGAAGCTGCCATAACTCTGCATCGTGGCGATATGCAAGTGCTTAGATCCTGTGACTCATCAGAACTGGTACTTACAATACCGATCGCCGATCGAGAGCGCCGATTTCTTATTGTCAAATTTCCCATCTGGAATGAAGAATTTATGGTTGGAACTGTAGCCATAGATCTCACAGGACAAAAAGCTGCCGAAGAAAGAGAAAAGCTAGCCGAGAGGCGCTTCCAAACTATGGTTGACGCAGTAAAGGAATACGCAATTTTCTTGACTGACCAGGAAGGCAAAATTCTCACCTGGAACAAAGGAGCCGAACGAATTAGTGGTTATGGCGCCAGCGAAATTATTGGGAAATCGATTGCAGCATTCTATCCCCCCGACTCTCCTCCTGAAAAAGTAAATCAAGAATTGACCATCGCCAAAAGCGAAGGGCAATATCAGGAAGAGAACTGGCGGCTTCGCAAAGATGGAAGCAAGTACTGGAGCAGTACACTGCTTTCACCTATTCACGATGAAAAAAACGAGCTGATCGGCTTTCTTGATGTGATAAGAGATCTCTCGGACAAAAGGCATGCCGAACTCGAGATTGCAATTCAAAGAGATAAAGCAGTTGAAGCATCTGCGTTGAAGTCAGCCTTTGTTGCAAACATAAGCCATGAGATCAGAACGCCCCTCAGCGGCATATTGGGAATGAACGAGCTGCTTCTGCAGACTGATCTGAATGCAGACCAGCTTGAATTTGCAAGAACCGTGCAAGAATCTGCTCAATCACTGTTGACAGTCTTGAATGATGTGCTCGATCTCTCGAAGATAGAATCTGGCAGGTTGGATCTCGAACAAATTCCTTTCAGCGTATCTTTTGCAACACAGGACGCGACCAGGTTAATGCTAGCCGCGGCACGCAACAAAGGTCTCAAGCTCTCCCATGAAATAGACGCGTCTTTGCCTGAGCTTGTAATTGGAGATCCCGAGCGATTGCGCCAGGTCTTGCTGAATTTGATCGGTAACGCGGTGAAATTTACACCGCGAGGACAGGTTGATGTAAGAGTCAAAAAAGTCATGGAAGATAGCCAAACAGTTACGCTAATCTTTTCGGTAAGTGATACAGGAATAGGAATTGCTCCAGATGAACACAAGTATCTGTTCGTTCCATTTGCACAGGTAGATGCTTCATTCACTCGAAGATTTGGTGGCACCGGACTTGGTTTAACAATAAGCAAGCATCTTATTGAACTGATGCGCGGTGAAATTGGATTTGAGAGCGAAAAAGGAAGAGGTTCGACATTCTGGTTCAAAATACCATTTCCGAAAACAGAAGAGAGTGCTTCGAGCTTACGCCTTGTCGGTGGCGCAGCCAGCTCAAACCCTGCCGAACCTACGGTGATGGTTGTCGAAGACAATCCGATTCTGCAGGATCTTGCAACTAAACAATTAAGCAGATTGGGCTTGAAGGTAGTAATAGCGAAGGATGGTTCGGAAGCAATCGACCTGGTCACAAGCACCAGATTCGACGCCATTTTTATGGATTGCTATATGCCAAAAATGGATGGCTTTGAAGCTACCAGACAAATTCGCGTTTTTGAACAATCACGCAATCGACGTACACCCATTATTGCGATGACAGCAGCAGCATTAATGGGTGAACGTGAGAAAGCATTTGCAGCAGGCATGGACGACTTTATTGTCAAACCAGTGACCATCAAGCAACTGAAAGCAGCTTATGAAAAGTGGAAGCAAGAACCACTCGATCGCCTCAGACAAACGGGCACGGAATAATTTTGTCGACTAGTTTTGTAGTAGAATAGGCAGCTCTTTCTTCGAAGTCTGCCAAAATGAAACACGTCGCTTCGTTTATCGCACTATGCTGCCTGCTTCAAAATACAGGCAGCACGAATGCTCTTGCAAATGGGGACAAGAGCCAAGCAAGAACAGGCTCGCTTGCAATTATTATCGAACACGAAGATGAACGCTATGTCGATGACGCATTGCTGAACCTGCTGGACAGCAATGATATTGCAATTAAACAGAGAAGCATTTTAGCTCTCGGCCGCATCGGAGACCCAGGGGCAGAAGACAGGCTTCTGGGCGAGCTAGGTGCGAGTCAATCCTCATCAACCCGAGCAATGGCTGCATTTTCGCTTGGTGAAATCGAAAACGAAAAAGCTCTTCCCGGTTTACTAAAAAGCGTTCAAAACGAAAACGAGGAAAAGGAAGTAAAAGCAAGATGTATTGAAGCCCTTGGAAAGATCGGAGCCAATAAACAAGCCGCTGCGTCCATCGGCAAGGAGAAACTACAAGAGATCGCCAAAACTATCGCGAGTTGCATTGATTCGCAAAGCAAAAATGTAATTTCGCCAGAAAGCAAGTTGCTGATATCACTTGGTCTCACAGCTCTGCAAAGATTGAAGCAAGAAGACTCCATTAAAGCAATGGCGAATCAGCTCGATTCAGAAAATACAGAATTGCGCGCCGAGGCAGCCAACGCCTTAACGCGGAGCAAGCTGAATTTCACATTTGCATGTTCAAAACTATTGCGCAATCTCAACGACAGCGACCCGCTAGTCAGAATCAATGCTGCGCGTGCTCTTGGAGCGGCCAAAGATACTCAAGCAAGTAATGGGCTAGTTAGTCGACTTTCAGATCCAGACACACGCGTTGTTTGTAGTGCCGTACTTGCGCTGGGTGAGATTGCATCTCCCTCAAGCTGTGTCTCTCTGGTAGAGCTTGGCGATGCCACTCTGACGACGTCTGAAGAAAAGAAAAGAGTATCAAAATCAATTCCAGCAGAACAAAATTTGCTGCTGCTGATTGCGACGGCTGTCGGAAATATAAAAGACAATCGCGCACTACCATTTCTTCAAAAAGCACGGTTTTCATGCTCGCCCTATGGGCGCGCTCCCGAAGTTGAAATTGCTCTGGCAAAATTTGGGGAGTCTGCATTCTTCAACGAAAACGAAAAATGGCCGCAGCTCATAGACAAGAAGCACTGGCAATCAGCGGCGGCCTTTGCGCAAGGAGCCGGAGAACTGAAAACTAGCAATGCAGAAGAATGTCTGCTGAAAATGTTGGAGGATAAGCTTGACTCTCGCGCCCTGCCAGACGTTCTAAATTCGCTGGCCGCATGTAAGACAAAGAATTTGAAAAGGATTTTGATGAAAGAACTTGCAAATAAAGATGTCGTTGTTAGGGCAACAGCGGCTTCGCTACTTGCCGATATGGGTGATGATTCCGCTGACGTTATAGATGCATTGCAGAATGCTTACTCCAGAGCCCGCGATGAAAATATGAACGATGCACGTTTGTCGATAATAGAGGCATGCGACAAACTGAAACACTCGATGTCTCGCAAGGTGCTTTCTGGAAATTCCCGCGACAAGGATTACGTGGTTCGCCGGCGCGCCTTTGATTTGTTGAAGGAATCAGGAGCTGATACAAGTGGGTTGGAGCCAGGGAAAGTCGGCTCTGGACACGATTGGCAGTATTGGAAAAAAATGTCACGCCTGAGTTCTTCAAAAAATCCGCGCGCGATTGTCCACTGTGAAAAGGGACCTATCACTCTTGAACTTTTTGCCACAGATGCACAGATGACCGTAAACAACTTCATCGTACTTGCAAAAAAAGGTTACTTTGACAAACTCACATTCATGCGCGTTGTGCCAAACTTCGTTGTCCAGGGCGGAGATCCGCGAAATGACATGAACGGAGGTCCGGGTTATCAGATTAGATGCGAAATTAATTCTCGTCGTTATGAAACAGGATCATTAGGAATGGCTCTTTCCGGTAAAGACACGGGCGGAAGTCAGTTCTTTATTACGCACGCGCCACAGCCACATCTTGATGGGGGCTACACCTGTTTCGGCAAAGTTGTAGATGGCATGGAACTGCTTAGTCAGATTGCACGGGGTGAGCCGATTTTGCATGTCGAGATTGTTCAGAAAGAGGATGTCGATGCCAAGGATTAAGCTCGGCAGTAGGGATCTGATATAAGAGGAGTGCTCAAGCAAATAGTAGGTCTGTGATATGTGTAGGGTCCCCATCGGCCATGCGTCGCCCGTGCAAGAAACAATGAAGGTAAGCAAATGAAAAAACAGCTAGTCGCACTTTCAGCAGCGTTCCAAATTTTGCTTTGCACCGGGGCTGCAAACGCGCAGTTACCGAAGACAGCAGATGAATACATTGCTTTCGCAAGAAAACTTGAACCGGTGATGACTCAAGCAAAAGACGCGGCGGCATCTTTTATGAAAAAAGCCGTCCCAGATCCTGCCGCATACGAAAAATCGTTACCGGCAAAAGACATAATCGAGTCTTCTAAAGACGCGGCTAATCTGAAAAATTACGGTGGCTTGTCAGAGGCATATCTTTATAACAATGGCGATGTAAAAAAAGCAGAAGAACTTTTCAGCTGGTTCAACTCATTGGCACCCAAGATTCTTCCTAAAGCAGATAACTACCGCGCCTGCGTAGAAGGTGACTTTGGAATTTATTATTTCACTTCCGGACAATATGCCAAGGCAGAAGCTTATTTAGTCGACGAAATCAAAGAGCTGGAGACAAAACGTACGGCGGCTTCTGCAAATAACCTGATCAGTGGCTACATTTGCATGGCATTGATTAGAGACAAAGCCGGTAAGACTAAAGAGGCGGCAGATTACGCAAAAAAATACGTAGACCTGGCTTTAAGTATGCAGCAGCCGTCATCACCACCTCCACCGGCCGACACAAAAGGCAAATAAATAGATGAGCTACCTCCTCGTATTTGTAGGCGCCGGCATCGGAGGAGTTCTTCGCTATATGATGAGCCCGGCTGTGCAGCGCTTGTGCAATGACTGGGCTTTTCCTATTGGAACATTTAGCGTGAACATGCTGGGATGTTTTGTCATCGGCTTTCTGGGCCAGTTGTCAGAGTCCCGCGGCTTGTTCCAATCAGACGCCAGACTATTTTTGTTTGTCGGAGTTCTTGGCGGCTTCACGACCTTTTCGAGTTTTGGCTTTGAGACATTCCAATTGATGAGAGACGGAGAGTTTCTTTATGCCGGAATGAATGCTGTTCTTCAAGTTGTGTTAGGCCTGCTTCTGGTATGGCTTGGCTGGGTTCTGGGACGTCTCGTTTGAGGCGATAATCTGAGAGGAAGAGGATATGTTGCCTGAGAACGGTTATCTCTTGAGGCTTATTGTTGGTGAACGCGACCGGCACGCAGGGCATAGCTTGCACGAATGGATTTTGCGGCAAGCCAAAGACAGAGGTCTGTCCGGTGCAACCGTCATTCGAGCCATGTCCGGATTCGGCGCGCACAGCAGCATTCACACAGCAAAGATTCTCGAAATCTCAGTTGACCTGCCGATTATTATTGAGATTGTTGATCAGCTGGAAAAGATTGAAGACTTCCTGAGCTACATTGACCCATACATAGAAGGCGGACTGGCCACCGTTGAGAAGGTACACATCCGGCTTTATCGGCCCAGGAAGAACGAAAGCAAATAATCCCAGGTATAGCTGCAATCTTCAAAAGGCTAAACCGTCACAGACCAAACCTTTTCAGCTATTGCTTAGAAATTTCTACAAATCCCCCTAAATAAAGCCACCCCCTCGTTAATTCACACATAGAGCAGAGCGAAAAACGAAAAAGCGAACGCTAGACGCTCAGCGAGGGAGAGATTATGAATGCTCGTACTAACAAAGGAATCGGAACACAGTTGATCAGTCTCGTCGGCGGAGCAATCACCATATGCGGTGTCACTCTCTGCAGCGTACCGATGGCTCAACCGACAGTACATGCAAGTCTCTCCCCCGCTGTCTCTAGCACGAAAGCGGTAATGACTCAGACAAAGAGAGTACAGACAGAGAGGATGCGCGTTTGCCTGGATGCACCAATGATAGCAATGGCAAATAACATCAAAGGTGAAGATCGCTAATTAGAGATCAAAAGTTTTCTTCTGTCTACCGAGTTCATCCGCAAACTGCCTGTCAGTTGGAGCGAGTTCAAGATCATCTAATTCATCAGGAGCGAGCCACCGAGCATCACTATGCTCAATAAGGTGTGGCTCGCCTTCTGCGTTAACTTGAACAAAATGAATTTCATAGCCTGACGATTCGTCTTTGGCGCTGAAGAGAGTCGCACCGCATGCGGTGGCGTGCATTTTAAGTTCTTCGGCGAGTTCACGTTTGGCGGCGTGGAGAAGAGACTCACCTTCCTCCAACTTACCTCCAGGAAACTCCCAGAGCCCGCCATGCCGCTTGTGTACCGGCCTTTTGCAAACGAGGAATTTTCCTTCTCTTACGATTACCGCAGCAATCACTTGTCTATTCATTTTGGAACTAGCACCTGCTGGTCTGGTCAAGACTCAACCATATTACCGCCGTTTCGGCGGGTTCTCCATTGGCCTCCGTAGGTATTAGGGACAAACGCCCATGGAGGGGCAGGATGGCAGATAGCCACCGAATGGGGATCCCATGGAGGAACTGGACCGCAGATAGCCACCGAATGGGGACCCCAGCGAGCGAAATGCCAAGATTTGTTCCGGCTCTAATGTTTCGGGAAATGCGCCAGGGCGCAGGCGTCCATGGTCCCGGGGCACCCGCCTACGTGGATACAACATTGACCGCCGGCTCAATCTTTTGGATATTTAATCTAAGCTGCCCCATAGTGGGTGTTCTGCGTAAGGGCACACCGGTATCGAATCCGGATAACTCAGTAGGGACAAGCTTCAACAGAGAGGAATCTATGCCAGAGGGTAAGGATCTAGGAACAGCCCCAATTGACGTTAAGGAGCAAGCCAATCGCGTTGCCGAGCAGCTGCTTGGACGCAACGATGCGCCGTCAATATCTCCTGGCTCAAATAACGGACTTAGCTCTCTTGATATTTTGCGGCAGCAAGTGGGGCTGGGAAGACCATCTCCCTGGGGCGACGGCAGCTGGAATCCACCTCCTGTAACTGACCGCCCGCCACAGCCGGCGCCTGTCAGCAATGGCACAATCGAATTGACGTACGGAGAAAAGGACTTCGATGCCAAGCTGGCTCAAGGGAATTACAGCAAAGTCGTAATCAAAGGTCTTCCCCAAGATATGCTGCCTTCGCCGTGGATCGACGATCAGGCGGGCAAAGGGTTCTTTTTCTGGCTGAAGAACCAGCAAAATCCGAATGCTTCCGATCGAAGCAAGCATTATTTTCCAAGCAACCTGAAGACAATTGAAATTGCGCAAATGCAGGGCAATATCTACAAGCCCATCATGATCAACGCCGATGAAATGCGCATTGCCGCGAGCCAGGCGTTTATGCGCAGCCAGAACAAGGAAGGCTTCGCCAGTTATACAAAGGCGACGGATGTCTTCACTTACGCCCAAAAGATGGGCGAAGTTTCTGGCACAGCACTTGAATATCAGGCGAAGTTGCTGCGCGACGGTGCGGCAGCCTCTCCTTCCAATCCCTATTTCCACATTTATCTTGCTGATGTTCTCGCCGCCCAAGCCATTCAACCTGTTGTGGCAGACATTGTCGCCGGCAAGCAGGCATATTTCGACAATCCATATACGAATGGAAAAATTGAGGAAGCGCTTAAAGAGGTACAGGCAGCTCGCCTGGTTACCCAGAGATACGGCGATATTTTGAAGCCGCCTACATATGAAATTCCACTAAGTCCATTCAGCTTGAACCCCTACAGCTACAACCCTGACTACTACTGGTCCGGTGCTTCTTATCAGGCAGCAACTCGGGAAGTTCAGCTGAGAATGCTGCAAGGAGCTATCAAACTAGGCAAGTTGCCCATAGAATTGCCCCCGGCCTTACCGCCGAAACAGTAATAAATCGAAGAAATTCTGGTAACTGCAGGCTGAATGTGCGATAAGATCAGCCTTGCCTGGCTTTGTTACAGTTGCATTTTGCCAGTTTCGCTTTGAAATTCAGTCATTCATAAGTTGCAGGGTCTCTTTGAAAAAGCTTTCCATACTTGGCTCCACTGGTTCAATTGGCAGACAAACTCTAGACATTGTCAGAGCCCATTCGTCTGACTTTAGAGTTTTGGCTCTGAGCGCAGGTGAAAAATCACTTGATCTACTCTGCGAGCAAATAACTGAGTTCACACCGCAGCTTGTATCAGTATCTACAGAAGATGCTGCTGAAAAATTACAAAAAATGACCATGGACCTTCCGCAAAAACCCGAAATTGTCTGCGGCGAGGAAGGTGTATGCAAAGTAGCATCATTGCCCGAGATTGATACCGTCCTATCAGGTGTTGTTGGTGCACGCGGCATCAAACCAACCGCAGCCGCAGCTAAAGCAGGCAAGGTAATTGCGCTCGCAAACAAAGAAACACTTGTTGCGGCAGGTTCTATTATCATGCCAATGGTAAAAGAGCATGGTGCCACACTCGTACCAGTGGACAGCGAACACTCAGCAATTTTTCAAAGCCTGAGCGGATACACAACGAAGGATCTAAAACGAATTATTCTCACTGGTTCCGGCGGACCATTCCGCACCTGGACAAGAAAGCAAATTGAGAATGCCACCGTGGATGATGCCCTGAAACATCCCAACTGGGCGATGGGTCAGAAGATCACGATAGATTCGGCAACATTGATGAATAAAGGGCTTGAGATAATTGAGGCTCGCTGGCTATTTGATGTCGATGCATCCTTTATTAATGTGGTGATTCACCCGCAGTCAATTTTGCACTCAGCAGTTGAATTTGTTGATGGTTCAATAGTCGGCCAGCTGGGACTGCCCGACATGCACCTTCCCATTCATTTTTCCCTTTACTATCCAGAACGGAAAGAATCAACGCAAGTGCCTTTGCTTGATCTCATAAAACTGGGCACGATGACTTTTGAAGAACCTGACTTCGATCGTTTCCCCTGCTTGCGACTTGCCCGCGAAGTGTCAGGCCGGGATGACAGCAGCGCAGCAGTCTTAAATGCAGCCAATGAAGAACTCGTTTATGCTTTCCTTGAACGCCGCATTGGCTTTATGGACATTCCCAGATATGTAGAAAAGATTCTGTCGCTTCATCAAACTATCACCCATCCTGATTTAGACGATATACTTGAGGCTGATCAATGGGCAAGACAAGCCTCACACGAACTTCTGGGAGCAGCAGTGCGATGACAACTTCAACGGCATCTAATGTTCATGTTTGCGAACATCCGATTATTCAGCAATACCTCACGAAACTTCGTGATTATCAAACACCTTCCGCAGAATTCAGGCGCACGGCCATACAGATGAGCCGCGCTCTGGCCTATGAGGCAATGCGCGACCTCGACACAAGAGAAACAAGCGTCGAGACTCCTGTAGGACCAGCCAAAGGAACCGTGCTGAGTGATTATGTCGTTATCGCTCCTGTGCTGCGCGCGGGTCTTGTACTTGCAGAAGCCGCACAAGAATTGATTCCGCCGACGGCTCGCGTTTATCACATTGGTTTGAAGAGAGACGAAGCAACCCTGCAGGCGATTTCGTATTATGCAAAATTGCCGGAAAAATTGCCCGCAGAAAGTAAGGTCTACGTGCTTGACCCAATGCTTGCTACCGGCGGCTCGGCAAACGCAGCGATTCAACTGTTCCATAACTTGAACGTCAAAGACATTCATCTCGTTTGCTTCCTTGCAGCTCCAGAAGGCATCAAGAAAGTGCAAGAGAAATTTCCGCACGTAAAAATTACAACAGCATCAATCGACAGCCATCTCAACGAACACGGTTTCATCGTTCCCGGACTGGGCGACGCAGGCGATCGTATCTTCGGTACGTAATTGCCAGATCAAGCAATAAGAAACAAAGTCTCGATTCCATAAATCGCGACAATATCCGAAAGCTGCTCGTTATATCCCGGCTCAGCAAGCGTTTTTTGAAACGCCTGAATCAAGCTCAGATCCTTCAATTCTTTATGATGCTTCTGAACCTGCTTCTGCCCGTAAGAAGTAGCCTGGTCGTTGTTGCGCACCTGGTGAGCCAGAAAAAACATGTCCGCAATAAGAATAACATTCACGCTAAGACAAACAATACCAAACAAGTTCAACCACCAGTTGCTGGCATGGAAGTGAAAAACCAGACCAAAAACAAGTGCCTGCATAACCATTATTACCGCCACAATTGCGCACACTGCTGAAAAGTAAACCGAGCGCAAAAGACGCAGCAATCCTTGCATAATGGCGACTCTCACACCTTGCCGCTTCACGGAATCAAGGACATTGCTGAACTCTTCGTAGAATGGAACGAAAATCGGCAAGAACGCCATGAATCTCAAAAAGATTCCATTGAAAAAAGCGAAGAAGGCAAACGCCGCGATTGCCTCCCAATGACGTACTTCAGAATAGTGCGTGAATATCAACGATGCCACTATTAAGTGAATAAATCCACCGAGAACAAATAAATTTGCGAAGTTACTTCTGCGCTGGGCATCGACCAGCAAGCCTTTTTCTAGTAAGGAAACCCGCAATTCGCCGGCGACTTGCTCTCTCAAGCCGGCCGTGACAATCGAGACAAAAACTTTTGTTATGCCGGCGGGCGAAAAATACTTCCTTATGCTCAGAGGATCTTTTATGAGATCACCGATCGTAGCGGAGAGTGTTTTAGTAAACCAAGCGCGCAATTTCCAGAATCCTCGCACGATAATGATTGGATTCTTCGTTTTCAATTCAGGCACAAGCTCGTGCGCTTTCTGCGTTGACCAATCTTTTATGTAAGCACTCACTCTGTCCCAAATCAGTTTTTCGTATCTGGCAACGAGTACTTCATGCTCTACCGATTCAAAGTTTCTCTTCAATCCCTTCTGCACGAGATCCACAACCATTACGATCAAACAGTGCGAGCTGTCACCCGGGCGCATTAGATACGCCAGCTCAGCAGGTAAAAGACTTTTATGCGGATCTATTTTTGCTTTATCGGTCTTTCTCATCTCTAGCAAAAGGGCAGTACGAGCCGCATAGCTGAAAACTGCCGTCAGCAACATGGCAACGCAAAAGAAAAACCATTGTGCATCAAAGTCCATGATGAAATTGTACTTTATGCATGTTCATACTTGAACTGCATCATTTGGCTTTGCCTGTTTAAAGCGTGCGCGGGCATATGCGGCAATTTCCACTATCAACTGCCTTCCGTGCGCCTTATCCGGATGCTGAAAGAAGCCGTGTACGCTATTCAAATAATGAGAGTGTTGCACATCCACACCGGCCGAATTCAACGCCGCTGCATATGCTTTTCCCTCATCACGCAAGGGATCTCGATCGGCTGTAACCAAGAGCGTGCATGGTAATCCTGCGAATTCAGATGCGCGAAGAGGCGACACATCCGGGGAGAGTCTGTCTCTTTCCAAGGGCGCATAGCGCTCCCAGGCACTTGCAAGCATGGTCCTGTCGAGCCCGGGACCGCCAGGAAATTGTGACCAGGAATCGGTTTGCATGGCTGCATCAGTCGCCGGATAAAGTAGAACTTGAAACGCTATTGCCGGGCCTTTTCGATCTCGACACCAGCGAGCAAGCACCGCCGCCAGAGCAGCTCCAGCACTGTCTCCCATTAGAGCGATGCGCTTGCTATCAATTCCCAGCATCTGCGCGTTTTTTTCCAGAGCCAGCAGTGCGTTATAACAATCATTTGCAGCCGCAGGATATTTGTTTTCCGGTGCGCGCCTATAATCTACACTGAAGATCTTGCACTGAGACGCATTTGCAAGAGCTCTTAAGCTGGAATCATGGCTATTGAGATCTCCGACAGCAAAACATCCTCCATGCATAAATAAAATCGCCGGCGAATTCTTTGCGCTTGCATCAGGAGTATACTCGCGTATTTTGATTGATGCCTTCGGCGTCGCCAACGTGTAATCGGTAATTTGTTGAACCGGCTCTCGTCTCCCCGTAAAAAATAAGCAGAGGAAGTTATAGAAGAGGCGAACAAAAAACATGCCAAAACGGCTCGTGTTGATCTGCTTGAACCGACCAAAGAAACTAATGACGGTACAGCCAAAAACGAATATTCTGTCGCTGCAGGGGACTTCCAAGCATGCTCTCCCTTAAGTCTTATAAAACTATACATGAAAAGAGGCTCTGACACCTATAAACAACAGGAATCATTGTTTAGAATGTGTTGATTTTGAATGAAGCAATGCCCGCCGGGTGGACTGGAATCATTATGTTAGGCAAGAAAAAATCGTTCTTTGTTTTTGTTCTTATCTCAAGCTTGTGCCAATTAACTTCGACGCAAGAATTATCCTGTGCTGAATATCGCGCAGCGGATATAGAAGAGTACGTACAAAAGCTTTACTCCAACTCTGCTGATGACAGAGGAAGCGCAGGAGAAAAGCTAAGCGAGATGGGTCCTGAAGCGAAAGCTGCTGTACCGCGTCTCACTGAAATTGTCCAGAATGATCCGGTAATGTCTGTCAGAGGCGAAGCTGCGAAGGCATTGGGAAACATAGGCCCGGCAGCAGAACCGGCATGCTCAGCCCTGATGCAGTTCCTGAAGAACAAAGATGGTGGAATTGAACGAGCATACGCCGCGACAGCCCTCGGCAACATTCATGCACATCCGGAAACGGCAGTCCCAGCGCTTTCAGAAATTGTCGCTGCCGCTGAGGATCTTCCGGTTGTTCGCGAACTTTCAGCTCGCGCTCTAGGTGATTTTGGTGCGCAAGCTCAAGCTGCTCTACCTGTCTTGATTCAGGCAATTCAAAAAGAGAAAAAAGAATTGCGCGAAGCGGCAATTGCTGCACTGAAAAATATTCCAGCCACTCCACGAGATGTTCCAGCGCTAACAACAATGCTTGCTGATGATATTACGGGAGCAAGACTTGCAGCAGCGAAATCAATTGTAGGCGCGGGTTCAGAAGCTGAAGGTGCGATACCTGCATTGATCAAGCTACTGCAGGACAGTAATTCCGATGTCAAACTCGCAAGCGTTCAGGCACTCGCGGCAATGGGTAAATCATCGAAGTCAGCGTTGCCAGCGCTGAAACTGATAAAAGATCCATCCATAAAATCAGAAGTAGACGACGCGATTGCCTCAATAAAGAGTGCGAAATAATTCTATATAGCGTGATATCATAAGCGTCTCAATTTCACGCTGCTTGATAGGTTCACATGCACCGGCATTCCACTTTTTCCTCAAAGTTATTTTCAATTGCTTTGATTTTTTCACTAAGTTCATCGAACTTTTTTCTCCTACCTGCGCATTCGGCAGCGGAGAAATTACTCGACTATGTAATATTCGAAGATTGCCCCATGAAAGGTGCCTACCTTTATTCGGAAGCCAAATCGAGCGGCAACAGCTGGGTTAAGAATTTGTCGGGCAGACTTATAGTAAAAGCAGAACCCGCGTACACTCCGGGAAGTTCGATCGAGTTGAACTATGTCTCCGCCAGCGGTGGCAACTGGCAGGCAAAATTATTGCATCGCCCCATCCGTGGACAAGACGACTGGGACAATGGAGTATTCACGCAAACAAAAGCCAGTCCTTTCAAGAAGCCGGAGCTTATCCAACTACGGCTTTTTTGTTCAGATGGGGATCTTCAAACGCTGCCTCAATTGTCCATACTGGGTCCTGAAAATAAAACAAGCGAAGCTGTGGCACTTGCAAATTTCTTGACTAAGCCGGATGAATCAGGGTGGAGGCAAGCAAGAATTCCATTGCGAGAATTCAAAGGTCTTTCAATTTCAGTAGCCGAGCAAATTAAGGG
This sequence comes from Obscuribacteraceae bacterium (SeqCode), assembly GCA_044358055.1. GTDB lineage: Bacteria > Cyanobacteriota > Vampirovibrionia > Obscuribacterales > Obscuribacteraceae > JAIEPM01. The sequence goes on from JBIKOL010000011.1 coordinate 48,884, forward strand.
ACTGGTGTTTGAGCAAGGACAGGTCGATGGTAAAGAGCATAAGATCTGGCTCGACAATCTCGATGTACGAGAAGAGAATTGCAATGCGCTTCCGAGCGGAATTAAAGCAAGAATAGTTTCAAGCAAAGGCTTTGAACGGCATATCGACATTGCATGGGATGCAGTGAACGATGAAAACATTTATGGCACGATAATAGAACGCTCAGCGGATGGCAGCAAGTTCACGCCGGTCGGATTCAAAACGAAATATCTGCGTCGTTACGCTGATTACCTTGGAGAGAAAGGAGGCAAATATTATTACCGCATTTGTTTCCTTGGGTACGACGGAAAGAGATCCGATTATTCACCTGTAGTAAATGCATCAACACGGGCGATGAGCGATGATGAATTGCTCGAAATGGTCCAGGAAGCCTGCGCTCGATATTACCTCGAGGGAGCGGAACTAAATAGCGGAATGACGCTGGAAAGTATCCCCGGCGATGCCAAAATGATCGCAACTGGAGCATCGGGGTTCGGGATTTTCTCGCTCGTCGTTTCCGCCGCCAGAGGATTTGCTCCGCGCGAAGAAATAGCAAAGCAGATGCTAAAAATCTTGTCTTTTCTCGAGCGGACAGATCGGTTCCACGGAGTTTTTGCACACTACAATGATGGCAGAAGCGGCCACCCAATTCTGTTTTTCGGTCCAGACGACAATGGCGGAGACCTTGTCGAAACATCATTCTTAATGCACGGGCTACTTACGGCGCGACAGTATTTTGATAAAGATGATGCGATTGAAAAAGCAATTCGACAAAAGATAACTAAACTATGGGAAGAGGTCGAATGGGATTGGTACAGACAGACCGCGAATTCTCATTATCTCTACTGGCACTGGTCGCCTGACAAGGAATGGAAAATAAATCACAGGCTCATAGGTTGGAATGAGTCGATGATTACCTATCTGCTGGCTATCGCATCTCCCAGACACCCGGTTCCAAAAGAAATGTATTACTCAGGGTTTGCCAGCCAGGAAAGGCTTGCGCAGGAATATCGAGGTGATGCTGCCGGAAAAATGTATACCAATGGCGAGACGTATTATGGTGTACGTTTGCCTGTTGGCGGATTCACCGGCGGCCCCATATTCTTCACTCATTACAACTTCCTCGGAATGGATCCTCGCGGTCTCAGAGATCGCTACACTGATTATTTCGAAAACAGCAAAGCAATAGCGCAGATAAACCTGCGCTACTGCGAAGAGAACCCCATGCATCATGCCGGTTACAGCGAGAATGCATGGGGTTTAACGGCATCAGACGGTCCATGGGCATACAATCCGGATGAGCCACGCAAAGAGGGTGATAAGGGCAAAATCACGCCAACCGGAGCAATTGCATCAATCCCTTATTTACCCGAGCAATCAATTGCTGCGCTCAAGAATTATTATCGAATTTACGGATCGTTTCTCTGGGGTGAATATGGATTCCGAGATGCGTTCAGCCTGGATGAGCACTGGGTCAATGATTTGTATATGGGCTTAAATCAAGGACCAATGGTTGTGATGATCGAGAATTATCGTACCGCTCTACCGTGGAAACTATTTGGAAAAAATCCCGAGATTGCCGCAATGAGAGCGAAATTATTTGAGCATTAAGAATGTGCTATATCAGCTGAATCCCTTCAAGGCAATTCCTGCCGAGCTAGAGCGGGGTACAATATGGCTACGTGCGAGGAACTAATGTGCCTTTCAGTTTGCTCGAACCTGAATCAGTTTTGGATGGGCGCTACGTGATAATTGAGCACCTGGGCTCTGGTGGCATGGGACAGGTCTATAAGGCACTTCAGATGTCCAATGAGAAACTTGTAGCCATCAAGCTTCTTGACCCTTTCGGAAATAGCACCGATTATCAGCGATTTGAAAAAGAGGCGCACATTTTATCGAACATTTGCCATTCGAACATAGCGGAGTTCTACAATTTTGGAACAGATGGCGTTCATGCATATTTCGCCATGGAATTTATCGATGGCGTAAGCTTGCGAAGCGAACTAAAGAAGCTTGGACGTATGCAAATTAGCGAGATAACTCCGCTTATCGCAGAGGTTTGCAAGGCTCTTAGTTATGCACATGATCTTGGAATTGTTCATAGAGATCTAAAGCCGGACAACATAATGCTATGCAAGGACCCGACGAAAAAGTCAAAAGTAAAACTTATCGACTTTGGCCTGGCCAAACTATTTGATTTAGCTGGTAATACTATTCAACAGCTCACAGAATCAGGAAGACTCGTGGGAACTGTTTATTACCTCAGCCCCGAAATGTGCTCTGGCAAGAAAACAGATCATCGCACAGACATTTACGCACTCGGATGCATCCTGTTTGAGGCATTATCTGGTGTGGTTCCCTTTAGCGGAGAGAGTGCTAATCCAGCCCCCATAATGCTTAAGCATGTGAATGACCCTATTCCATCGTTGTTGGGAATGGTCTCTCGTTCAAAAGAATATGAGCTCTGTGATCGGATAATTAAGAAAGCCATGTGCAAGCAGCCTGAACATCGGTATCAAAGCGCTGCTGAATTAAGAGCTGATCTCCTGAAGGTGCTGGCAGGCGGCAGCGAGACCTTATTGATGCGTTTACCACAACAATCCGAAAAGAAGAAAGGGCAGCAGAAGCCATTTTTCATATCCATATTGATACTTCTCGCTCTTTTTGTAACCTTTCTTGCAGCCACGCATTACTTCAGGCCGAGGAAAGAGTCTTCAACAATAACAGCACTGCTCTCGCCTCGTGAAATCAGGCAAGCAGATGCAAGAAAATGCCTAGAAAAAGCCAGCCTATATTTGAAGAACAAGAATAGGGCTGAAGCCGACCGGATGCTTACCAAAGCGCTATCCGACATTTCATTTCGCTTTCCAAAAGAGCAATGGACGGCCAACAGCAGCCAGGCCGACCTCAACATTTTGCGTGCAATTGTAGATCACCTTAAAGACAGAACGAGGATACCTGATGCTCAAAGCAAATCGGATTGGCTTTTCGTTAACAATGAACGGTTTTTAAATCCTTCGGACACAGCCGAGATGCGTTCGCTTTTGGCGATCATCCATTTGCATTCCGATTTTCCGCAATACTCAATGGATGAAGAACTAAATCTTGATACTGACGTTGTAGGTGCATGCCTTCTGAACTCCAGACTTTCAGCAAGAACTATAGCTGAGTTCGAGGCTTTCATAATAAATCACAGTCGTGGAGAAACGATTGATGCACAACGAAGATTTTTTTTGGCTCTGAGCAAATCATACCTTGCTCTACACATGAGTGACGCTAAGCAGGCGAAGGCATTTGCAAATGAGGCAAATAAGGACCTGCATGCAATCAGAAAATGGACCTACCCGTTAGCGCAATGCGTTGCGCTTAGAGAGCTGGGGTGGCTCTATGCAGAGCTTAGTGATGAGACTCAAGCAGAAGAAATTCTCCAAGAATGCGTAAAAACTAGCGAGAAGAACGGATGCTTTGTTGGCTTTGAACATCTTGCACGTTTTTACGAAGAGAAGAAGATCCCTGACAAAACGAAAGCTGCTGAGTGGCGAAAAAAATATGAGCTCCACAAAAAAGCAATGGATGATGCTGATCAGAAGAACAGCCGATAATGTGCAAGAAGATGACGAAAGGGTACATCCTGAATTCAATGCCAGCTGTTTTTAGCAAAACGCAAACTTGCCCAAAATGTACACGCTTCCAGCTCTCAAAGATGAGCTTTGCAGGCTGAACCAAACACAAACAATGCAACAAAAAATTTGTTAGTGCGTCTGTTCTGCTTGTCTGTTTTCCCAATGCTTTCGACCCTGGATACGTTCAACAACAACAACTTTACGGCGGGTACTACGGCAACTACGGGCGTAATTACAACCCATACATCCCTATGACAACGAACTATTATTCAACGATTAGACGCCACCACCACCATCATTATTTTGACTATTAATGATGATCTGTTGATCTCCACCTTTACTGATCCAGCAGACAACGAAGCGTCCGCCAGCAGAACTCCTGCTGGTGGGTTTTATTTTAGTCTGAACTTGAACCAGCAGCCTCTTTTAATTGTATTGACTTGATCTCAGTCGAAATCTTTTCTGCTTCTTCCTTCTGATGCTGCTGTAAAAAATGTTTTTGATATTGCTTCAGCACAAGCAGCAAGGCCTGCTTATCATTACTCTTCGTAAGCCTGTTTATTGTGCTTTCGCAAATTTCTTTAGCTTGCTCAGGCTTACCTTCTTTGTCCAGCACATCTGAAAGCGCCGCCCCATTTTCGGCGATTTCCATCTCATCTTTTTCCGGGCATTTCGTCAAAATATCGAAGGCTTGCCGAAAGGAATTCTCTGCTTCCTCAAACTTCTTTTGCTCGCGGTAGTAATTGCCCAGCCTGTTGTGAATCAACACAGTCTGGTGGCTCTCCGGGTCATCCTTCTGGGATGCTTGAAGCGCCTCTTTGAATAAGGGCAAGGCCAGCTCACTCTTTGACTCATCACAATAAAATTGAGCAAGATTTGCTTTATGTACGTATACATCTTTGTCATTTGGACCAAGTATTTGTTGCTCGAGATTGAGAGCGCGCTGGTACATTGGCTCAGCTTGCTTGAATTCATCATCAGTCGCATAAAAATCAGCTGTGTGGCGCAACACTGCCGATAAGTCGAGTGCCGCTTGTTTGGCGTCGATCTGGCAGACTTTTTTACTGGAGTGCAGATTGTCCTGCTCATTGTTCTTGCTCTTCGCACGAGCTCTTTCTGAAACATCAGAATAAATTTTCTCGCAAAGCAGAATACTCTTGTTGTAATACTCTGAAGTCTTCTTCCTCAATTCAGGCTTGTTGCTTTCATACGATTCATTCTCAAACAAATCACCCAGTTCCATATAACTCTGAGCGACCTGCCGGTGTTCATCACCATATGTTGAACTAAGCACTTCCAGCGCCTTAATCATGTTCTTCTTAGCTTCATCATAATTTCCCATTGCCAGATAAACCAGCGAGAGATTGTAGATGATGTTTGGATTGTCCTTTTCGTACTTCAATGCACCCTGGAGCGCAGCCTTCGCTGCGCCGTAGTTCCTGCTTTGCATTGCGGACTTAGCTGCCGCTATGTAAGGACTGCTCATGTCAAACGCGCAAGGACACGCATTAGCTGGCAGGCAACTCAGCAAAAGTGCAATGATGAGAGCGCGTTTTGTATTATGAAAGCCGAAAGAATGAAAGAGCATTTTTCAAGATCAAGCAACCGGTAACTAACTCATTAGTTCCCAGACTCTGGAACTCAATAACCCGTATACCTCCTGTCGGAACGAAGACGATCATAAACTACAGTTTATCTACTATCAGGGTCTTTTTGCGAATACCCACCTCCTGACTGGGAATAATTACAGTTGGGCGTCAGCATGGCAAAAGTTCAAGCGGAATGCGCTCAGATTCCGCCGGCAAAGACTGAACCGGATTTCCAATTAGGAGACTCCGCAGTCTGGGTTTCCGCTGCCTTGCATTCCGATATAACGACTTAAATGTTTGAGTAAGCAATGGAGAGACAATGGAGAAAGCATCGGTAGAATCAGTTTCTCTAAAGCAAGCCAAAGGCATCATCGCGGCGATGGCTCACAAGCACAGCGTTTTGTTATTGTCTGGGCCTGGAGTTGGCAAATCCGATGCAGTCTACCAGGCGGCAGCCAGTGCACAGCTGGCTTGTCGTTCACTAGTCGGAACACAAATTGCACCGGAGGATGTTAGCGGGATTCCACGCATCATCAATGAGCGTTCTGTGTTTTGCCCACCGAGGGTGTTGTTGCCAGAGCAAGCTGAAAAGTTTTGCCTTTTTCTCGACGAGCTTCCAGCCTGCACCCCCGATATTCAAAAAGCCTTTTATTCATTGCTTCTAGAACGACGTCTGGGAGAGCACCTACTACCGGATGGGACCTGGGTTGTCGCTGCCGGAAATCGCCTGGAGGACCGCGCCTTAATCCGCGCATTAAGTAGCGCTTTAATAAATCGCGTAATCATCTTACATGTACGTGTAGAGGCAGATGAGTGGTTTGAGTGGGCGATGAACGAAAAGCTGCGACCAGAGATTCTGGAGTTTCTTGACTTAGATCGTCAAGCTCTTTCACGCGCGGTCCCCAACAAGGCAGTGCCATTTTCAACACCTCGCGCGTGGGCTTCGTTGGCTCGAGCACTGGATCTTGTCGAATCAACCGGACAAATCACAAGTGAGATTCGTATGGCACTGGCAGCTGGACGGCTCAGTTTTGAAGACGCTAAAAACTTCTGCATGTTTGCCGAACGGCAGCGATTAGCGCACTTGCCCGTCGCAGATTTTTTTCCAGCAAGAACCGCATATTTGCTTAATGAACTGGGTATCGAATCAATGAAGCAAGCAAGCGATGAACCGTCGCATTGGCGGCAAGGCGCATCTAGCACAGGGGCTAATAGAGCTCTACGTGTGCTAAACAACCGCAGTTCTCGAAGCTCCAGCAGAATGGATTCAGATGTACGGCTTGCAAAAGATTTCTCGCCAGAACTTATAAAAGAGGCTTTTGTCAAAGCTTATGTTAGCGGTGGAGTTCCTGAAGAATGGATCGACAGCTCTGCCAGAATTCCGACGGTCAAAATTCCGCAACAGTTTGAAGCAGTACAAATTAGCCTTCAACAAGCGAAGAAGCTCGTTCAAGTTCTTGGTGCCGATGAGAGCTTGCTGCTGCAAGCGGCGCCCGGTGTTGGAAAGACTGCGATTGTCGAGGAAGCTGCACGGGAGAAGGGCTTGCATTGCCGTTCACTACTAGGTACCCAGATCGCGCCAGAAGACGTAAGCGGAATTCCAAGAATAGTGGGCGAACGCAGCGTGTTTTGTCCACCGCGCGTTTTGCTGCCGGAACAGCCAGAAAGATTTTGTCTGTTCTTGGACGAATTGCCCGCTTGCAGTTCGGATGTGCAAAAAGCATTCTATCCGCTCTTACTCGAACGACGCCTGGGCGAGCATGCTTTACCTGAAGGCAGTTGGGTAGTAGCAGCAGGCAATCGCGTAGAAGATCGCGCGCTGGTGCGCGACTTAAGTTCCGCTCTGATAAACCGTCTGTTCCTTTTGCAAATCAGAGTAGATATAGATGAATGGGTTGAATGGGCGGAGAAAAACAAAATTCGTAAGGAAGTGGTCGACTACGTGCGGTTTACTCCCGAAGCGCTGCTCCGCCCAGTGCCTGCGGAGCCTGTGCCATTCTCAACTCCGCGCGCCTGGGCAATGTTGGCTGAGGCGCTCGACCTGGCCGAGAGTAGCGGAATACTTACTCCGGCTATTCGACGCGCGCTTGCTTTCGGCAGAGTTTCCGCCGAGGACGCGGCTATGTTTTGTGAATTCTCTACACAGAACATACCAATGCAGCATCCACCCGAATATTTCATTGAACATCCCGATGAACTTCCAAAGGAGGAAACTGCGCGCTGGTTCATTTTAAATAGAATTCGCAAATCAGTCGAATTCAATCGCGTACGTCTAGAGCGTCCCGGTGTTGTTAACAAATTTTTTTCTAGTCTAAGCCTGGAACACAGATTGGTGCTAATAGTGGATCTGGTCGAGAAATGGGCGGCCCTGGGTGCCGAGGAGATCATGTATGAAACACTCTGGAAGGTAACAGGAGTGAAGCCATGAACCTCGAGAAGACCGATCAGCTACTTATCCGAATAAATGAGACCTTACGTAGAATAGGCTTTGCTTTTCCTTTTCTTGTAGGACTTGTTGCCAAAATAGACCCACAAATCGACGAGCGCATTGCCACTGTCGGTATTTTTGCCACAGGCCGTCTGCTATTAAATCCGAATTTCGTGCAGCCGCTATCGCGTCAGGACCTGTTCTTCGTTCTTGCTCATGAAATTTACCATCTGATGCTGCGAACACATCAGCGAGGCGAGGGAAGTAACGCTCTCGCGTTTAGCTTTGCGCACGACTATATCATCAACGATGTTTTACGAGTTGAGTTGGGCTTGCAACAGATCCCCGCAGGAGGGCTTTTCTTACCTGATGCTAGAAAAATGTCAGCTGAAATGTTGATTGCAATGACCGGCAACAATCGTTTCCTGAAGTCATGGAATACTATGGACCCAGTAACACAAGCGTTGAAGCAGCGGACACAACAAATGACGCAGCAACAAATACAGCAAATTGTGGCTCAGCAGCAGTCACAGATACAGCAAATCATGGCGCAAAGACAAGCCCAAATACAGCAGCTCTTATCTCGGCAACAGGCACACCTGCAACGAATCATGGCGCAGAACCAGCAGCCAGATTTGCAGCAGAGGCTGGCTGAGCAACAGACTCAATTAGAGCAAACAATGGCGGAACAGACTGCACAAATAGAAGAGCTACTGAAACAGCATCTCCAATCTGTGCAATCCCAGACCCAAAATATGACGACAGCCAACTCCGCGGCGGGCGGGCAAATAAACCAGGGAGTTTCTAGAGCAACAGGTGCGGCCAGTTCGTCTGCAGGATCTACACCTGGAAGTTCGTGTATCGCCCACAATTGCGATGTGTTAGACGAGAAAACTGAGCGCGAGATGTTTCCAGAACTTACTGGCGGATCGCAATCAGATCAGGCAGCGGCCGTCGCAGAAGCAGCAGGTAACGCCCAAACGATGCAAAACATAATGCAGGAAGCAGCGCTCGGAAGAGGAAGCGATCCCTTGGGCAATGAACAGATGATCGATGCCGTGCGTCGCACATATCGCCCGCCATGGGAGTTGGGCCTGCAGAAGTGGCTCGAATCAATGACTCCCACAGAGCGAAGCTATGCTCGTCCGTCGCGCCGTGGTGCGGATCGTGTTGATGTCGTACTGCCTGGCCGCAAACGAGAGGGTTGGACGGTGCATATTGTTCTTGATACGAGCGGCTCTATGACTCAAGAAATTCCCGAAGCGCTCGGCGCGATAGCTGTTTTCTGTGAAGCGATGAATGTTGAAGAGATCCACCTGATACAATGCGACGCGGCAATACAGGAAGATGAGGTTCTTTCACCTTCTCAACTGTCCCGCTGGAAGGTCACCGGATATGGTGGCAGCGATCTAAACCCAGCGATGGAGCGTCTGGCAGAACGAGCAGACGTGGAGGCAGTCATAGTTTTAACCGATGGCGATATTGCTTATCCACAGGAATCACAGCCTTACCAGGTACTTTGGGTCTTGCCGGCCAGAGTACCACTGATGTCTTTCCGTCCACCCTATGGAAAAGTCGTTAGCATGAACCGTAATGAGACCCGATAATGAAAGCAATCCACCAACTAATTAGCTATTTTCAAGCGCGCGGCCGAATCACAGCGGTGCAAATGGAAAAGCTGATAGCAAAAGGCTATTACCAACAGTTCACGAAAGCGGACATTCATAGTTTTCAGTCAGACATTGGGAAATCTTTCTTGGTAGAGGCTACAGGCAGAACCTCCGGCAGCATCTGGGGAACAGACGTTTACACATCAGACTCATGTGTAGATGTAGCTTGTGTGCATGCTGGTGTATTGAAAAACAATGAAACAGCAATAGTGAAAATAACGATAGTGAAACCTTTGAAGAAGTTCAAAGGCAGTACAAGAAATGGCGTCACAAGTTCCGACTGGGGTTCGTACCCTGCAGCATATAAAGTCGAGTCTATGGACGAATAAGCGCTGAACGTGCGAGGGTTAAAATTTGAAAGCAATCCATCAACTAATAAATTATTTCAGCGCGAAAGGGCGAATCAGCAGCTCCCAACTGGAAGAGTTGGGCAAGCTAGGCTTTTGGCAGCGTTATTCAAAACATGATATACGTCAATTAGCAAACAAGATTAACGAATCATTTTATATCGAGGCAACAGGTTCTACTCACGGTGCTGTATGGGGAACAGATGTATACACATCCGACTCGGATCTCGATTGCGTGTGCGTGCATGCGGGTATCTTGGCACCGGGTGAGACCGGTTTGGTGAAAGTTACTATGCTTTCGCCTCCAGGGTCGTACAGCGGGTCAAATCGAAACGGTGTAACAACCATGGACTTCGGACGATATCACGGCGCCTATAAGGTCGAATCAACTTAGAATTGACTTGTTCTTTCATCGAACTAGATCTTTCGTCGCTGACTCAATTCAAGAGGCTTCTTACCTGCGGCGTGGAAGTTCTGTCCAAGAGAAGCCGTTGCGGATGCCGAAGATAAAATCTTGCTGCAATTGCCATGCTTGATTGTTGCGTGGATCAATTGCAAGTACGCGATGTCCATCAGTCACAAGCGTTACAGCACTGCCGCTGAAATTTGGCAGATCCATTTTGATGCTTTCGTTTCTTCCGTTCAAGCCAAGACTGATGGTCGGATTGCTTGTCCATCTGCTTGTGGACATTGCGACGACAGCTGGTCTGCCGTTCGGTCCGTTGATTGGATGAAAGTCTGCAGGACGTGCACCGGAGAGAGCGTCATTGATCGCCCCCAATCGAGACCAGGCATCACTCACCCAGCCGGCTACGGTAAGCGGGCTTACGTCGAAGTCGGTCACAAGTCCGAGTGCACCGGAGCTGGGGTTGAAGAATGGATTGTTCGCGCGACGACCGGCGGTGGCGATGTTTGTTGCAGTCGCTGCATCATTTGCTTGGTTTACTCTTTCCAGCGGAAGTCCACTACCACCCGGATTCTCTGCGGCGCACAATTGGTACTCCCCGCCACCTTTGGCCGATCCACCTACTGGTGTATCTTCAGCAGGCGCTTTTTCAGTTGGAGCAGTCACTTGCTTTTCTGCTGGATGGACAGAAGTATCAGTCGAATTGCCGGCAGCACCGCTAATGGTATCAAATTCTGTTTGCGCCGGTTTGTCCCATAATTCCGGAGCGCCAGGTTGAGGTCCAGTTGGTCTGTCGAGCGGCTGCTCACCAGGCTTTTGTTCTGGCAATTGCGGCTGGTCTATGCTCAACTTTGGTAAATTCGAACTGCCTGTATTCTCTTTGGGCATCATGGAAATGCAGAAATTATCAAGTCCGGGTGGCAGTTGTGAACTGCTGCCTGGCTTGCTGCTTGCATCATTTCTATTAGAGCGATCTTCAGTTAAAGCCAACGCCTGGTTAACGAGATTATCGTTGAGATCGTGCTGCGAATTTTCTTTGGGCTCTCTATCTTCTACGAGATTGTCTGACATGATTCGTTCCCTCGCCTTTGCCTGATTTCAGATTAGTTTTGCGACCTGACCAAAATCTGAAATTTGCTTGCGCAAGTCCGCAAACCTGCTGCAGAAACCCGATTGCGAGGCGCGAGATGGTTGGGAACAGCTCAGCTGTTCCCAATACAGGCTGCTGTGCAAAATTCAACCACTTTATACTGTCTTCACAGGCGCTTTTGCCAATTGCAATATGCGCATGCGAGAACTCTTCTTTTCTTGATGTGATTGCATTCTGTGCAGGATATTGTCCAGTAATCTAACAGTTTTGCTTATGTACGGTCCCTTATTCAACATCACGCACTCGGCTCGATTTCCCATGACAGCATCAGAAATTTCCGCGCGCGAGGGTATACCGGTTTGTGCTAGATTCTCTAATACCTGAGTCGCCCAAATAACGGGAATGTGTCCGGCTTCGCATATCCAGAGAATCTCTTCTTGAACCTCTGCGAGACGCTCGAAGCCAACTTCTATCGCCAGATCTCCTCGTGCAATCATTACACCGCAATTGGGCCACTTCATCGCAGTAAGGAGCATTTCAGGAAGATTTTTGAATCCCCGATTTGTTTCTACCTTGATGACAATACCTGGTTTGCGATCTCCGAGTTCTCTCAGGTGCTCCTCCAGAATTTCAATATCGCGAGCACTATTTGCAAATGACAATTCCACCACATCAGCATGTTGAGCCACAAAAGCCAGGTCTTCCACATCTTTTGCAGTCATCGCTTCAAGATGAATTTCAGTCTCGGGCAGATTGATGCCCTTATCCGAGCGCAGCTTGCTTCCGGCATCGCGTGCCTGAAATATTCGAACAATAATTCTGTCGGCAAGTATTTTTTCAATTAGTCCGCCAATTTTTCCGTCATCAAACCAGATAGTCTGCCCGGTTTTTACTTTGTCTAAGGCTTCTGGCAATGTGCAGCCAATACTTGCAGGAGTCAAGATAGTGCCGTCGCTTGCGGTGCCGGCAATCTGTCCGGTCTTGTTGCTTTTAAATACATGCAGGCGATCGCCAGGTCTCAAGATAAGGTAGTTTTCGACTGCTGGCACCGCATCAACAGTACACTCTTCAGCGAAACCTCTGAGATCTTCAGTACAGTTCTGCCTCGAACCCTTCTTCTTCCGTGATTGCGCAGCATCGGACTCTTCTCTATTTAATACTAAGCCCGGAACGATGTACGCAGACTTATCACATTCCGCCCAAACACCATCAGCGTTTGCAGCTAATACGAGCATACTTCGATTAGATCCTCGAGCATCGACAAAACAAAGCCTGTCGCCCACATCTAGCGTTGCAAGCCAGCGTTTGTCCATGAAAAGCGTTGCATCAGGCTCAGTTGGGGGCGCAACTCTATCGCTCAACCACACATGCGCGGGTCGAACAATCGAACCGAAGGCATCCCTCTTTGGCCGAATACGCGCAACGGATGGGCGAGGTTCTATAGGTCCTGTACGCAACTTCGGACCCGATAAATCCATAAAAATTTTGCAACGCCGATTCAATTTTTGTTCCGCCGTTCGCAAGTGCTCAATCATTTGCAGCCAGGCAGCAGCATCATCGTGAGCACAGTTTATACGCATGCAGTTCATACCTTGCTTAAGAAGCTCATAAATCAGGTCTGGTGAGCTAGCCGCAGAGGATGGCACTGTTACCATTATTCTCACATCGCGTCCGGGAGATGGTGGGCCGAATAAAGCTTCTGCGTGCTCTGAAAGAAGCTTCTCGCCTGTTTCAAAACTAAAGCAAGTTCCCAGTTCACCAAGCTTTGGGGACTTCTCAGTTAGTCCGTGGAGAATTCTCAGTACAGCGTCAAGAGTTGAAAGTACATGCGACTCTGCCCTACCAAGAGAGGAAAGTCCTTGTGCGGCAAGCCGCTTTTGCAATTTGCGTAAATCATGCTTCCTCAGAGATAGATAGTGAAGCAGGTTTGCGGCACTATCACGGTACTTTGGATCCACCTGCTCCAGCCATTGAGCAGAACTTTTGGCATCGCTACTCAGTTGTTTTCGTATAGCCAACAACTCTCGAGACAAATCCTCAAGTTCTTCTAAATGCCCGTTTATTGACAGGGTACTCATGGAATCACCGAATCCCCCATGGCATTGTTCCTGTCGGATCAGGGCGCCACGTTTGCAATGCTTTTGCGTAGTTTGCTCTTTCGAAAGCAGCCGGGTCTGCAACATGAATCTGGCTCATGCTTCCACGCATCTGGTTCAGGGATTCGTACTCATGTTCATTCATCCATGCTTCAAGTTCAGAAAGTATCTCTCCGATTCGCTGAACACCATTTCTTAATAGCTCGGACGCCATCATCACAACCTTTGCGCCGGCCATAATAGACTTCAAAACGTCTTGTGCACTGTGCACTCCCGTGGTAATTGCGAAGTCTGTCGGAACCCTTCCCCAGAGAATGGCTACCCACCTCAACGGTAACCTCAATTCGCTGGAGTTGCTGAGCACTAAATGCGGTACTACCTCAAGAGTTTCAAGATCGAAGTCGGGCTGCACAAATCGGTTGAACATGACCAATCCGTCGGCGCCCTGATTGACAAATCTCTCCGAAATATTTGCGATTGAGCTAAAAAAAGGATTCATTTTAACTGCGACCGGTATTTTGACATGGCTTTTCACCATATGCAAAACTTCCAGATACCGATTTTCTATATCTTCACCACTAACTTGAGGATCAGTCGGCAAGTAATATTCATTCAATTCGATTGCATCAGCTCCAACTTCTTCGACCAGCTTTGCCCATTCAGTCCAGGCTGTTGGAGAGACACCGTTGAGGCTAGCGATGATCGGTATATTCAACTGCTGCTTGGCCTGGGCTATCAATCTCAAGTGAGCTTCCGGGCCAATAGAAAACGTTTCGTAGTCAGGGAAAAAACTTGTTGACTCATGAGTGCTTTCACAACCATAAGTAAGGTAGTGGTTCAGCGCCAGACCTTCATGAAAGATTTGCTCTTCAAAGAGGCTTGAGCAAACGATGGCAGAGGCTCCCGCATCCTCCAGGCGTTTCATACCATCAATTGTGTCCGAGAGCGGGGAAGCGGATGCAACTATTGGATTCTTTAGCTTGAGTCCAAGATATTCGGTGTCAAGAATTACCATGACATTGCTCCTTAACGCATTGTGGATTTTGCTTGCACTCTGATGACTCTTGCTTGGAATTCTCAAGCATTGTGCTAAGTAAGCCCCATTTTGCAGCGATATCTTCCTTAGCCTCTTTTAGCAGAATTTTCGCTGCTTCCGGGTTCATTTGTTTGAGCATGCGATATCGCGCTTCGGAGTAATAATAGTCCTCCAGGGGAACATTTGCCTGATTTGAATCAAGGTGGAATGCCTGCTCATTTCTGCTTGCCAAACGAGGGTCGTAGCGATACAGAGGCCAATGCCCAGAGGCAACAGCAAGCTTCTGTTGCTGCATTCCCTTGCTCATATCGATACCATGTGCAATACAGTGTGAGTATGCAATGATTAATGACGGGCCATTGTAGGACTCAGCCTCAATAAAAGCATTCACCGTCTGAGTGTCGCTGGCACCCATGGCCACCTGCGCCACATACACATTGCCGTAGCTCATAGCCAGTCGCCCGAGATCTTTCTTGGCGCTGCCCTTACCTCCTGCTGCGAATTTGGCGACGGCCCCTCGAGCCGTAGACTTGGACATCTGCCCGCCTGTATTGGAATACACTTCTGTATCCAGAACAAGAATATTGACGTCCTGCCCACTGGCAAGCACATGATCTAAGCCACCATATCCGATATCATAAGCCCAGCCGTCTCCACCTATCAACCAGACGCTCTTTCTAATAAGCATGTCTGCCACAGCTAGCAGTTGTTTTGCTTTTGGATCTGCCATTTTTTCCAGATCTGCTTTCAATGCAGCGACTCTTGTTCTTTGCTGCTGAATCTCATGATCATCTCTTTGATCAGACAACAATATGCTCTGGCACAATCCCTGGTTTAGCTGCTGCTCCAGTTCTTGCAATAAGCGCCGGGCTTGTTTCCCTTGCACATTAATTGCAAGCCGCATGCCAAGCCCAAATTCAGCGTTATCTTCAAACAAGGAGTTTGCCCAGGCCGGACCGTGACCATTAGAGTTTTTTGCCCATGGGGTTGTGGGCAAATTGCCACCGTAGATACTAGAGCACCCGGTTGCATTGGCTATAACCGCGCGATCTCCAAATAACTGGCTCATCAGCTTGAGATAGGGCGTTTCTCCGCAACCTGCGCAGGCCCCTGAGAATTCAAATAACGGCCGCTTCAATTGCATATTTTTCACTGAATTGAAACTGATACCATTCTCTAACTCGGGAAGGCTCAAAAAGTATTCCCAGTTTTCCTTTGCGTCATCCAGGCAAAGGCTGGTCTTCTCAGCCATATTAATTGCCTTCAAACCTGATTGAGACTTGTTTTTGGCAGGGCAAACTTCAACGCACAGCGCACAACCTGTACAATCCTCAGCCGAAATTTGAATGCTGAACTTATGCTCACGGAGTTCTTTCCACGACGACGCCTGGTATTTGAAACCGTCTGGCGCTGCAGATAGGGCTTCCTGCGGAATCAATTTTGATCTGATGACTGCGTGCGGGCACACCATGACGCACTTACCACATTGAATGCAGACATTTGGATCCCAGACCGGTAAAGACGTGGCGATATTGCGTTTTTCCAGTCTTGCGGTATCAGTGGGGTAAGCGCCATCAGCTGGCAGAGCGCTGACTGGCAAATCGTCACCTCGCCCGGCTATCATTTCCATGACCGTTTTTTTGTTTAAGCCATTGCCACAAGTTTCGCCGCAATGGCACTGTTTTATTTTATCGCAGGCCTGCTTTGCTGCTCCTTTCGAGCGGCAACAATCTTGCTCTGTGCCTGTTCCATGGCTCCTGGCGCAAGCAAGCCCTTGATTCTTGCTGTCCGAACAGGCGAGCTCCGCTGTTTGAGACGACTCCGAACGCTCCGCGGGAATCTTAAATTCAAAGAGATTTTTGAGTGCTGAATCCACAGCAGCAAAGTTCTGTTTCACGACTGCATCACCGAACTTGCTGTAAGTCTTTATGATTGCTTTCTTGATATGCTCGATTGCATTTTCTCTTTCTAACACACCTGACAGCGCGAAAAATCCTACCTGCATTATTGTATTGATACGGTTTCCGAGCTTAAGCTCCTGCGCAATTTTGTAGGCATCGAGCAAATAAATTTTCAAGTCTTTAGAACGAATGAATTCTTGAATTTCTTCAGGAAGTTTTTGCCAGGTTTCAGGCCCTGAGTATGGACTATTGATTAGAACGGTTGCGCCATGAGCGGCCCCCTCGAAAACAGGATACCTTCCGATGAAACCAAATTGATGGATGCCGATGAAATTCGGGCTTTTGATCAGGTAAGGACTATCAATATTATTTGGGCCAAATCTCAGGTGAGAAACTGTCATTGAGCCTGACTTCTTTGAATCATATACAAAGTAGCCCTGCGCGTAATTACTGGTTTGCTCACCAATTATTTTTATTGAGTTTTTGTTTGCTCCAACTGTTCCATCTGATCCCAGGCCCCAGAAGATTGCTTGCACACACTCTGATGGCAGTTCAAAACTTTCGTCATAATCCAAACTCAATCCGGTGACATCGTCAGTGATACCAACTGTAAAGCGCGTGAGGGGAGAAGTCTTTGATGTTTCATCAAATACAGCTCTGGCCATAGCTGGAGTGAATTCTTTGGAACCAAGTCCATATCGACCGCCAAGAACTTTGATATGACGGTTTTCCTCATACAAAGTGCTCAGGACATCTTGCAGAAGAGGTTCACCTGGCGCCCCCGGTTCTTTTGTGCGATCCAATACTGCAATCACCTTGCAAGATGAGGGTAATGCTTGCAGAAAGTGTTTCTTTGAAAAGGGGCGGTAGAGGTGCACCGCCAGCACGCCAACTGTTTCACCTTTTGCGTTAAGATAATCGGCGCTTGCTCTTAATGTTGCGGTCGCAGAGCCCATAGCAATCACTACTCGCTCTGCTCTAGGGGACCCGAAGTATTCAAAAGGTTTGTATGAGCGGCCCGTTAGTTCAGCAAACTCATCCATTGTTTCGGCTATTATGTCAGCCGCCTTATCATAATATTGATTGCAACGCTCCCTGGATTGGAAAAACACATCTGGGTTCTGAGCAGTGCCCTTAATGCTCGGGCTCTCAGGAGACAAACCTCGCTGGCGGTGCTTAGCAACGAGCTCGCTGCTTATCATCGTTCGCATGTCGTCGTCGCTTAGCAGTTCAATTTTGGAAACTTCATGTGAAGTTCGGAAACCATCAAACGCATGAATTATAGGTACCCGAGATTTAAGGGTAGCGGCTTGCGCAATCAATGCAAAGTCATGCGCTTCCTGAACCGAGTTGGCAAAAAGCAGGCTCCAGCCTGTGGTCCTGGTAGCCATTACATCGCTGTGATCACAAAATATCGACAATCCGTGAGTTGCGACCGCGCGTGCACTAACGTGAAGAACGGCGCTCGTTAACTCTCCTGCTATTTTGAACATATTCGGGATCATCAATAGCAGACCCTGGCTTGCGGTAAAGGAGGTTGTAAGTGCGCCGGTCATTAATGCCCCGTGCGCAGCTCCTGCAGCACCACCTTCTGATTGCATTTCCTGAATAAACGGTACCGTGCCGAAAATATTTTCTTTGCCTGAGGCAGCCCAGCCGTCAGCCAATTCAGCCATCGAGGAAGACGGAGTGATAGGGTAAATTGCAATCAATTCATTGCACTTGTAGGCAACCTGTGCGCAAGCTTCGTTGCCATCCACCGTGATCATCAATCGCTGCTTATTTTCGCGTTTTGTTGTGTCAGTTGAGGTCTTTGTTTGCACGGACTATTCCTCTTAAGCCGCTAAAAAAAGAGACGCCGGAGTTTACCGGCGTCTTCAGGCTCGAAGCTGATGCTCGGTTGCCTGCTTAAAAGTTGTAATTTTTCGATTGAGCGTCTTTACTCTTGATGCTATGAGAATACATCAATAACCGGCGTCTTCCTATCAGCCTTGAGGAGTATATCGATCATTCTCTTTAAGTAAATTCCTTAGAGCTAACCATTGGTATCTGAATCCTCCGCTTGTCGCGCGAAATAGAGCTAGCACGCGGCAGCAAACATGGAGCAATCTAGAAGGACATAGAGCTAGTAATAACTAAATTCGCTCTCCAGATTATCTGTAATTGAAAGATCTGGCGGTTGAACCTGTTCATTTTTTCGAAGCGTGCCGAAAGTAAATTGACTTGAATCCAGCAATTCTTTTATGGGGGTTGCCCTTAAAAAGGGACTTATTGTTGCTCCTTCGCGGACATTCGCATAAAGACTCAGCTCCAGTGCGTTTGTCATCCTCAATTGATTCCTCCTCAGCCTTACATACCTGCAACCTAAAAGCAGGCGACCCAAAAACAACGAGCAGTGCAGCGCCTAATTTTATGCAAGAAACAGAAAAACACGGACAGCAAATTCTAAATGTGATCATTCACCACCTCCTTAAACGCAAAAACTGTTCACGCGCCAACGTTTCTCGGTATTGCCATATCTCCATTTATCCACACGAAAGTCGTGTTGCCAACAGACTGCGGTAGACTACTAGAAATGAAGCATCCGATTGAAGCGCTGGGGCTTGCTTCGCAATTATCCTTAAATAAAGGGAAGTCAACGCATGGTGTCGCCACCACTTAGAATGAATGGATCATTCTCTTTAAGTCAATAAATCCCTTAGAGCTAGCCTGTTGGCATCTAAATCTCAAGATTGTCGCGTTAAATAGAGCTAGCACGCTGCAGCGATTTGGTAAGTTCTGGTGCAGACTCCGTTTCTTTCAAACTCTTAAGCGGTGCTTTATCGATTGGGTCGTCATTTGCACTTTTTGTTTCGGAATAAAGTCGATTGAAATGCGCCTGAGCTTCCTTATGCAAAAGTTCCATTTCTGATGTAGTTCCGGAGACATCAGCAAAGCACCTGGCGTAG
Source organism: Obscuribacteraceae bacterium (SeqCode) (assembly GCA_044358055.1). GTDB lineage: Bacteria > Cyanobacteriota > Vampirovibrionia > Obscuribacterales > Obscuribacteraceae > JAIEPM01. Next base: position 68,037 of record JBIKOL010000011.1, read on the forward strand.
TTTCTTCCGAGATCAGCCCTTGTTCGAATTACTTGTGCCAGTTCCGCTGGCAATTCCAAAACCGATAGATATGCCGCTCCAGGCATGACATATCGGATCTGGTAGGGATCGAAAGCCCTGTCCTCATCCGCGATATTTGAAACGGCTAAGACAACAACAAAATTTGGTGCTGGTTGTAACTTATTCAATGTCGGCTCCACCCAAACCCAACCAGACTTTGGATGCCAGTATTCCACCAGCCAGTGCTCAAAAAAGCCTGAGCGCCCCCAGGCCGGCAAATGTGCAACGGTACGAGCAGGAATACCACGCGCGCGAAGAAGGGCTGCCGCAAGATTTGCGCGGCTTGTACATGAGCCCCCGCATTTTAGCGCACGAGCGGCATCGAGAGAAAAAAACTTCTCGCCAGGCAATCCCTTGTTTTTTGCGCAGAATTCAGTCGCTCTTCGCACATAAGTTTCGAGATCATCAGTTCCACTTTGAAGCTCTTCTGCTTTAGATTTTATTTCGGGATCATCGCTTTGAACGCAAGCTGAAGAGTGGGTCCATTCAGCGAAATCTGATGCCCCCCCTTTTTCCTTTGCCAAAGGCGGCTCTTTCCGCCCATCCACAAGCACAAGAGAATCTGCGCACAAATGCTGCGTTTTTAGATTCATCTACGACACATATTCTAAATTGAGTTGTTCCTTTGGGAGCGACATAAGTTTTTGAAAATTGATTCCACTTCTTCCTATCAACAAAAGCTTCATCAATCCATGAGTCTGCTAAGTTATTCTGATCATCATATGCAAATACATTGATATTCAAACGTGTATTGTCTCTTTCGGCACGCAAAAAACAAGAAAAATTCAACTGGCGGTCTGTCGGGGCATTTTTTATGGTTCTATAGACGCAGGACCAGTTAGACTTGCCATTTTTCTCATGTCCGTTAAGTTTAACTTCAGAAGAATCAGACAGCGCAATTGCATCCTTCAAGACCCAGCCTGGTTGCGCTTAAAAAGGGGCTTATTGCTTGAATAGAGCCTATAGACTGGTCTTTGCAAACGCACGGGAGCAGAGTCTTTATGTGCATGTCCACGAAGGATGCCATCCTCTTTTGACTCCTCTTCAGCCTTACATATCTGCGGTCTGCAAGCAGGCAACAGAAAAACAATGAGCAGTGCAGCGCCCATTTTTATGCAAGAAACAGAAAAATACGCAGAGCAAATTCTAAATGTGATCATTCACCACATCCCTATAACGCCAAAATTTATTCACGCGCCAACGTGTCTCGGTGCCACCCGAGTTGCCATATTTCCATTTATCCACACGAAAGTCGATGTTGCCAACAGACTGCGGTAACGCTAGTCAAAATGACGCATCCGAAGAAGGCGCCAGGGCTTGCGTTCGCAACTTTCCTTTAAAAAGGGAAGGGCGACGCATGGCGTCGCCCCTACTCATAATTAATGGATCCTGTGCTTATGCGCCGACGCCAGCTAAAGCTGTCGGGGTGCCAGTCTTGGCGCCGTTGGCATAACGAATGCCGAGTGCGTCTTGACCGATGATGAGGCGCTGAATTTCGCGGGTGCCTTCGTAGATGTTGAGTACTTTAGCATCGCGGAAGAAGCGCTCGACAGGAAACTCGTCTGAGTAACCATGTCCACCGAAGATTTGAACTGCGTTGTGTGCAGCTTTGTTTGCTGCTTCACCGCAGAACAATTTTGCAATTGAAGTTTCGAGTGTGTTGCGCACGCCCTTGTTCTTCAAGTGAGCTGCTCTGAGGTACAACAAACGTCCGGCTTCGCATTCGGCAACCATATCAGCAATCATTGCTTGAACTTGCTGGTGCTGTCCGATCGGTACGCCAAAGGTCTTGCGCTGCATTGCGTAAATAGCACATTCGTCGATGCAGCCTTGAACCAAACCAATGGCTCCAGCGGCAACGGAGAAGCGACCATTATCGAGAGCCGACATGGCAATCTTGAATCCTTCGCCAACTTTGCCGAGCATGTTTTCGGCAGGCACTCTGACTTCATCCAGGAACAATTCGGATGTGTCGGAAGCGCGCAGACCGAGTTTGCCTTTGTGCAATTGAGCGCTGAATCCCTTGCTCTTCGTATCGACTACGAAGCAAGTGATTGATTCATGTCCTTGCAGTCCTTGAACCTTGGCGAAGATCAATGCGTGCGTTGCAATTGAACCGCAGGAGATCCAGACTTTTTGTCCGCTGATGATGTAATCATTTCCATCTTTGACGGCGCGTGTCTGTTGGTTTGCTGCGTCGGAACCAGCTTCTGGTTCGGTCAAGCCGAAGCAACCGATGAATTCGCCGTTGCACAATTTGGGCAGGTAGAACTTCTTCTGCTCTTCGGTGCCCCACTTAAGAATGGTGAGAGCAACGAGTGATGTTTGCACGGAGAACAGTGTGCGGGTGGACGAGCAAATGCGGTTGATTTCTTCAGTCATCAAACCGTAGGTGACGTAGTCCAATCCGAGACCGCCGTATTTTTCCGGAATCGGGCAACCGAGAAATCCTTCAGCAAAAATCTGCTTGGCGATATCCCAATCAAACTCCATTTTGCGATCGTTTTCTCTTACTTTCGGCTTGATTACACGCTCTGCGAAATCGCGAGTGTGTTTGCGGAAAGCAATTTGATCGGGTGTGAAATCAAAGTCCATTGGTCCCTACTCCTTCTCTTCGTATGCGTCAATTTGTGCCTTCTGCAGGCGTCCTGAATAGTCAATGTAAATCGACTTCCACTCGGTGAACTGATCGATAGCAGCCGTGCCAGCTTCACGGTGTCCGTTACCGGTTTGCTTTACGCCACCGAAGGGAAGTTGAATCTCAGCGCCGATTGTCGGTGCGTTGATGTAAACGATCCCTGATTCGAGTTCTTGCATTGCGGTGAATGCTCTGTTGACGTCGCGTGTGTACATCGACAGCGACAGACCGTATTCGGTGCCGTTAGCCACTTTGAGTGCTTCTTCGAAGCTCTTAACTTCGATAATCACAGTGACTGGTCCGAAGATTTCTTCTTGAGCTATGCGCATGTTGGGTGTAACACCACCAAATACGGTGGGCTCATGGAAGCAGCCTTGAGCATATTCACCCTTGTCGAGAATGTTGCCGCCAGCCAGAAGCTGAGCGCCTTCATTCTTGCCTATTTCAACATAGCTGTGAACTGATTCGAGTTGCGATTTGCTGACGACTGGTCCGACTTCTACTTCCGGATCCAAACCGTTACCAATTTTCAGAGCTTTGGCTCTGGCAATAAAACGCTCGGTGAATTCTTTGATTTTTGCGCTGTGAACGATGATGCGGCTGGTTGCGGTGCAACGCTGACCGGCTGTACCGAAGGAGCCCCAGAGAGCACCTTCTATAGCGAGGTCGAGGTCTGCATCTTCCATAACGCAGATTGCATTCTTTCCGCCGAGTTCGCAAGAAATGCGCTTCATCAACTCGCCGCAACGTCCGGCGACCTGGCGACCAACAGTTGTGGAACCGGTGATCGAAATTGCGCGAACGCGCGGGTCGTCAACAAGTGCGTTTCCGCAGCTGCCACCACCACCGGTGACCAGGTTGATAACGCCTGCAGGGAATCCAGCTTCATTGAGAATTTCAACGAACATCAAGCCACACATCGGGGTGTCGCTGGCTGGCTTGAACACAACTGTGTTGCCGGCTACGAGTGCCGGGAAGATTTTCCATGATGGAATTGCAACCGGGAAGTTCCAGGGTGTGATTACACCAACAACGCCGATAGGTGAACGCACTGACATTGCAAATTTGTTGCGGAGTTCGGAAGGAACTGTTTGACCGAACAATCTGCGACCTTCACCAGCCATGTACTTGGCCATGTCGATTGCTTCTTGGACGTCGCCGCGAGCTTCTTTGATGACTTTGCCCATTTCACGAGTCATCGTGCGAGCGAGTTCTTCCTTGCGTGCTTCAAGCAATGTGGCTGCTTTGAAGAGCATTTCGGCGCGATCTGGAGCCGGTGTGCGGCGCCATTCGGTCAATGCTTTTTCAGCGGCATCGACAGCGGCTTTCACATCCTCTGGTCCAGAAGCTGCGAAATGTCCGATGACTTCGTTTGTATTCGCTGGGTTATAGCTGCTGAACGTGTTACCGCTTTTAGCTTTGACCCACTTGCCGTTGATGTAGTTCTGATATGTTTGAACCACGCCTTGTTTTCCTTCTTTCTCTCGACTTTCTGTCTTAGTGCTCATTTGTCCCCCCGGGATTATTGAGTGTGTTACTTAGATTGCACCGAACCGGTTTCAGCCCGGCAGTTTATTTACAAGATTCCTGGATGGCTTCGAGCAGAATGTCGAGGCCTTTTTTAGCATCTTCGTCGCTGATATTCAGCGGCGGAATCAAACGAAGTACGTGTCCATGGCTTCCGCAGGTCAGCACCAGCAACTTCTTCTCGAAGCACTTTTGTGCGACGTGCTCTGCCAAATCATGGCTCGGGCTGCCGTCTTTTTCGTTGAGTTCGACACCGATCATCATGCCGAGACCACGAACGTCGCCGACGCGCGGATTGCTGGAAAGAGCCTTGCGCAGGGTTTCCTGCATTTCATTTCCAAGTTTAGCAGCTCTTTCTGAGAGTTTTTCATTTTCAAGAACGTCAATGGTGGCAAGTGCAGCTGCACATGAAACGGGGTTGCCGCCGAATGTGGAACCATGTCGGCCTGGCTTCCAATTTTTGGAAAGCTCTTTGCGGGTGATGAATGCCGAAATCGGCATGCCACCTGCGATTCCCTTTGCCATCAACATGATATCCGGCTCTACACCATAGTGCTCGATGGCGAACATTTTTCCGGTACGACCAAAACCTGTTTGCACTTCATCAATGATGAGAAGAATTCCGTGCTTGTCGGCAACTTCTCTAAGTCTCTTGAGGAAGCCTGCTGGAGCTGGAACGTAACCGCCTTCGCCTTGAACCGGCTCAACAATGAATGCAGCAACTTGCTCTGGATGCACGAGTTGTGTGAACAACATTTCGAGCTGATGCATTACATCGTTCACGCATGCTTCAGGATTGCCGCGATGATGCGAGCGATAGACGTACGGGAATGGAACTGTGTGAATTGAACCTGGCAAGGGCTCATACTTTTCGCGGTATGTCAGCTTCGAAGTCGTGAGAGCGGTTGTGAATATCGTTCTGCCGTGGAATGAGCCCCGGAAGTTGATGATTGCGGGACGTCCAGTGATGTAACGAGCCATTTTGATGGCTCCTTCTACTGCTTCCGCGCCACTGTTTGCCAGGAATACTGAATCAAGTTTGCCAGGCGCGATTTTGGCCAGACGGGTAGCGAGGTCGATGTATGGCTTGTTGTGCGTCACAACGGAAGTGTGCATCAATTTCGCTACTTGAGCCTGAACTGCTTCCACAACTTTCGGATGGCAGTGTCCAACATTGTTAACTGCGATGCCGGTGGAAAAATCGAGGTAGGCATCTCCATTCATGTCATAGATGTACGAACCCTGGGCGCGCTCTGCCACAATCTTTGCGCTACGCGAGAGCACGGGATTTACGTGCGCCTCGTCGAGTTTTAAGTACTCCAGATTTTTGTCAGTCGCTTTAAGCTCAGTCACCATGACAATCTCCTCTCCGTAAAAATCGTCGAATCTGCCGCCAGCACAACAATTTGCGCTCCCTGCACGGCAGAATGCCATCTTATCCGAAGATTTGTTTGGGCTGCATATATATAAGGATTCCTTCCGCTCCTGTAGCAAAGTGCTTAATGCTTGTTAATAAGCGCACGCGTTTTTGCGGGTTTCGGAAGGCGATGTAGGAAACCTACGTCATAGATCATACTTGCAGTATTGGAATGCAATTGAGCTAAGATGCATTTTTGACGAACCCGGGAGCGCCGGCGGCTCGCCGGCTAATGGCTAAACTTCAGCTATCATTCCGGTCATTCATGAGCCGGCGAGCCGCAGCTAGCCTTGTAATTGGGACACGTGCGAGCGCAGCGAGTGCGGGTTGGAGAGGGGAAGCGGGCGCTCCCCGATTAATTATTGCAGGTACTGATTCTGCAGGGATTGGATCTGTTCATCAGCTTGAGCTAGCGCTTTTTTGATTTTTGCAAGCGATGACTCGGTGGACTTGCGCATTGAGAAAGCATCTTTTTCCATAGATCCGATCAGCTCTTCTTGCAAAGTTTTACCTTTGTCTTCAACACGCGCTAATTGCTCATTCAGTGAAACCTGAGATTTCTCTTGAAGCTGCTTACCAATTTCCTGCAAACGCAATATCACACGTTTTCTCGCCGAAGAGATTTCCGGATCTTTTTGTATTCCAGATGCATCCGCAAGAGAAGAGGCACTCGACTCTATTTTGGACAGCTCCTCCAGGCACGAATCTCCGACTGAACTAACAGCTTTGATTTTTTCATCGACGAACTCACTGAGTGACGCAAACTTCTGCTCGAAGTGCTCTTTCTGTTCGCGAGAAATACTCTTCTTAAGTTCCTCAGCTTCTTGCACAACATTTTGCATCTTCTCGCGATTACCCATAAACATTGGGCGGAGTTCAGCGAGCTTATGTACAGTTGCTTTTTCCACTTCCTCTTTATACTGATCGCGCAACTTCTGTGCGTTGGCAGTCAGAGCCTGCTTTAGATGAAGCATTCTTGGCAGAATCACAGATGTTGCAATCGAGTCAGCGTGCATTTCAATGTTCATAGAATAAATTCTTGCGGCATCATGCATGGTGCTTAGCAGTTCATCAGCAAGAGAATCCAGGCGATTACTTCCATTGCCTTTGAGTAATTGAAGTTCTGATGCAAGATGTTCAAAAGTTGCCGTTAGATCTTTCAGACATAGCTCATTTAGTTCTCCAAGGCGTGTTTCCATGGAATCGTAGCGCTCTTGCAGAACGCGTTCATGAGCTTTGTTGATTTTCTCCAACTGCTGTTCGAGTTTTTCAAAAGCATCGTTAATTTTCGATTCTGATTGCTTGCTCTGCTCAGCGCAGTTCTCAGCGAAGCGAGGGAACAGTCCATCGGTGGAACTGCTGAGATCATCAAACAGTTTTAGAACTTCCTGACTCTTCTCTGTTGCCATCGCCCCGATGCTGTTTGATGCGGATGAAGACGATGTTTTGATCGAATCAACTGAATCCGCCGATTGTGAACGGATTCCTTTGACTACAGCGTCCGAACTGGATTGAAGCTTACGTGCGAGAACCTCCTTCAGCTGTTCGAGGTTCTTACGGCTTGTTTCTTCTCTTACACTCAGCTTGCCGGCATACTTTGAGTTGTCTTCTTCTATGCCTTTTTGAATCTCGGCGATTCGTTCCTCGAGTCTCGCGCTTGCTTTTTGGAGTTGCGCTTCCAATTTTGCAAGCAATCCACCTACAGCCGGCGGAGGAACTTCCAAGACTTGCGCATAATCTGGAGGCGGTAGTGATGAGGTCTCGGTGGCTTTTGGCTCTTCGACCTTTTCTCTAGTTTTAGAAACAGGTTCGGGCGCGGTTTCGGCTTTGGCAGGTTCAGTAGTTGCAGAAACTGGTTCGGGCTCGGACTTGGCTTTCACTGGTTCTGTTGTGGTAGGGACTGGTTCCGGCTCGGACTCGGCTTTCACTGGTTCTGTTGTTGCAGAAATTGGTTCCGGCTCGGACTCGGCTTTCACTGGTTCTGCTGTTGCAGAAACTGGTTCCGGCTCGGACTCGGCTTTCACTGGTTCTGCTTTTGCAGAGACTGGTTCCGGCTCGGACTCGGCTTTCACTGGTTCTGCTGTTGCAGAAACTGGTTCCGGCGCGGACTCGACTTTCACTGGTTCTGCTGTTGCAGAACCAGATTCCGGCTCGGCTTCGGCTTTTACGGGTTCTGATGTAGCAGAAACAGGTTCCGGCTCGGACTCGGCTTTTTCAGATTCGACTTTTGCAGAAACTGGTTCCGGCTCGGACTCGGCTTTTACTGGTTCTTGTTCAGATTTAGATTCCCATGGAGCGCCTTCCACCTTATCTGATTTGCCACTCAAGAAGCTGGCAAAAGGATCTTCACTGCTTGACGAGGGAACGGCTTCTGTTTTGCCGAGAATGTCTGCAAATGGATCGCTTGTTTTCGAAGCTTCAGATGCAAACGGATCACTAATAATGGACGACGTAGACTTAGGCACTTCGTCGTCGCCAAATATATCGGCAAAGGGATCTTTTGCATCTGTTGCCACAGTTTCTTGCTTTGCTTCAGCAACGGCAGGCTCTTTGCCTTCTTCAATTTTAGCCTTCTCACTAAATTCGGCCACAGGTTCTTTATTAGCGGAAGACTCTTTCGCAGGCACATCATCAAATAAATCTGCTAATGAATCCTTGCTTTCCGATACTGTAGGCGTAGGTTCTGATTTTCCAAGAATATCGGCAAACGGATCTGCCGCTGGTGCAAACGGATCTGCCGCTGGTGCAAAGGGATCCGTCTTTGATGCGAACGGGTCGGAACTGCTGGCAAAAGGATCGGATTCTTTCTTGGATGAATCAAGATCAAAACTAGCAAACGGATCGGCGTCCCTTGAATCAGATTTAGCGATAGGTTCCGCTTCTTTCGTCTCGGCAGCCGGTTCATCAGCTTTCTTGACTGCGGCCTCTTCTTTAATTTCCGCAAGTGGTTCTTCCGTTTTACTGCTGGCAGGCTCGGCAGCTTTTAGATCAGGAGTGGGTTCGGACTTGACCCCGACTGACTCAGCTTGCTTGGAATCGGAATCATCACTGCTGAATTTTGCAAATGGATCCGAGGTGGCTGAAGGTGCATCAAAGAGCGCAAATGAATCAGAAGATTTAGAGGACGCAGGCGCGTCGAACATAGCAAAAGGATCGGATTCCTTCTCCTCCCGGGAAACGGAGTCTGACTTGCTCTGCGCATCAGAATCCTTTTTGTCAGGTTCTGCCGCTTCAGATTTACTTGCTGGCTCAGATTCCTTTTTCTCGTCAGTTATTGAATCTTTCTTGTCTTCGGCTGGCTTGTCAAATGAAGCAAATGGATCGGCGGCTTCTTTCTTTTCCGCTGATGAACCTATCAGATCAAATGGATCCGATTCTTTCTTCTCTTCTGCTGGCTTGTCGAATGAAGCAAATGGATCCGCGGCTTCTTTCTTTTCCGTTGATGAACCTATCTGATCAAACGGATCCGATTCTTTCTTCTCTGCTGCTGGTTTGTCGAATGAAGCAAATGGATCCGCGGCTTCTTTCTTTTCCGCTGATGAACCTATCTGATCAAACGGATCTGATTCTTTCTTCTCCTCGGCTGGCTTGTCGAATGAAGCAAATGGATCCGCGGCTTCTTTCCTTTCCGCTGATGAACTTATCAGATCAAATGGATCCGATTCTTTCTTCTCTTCGGCTGGCTTGTCGAAAGAAGCAAATGGATCGGCGGCTTCTTTCTTTTCCGCTGATGAACCTATCTGATCAAACGGATCCGATTCTTTCCTCTCTGCTGCTGGCTTGTCGAATGAAGCAAATGGATCAGCGGCTTCTTTCTTTTCCGCTGATGAACCTATCTGATCAAATGGATCTGATTCTTTCTTCTCTTCGGCTAGCTTGTCAAATGAAGCAAATGGATCCGCGGCTTCTTTCTTTTCCGCTGAGGATCCTATCAGATCAAATGGATCCGATTCTTTCTTCTCTTCTGCTGGCTTGTCGAATGAAGCAAATGGATCCGCGGCTTCTTTCTTTTCCGCTGATGAACCTATCTGATCAAATGGATCCGATTCTTTCTTCTCTTCGCGTGGCTTGTCGAATGAAGCAAATGGATCTGCGGCTTCTTTCTTTTCCGCGGTTGAACCTATCAGATCAAATGGATCAGATTCTTTCTTCTCCTCGGCTGGCTTGTCGAATGAAGCAAATGGATCCGCGGCTTCTTTCTTTTCCGCTGATGAACCAAAAATATCATCAAATGGATCGGAGGATTCTTTCTTCTCCGCAGGTGCCGGTGTATCAAATGGATCTGCACTCTTAGCTGCAGGTGCCGGTGTATCAAATGGATCCGCACTCTTAGCTGCAGGTGCCGGTGTATCAAATGGATCCGCACTCTTAGCTGCAGGTGCCGGTGTATCAAATGGATCCGCACTCTTAGCTGCAGGTGCCGGCGTATCAAATGGATCCGCACTCTTAGCTGCAGGTGCCGGTGTATCAAATGGATCCGCACTCTTAGCTGCAGGTGCCGGTGTATCAAATGGATCCGCACTCTTAGCTGCAGGTGCCGGCGTATCAAATGGATCCGCACTCTTAGCTGTTATGCCAAATGGATCAGAACTTGCAGGAGAAGCAAACGGATCTGACGAACGTGCTTTTGTGGTCGGCGCATCGAAGGGATCAGCAAACGGATCCGAATAGTTCTTGGCGGAAGAAGCTGGAGCTCCAAAAGGATCTGCAAATGGATCTACGCTCTTTTTGGGAGCAGGACTGCCGAAGAGAGAATCAATATCTGAATCCCCGGAACCCGGCGAGCTGGATTTCGCAAGATCCATTAATCCATCAGCAAGTGAAGCAACCGAATCATTCGCCTCGTCTCTGGCAGCTTCTTTCGTTGCCTCAGATTTATCCTCATGCTTTTTCAGAGGTTGTGATAACTCAAGCGCATTTGTGGGAACCGGAGGTTTTCTTCCAGAACGTGCCCCTTTGGGCTTGGGCTCATCATCAACAAGGTCTTTGAGTCCACCAACAATTGATGAAAGCTCATCAGCAATTCCGCGCGGAGTATCCGCTTTCCCCTCTGGTGGTGCCGGCGCTTCATCACTTTTTTTGGTTTTCGGCGCAGCCCCAAAATCACCGAGCAAATCCTTCAAGCCACCACCACCGCCGACCTTCGCTGCCGGTTTGGCCGGGGCCTCCGCAGGAGGCGCAGCCGCAGTTGATGCCGGTTCTGCACCGTCTTTGCGAACTCCGGAATAATATGGTTTTATGTCCGCGGCTCGCCCAGTTGCAGCCTGATCGCTGTCGCCAAACAAGTAGTACGCGAGCATTTCAATATCCATTGGCTGTCTGACAAAAGTCGGGTCAACGGCAATATTTAGATTAGTAAGAAATGCATAAGCGGGATCTGGTAGCTGTTCGGGCGGTTTCGAACGGCTGCCTGTGCTTCCGTATTTGGCAAGCTCAGTCGATAATTTTGCAAGTTCATCCGCGGAAGGAGCTTTCTTCGGTCGGCCCACCAGATAATAAAATCCTTGAACTTCCAATTTCGCCATATCTGCTTTTACGCAGAGAACGGTTTCTACAAATTGCGATTCAAATGAGTCCGGACCTACAGCCAGGCTCATGGGATATCCAGCATCTTCCTTATAGACAAGCATGGCTTGCTGGACACGAAACTTATCACCCTCAACTACACCAATTCCTTTAGATGAACTGCCAAATTGAGAAAAAATTGGTTCGAGTATAAATACAATGTCGCCTGGCTTAATCGCCTTCGCCGCATCTTCGGACCAATCCTCTGGTGACTGCTTATCTGTCGGCGCCAGATAATGCAGATATGCAATTACCGAATGGAACGGCAGTTGTGATTGGGATAAGGAGGAGGTCATAGTTTCAGGTCTCCAAAGTCACTGAATAAATCGTCATCACTGCCACTTGAGCTTCCCGCACTTGCGCCCGGATGAGTGTCACTGCTACTTGTTTGGCTTGAAGAAGCCGCTGCCGGCTTTGCACCGCCGCCCTCACCCGCGGCGGATTTCATTGCCTGCAATGCCGCTTGCGCTACTCTTTCGATTTGCGAAAGCAGTTCCTGAGTCTTCTCATCAATTGCATTTCGCTGTTCCGAATTCATACTCTTAAATTCTGCAGCGCAGGTATCATGTGCAGAAATAATCGCCAACTCTGCATCAGTGCAAACAGATGAAAGCCTTGCCTGACATTTCTGAGCGAGTTCGCCAAGTTTGCTTTCAAACTCGGACTCAATTTTGCTCAGGTCAGCACTAATTCGTTCCATAAGCTGCTGCCGTTCATCAGCGACTATTTTGTTGTGATCTCTTGAAGAGTCAAGATCTTCCTTAAGTTTCTTCTCGAAATTCTCAGCAAGTTCAGATCCGTTCTTGCGGATATCGCTGTCTTGCTGTTCAAGGAAACTCTTCACCTCTGAAAGCAAGTTTGCAGTGAAATCCTTCAACTCGCTAGTTCTATTGCCAATTCCTGAACCATTTGCATCTTGTGAATCAAGCAACTCACTGCACAGTCTCTTAGCACATTCCTCTTGATGCAAAAGAGCAAACGAAAGTGCATCTTCACAGTGCTTGCGCAACTCACCATCAGCTTTTTTGTATGCCTGCTCAATATCCTGCGCGAGCTGTTGAACCGCCTGATCAAGTGAAACCTGCGATTCCTTAGCGTTGCTGCCGAGCTCTGCCACAATTTCCTTGCTTTGTCCAGTAAGCATATGAACAGACTCATTCAGCCTCTTCTCGATAGACAACGCAAGGCGAGAGAATTCGCTAAAAAACTCCGAAGGCAATTTTGCATTCTTATCGAGCAGTATCATCAGCTGATGATTGCCTTTGTTATTAAGGGCAGCTTCTGCAGAACGAGAAAGCGATTTTAAATGTGCCTCCGCCCTGGCTGCTTCCATTCTTATATGGCCGAGACTTTTTTCTTGATGCCTTTTTTGCAGGGAAAGACAATGCTCTGCATTCACTTCAAATCGATTTTTCATCGAGTCGCGTAAGGTATAGATGTCTTCCGACAAACTCTGGCAGGAGAGTCTTAACGCTTCTTGCAAACGCTCTAAGAATTTCTTGTTCTCTTCTATTTCAGAATCAACTGCGTGCTTGATGCTGGCAATAGCTTTGTCGAGGTATTCATTTATCTCTTGGTCTAGCTCACTAAACGATTTGTCCATTTTGGACATAATCGTTGATTCCATTCTGCCGAGATCTTCAACGCCCTTCCTGGTGTTTTCCTGCAGTGCGGCTTTTTGCTTGCTGCCCAATTCATCGAGGCGCTGCGACCCCTCGTTATAGATTTCCTGTAATGTCTTTCCAGTTCCGCTCATTTATCAACCTGCTTATAAATCCAAATCTGCCTGTTTCAAAGTCATCACCAGATGAGCCGCTTCCTTACCCTTCCGTTCCAGCACAGCAACCTGTGATTTCAAATCGGAAACTTGTTTTGAAAAATCCTGAAAATTCCGGGACATCTCTTTGTGCATCAAGCGACTTTCTCTTTCGAGAGAGTCGCAAGCCTGAGTTTTAGCATTATCGATACGCTTTTCGAACTCGTCCATTGAACGCTGGAAATCAGCTTCCATATTGCGAGCAGTCAGTGCTGCACTCTCTACCATCTCCTGACCGATTCTTCTGAAAAGTGCATTGAGATGATCTTTTGCTCTTTCTTCTTTGAGTCCACGCAAAGTACCATTTTCTTGTTTCTTCGAATACTCTTCAACTGTTTTTTCGAGCTTAGCAAACAGCGCCTCGTATTTTGCTTTGTAATCGCGCTGAAATGCATTTAAATCTGTTTGTAATTCGGCTTTAGTTACCGCAAGGCATTCTTCCGCGTGTTTTGCTGCCGATGTGATTTCAGTTCGCGATTGTGCCACCAAATTGTTCAGGCGAGTCTCATAAAGTCCGTTTAGTAGCTTTCCGAGTCCATCTAAAGTATCGATGAACTTTTCTTCCTGTTTCTGAACAAAAGTGTTGGTATCAGCAGTTTGGGTTAATCTGATAATTGCATCTTGACCAGTTTTGCGAACCTCAACCCGACCATCATGCGATGCGCCTTCCATACGTGAAGTCACATCATCGTATTTCTTGGCTAATTCTTCTAATACTTTGTCGCCAGAGCGTTCGAGATCTTTTCTGTTTCGCTCGAAGCGAGCTTGCAATACGCTTTGCCCCTCACCGATTTTCGAGTTGAATTTAGACTCGAAATCGATGCCATTCTTGCTGATATTTTCTTCCTGTAAAGCCTTAGTTTTCACCAGCCGTTCATGAGCTTTTACATTGCCTGAATGCAACTCTTGTTGAATCTCTTCGAATTTTTTCTTCAACTCCTGTTCCGGACTGGCAAGTTTGTCCTTGATTCCAACAAGTTTTTCTTGAACCGTAGAGGCCAGCTCTCTCGACGCATCTTCAAGTTGAGCAGAGAGCCCCGACCTGACAGACTTGCCGCTCGAAACAATTTTTTCGATTTCCGCCTGCTTGAAGTCAGCAAGCGCTTTTACAACTGCTTCTTTATCTCGCAGCAATCCATCCTGATTCTGTCTCAAAGCCTGGTCGAGCCGCTCGCGGACAGCGGAAAGCTCTTCCTGGAACGACGCTTCCATAGTCTGGTTGAACACTGATAATTGTTCTGCGAGAAGATTGATTCTTTTCTCTAGCTCTGCCGACGCCTTAGCAAGGGCTTCGGCCATCATTTTTGCGGCCAGTTCCATTATTTTATCGGTCCGTCGATGTTAGTGACTCTTGAGTGCTGCGGCGAGTATCAAGCCTTCAGCCCTAGTACACTATGCCACCCCAAAAAAAAATTTCACCCGCTCGTATTAATTCCTGATTGGCAAGCGGAATATTTTTTGCCATCGGGCTCCTAACCTACTCATTTGTCTTCTTGATTCCTTTCCCCTTGACGCTCCAATAATCCCTCAGAGAAACTCAGAAAGCATGGATTAAATGTTCCGGATTCAGGCAGATTTACGTCGCCCGAAACGCTGATTCCTTGGAAAAACGCCAGGGATGTAAACCGGAACATTTAATCAAGGGCTCTTTCTTGGCAACCGAACGAAAAGTAACGAGCAGCACGAGTTAATCTTCCGCCCGCCAGTTGACAACAGCACAAAAGCGATAGCACGCGTTTGACGCTAAACAGCGGTGCCAGGCAATTAACAGCGCATAATCGCTGAATTTACTTCACACGCCCAAGTGCAGAGCGCCGGCTGCCATTTTTCACACGCGCGCGGCTTTTGCCTTCCTTTAACGGCTTGCTCTCTTTAAAAGCCAGAGCAAAAACTTCGTCCAGGTGAGCAACTGGAACAAGGTCTACTTTTCCAGTCACATACGATGGAATGTCCTGCAAGTCCTTCTCATTTCCGCGAGGATAGAGTACGGTCTTAATTCCGGAACGCACAGCAGCAAGAACCTTCTCTTTCAATCCACCGATTGTCAAAACACGTCCACGTAAGGTAATTTCTCCAGTCATAGCCAGACTTGGTTTTACCGGACGCCGTGAAATTGCGGAGTAAAGCGCAAGAGTTAATGCGACTCCAGCAGAAGGACCATCCTTCGGAATCGCTCCCTCTGGAATATGCACGTGAACATCCAGATTGTCACCAAAATTAGGATCAATATTCAGTCGCTCAGCATGACTGCGAATATAGCTAAAGGCAGCTTGAGCCGACTCTTTCATAACATCACCAAGCTGACCCGTGAGCTGAAGTTTGCCCTTGCCAGGCATAATGTTCACTTCAACCGATAATGTTTCTCCGCCAGTTTCAGTCCAGGCAAGACCGGTGACGATTCCAACCTGCGGACCATGGCTTTCACTTTCTCTGGTCACTCTAGCCGGTCCCAAATACTTAGACACGTGTGGCGGCGCAAGTTTCAATACAGTGCTCTTATTTTTCACCACCTGAATTGCAACTTTTCTGCAAATCGATGCAATTGCTCTTTCTAGATTACGCACACCAGCTTCACGCGTGTATTCTTGAATAATTTTGCGCAAAACTTGTTCGTTGAATTTCAGATTGCGAGGCAAAAGCCCATGCTTGGCCAGAGTTTTTGGAATGATATGCCGTTCGGCAATTGCAACTTTCTCTTCTTCGGTATATCCGGATAATTGAATGACTTCGAGACGATCGTGCAATGGACGCGGAACATGATCAAGGGTATTAGCAGTGGCCACAAAAAACACATCGCGTAAACTGAACGGAGCATCAACATAGTGATCGGTAAAATGCTCGTTCTGGTCAGGATCCAGAACTTCAAGCATTGCGGCTGTAGGATCGCCCTGATAACTGCGCGTCATCTTCTCAATTTCATCAAGCAGAATTACAGGGTTCTTCGTTCCCGCCTGCTTGAGCGCTTGAATGATTCGCCCAGGCATGGCGCCGATATAAGTTCTTCTATGTCCGCGAATTTCAGCCTCATCGCTCACACCACCCAAACTTATTCGAGCGAATTTGCGATTCATCGCACGCGCAATTGATTTGACCAGGCTCGTCTTTCCAACACCGGGCGGTCCGAGCAAACATAAAATCGTGCTTTGCGGCTCTTTCGTCAATTTGCGCACGGCCAGATATTCAAGAATGCGTTCCTTAACTCTGCTGAGCCCATAATGATCTTCATGCAAGATTTGCTCAGCAAGCGCTAAGTCAATAACGTCACGCGACTTCTTTCCCCAGGGCAAGCTGACGAGCGTGTCCAGATAAGTTCTGATGACAGAGGCCTCAGCCGTTTGCGGCATCATTTTTTCAAGCCGCTGCAATTCCTTTTGCGCACGCTCAAGTGCAACACCTGAGATTTTGCACTTCGCGATTTTTTGCTTGTACTCAGCGATTTCACCAACCTGGTCGCCTTCAGCATTAAGCTCATCCTGAATTATGCGCATCTTCTCGCGCAGATAATATTCACGCTGTGTCTTCTCCAGATTGAAGCGCACACGGTCGTGAATTTGCTGCTCTAGATATGCAAGCTCCAGCTCGCGCGATAAAAGTTGCCCGATATATTCGAGACGCTCTGTGCTGTCCAATATTTCAAGACACTTTTGTCGCTCTGCAACTTCCAGCCCTAAATAAGTCGCAATGATGTCTGCAAGCCGGCCCGGCTGTCCAATACCTGAGACTGCAAGCAAACTTTCGGGATTTATTTTTTTGGTCGATTTAACAAACTGTTCAAATTTTTCGACCGTCACACGCACGAGCGTACGCGTCTGCTCATCATCGCTGACAAGCTCTTGCAGTTCGCTCACCCGCGCGGCAAAGTGCTGTTCACCATCGACAAACTCTTCAATGGCAACACGCGAAGCCCCCTCGACAAGCACCTTTACAGTGCCGTCGGGAAGCTTCAGCATTTGCATGACTTCAGCAACAGTGCCCGTCTGATAGATGTCATCCTTGCGTGGATCTTCACACTCTGGATCTTTTTGCGAAGCCAGAACGACCAATCTGTCATCGCGCAGAAGAGCCTGTTCCATCGCAGCGATAGACTTTGCCCGACTCACAAACAAGGGTTGCACCATCTGCGGAAATACAACAACATCTCGCAGAGATATCAACGGATAGACTGTCTCGTTCTTTATTTCGGGCATCAAGTTAGTTGAACTGGGCGTTCAATCCTCCTGGTAATCAGATGCGGTAGCCCACACCCTGCTTTTCGGGTTGCCCTTCAGAGTCTCAGGCGATTTCGCCCTTGAGCTTGCTGTCCTTGGTAGGCAGCTGGAGAAGCTCTGCCGATGAACGTTTTTGCACGAGTTCTTTTGTGATGTGGCAGGTTTTGACATCATCACGAGAAGGAACTTCGTACATAACATCCAGCATGATTTCTTCAACTATGGACCGCAATGCACGCGCACCGGTTTTGCGCTTGAGCGCTTCCTCGGCAATGGCACCAATTGCTTCCTGATCGAACTTCAATGTGACACCATCGAGATGAAGAAGCTGCTCGTACTGCTTGAGCACTGCATTTTTCGGCTCAACCAGAATGCTGACGAGAGCATCGACATCGAGTGCATCGAGCACTGCAAGCACAGGCACACGTCCAATAAACTCAGGAATCATGCCGAACTTCATGAGGTCGTCCGGAATAACATCCTTCAGAATCTTGGATGCGCGCTGTTCGCGCTCCCACTGTGTAAGTGGTTGTGCGTTTCCAAAACCAATGGAGCGATCGGAAGAGACACGCTGCTCAACAATTTTTTCAAGTCCGACGAATGCACCGCCGCAAATGAAGAGAATGTTTTGCGTGTTGATTTGAATGAACTCCTGGTGCGGATGTTTACGTCCGCCCTGCGGAGGAACATTAGCCAGTGTGCCTTCGATCATCTTCAAGAGCGCTTGCTGAACGCCTTCACCACTTACATCTCGAGTGATACTGGTGTTCTCAGATTTGCGCGAAATTTTATCGATTTCGTCGATATAAATGATTCCGCGTTCGGCTTTCTTGATGTCGTAATCAGCAGCTTGATAAAGACGTAGAAGAATATTTTCTACGTCTTCACCAACGTAACCAGCTTCTGTCAAAGTGGTGGCATCAGCAACAGCAAACGGCACGTCGAGGAACTTAGCAAGCGTCTGAGCCAATAGAGTTTTGCCAGACCCTGTTGGACCAATCAACATAATGTTGGACTTCTGAATCTCAATTTGATCAGAAAGTTCTGCGTTATGGTTGATGCGCTTGTAGTGGTTGTAGACGGCAACTGAAAGTACTTTCTTGGCAGCGCTTTGACCGACGATGTGTTGATCGAGGAAGGTCTTAATTTCCTTCGGCTTTGGCACATCCATCAATTTCGGCAGCCCGGTCTCCTGCGGAGCAGGTTGCGGCGTTGTGCCTTCGAAAAGCTCTTCATCGAGAATTTCGTTACACAGATCAACGCATTCATCGCAGATATAGACGCCGGGACCAGCAATTAGCTTTTTGACCTGGTCTTGACTTTTGCCGCAGAATGAACACTTGAGCCTGTTGTCCGATTGCTTGGCCATGTTTTGGTTACCTGCTGATAGCTGCTACTACACTGCGGACAGATTCGGTTGTTGATCTAGTCTTACGATAACCTCATCTACCAGTCCGTAAGTCTTCGCTTCCTGGGCGGTCATGATGTTGTCTCTGTCGGTGTCTTTCTCAATTTGCTTCACCGACTGGCCAGTGTGCGATGCAAGAAGCTCGTTGAGTTCGCGCTTAATGCGCAAGATTTCGCGAGCTGCAATTTCGATATCTGTGGCTTGACCCTGTGCACCACCGAGCGGCTGGTGAATCAATACGCGTGAGTGAGGCAGAGCAAGTCTCTTGCCCTTAGCACCGGCGGAAAGCAGGAAAGCACCCATTGAAGCGGCCTGTCCCAGACAGATTGTCGTAACATCGGAACGGATATGCTGCATGGTGTCATAAATTGCCATACCAGCTGTCACCGAGCCGCCAGGTGAATTGATGTAGAGACGAATGTCTTTCTCAGGATCTTCACCTTCCAGCAAGAGAAGCTGAGCAACTACCATGTTGGCTACAGTGTCATCAATTGGTGTGCCGAGGAAAACAATGCGCTCTCGCAGCAATCTGGAGAAAATATCGAATGCCCGCTCTCCACGCGCCGTAGTTTCGATAACGGTAGGTGGATAGTAGAACCCGGGAGCAATGCTCCAGATGTCATGCAAATCGCGTCTTACTTGTCTTGGATCTAGGCTGTTCATTTTTCTTCTTTTCTACCTTGGTTGTTTTTTCTGCTTTCGGCAGACTGCTAAAACGAAGATACCTGTTTAAGAAATTGTGTCAACATCGACTTGCAATAGCTGAGTGACTCCAGTTTCCTGAAACCCGATATAGTCCAATTTTACTTCTAGTTTGTGCTTATTCAGCAGCTTCCGCTTTCTCTTTCTCAGTGGTTTCCGCCTTATTTTCAGCGGCAGCCTCGGTTTTGGACTCTTCGGATTCTTCCGGCTCAGGCACAAATTTAATCTCGGATTGCGAGAGGAGGAAGTCAACCACCTTTCTGGTGAGAGCCTCTTCCATGGCCTGGCGGCTTAATGTTTCAAATATCCTCCTGATTTGCTCATCTTGCCGAATGCGCTCTACAGGTACATTATAACGGGATACGAGTTCTGCCAGATAGGGAGCGGCTTCTTCTTCTGAGACTTGCATGGCTTCCGATCTCACAACTGCCCCGAGGACAAGGGATGTCAGGACTCTTTGCTTTGCTTCGTTTTTCTTTTCTTTGTAAATGTCGGGGTACTCTTTTGAGTTAACGAAGTTTTCCCAGCTCTGGCCGCGTTCTTCGACCATACGCTTCATATGTCCGATGAGCAGGTTGCATTCGCGATCGACCATGGAGTCAGGAATTTCGACGTTGGCGTTTTCCACAACTTTATCAACAATCAATTTCTGGCTGCGTGCTTCGTTTTCGCCTTTGATTTCATTTTCCATACGGTCGAGAAGAGCTTGTTTCAAGGTTTCTAGCGACTCTTGACCAAGTGATTTGGCGAACTCCTCGTCTACTTCAGGAAGAACGCGTGTGCGGATTTCTTTGATTGTTACCTTGAAGCTGGCATCTTTGCCCTTAAGCTCAGGATTACGGTAGCTATCAGGGAAAGTGGCTTTCACTTCTTCTTCTTTTCCTGGTTCTTTACCAACCAGTTGCTCGCAGAATCCGGGCAAGAAATTACCCTCTTTCAATTCAAGCAAGAGTCCTTCGGCCTTACCGCCTTCGACGAGCTTGCCTTCTGAATAGCATTCGAAGTCGAGAAGGAGTGTGTCACCCATTTCCGCCGGGCGAGGATCGATTGCTTTCAGCGTGGAACGGGCTTCGGCGAGGCTTTGCAGCGCCTTATCCATAGCATCTTCCGGCAACTTAGCTTCCGGCACTTCAATTGCGAGCCCTTTATAGTTGCCCAGATTGACTTCAGGACGAACTTCAAAACTTGCATTGAGCTTGAGGGGCTGTCCAAGCTCGAATTCGTATGATTCAAGTTGCGGCTCAGTGATGATATCGAGCTTCTCGTCCTGAATTACCTGGCCCAGAACCTCAGGAACGAGGTTATCAAGCGCTTCGCGCTTCAGGTAATCAACACCGACCACACGCTCAACAATATTGCGAGGAGCCTTTCCACGACGGAAACCTGGAATGTTCAAACGATGGCTAATCTGGCGGCAGGCAACTTCATAAGCTTTCATAGCTTTGTCTGCAGCAACTTCCACACCGACCTTGACGACGTTGTTGCCTTCTCTTTCGAGAGTCTTCTTCATGACAGAACCTTTTCCTTATATTCTATATATTCCGCGCCTGTTGAGCCTGGAGGCGCGCTTCCACTCACCTGACTGGAGCGAGATTGCTAACCGTCCGGACCGGCATTTGCAGCCCGAACACAAGCAACCGAACCAAATGGCGATTCTAGCATGCAGCCAAGGCCGGCTCGCAGATTTGGGCATTTTTCTTTAGCAATTGGAAATGGAACTGAGTTACTCTGCAGGAATGATAATCGGGTTGTTATGAATAACTGCGGCGATTATCAGCGCAAGATTTATCGTGAGAAATATGCCAAGAAGACTTGAACCAAGCATCAGCTGCCAGGTCAGGAGCGCCTGGCGCGGCTGAAATGTTGTAACGATACCGAAGCGGTTTGCCACATACATCATTAAACAAAGACCTACCAGGGCATCGGCAGCCAGAACCAGACCAACACGATAAGATTCAAACCCTGGAACGACTAAACACACAAGAGCACCGGCACAACATAGTAAAAGAGAAATTGCCGTGGCTTTATCGCTGTCTCTGACTTTGATTTCTTCGTCTTTTTGTACACTGCTGACATATCGTAGTGCGGCAAGACTGCTTCCCCAGCGCGTTCTGCGGTTGATCACCGAGTCGATGGCCATCTTTACGGTATCGACCTTTTTCTCGCCGGCATCTGCTCCTGGTTTGTTTTCTGGCTCGCTCATCTAATGCCTCTAATGCCTCCGCAGAGTAAACGATAAAATCCGGCAGGGATGTTCCCCTCTAATACCCATTACTTTAAACGAGCAAACGAAATAAAGAAACAGGCGGAATCAGCTTCTGATAAGACTGAGGCATATCGTTAGCTCTTATAGAGGGCGACTATTGCTAGCTCTTGTACAGGGCGACGCGTGGCGTCACCCAACAATCGATCATGTAATTGAGAAGCGAAAGCCCCGGGGAGCGCCGGCGGCTCGCCGGCTTTTGGCCGGCTAGATCGATCCGATCCTTTAGAAGCCGGCGAGCCGCCGGCGCTCCCG
>JBIKOL010000110.1:0-30307 GCA_044358055.1 Obscuribacteraceae bacterium (SeqCode)
TTTCATGTTTTTGCTGCCGCACTTTTTGAACGCCGAAAAATGCTCGCCGGAAAATGCTCGTCAATATTTGCGCGTTTTTTCACCGCCGCTGACAGTTCAAGCTGCTTACGGCTGTGGGCTCATTTGTTTTTTTTATTTGACCAGGTGAACATGACTAATATGTACCATTTCTGATGTGTACATGTCCGGTCTGTTTTGTGTAAATTGCATGAATCAATTGCTCAATTGCCGGCAATCTACTAAGATGAAAAACGACCGGATCTCCTTGCTATTCTTTGCTTCTCGTCCTCAAGAGAATTAACGAACTGTTAAATCTTGCAGCATTTAATCTATAGATTCTGCTACAGTTGATCTATCTCCTCTGATTGGTGGAAAATGAATCAGCCATTTAAGATACTGCTTCTTGTCTTGGTTTTTCTGCTTGCTCAACAAATTTCGCAGGCAAATGATGTGAAGAAACATGCTGCAGATAGGAAACAAGAACAGGCGCAGAAGGATAAAGGAGCAAGCATGAGCGACAAGGTTGAGAAAAGCGAAGCTGATTGGAAGAAGCAATTAACGCCTACGCAATTCGAAGTGGCGCGGAAAAAGGGCACAGAGCGCCCATTCACAGGCGAGTACTGGAACAATCACAAAGATGGAAAATACTACTGTGTTTGCTGCGGCGCAGAATTGTTCACTTCGGACACAAAGTTTGACTCGGGTTGTGGCTGGCCAAGCTTTTATAAAACTGCAGAGAATGCTCCAGTGACGGAACATAAGGATACCAGCCACGGAATGGTTCGCACTGAAGTCATTTGCGATAAATGCGGTGCCCACCTCGGTCATGTTTTCCCTGATGGGCCGCATCCTACGGGTATGCGCTATTGCATCAATTCTGCCTCCTTGAAATTCGAAGAAAAAAAGTAAGCTGAGCCCTTAATGATTAAGTTCTTGCCTGCTAATGATCTGATCCGCAACAGGTAGTAAGATCGTTCGCTAGTGCCGAATCAATCGTTGGCGCACGCCATGCGAGTCCATAGCATCTGTGGATTTGAATACTAAAGTAGAAAGGAGATTTTATGGCAGGCAAAGTAAAGCCCATTCCAGATGGTTATCACACAGCAACGCCTTACCTGATTGTCAACGGTGCGGCGAAAGCCATAGATTTCTACAAAAAGGCATTTGGCGCAACGGAAATAATGCGCATGGGCGATGGCAATAAAATACACCACGCAGAAGTTAAGATAGGAAATTCACCCATCATGCTTGCCGATGAGTTTCCCGAAATGGGCGCGCAGAGTCCGGAGACTCTCGGTGGTTCGCCAATAACGATCATGCTTTATGTCGAGGATGTCGATACTATGTTCAAGCAGGCTGTCGATGCCGGTGCTACGGTAGAACGTCCAGTTGCCGATCAGTTTTACGGTGACCGCACGGCCGGAATTAAAGATCCCTTCGGACACAAGTGGTACCTTGCTACGCATATCGAAGATGTTTCTCCGGATGAACTAAACAAGCGTGCGGCCGAAGCTCAAAAGCACAAAGCAGGCGCTAAATAAGTCTTGATACATAAGCCGGCGAGCCGCCGGCGCTCCCGGGCTTGTGGAGTTCGCTCTTCTGTGGAGTTCGCTCTTCTGCTGTGGAGTTGCAGCTTCGCAGCTTAATTGAGAATGCGCTAAAGTTAGCGGACCCCGGGAGCGCCGGCGGCTCGCCGGCTTATGGAGCTGCGATTCGAGCTTATGTCTTATAGCTCGGATCCAATTTGTCTAGTTTGCGAATCAGTGCGTCCCAGGCGATCTCGCCGCCGAGTTCGCGCGTGACTTGTTTGGCCATCGCTGTTGCTCCAGCAATTATGCGCGGATCGATATTAATGAGTTCCTTTCCACCGCTTTGTGCAAGTAATTGAATTCTGCAAGCGCTTTCAAAAACATACATTTTCAAAAATGCATCAGCGATGTTATCAGCGATGGTCAGCAAACCGTGATTGCGCAAAAGCATGAAATTCTTATCGCCGAGATCGGCAATCAGTCTGGGCTTCTCCGCTTCCAGCAAAACAACGCCTTCGTAGTTGTGATAGGCAAGTGATGTAAGAACAAAAATTGATTGCTGCGAAATTGGCAGCAAGCCATCCTTCTGGCTGCTTACCGCAACACCGCTTGCACAATGGAAATGCAAAATGCAGTGCGCGTCTTTTCTCGCGCCATGAATTGCGCTGTGAATGATGTAACCGGCCGGGTTTATCTCGTACTTTGATTCAATTACTTTCTTGCCAGTTAGATCAACCTTCAGCAAGCTGGACGCTGTGATTTCGTCAAATAGCATGCCATATGGGTTGATCAAAAAATGCTCTTCGTCTCCAGGAACCCGAGCCGTTATGTGCGTGAAGATCAAATCGTCCCAGCCATAGTGTGCCGCCAGCCTGTAGCAAGCTGCCAGCTTGACTCTTTGCTCCCATTCCTCAGCAGATACGCTTCTCTGAATATGACTCGCCATTATTGGAGTGACCATTTCTTGTTCCTCAAGGTTATTCTTTAATTCAGATTGTCGCTGCAAACAGCTGCCAGAGACTGCAGAACCTTATTCGTTATGAGTACTGTCTTGATTGGACGCAGCTTTTACAGGAAACATTTTGGAGATATCGCCGCTTGTAGGGCTATCTACAGCAATCGTCTTGCCGGCCAATTGTTTGAAGTCAATCGTTTGCAGATCGATCACTTTAGGTGCTGGTTGTTTTGAACTCGTCAAATAATATCGAAGATTTGTCTGGTCGCGCACAACTATCCATTGAGTATAAGAACCCGATGGCTGAATGCCCTTCGGTGATTCGACGTTGTGCAGAATTTGTGTGGCTGCAGTAATTGCTTCGTCTGATGATTTAAATTCCGGCATGTGCGAAACAAGGAAAGCGCTCTTCAAGAATCTGCTTCTCGAATTGTAATCACCTGGCACTGTTCCTTGCTTTCCGAGCGTGCTCTCGCATGTTTTCAAATTTGCAAGATGTTCGTCATACGACGGTGAATTTGCAAGCACCCCAACTTCGCTAACTTCATCATAGAATTTTGGCTTCCCGTCTTTCAGCTCCACAACCAGGCTCTTGCCGGTTCTATCGGTGATAATCCAGTGCAAGGTCATATTCTCTCCTTTGTAGTTGGAGAGGAAAATGTTCAAATTTGAAATCAATTTGCGTGCTTCATCAACTGTTGCGGCGTTCTCAACAATGTACTCGACCAGTGAAGCGTTCGCGAGTCCCTTCTTTCCTGCTTCGACAGCATTTGCGGTTTGTGTTTCTAAATGCCACAAACAAGCGGCCGACAATCCCTCCGTATTCATTCCATCTGCATATACAGGTTCGTGAAAAGCGTCCACGAGAACCACGTTATATTTAGACGTCCAGGTCAAAGGTTTGTCTTTTAGTGTGGTGAACCCGATTCCCGGGTCTGTAACTTCTGTTCCCTTTTCCTTGAAACAAATTCTGGAAGCAATATCGGCGTTGTAATCAAGGGTTCGTCCCGATACCACAAGTCCCTTTGTTTTGTTCAACAAGACTTCGGTGCAGCTTTCCGCCGGAATGAGCTGCGCGGCGCTGCTTATGAGCGACAATGTGAGACATACCATAGAACGCTTTAACATCTTGATTCACCTGCGCGGGAACGGGGGATCAAATGGTAAACAATCCGCTCGGATTTTGCATGTGAAATTAGCTATGCATTGGTAATTTAGATATTAGAACAAACACATATCGCTTCACTAGTTCCTACCGGTTCGCGTAAGGACCGGCGGCACCGTACATTTTTAGCTCTAGAAGGAGGGTCTTCATGCTGTACAAGGGGCGATAATTCAAGATTCTCTTCGTTTCCGTGATGTCCAGTTTTGACGGCTTCAGGCTTGGGTCCAGTCCCACATTCACAGCCAGATCGTAGAACTGTTCATAGTATTTTCGAAACGTGCTGCCGGCACCGGCGGAATCCCAGTTCGCCAGATCTTCGTCAGTGTACTCATAGGCACCATCAACGGTGAGAGTTGCCGGCGCATTTTGCAGATTTATTGATTTGTTCGAAAGAACTTCGATGCTCTTAATCACGGATTGCGCCACGTCTGAAATGTGTACGGCACCTTTAGCAAACCATTTGGCCCAGTCAATATAATTTGCGTACACCGTCGTGTTCCACGGTGGTATGAATGCTCTTGGGCGAAGCGTGATAACGTTCATTCCATGCCTGTGCGCATAAGTATTCGCAATCTCTTCGCCCAGTACTTTTGTGTGTCCATAGATTCCATAACGTTCGTCAATGCTTGTGCTGGAAATGAAAATGATGTCTTTGATACCCTCTTCTGCCGCGGTCTGAAAGACGTTAAAGGTTCCACCCACATTTAGATCCCAAAACTCCCAGACAGTTTTTTCCTGGCGGAATTCGTGGATGCCATGCCATGCTGCTATGTGAACCACTATATCAATGTTTTGCATCGCGGTTTTGAGCTGTTGGCGATCCGTAATTGATCCTTCAATAAATTCGAGCTGAGGTACTCCGAGCGCAGCATCCAGAGGCGGAGCATCAGCTTCAGCCGGCTTGCGAAGATCAAACACAACTGGTGTCTGGCCCATTCCAAGCAATGAACGACACACAACTTGTCCCAGGTCTCCCGCTCCACCGGTGAGGAAAATCCTCATTTCTTGCAATCTCCAAAACGAGAGCAGGAATTTTATCATGCAAACGTATGAAAAAATCTTGCGCGACTTGTGAATGCAGATCGCACAAGGGGCTCATCAGAAACGGAAGCACAGATTAATACAAGTTCCATCGTGAGCGCTTGCCGATCGATCTAGACTAATAGCAATTATGCCGTCGTACTCGATGTATATGCACTAGCTATCGAGCACGTGACGGTCAAAGAGTGGTCGCACGGGGGAAAGCAGATGGGCGCACCAGAAAATCCGAATATTGTGGAAGCATCTCAATCAGTGCCAGTTTCGAATACCGAAGCAATCGAAGGCGAGCACATTGAGCCATTCAAAACCGCCGAGCCGCCGCGAATGTTGACAATGCAAGAGGCTGCTGCTTTTCTTGGTAAATCGGTTAGAGCCATTGAGCGCAGTTTGCTGGGACGTTGGGGCAATAAGCTTCCCGACGGCTGGTCTGCTCGCAAAATTAGAACCGAGAGAGGCGAAGAGTGGCGCATTATTCCACCGCCGGGGTTCCGTCCGGGTTCTGGTGTGAAGTTCGCTTCGGAGAGCTTCGAGGCGAGTGCAAGTTTGAATCAAACTGACTGGCTGCAAGATTTGTCTGCAGTGAAGAAAGCGATATATCGCAGTGAACAACACAGCAGTGAACAGCCGACAATCGTTATCGATCGCAGCGAAGAGGTCGAACGTCTGCTTCGCGAATTGCTGTCTACCCAGAAGGCGCTATCGGAAGAGCGTCGTTTACATATGGAAGACCTGAGAATTGTGGCTCAACTTCAAGGTTCCATGCGGCTTTTAGAGTCATCAGCGCATGAGAATTCGCGTGCCAAATCTGAACTAGAAAGTACACGAAAAGAATTGGAATCCTTGAAAGAGGAGTATAATCAGTTCTTGCGCCAACCATGGTGGAAACGCCTTTTCGGAATTGGACGTTAAGCCAGGCGCACGGTCAGAGCTAGTGTTGGCGTTTTGGTGCCGATGACGCTGGTTCAAAGGAGTAAACAATGTCAAACATACCGTTCAACATTACCTATTGCGGGGCTTGAGGTTACAAAGCCAGAGCTGCCAGTTTGGCGGCTGAACTAGAAAATAAGCTGGATGAGTCAGCGAAATTGTTTCAATCTTCGGGCGGTGTTTTCGAAGTTGAATATAAAGGACAACTAATCTATTCGAAGAAGGAAAACGGTCGTTTTCCTGAAGAGGGTGAAGTTTTGCGCATAGTTGCGAATCTTGACCAGGGAATGGATCTGAAGAGTGCACAGGAAGAAGCAGCGAAGGGCGTCCCGCCGCTGCCGACTTTCTTTGAGTGGCTTTCCGGCTTCATGGCCCGCAAGTCTCCAAGCAAGACTCACTAGACTCGAAGAGAATATATGGAAAACAGGTACACAATCACGTGTACCTGTTTTTTTTCTACGAGAATTCCGAATTTCCTTGCGAAATATGGCATTTTCCCCACTTGTGTCGGGGGGAGTTTAATAAGACAATGAAATCCAGGCTAGGGTAATCAGGAAGATCCGAATGGACGTGGTTTTCGAAGGAGCCTTATCAAAGTCATGGGGCATGAAAGATGTGCTCCAGGCTATTCGTGAGCTGCCGAATGTGCGGCTGGGCCTGCTTCGCATTTCCTGTTCATCCAAAGCTATTCAAGGAAAAATTCTTTTCTCCCAGTCCAGGCACATTCTTGGGGCTTCTTGCAGCGGTGAAGAACTGGCTGAGGAAACTTATGAGGGGCTAAAAGCGCTTCTGCAAGTCAAAGAAGGGAATTTTGCTTTTCTCGACATTAGTGACGATCTCAGCGAGATCGAGCAGTCGTTGTTTATTGATATCAACCGCGTTCTCGAGTGCTGGCCACAGTTGCCGCAGCATTCTTGCGAACTTTTCGATCAGTCTGGACTCCTGGACAAAGTGTTCGGTCAATCTTGCCAAACCGAAGCACAGCAGCCGCAAGCAATCCAACCAGCTCTGGCGCTAAACATCGCGCCGAGAAATCAAAAAACGCGCAAGACTGAGACTGCACCGCTATCCAAGCCAGTTGTTGCTCCACCGATTACTCAGTGGAACGTTGTCGAAGCACTTTTCGAAAATCCGCAAGCCGCCCACACAGACCACGCTGAGTGCCCTGTCAAAGGCGGAAGCGTGGGCGGAAGCATGATACCTAATTTTGTACAAACAGCTGATGAGCAGCGCTCCAGCATGAACCGGTTGCGTGCTCTTCCGGAATCAAGTGTGCAGCCGCCGCAGTGGCAGCGCCTGATCAAAGAAACGCCTCCAGTAAAATGGATTCTTGCCGCATTGGGACTCAGTTTGCTCGTTTTTATGCTTGCTCAGCAAATCCCGGATGACACTGCTGCTGCGACAAATCAGCGCGTCGCCGTCAGTTCCAGCACATCCGCTCATTGAGTATCAGCCTTTACGGGCGTACAATAGGATGGATTCAGGACAAAGTCCTGTAGAATTAGCTTTGAGGTGAGCACAATGGAAACCCTGCTAGGAAATCAACGAACAGTGGATGGAGACTGCGGCTCAGAAAAGCGCATTTCCATCGCCATCGATGGTCCCGCCGGTGCAGGAAAGTCTACTCTTGCCAAACGTGTGGCTGATGTTCTGGGCTATCTATATATAGATACCGGAGCGATGTACAGAGCTGCCACATGGGTGGCACTTGAGCAGCGTGCCGACCTGGACAATCACGAGCAAGTAATAGCTCTGCTTGAAAAGGCGCAAATAGAGCTGCTTCCGCCTGATGCCAGTTCGCAGGGCAGGGTTAGAGTTATTGTGAATGGAGCCGATGTAAGCTTCATCATTCGTTCGCGCATCATCACGCGTTTCGTCAGTCCGGTTGCAGCAATAGCTGGGGTGCGCAAAATTCTTGTAGAGAAACAGAAGAGACTTGCCTCCACGGGCGGTGTGGTAATGGATGGGCGTGACATCGGCACAGTTGTTTTGCCGCAGGCCGAGCTGAAGATATTCTTGACCGCAAGCCCGGAAATAAGGGCTCAGCGAAGGCTCAGAGACATGATTGAAATGGGGCAAACAGCAGATCTCGAAACAATCATTGCCGACATCAAACAACGTGATCATATTGATTCAACACGTGCTACTTCCCCGTTGAAACAGGCTGACGATGCGGTTCTCATCGATACGGACAATTACACGCTCGACGAAGTCTGTGCTAAGGTTCTCGAACTCTCGCGCGACAAAATTCTGGCTGAGTAATTTTTTGAATATAGCTGAACCTGTGATCAGGACGTGATCGGCGGAGAATCGCAGCCGTTCGGTCATATAATGGTATTGTCCTTGCGTGTCGACAGAGCCGCGCAGGAACGAGTTAATACTTCAGTTCGTCCGACCCTCTATACTTTCAGTTGAAGTGAAAATTATCAGGAGTGCAAACGAAAAAACACCAGTTTCTAGGAAATTCAGGCAATCCCGGTCCTAAGATTAGCTAGATTTAATGCGAATACTTGAACTAAAAATCCCTGTTTTCGTCATACAGATAGAGAGCGCTTTCATGCTTCCCAGCTTTGCCTAAATGAGGGCAGTTTTTCGCCTCAGGAGAACCTGGATGAATACGGCACACGTAGAGACAACTAATAAGCTCGCAGAAGAATCATCAGAGCAAATGGCTGAACTTACCCGCAACGAAACAAGTATTGAAAAACAAGCGAAGCGCCCGGGGCTCGTGCGTTTCTTGTTCTTGCTTGCACTTGGCGCAGTTGTTCTGGTGGGGCTCTGGTATTTCACTACTGCGATGAAAAAAGCTACGCCTGTCGATACGCACAAAGAACGAACTGTGTCTGTAAGCGTCGCTGTAGCCAAATCCGCCAGTGTGCCGATTGAAATTAAGAGTATAGGAAACGTGCTTGCCTACTCTGTTGTAAATGTGGTGCCGCAGGTAAGCGGACAGCTCAGGCAAGTGTATTTCAGGCAAGGACAATACGTTAAAAAGGGCGACCTTCTTTTTGAAATTGATCCGAGTCTATACCAGGCAGCTCTTGCTCAAGCTCAAGGAAACGTAGATAAAGACGCGGCGAATGTGCAGCAAGCTGAAGCTGCGTTGGCACGAGACCAGGCGCAGGTTGGGCAGGCTCAGGCCAATCTGATGAAGGATCAGGCGCAAGCTTCATACGCGGGAAAGCAAAATCAGAGATATAACAGTTTGCTTACTCAAGGCGCTGTCTCGCATGAGCAGAGCGACCAGATGGAAACAAATCTCTCTGTAGCAAACGCTGCTATTCTCGCCGATCAGAAGCAAATCGAAAATACCCTCAGCGTGGTCAACGCAGATCGCGCTGCAATCAAAACAGCCCAGGCGCAGCTTGAGACAGACCGGGCAATAATGCGCAATGCACAAATTCAGTTGGGTTGGACGACAATCAGGTCTCCTATCGATGGAAAAACAGGCAGCCTGAACGTTTATGCCGGCAACGTCGTTACTGCACAGAATAATCAACCACTGGTTAGCATCGCGCAAGTCAAGCCTATTTATGTAACCTTCACCGTTCCAGAACAAAACCTGGATCAGGTGCGCGCTGCGCTTCGTGCCAAAACCTTGAAAATCACAGCGAATATCGAGGGCGTTAAAGCAAACGCAGTCGAAGGAGATGTCAATTTCCTCGAAAACACGGTTAACACTAATACCGGAACCGTGACCATGAGAGCCTCTTTCTCAAATGAAGATCATCACCTTTTCCCAGGTCAATTCGTCGACGTTACAGTGAGCATTCCGAGCAATGCACCATCGGTGGTTGTTCCGACTACCGCATTGCAAACGACCCAACAAGGCACAGCCGTGTTTGTCGTGAAGCCCGATAACACGGTTTACCTTGCGCCGGTTACTGTTGACAGAAGCAATGTCGATATTGCGGCTCTGGGCTCTGGTATCAAAACCGGTGACGTTGTTGTCACGGACGGGCAATTGCAATTGGGTCCAGGAACTAAGGTCAAAGTCACTCAAGATAACAAGCAGGGGCGCGGACACAGCAGAGGTGGCGGCGGGGATGCCTCCGGCAACAGTTGGTCCCAGTCGGCAAATGAATCATCCCGGGAGGCAAACCCGGCTGCAAGCCGTCCGGAAGACAACTCGACCCCGGCTGCAAGCAGTCCGGATGCAGGCGGCCCGGCCGCAACGACCCCGGCTCCCCAGCATCCGGGTGCAGAGCAGGTAGCGCCTAGAGGAGCCAAATTCTCCGTCGCGCCAACGGTCAATGTTCAAGCTGAAGGACATGGGCACAGGCACAAAACAGATAATTAACTCAGAAGCCGTGGCTTCTCCCTGCTTTGAATTGGAATGAACATCTCTCGAATCTTTATTCTGCGTCCTGTAATGACCACACTAGTGGTGGCGGGAATTTTGCTTTTCGGCTTGCTAGCTTACCTCTCGCTTCCGATTAATGACCTGCCTGCAGTGGACTTCCCCACGATTTCGGTTTCTGCAAGTTTACCTGGTGCGTCTCCTGAGACGATGGCGTCTGCAGTAGCAACCCCGCTTGAAAAACAATTCTCGAACATAGCTGGTCTTGATTCGATGAATTCGACAAGCCAGATGGGAAGCACATCTATTACACTGCAGTTTGATCTCAATAGAAAGATTGATGGTGCAGCCGAAGACGTGCAGGCTGCAATTATTGCTGCACGAGCAAATCTTCCCACAAGCATGCCTGTTCCACCGATTTTCAAAAAGGTAAATCCGGCTGATGTACCGATATTGTTTATTGGATTAAGTTCTCCGACATTACCCATATACACTGTTGATGAGTACGCCGAGAACCAGCTTGCTCCCCGCATTTCAATGACTAACGGTGTTGCTCAGGTTCAGGTTTTCGGCTCACAAATATACAGCCCTCATGTGCAGGTTGATCCCGCGAAACTTGGCGCTCTGGGCATCGGCATGAATGACGTCGCTGCGGCGATTAGAGCCGGCAATGTCAATCTTCCTCTTGGAACTTTATATGGACCTAACACCGCGTATAACCTGAAAGCCAACGGTCAGCTCTTCAACGCCAATGCCTTGAAACCGCTTGTTGTGACTTACAAAAATGGCGCGCCAGTGCGCCTGCAAGACATCGGCAATGTGATAGACAGCGTGCAGACTGACAAAGTCGCAACCTGGTACAACGGGAACCGCGCTGTAGTTCTTGCCGTGCAAAAGCAGCCCAACACAAATACAATTCAGATCGTCGACAACATCAAGAAGGTACTGCCTTCGTTTCGTGCAGCCATGCCTGGCTCGATGAATCTCAACGTGATTTACGATCGCTCCGTGAGCATTCGGCGCTCTATCGATGATGTTCAGATGACCTTGTTAATTACTATTGTTCTGGTTATCCTCGTTATCTATTTCTTTCTCGGCAACGTTTCAACCACTGTCATAGCCAGCCTCTCGCTTCCTATTTCAATACTCGGTACTTTCGCTGCTATGAAAGTGCTCGGGTTTACTTTGAACAATATTTCACTGATGGCAATCACTTTATGCGTTGGATTTGTTGTGGACGATGCCATTGTTGTGCTGGAAAATATCGTCCGGCATATCGAACACGGTATGCCTCCTCGCGAGTCCGCGCTACGGGGCGCTCAGGAAATTGGTTTTACTATCGTTGCTATGACTGTTTCGCTTGTGGCTGTGTTCATTCCCATCATGATGATGGGTGGAATAATGGGGCGATTGTTTTTCCAGTTTGGTGTCACGATCAGCATTGCAATACTGATATCAGGTTTCGTATCGCTTTCACTAACGCCGATGCTCTGCAGCCGCTTCTTGAGCCCTCCAAAGAACGAACGCAGGTCTTTCATTCAGAATGTTTCTGAGTACATAATTGGACTCTGGTTGAAATCATACGAGGTATCGCTGCGATGGTCGCTACGCAATCGCGATGTAATTGTGGTTCTATTTCTCGTGACCATCACCGCAAGCTGGATGCTCTTGCAGGCAGTGCCGAAGGGCTTCATTCCCAGCGAAGATACGGGACAGATAAACGGAACCGTTCAAGCTCAAGAAGGTATTTCCTTCAAGGATATGGTTGAGCACCAGCAGCGAATCGCCGCAATTGTGGCAAAGTCACCTGAGGTTCAAGGGGTTATGTCGTCGGTGGGCAGCGGGCTTGGCTCCATGAGTTTGAATCAGGGCCGCCTGAACTTGTTCTTGAAGCCGTTCAATGAGCGCAAAATGAAAGTTGATGAGCTTATCAATGAATTGCGCAAAAAGACCGGTGGCGTTGTGGGCGTGAAGTACTTGATGCAAAACCCTCCTGCGATTCGCATCGGGGGGCAGATTACAAAAGCGCTTTATCAGGTGACTATCTCTGGGTCTGATCTTGATGAGCTATATGCTGCTGGGAAAAAGCTCGAG
Organism: Obscuribacteraceae bacterium (SeqCode); assembly: GCA_044358055.1. GTDB lineage: Bacteria > Cyanobacteriota > Vampirovibrionia > Obscuribacterales > Obscuribacteraceae > JAIEPM01. The sequence continues at coordinate 12,012 of JBIKOL010000110.1, forward strand.
AAAAAAATGCGAGAAATAGATGGAGTCGCTGACGTAAATAGCGATTTGCAGTTGAAAGATCTCAAACTGAGAGTCAATATCGACAGAGCAAAATGTTCCAGGCTCGGAATCAGTATTCAGCAGGTTCAAGACTCGCTGAACAGTGCTTATTCAGCCAGGCAGGTCTCAACAATTTTCACTGATACAAATCAATACTGGGTCATTCTTGAAGTTCTTCCCAAGTATTATGAAGACCCCAATATGTTGGCCCTTCTACGGATAAGAACAGCTGATGGACAGCTTGTGCCCTTATCCACCGTAGCTTCGACGTCCAGAGGTGCTGGACCCATCCAAATTAACCACCTGGGTCAGCTTCCTTCAGTGACCATCTCTTTCAACTTGAAACCTAATTTCCCTCTGAGTGATGCAGTAGATGAAATCAAGCACATTGCCAAAGATGCTTTACCTGGGGACATCAACTTCAGCTTCCAAGGAACAGCACAGGCTTTTGAAGCATCTACAAAAAACATGGGCGCGCTGCTCATTCTCTCTGTTCTTGTTATTTATATTGTGCTCGGCATACTTTACGAAAGTTATATTCATCCACTCACGATTCTCTCGGGACTGCCTTCGGCTGGGCTGGGCGCGCTAATCACCTTGCTTTTGTTTCATAAGGATCTCGATATCTACGCGTTCCTCGGTTTGATTTTGCTGATTGGTATAGTCAAGAAAAATGCAATCATGATGATTGACTTTGCGCTTGAGACTCAGCGGCTTGAAGGGCTCAATCCGGAGGAGTCCATCACAAAAGCGTGTATCGTTCGCTTCCGCCCTATCATGATGACAACGCTGGCTGCGTTATTCGGAAGCTTACCGATTGCGCTTGCTGCCGGTCAGGGCGCTGAGTCAAGACAACCGCTCGGCTTAACGATTGTCGGTGGACTCTTGCTTTCTCAGCTTGTTACTCTCTATATCACTCCCGTGTTTTATCTGTACTTGGATAAGCTGGAAAAGTGGATACTCGCTCGCAAGCAAAAGACCGAGCTGGCTGGAGGAAATGCACAATGAACATTGGCAAACTGTGCATCTCTCGCCCGGTTATGACTACCCTGGTCATGTTTGCAATTCTATTGTTTGGCGCTATTGGCTACACACAATTGCCAATCAGTAATTTGCCCAACGTTGATTTCCCCACCATTCAAGTTACCAGCACTCTGCCTGGAACCTCCGCCGAGACGATGGCCTCCGCGGTTTCGATGCCGCTGGAAAAGCAATTCGCAACTATTTCTGGACTTAATCAAATGACTTCGAACAGCAGTCTTGGTCAGTCGCAGATTACATTGCAGTTCGACAATTCACGCAATATTGATGGAGCTGCGCTTGATGTTCAGGCGGCTATCAGTGCGGCTTCGAAGCAATTGCCACCACAGATGACGATTCCACCGACTTTCAGTAAGGTAAATCCGGCAAGTCAGCCGGTCATTTATCTTGCAGTAAGCTCGCCGAACTTACCGCTTTACCAGGTGGACTATTATGCTGAAACTGTCATCGCTCAGCGCATAGCAAGAGTAAGTGGTGTTGCGCAGGTGCAAGTTAATGGCTCGCAGCAATTTGCCGTGCGTGTTCAAGTTAATCCGACTCGTATTGCGTCTTACGGGCTTGGTATTGACGATATTATGAGCGCTGTGGCTAATTCTAATCAGAATCAGCCGACAGGTACTCTCTGGGGGCGGCACCAGGCTTTCACCATTGAATCGAATGGACAGCTGCTTTCAGCAAATCAGTTCAAGCCGGTTATCCTGACTACAAAAAACGGCGTGCCGCTGCGGCTGGATCAGGTTGCAAACGTTATTGACAGTGTGCAGAACGACAAAACAGCTGGTCAGTATAACAGCACACCTTCAGTAATTCTTGCTGTCTTGCGCCAGCCAGGCGCGAACACAATTCAAGTTGTCGACTCAATCAAAGCCCTGATGCCGGGCTTCCAGGCGAACCTTCCCCCTGAAGTTCATCTCAATGTTTTATACGACCAATCACAAACCATTCGTAACTCGGTTGATGATGTGCAGGTCACATTACTGCTTACCGTTGCACTTGTCGTCCTGGTTATATTTCTGTTTCTGGGTAATCTCTCGGCCACAATCATCCCAAGCCTTTCGCTGCCGATTTCCATTATTGGAACTTTTGCTGCAATGAAATTGCTTGGGTTCAGTTTGAACAACCTTACTCTGATGGCGCTATCACTTGCAGTAGGCTTCGTCGTCGATGATGCAATTGTTATGCTCGAAAATATTGTGCGACATACTGAGATGGGAAAACCTGCTATGCAGGCGGCACTCGATGGCAGCAAGGAAATCGGATTTACCATTCTTTCAATGACAATTTCACTTGTTGCGGTGTTCATTCCTGTTCTCTTGCTTCCTGGAATCGTCGGGCGTCTCTTTAACGAGTTTGCAGTCACAATCAGCGTTGCCATTTTAATTTCCGGCTTCATCTCATTGACCTTTACGCCAATGTTGTGCAGCCGCTTCTTGCGCCCTGCACATAGCAGCAATAAGACTAATCCGATGGTGGCGCTTTCCGAACATTTATTTGAGGGAATGGCATATCTTTATCGCCACAGCCTGCTTATTGCTCTGAAAAACAAAGCTGCGGTGACGGTTCTATTCCTGGCAATGCTATTGGGCACAGCATTCCTATTTCAAGAAATTCCCAAGGGCTTCATGCCTGCTGAAGACACCGGGCAGATAGTTGTAATGACTGAAGGCCCACAGGGTGCCTCTTTCGAGGCTATGCGGCACTATCATCAGAAGCTAGTAGATGTGATTCAAAAAGATCCGAATGTTGAATCCGTTATGTCGAGTATCGGGGTGGGGAACGGTAGTCCTAACCTTACATTGAATCAGGGGCGCATTCTCATTGTATTGAAGGACCGCTCGAAAGCACGCAGTTTGCGAGTGGATGATGTTATTGCTGAGCTTGGTCCTAAGCTGGCCGCAGCAGAAAGTGGTATCAAGTGCTATTTGCAGAACCCGCCTACGGTGACAATTGGTGGGCAGGTGACCAAGAGCTTGTATCAATACACGCTTTCCAGCCCGGATAGTAAAGTGCTCTATGATACCGTAGGCAAGCTCTTGCCGAAAATTGAAAAATTGCCGGGGCTCACTGATGTAACCAGCGACCTGTTAATTAATAATCCGGAGGTGCATGTTGATGTTGATCGGGATCGTTGTTCTCAGCTCGGTATCACAATGATGCAAGTGGAAGATGCCCTGGACAGCGCCTACGCCGCAAGGCAAATCTCTACCATGTATACGTCGACCAATCAGTTTTGGGTAATTATTGAAGTCGAACCAAAATACTACAGCGATCCCTCGCTTGTACACACACTCTATGTGCGGAATGCTCAGGGGCGTCTTGTGCCACTTGATTCCTTCGCCAAAATCAGCCTGGGAACAGGACCACTGCTTGTAAATCACTATGGACAGTTTCCTGCGGTGACGATTTCATTTAATCTCAGACCGGAAATGGCACTCGGTGACGCAGTGAATGCGATTAAAAATGTAAGCTCGTCAGTGGTACCAGCTGCGGTGACAACAAGTTTCCAGGGAACTGCCGCAGCGTTTGAAGAATCATTCGGCCACCTCTGGGTTCTGCTGGTTCTTGCTATTGTTGTTATATACATAGTTCTGGGAATCCTATACGAAAGTTTCATTCATCCGCTTACCATTCTTTCCGGACTGCCGTCTGCAGGTTTGGGTGCTCTTGCCGTTCTAATGATTTTCCATAAAGATCTCGACATTTACGGCTTCCTTGGCTTAATCATGCTGATAGGTATCGTCAAGAAAAACGCAATTATGATGATCGACTTTGCTCTCGATGCCGAGCGCAATGAAGGAAAGCCTCCGGAAGCAGCCATATTCGAAGCCTGTCTTGCTCGATTCAGGCCGATCATGATGACGACAATGGCAGCTTTAATGGGAGGTATACCAATCGCTCTCGGGCTTGGCGCCGGCGCTGAATCGCGCCAACCTCTGGGGTTGACAGTTGTCGGCGGCTTGCTGGTATCTCAGATTGTGACTCTTTACATTACTCCCGTTTTTTACATCTACCTGGCCAGGCTCCAACAGATGCTCAGCAAGAGCGATTCCGAGACTTCTCAAGCTCTCAGCGAAACCCCCTAAATCTGAGTGTCGACGGCTGTGGAAAGCCCAGAGGGTGCATAATTAGAGCCATGTGGGTACAATGTCCCTGTTATGGGTAATGCAGCCAACGAAAAATCCGCTGTACTTATTTGCGCAATCTGCGACAAACGGTACCCTCCGGGCTTTGCACAGTGTCCGGTGGATGAAGGCTGCTTGATTGAGACTTACGAGAGCGACCCTCTTATCGGTCGTCTGTTCGCTGATAAATACGAAATTCTGTCGCTGCTAGGACAGGGCGGAATGAGCCGTGTTTATAAAGCCAAGCATAAATTCATGAAGCGCTCTGTTGCCGTTAAAGTCTTGCATGAAAGTGCTGTTCATGATGGCGTAGCGCGAGCAAGATTTCAGCGTGAAGCAGAGGCTGCAAGCGCGCTCTCTCACCCCAACGTTGTCACTGTTCATGATTTTGGAATCAGCAACGATGGTCGTGCCTATTTTACGATGGATTGTCTGGAAGGGCGCAGTCTAGAGGACATTCTTGCCAGAAGAAAATTTCTGCCCATGCAGCAAGCTCTCGAAATTTTTATTCAAGGTCTTGAAGGTCTTGCACACGCTCATCGATGCGGCGTGGTGCATCGTGATATCAAGCCTTCCAACCTGGTGGTACTCCAACAAGAGGACGGAAGCGACCTTGTGAAAATCGTCGATTTTGGCATCGCGAAAATTACAAGAGCGCATGAAAAAGATGTTCGGCAACAGCGCATTACGCAAACAGGGGAAGTCTTCGGTACCGCCAACTATATGAGCCCCGAGCAATGCAATGGTACTTCGCTTGATGAACGTTCGGACATTTATTCTTTTGGCTGCTTGATGTATGAAACTCTGGCAGGAGAACCGCCATTCAACGCCGGCTCTTACGTTGCTACTGCTGCAAAGCATGTTTCAGAACCACCAGAACCGATTTCGAAGAGGGCTTCTATAAATGTTCCACCAGACATCGAAAAGGTGATTATGAAATGTTTGGAGAAAAAGCCTGCAGACAGATATTCTTCCGCTGCCGAGCTGAAGCAAGCGTTGCTTGATGCTGCATATTTATCCGGAATAAAGGGCTTGCGAATGGGAGCTGTGCAAGACCCAAAATCTATGGGTAATTCAGGTAGTGTTAGTGCGCAGAAGGTCATGAAGACCACACAACGAACCAGAAATAGACGGCTTCGTAATTTTTTCGCTTTTACGGCAAGCACTGCTTGTGCCGCAACTGTCGGCGTTTGGGTATTCTTTTATTACCATGGACCAGCAGGTGATTATGGAACCTTTTACGATAAGTTCCGCTGGCAATGTGCTATAGCGGATGCTGATGATCTGTTGCGAGACGGAAAGAACAAACAAGCTGTTGAGAAATTGGAAACAGCAAGAGACATTGCAAAAAGCTTTGGCGATGATGATCGCCGCATGGAAGCCAGTCTTGCAAAGCTTGTTGAAGCTTACACCGCTAATCATGATGCGGTGAAACTGGAGAAGGCGAATCAAGACCTGATCAATATTAATAATGCGAGAGTCTTTGAAGAATACAATGAGCTGATGGCCAAAATGAAGCAATGGGAGCAACCTTCATTTAAGGAGTCAAACAGGCATGACCTCGTTTTGCAAGCCTCGGCATTCGGTGAGCGCATCGCTCGTTGCGCCGACAAGTTGTCTGTTCGCTCGCGAGCCAAGCAGGAAGCTCTGCTCAGGCGCGCAATCAAAGTATTCGACTACCTCAACATGAGGGAAGGTGTCTACCGCATGGTTTTTCGCGTTCAACTCGCCGAGCTTTTTCGCCAGCAAGAACGAGTGGATGAGCAGATGCGAATTCTCGAGGATGCTGTCAAACATGCTCCAGAGAATCCGCGGACGGCAACAGCATGGCGATGGAAAATCAAAGTGAGCTTATTACTTGGAATGATATACGCAAATAACTGGGAACTGGATAAAGCCAAGAACGAGCTAGACGGAGCCCTCGCTGATTGCCGCGAGCACCTTCCTGAAGATAGCGATCAATTACGCGATTGTTTGAATGCATCTGTACAACTCTACAAGAAATTTGAAACGCCTCAAGGAAATGAGAAAGCCGCAGCTTTCGCAAAAGAAGCAACGCAGATCGGTATAAAGCAGCTAGATCAGGTCACTGACAAATAGCCTTTTGCAAGAACTCCTCTCTGCATCGCAATATTTGTCGCTTTTCCTGGGAACGCCTCCGGAGTGTCTGGTAGGGGCGCCTCATGGGCGCCCGTTAAGAATCGCCTTCAACGGGCGCCAGTGAGGCGCCCCTACCATTCTAGAGCGCTGTCTGGGGTACAATATGACCGAGGTGGCTAGCGTGGCAGACGGCAAATCAGCAGTACTCGTTTGTGTAATTTGCGAGAAGCAATATCCGGTGAACTTCAACCAGTGTCCTGAGGATGAAGGAAGCCTGGTAGTAAAGTATGAAAGTGATCCCTTAATCGGGCAGATGTTTGCCGGTAAATATGAGATTATCTCGCTGCTCGGCGAAGGTGGAATGAGCCGTGTTTATAAGGCTCGTCACCGTTACATGAAGCGTGACGTAGCAGTGAAAATAATGCATGAAAATGCCGTCGACGATGAGCTGGCAAGAGCCAGATTTCAAAGAGAAGCGGAGGCTGCAAGCAAACTGTCTCATCCTAATGTTGTTACCGTCCACGACTTCGGTATCACAAAAGATGGCCGTGCGTTCTTTATAATGGATTGCCTAGAGGGACCTACTCTCGACAAAATTCTTGCTGAAAGAAAATTTTTGCCGCTTGAAGAGGCTATTGAAATATTTGAACAAGCCCTGGATGGGCTGGCACATGCGCATCATTGTGGCGTGGTGCACAGGGATATAAAGCCATCAAATCTGGTGATCAGCAGGAATGAAGATGGAAGAGATCTTGTAAAACTTGTTGATTTCGGAATTGCGAAAATTATTGGACCAGCGGAAGAAAAGAAACAGGCCCGCATTACAAAAGTTGGACAGATTTTCGGAACCGCTTGCTATATGAGTCCAGAACAATGCAGCGGTGCGGAGCTCGACGAAAGATCCGACCTCTACTCCTTTGGTTGCCTGATGTATGAGACTCTCTCGGGGGAAGCTCCATTTGTTGGTGCGTCGTTTATTGCAACCGTTGCAAAACACGTGTCTGAGCAAGCTGTGCCATTGTCGGCAAAGGCACCTGTAGATGTGCCCACAGACATAGAAAGTGTTGTGATGAAATGCCTTGAAAAGAAAGCCGAAAATAGATTCGCAAATGCACGGGAATTAAAACAAGCGCTTCTTAGAGCGGCAGGTCGGCAAAATCCGCACGAACTCAGGATTTCAGCTCTTCACCAATCTCATGTGAACCTTGGGCTTAGCAATTACGGCACCGTAAAAGGCCGCAACAAGGCAATGACGCAATCTCAACGCGTTCGTCAAACTCAAAAAAGAAATTGGATCGCAATATTATCGCTGTTCATTTCCTTGATTGCATTTGCGGCCTGGAGCTTCTTCTGTTACAGAGGACCTCTCGATGATTATGGCAGTCTTTACGATAAGTTCCGCTGGCAATGCGGCATTGCAGATGCCGACACCTATATGCGTATGGATAAAGTTGATGAAGCTATTGACACTCTGAAAGAATGTGAAAAGATTGCCGCCGATTTCGGTGATGATCAGCAGCGTCTCGAGCTAACTCTAAAGAAGCTTTTGGATGCATACACTGCAGATCGGAACGAGCAGATGCTCGTCAAGATCAATGCGGAATTGATGGAGATTTCGCACAAAAGAACCGATCTTGAGTTCACAAATTTATTGAACCAGCTTAAACAGTGGGAGCTAGGTGAAATAAAGGTTCGGGGGCAAGCACTGGCCATTCAAGCAGTGAATGTAGCTGAACGGGTAAGCCGTTGTGCGGATAAACTTTCTCTCTATTCACCGCATAAGCAAGAAGCTCTATTGAAGCGCGCGATCAAAGTCTACGACATCTTGAATTTGCCTCAAGGAATTTATCGAATGCGATTTCGGATGGAGCTTGCTGAATTGTACCTAGAGGAAGATCGCTTGAATAGCCAGCTTCAGATGCTTGAAGAGGCCAAGACTCATGCTTCCGAGAATCCAAATTCTGAAGAAGCCTGGTGGCTAAAAGCCAAAGTAAGTCAAATGCTAGGGATAATATACTCGAACAACAACGAGCTAGATAAAGCAAAACGGGAGCTTGATCTGGCTGTTTCTATATGCCATGAACATGTTTCCGATAAGAATCTGCTGCGAGATTGCTTGAATTCTTCAGCACAAGTTTATCGCAAGTTCCACAAGGGCGAATATGATGCAATCGCGGACCAAAGCCTTAGCGAAGCTAAGGAAATCGGCCTTAGTCTGGAGAAGGAAACTGAAAAGTAGTTCTATCGAAATCAACAAAAAAATGGTTGAACTCAAGGTTCAACCATTTCGGGATCGAGTTTTTCCGTGATAAGACTGCCTATGAAGCCGCCGCAGCAGGTGGTTTTGTTTCCAGTCCTAGTTTTTCGAGTGCTGCCGAGGAATATTTTCCAGGCAGTCGTATTGTGCAATCTTTTGGAGGCCATTGCTGTTGTGGACTAATTGCGCCGAGGTCTAACAGCATTTGTCTTAGTTCGGGTACAGTGCAATTTTTCAGCTTGCCTCTCATTTTTGATTTATCGTTTTTCTGTACAAAGCCGACATACGGCGGGTCTAGATTTACAACCAGAATGCCTTCAACCATTAACGGTCTCCTTTGCGCGGCAAAACAGGGACCTGGGGGGACCAGGACTCCTTCAATTTCACATAAGCTAATTCTAAAAGAGATTTCAAAGAATTGCATCGGCCGGCAAAGAGGTTTCACATTAGATTTGAAAATCGCAATATCAGATCTCTACCGATCGCATATGCTTCTGCTGCATTTCACGAGAACGGCTTGCCAGGCTGATTTCAGTGTGTCACTTAGTTCGTACTGCTTTGTATTTATGCGAAGCTAGCAGAGATGTAAGTAGGACACCATGCTAACGACTCAGTAATCTTCGCGGACCTCATCGCGAGCCATGAGCCGCTCCGTTGCAGCGGCCAGCTCTACGACGTCTGCTGGGCTGTTTGGCGCGATAGCGATTTGCCTGCATAAATCAACTGTTCTTCTGAAAATGCGTACAACGAGCCCCTCGTCATGATAAGTCGCATGACGAATGTCTTCCCAGGTGGCTCCACCAGCCCACATTTGCGACAATCCGCAGAAGAGCGGACTGAATTCAACCGGAATGTCTATATTGAAATCGCGCTGTAATAGATATACTCGCCGCGCTATCTTTTGTATTCTTTCGAGAGCCATTTCAACGTTCGGATCAATTTTTGCTGAAGACACGTCTTCGGGCCTTGTCTCTTCCGTCACCATTGCAGTGAGCACTGCGCCAAACTCTTCTGGAGTCAGCTTCTTCAGCACTCCGCTCAGAACAACTTCAGCAATGAACAATTCGTTTGTTGCACGAATTGCTGCAGCCATTTTTCCGAGATCTGTAACCGTATCAGCGTTAATATAGCCTTGCAATCGCAAAATATTCGCTAGATTGTCGAAAGTCTTCCAGTACTTACCTGTTTCGTTTGTGATAATGCGATTGGTTTCTTTCAAGCGATTGTTGAGTGTTCTTACTCTGTCAGTTTGCTTGGCACAAGGCTTTTGAACAGGGCAACCATGGCACGGGCTTTTCTGAGCCTCCGCCAGCAGCACTTTCATTTCGCTCTCAAGCTTAGCGACTGCAGTGAAGAGCTCTGTGTCATCCTGCGCTATTTTGCCTGCGGCAACTCCGCGCTTGATCAACTTTGCTTGTTTTGATTTTGTGTTTTGTTCATCAATAATCTTTTTGTAGGCTGCTAAATCTCCAGGTTCAGCTGGACAAAGCGGCTTGGACAGCCGCGACAGCTCTTCTTCAAATGCCATTCTTTGTTCAAACAATGGATCGATTTCGTGATTGATCACAAATTGCCCGAAGCTTCGTTCGATCAAATCTTTCGCTTCTTCGATTGTGTGCCGCTGCAATAGATTTAGCACCATTCCGTACGAGGGTGTGAAGCGGCTGCTCAACGGATCTGCTTTAGCAGTAGCAAGGCGCGCGACGTCTTCAACATGTTCAAACGGATGACGCAGCACGACTACGTGTCCAATTTCGTCCATGCCTCTGCGACCCGCTCTGCCGGACATCTGCAAGAATTCGGAAGCACGTAAGAATCGATGACCTTCGTCTGAGCGTTTTGAAATAGCGCTGATAACTGTTGTACGTGCAGGCATGTTGATGCCTGCCGCAAGTGTTTCAGTTGCGAACACGACCTTGATTAAGCCGCGTTGAAATAGCTTTTCTACAGTGACTTTCCAGCTGGGCAACATTCCCGCGTGGTGCACTGCCACACCTTTATACAAATACTGAAGATGCGGATGCGTTTTAAGATTTTCGTTGTCACCGATTAGCTCATCGACTGCACGCTTTAGAATAGACTCCTCTGTTGAGTTCAAGAGGCGAACGTCGGCGGCTTTCTTCATTGATTCTTCGCAGCCGCGGCGCGAAAAGAGGAAAAAAATTGCTGGAAGCATATTTTTGCTTGCAAGCGCGCGAACCACATCGCGAGGATCGGGCAGCGGTTCCATTTTGCGCTTGTTTCGTTTGCCGAAGCGGTCGTGTTTTTTGCCGAAGAGCGAGCGCAGCTGTCCATTCAGGCCTCCGCCTGAATGAAGCAAGGGAAAAAGCCCCTGACCGCCGAAGTAGTAGAACCTGAGCGGCACCGGACGAAAATCGGAAAGGACCAGCTTGGACGGACCATGAGTCTGATCTATCCAGTTAGTCAAGTCTTCGGCATTGGCAATAGTTGCGGACAATGCAATCAACTGAATTTCCGAAGGGCAGTAAATGATTGACTCTTCCCAGACCGTGCCGCGTTCTTGATCGTTCATATAGTGGCATTCGTCAAGCACAACGCAGGCGACACGAGCCACGTTTTTGTTTACGTCGCCGAAGTGAGTTCCATAAAGCATATTGCGAAACACTTCGGTTGTCATCACAACAATTGGTGCGTCGCGGTTGATCGATATATCGCCCGTTAGCAAGCCGACTTTTTCCTCGCCGTATTTCTTTTTCAAATCAGAGAATTTCTGGTTGGAAAGAGCTTTAAGAGGCGTTGTGTAATAGCAGCGTTTGTCTTTGCGCAGAGACATCTCAACCGCAAATTCGGCAATGACCGTTTTACCTGAACCCGTGGGGGCGCAAACTACAACGCTGTCTCCCTGGCAGAGATGCTGAATGGCTTCAATCTGAAAGTCATCGAGCGGGAATGGGAAGAGCTGGGCTAAATCTATATCCAATAGTTATAAAAAACCTGATCGTGTCTGGCGTTCAGGCTAGATCATAACAAATAAGAGTGCTTGCGGTGATAAAGAATCCACGTCTTGATGCGGTTTTGAGCGGAAATAATGGTCGATCGAGCTCGCCCAAGTATATGCCGCCAAGATGGCGGCGCTCTCAGGGATAGAGTAGTGAGCTCTGCTTTCAAGAATCCTTCCGATCCCTTTCGCAATGCTGTTCTATATATAAGGATGGGAGCGGGCATCAGAGCGTAATCGTCAAGAAGAAAGCAGGATTCATGCGAATCCTGCTTCCGGCTTCCTGTTATGGTCGGGACGAGAGGATTCGAACCTCCGGCCTCACCCACCCCAAAGGTGCGCGCTACCCCTGCGCCACGTCCCGGCGTACTTGTAGAGCTTCGATTTCCAGCCGATACCGCTGAATACCGCAAATGCCCGACAACACCCATTATATTACATGAGTGCTTGAACGCTTGTTCGCTTGCGTTTCTTTTGCTTTGCGTAAGTTGTGAAGAGTAAGTATTAGCGGATGAGCAAGCTGCGGATGTGGTGCTTGCGGTTTCCGATGGGGTTTTGACGGTTTGGACAGTAAACTCGGCGTCCAGTGGAAAGCACTTTGACCTCAAGTTCATAGGATTCGGAATCATCGCAGCCACGGAGAAGTTTTTCGAATTCAGCGAGTTCTTCGCTGAGTTCGGCACTGAGACTTCTCTCCATCGGGCCGGCAATTTCCTTTAGAGACTTAAACATATTCGCCCAACTCCTGATTGGTTGATTATCCGAAAGTGGCTGTTTATCAGCCCCATCGAATATATGTAGCGGATCTCATGTCCACAATGCGGGGAATCATAGCAGACCTTAAGTGTGTTTCAAGCCCACTTTCGCCCCCTTGTCAGCACAATTAATGTTGACATGCTAAGTACAATACTGCTGACTTCCCGATCTCATGATATTCATAAGCGTTCCTTAACAAAATCCAAGAATGAGTACGCCAATTAGATAGTGAAGACAGGCTTGCGCTCACTTGCCTGAGCAGCGCTTCAGTCCTGCATTGGCAAGTTTCAAGAAATCCTTCCCCTGGCTTGCAAAACTACTGGCCAATTTATAACGGGATCTAGCCTCTTTGAACTCGCCTTGCGCTTCATCGACCTGAGCCATTCTAAGGGTGGTCCATGGTCGCAGCCATTCAGGGTTCCTCGGAAATGGACGGGCTTCTAGTATCTTGTTGAAAGCTTCTCTGGCTTTTACAGGTTCTTTGAGCTCTCCAATCGAAGCAAAACCGATCCAATACCATGCTTCATAATATGCTGGATTCTTCCTTACCAGGCGCTCAAGTTGATTTCGAGCGCTTTTTCCATCGCGCCAGTTTTTTAGAATTTCCTGTAGAGCGTCATCAGCACCAATTTTCTTTGCCAGAACATTGTATGCGCTTTCCATTTTGTCTCTTAATACGTCGTCGGGCTGTCCAATCTTAAACTCGCTTGACTCCGAATTCTCCGAACCGTAGCAGTGTCCCTTGGAGGAAACTATTGAACCGCCACCAACAAATTCCAAACTGCTGAATAAGCCAAAACCATCGGCAGTTTTCATGTCCTCTGCGATAACTGCATGCATCGGTATGGTGGCACAAGTGCCGGCTTGCGAATAATCACCTCGGTGAAGACTGAAATGCAAGTGTGCATTTCCTGCTTTGCCGGTATTACCCATGATGCCGATTTTCGTCCCAGACTGAACTTTGTCGCCCTCTTTAACAAGCACATCCTTAAGATGCGCATAGAAGGTGAAGTAGCCATTCCCATGGTCAATCTTCACATAATTACCAAAGCCCCCTCCGGCCTTTTCATCACCGGGTTTTGCTGCACTGTTGACTTTGGCGACAAATCCGTTTGCGGCCGCGACAATTATTTGCTCCGTATCAATCAAACTAGTTAAATCAAGCGCGTGAGTGCAATTTACATTCTTTAGCGAATGCGACTGTCCAGTGGGCGAAAGATTTCCCTGCTGGCAAAAAACCACTGTGCCGGAAGGAAAAGGTAAGCGCAATATTGGTTCTGCATTTGGCAATCTCGACGTATCATGCTGATCTTGCGCAAAACTTACCGTTGCAAGACTGAGAAACAAAAGTTGAGACAGGAGACCCTTTACTATGAGGCTTTGAGTTGGCGAAGCTGTCATTATGGCAATCCTAAGTGATCGGATGATTTGCGACCTGCCAAATATAACCCAATGGATCCAGGATTGCCCCGCTCGGCAACCGAGACCTGCATCCTGCATTGGACTAGTGTATTAACTTCTGTTTCTGGGTGGTTTGCTTAGTGCCTTGCTCTGCTTTATTGACCCATCCTAATGAATGAGCAAATTTTTTCAATAAAGAAACTGGTCGGTTCTCTAGGGCTGACACCACATACGGTGTCGCTGCCGCCTGGGATTGCCTCAGACAAAAAGGGCGGCAAAGAGCCGCCCTGCTGCCGCATATTTTGTTTGCAGACTAGCGAGTCATCGCTCCGCGCAAGATACGATCCATTTCGCCTGGGTTCAACGCATATAGCTTGGCCGTATCACCGTCGATAAGACCCTCTCGATAAGCATTGTATAGCGCTCCGTCCATCGTTTGCATGCCATCATAGGCGCTGGCCTTGATGAATTCATTTAGAGAATCGATTTCACCCTTGAGGATGGCATCTTGAATCGAGGTAGTGCAAATCATGATTTCTTGAACGCATATACGACCGCCTCCCATCATAGGAACGAGTTGCTGTGCGATAACCGCTCTTAGCGCATTTGCAAGCTGCAATCGAATCGCTTCTTGCACGCCGGGGTCGAATGCACCCAGAATACGCTGGATCGTCTTAGGAGCAGACGGTGTGTGCAATGTGGATAAAACAAGGTGACCTGTTTCAGCGGCTCTGAGCGCCATCTGAATGGTAGTAGGGTCACGCATTTCACCGACGAGCAGAACGTCCGGGTCAGCACGCAAGGCTGCTTTTAGTGCGTTGGCGAAACTCTTTGTTGTAAATCCGATTTCACGCTGGGTTATGATTGAACATTTCGGTCTATGAACAAATTCGATCGGGTCTTCCATTGTATAAATGTGGGATGCATCCCTTGCATTTACCGAATTGATCATGGAAGCAAGCGTTGTCGATTTTCCTGCCCCGGTTACTCCGGTCACCAGAATCAATCCCTGTTTTTCTCGAGTGAGTTTTTCGATTACAGGCGGGAGTCCTAGTTCTTCAACTGAAGGAATTTCAATTGGAACAATACGCATCGCGGCTCCAACCGAATCAATATCCAGATAGACGTTAACACGAACACGGGCTGCATCTCCGAAGAGCAGCGCGCAGTCAAGTTCGAAGTTCTCTTCAAAAATCTGTTGCTGACGAGGAGTCAGGAAGCCGAAAATCATGTGCCGAAGTGATTCCGGATCCAGAACAGGCAGGTCAGGCACGGAGCGAATCAAGCCGTCGATTCTGAATACGGGCGGCATATTCGCTTTCAAGTGAATATCTGAGGCTTTGTACTCGATGGCAAGCTCGAGAATGTCCTCAATGGAAAGCTGAGATGCTATGGACATAGGTATTTACGATCCCCCTGCGTTCGCTTATGGCGCGCGCTTAGAAGATCTCGGTAAGTAATATACCTTTGAGCTTTGTCAGCGCACTTTTTATGGTTCTGGAAACACCCATTTCAGACAGACCAAGAATTTTTGCTGTTTCCTTTTGAGTTAAATCGTAGAAGAATACGAATTCAACAACTTTCTTGGTGCGCTCTCCGAGAGAGACCA
This sequence comes from Obscuribacteraceae bacterium (SeqCode), assembly GCA_044358055.1. GTDB lineage: Bacteria > Cyanobacteriota > Vampirovibrionia > Obscuribacterales > Obscuribacteraceae > JAIEPM01. The sequence continues at coordinate 27,296 of JBIKOL010000110.1, forward strand.
GAGCCTGACTTATTAATTCCCTGTCTTCCGAGTAATTAAGCTCGTCAAGATATTTTTTGTCGGCAACAAATTCCGCCAGAACCCGGTTATCATCACGGGAATCTTCATCCGGGCTTTCGAGAGACTCATAGTGTCGGCAGTTTTCCATCGATTGAAGGGCTTCGCGCACTTCTTTCACGGAATAACCGGCTCGCGTAGCCAGTTCTTCGACAGTTGGAGTCTGCTCCATCTCTCTGCGATAAAGTTCTTCAAGTTGGCTTACTTTGCTGTTTATTTCTGAATAACGGCGTGGAACCTGGATCAGCGAGCCATGATCACGCAGGTAATGTCTGATTTCACCTTTGATATAAACCGCAGCAAAACTTTTGAAACTAGCTTTATTTGCGCGATTTTCGTCATAATAATTGATGGCTTTCAATAAGCCGAGGCAGCCCATTTGCACCAGATCATCGGTTTGGTCCGGGGCCAGTCTCGAATAACGCCTGGCGATTTGTCTGACGAGCGGAAGGTATTGCTTCACGATTTCTTCGGACGCAAGGCAGTTTGAAATGTCTTGTTTGCTTGACACTTTATTCATTTCAGGGGAGCGGGGGGTGGATTCGGGAAGACTAGTAAATTCGCCGTACGTTTCAATGTACCCTTTACAACTTTTCCCTAAACCGTAAATTCCACATTTCACTTGGGCGTCGTAATGTTTATAAATTAAATCAGCTGGAGTAGAATTGGTCTATTGGGCTTGTCAGTAATTCCAGGCTCCAGCGGTCAAAATGAGCACGCCAGATCGCTGAACTGGCAACGGAGGAGCACTTAGCCCAGAGAAAATGCGAAATACAACATTTAAGCCTGTAAGAAAAGCGATTTTCATTGTGCAGCATCTCTGGAGCGGCATATCCACCCAGAAGCGCCTGCTTTTGCTAGGCTTGGTCTCTATTTCTTCTCTGGTTACATTCACCGCCTGGATCCTCGTTAGCCACGCTCAATCTATAAAAAGCCGCTCGGTCAATCAGTTTGGGCTCGCGCTTGCTCATGCTCTGGCTCGGGGCGGGGCTGAGGCTCTGTCCAACAACGGCAATCTGGATGGTCTGAAATATTACATATTGACCGAAATGGTCCAGACACCGGCGATTGCCTATATCGCTTTGGTGGATAGCAATGACAAAGTTTTGCTCGACAGCCAGCGTTTTATTAAACCTAAAAACGGGGCTGAAAAAATTTACCCTTATTACAAACAGCCCGATTTAAGAATTCCGGGCGTTTATCAAAGTCCTTCGGGATATCGAGAACTAACCAATATTGTTGTTCCAATGAGAAAGAACAATATTAACTTGGGCGCGTGCTGGGTCGGACTCGATGACAGCTCCTTTTCCATATTTGGAACGCCCGGAGAAACGAAGGTATTTTTGTTCTCCATATTCGGACTGGTCTGGTTTTTGGGCGCACTCTGCCTTGCCGTCAATTATTCCATGATTAATCGCCCGTTGAAGGCTCTGTCTTCAGGAGCAAGCCAGATTGCCGCAGGACGATTCGGACATCAAATTGCTTCCCAGAGTGCCGGGCGCGAAATCGATCAGGTCGTCAGCGCGTTCAACTATATGTCCAAGCGCTTGCAACAGTACGACAAGCAAAATCTAGATAGCTTGATGGCTGAGCGTAATAAGTTCATTTCTGAGCGCAATAAACTCGAACTGGTGCTCATGTCTATCGCCGATGGCGTCGTGGTTTGCGATCGCGATAACCGCGTGCAAATAATCAACGCTGCCGCAACCCAACTTTTCGATAAAGAAGCCAAAGATTTGATCGGCAAGCCGCTTGTATTTTGTACTGAGGGACCGGACAGTCCGCAGATTTGTCAGGTGATTCAGGCATTCACAGACACTGTCTCGCCGGGCCGTCTTGGTCCAGTGATGCAGCAGCTAACCATTGGCGAGCGAGTTATTCGCTTGCACATCGCTCCGATTTCGCTCAAAGGTGAGTTTCTCGGCTCCGTCATGATCATGCACGACATCACGCAGCAAGCCGAACTTGAACGCATGAAAAATGAGTTCATCAGCAACGTATCACACGAATTGCGCACCCCGATCACTTCCATCAAGAGCTATGTAGATACGATCTGCCAGTACGGAGACAAGCTAGACCCGGATATCTACAAAGAGTTCATGCAAATCATTGATAGCGAAGCGGATCGCTTGATGAATCTGGTGAATGAAGTGCTTGAACTATCCAAGCTCGAAGAAGCCGATAAAGAGCTGGAAATGGTGGCTCAAGATGTTCGCCCTGCTGCCGAGTACACGATTCGCGCTCTGAAGATGATGGCAAAAGACAAAGGCATAGAATTGAAATTCTCCTGCGACGACCCGGTTCCACTGGTCAACATGAACCGAGAGTCGATCGAGCGTGCCATTATCAATCTGATTAACAACGCGATCAAATACACTCCCAATGGTGGGCAGGTTGAAGTCAGCGTGCTCATGACGGCCGAGAGGGAAGTTCAAGTAAGCGTGAAAGACAACGGCATCGGCATTCCTGAAGAATGTATCGAAAGCATTTTCGATCGCTTTTATCGCGTCGAGAAAAAGGTGCACACAATCAAAGGCACCGGCTTAGGACTGACGATCGTCAAAAACATTATCGAAAAGCATGGCGGGCGCGTCGGAGTAGAGTCGGACATAGGTGTCGGGTCCACATTCAGCATGTACTTGCCTGGTCTGGAAGCCATGTCCGAAACACGCACTGCCGAGACAGCCGAAATCGCCAGCAAAGCCATCAGCGCGATCGAGTTGAACATTTAATCGTGCTATTGGATTTAAGATCGGACCGATCTCGCCGGAATATAAGCCCGGGAGCGCCGGCGGCTCGCCGGCTTCTAAAAGATCGGACCGATCTCGCCGGAATATAAGCCTGGGAGCGCCGGCGCTCTTACTATGGTCTTGACAGTCGTGATGGACGCATCAAGATACTGTTGGGAAAAGGTGCAGGGAGGAGGAAAACCGTGACGGCGCTAACCGATCGATT